>NZ_JBMFBT010000003.1:0-721508 GCF_048822895.1 Pseudomonas sp. P4795 | reverse complement strand
CGAAACCTACATAACTCATTGAATCTCAAGGAGTTTTCCGTTTCGACTGCGCCGGAAGTGGGGCGAATTATAGACTTCTGGAATCTGCCGTCAACCGCTATTTTCATATTTCTGTCACAAAGGTCAAAAACCCCTGAGTTGGCGCCCCACCTTCCCTTCTACTTATAAGGAAGGAGAAACGCACTACGAAGCTTCGGGGCGCAAAAGCTGCGACCAGCGCCAAATGATCGCCCGATACTATATAGAAGCGTGCCCGCCCCAGCCTTCTGATACGCAACCTCCAAACAAAACACCAAGAACGAAAAAGCCCCCGTAATCAATAACGATTACGAGGGCTTAGTCTTATTCAATAATGGCGGAGAGATAGGGATTCGAACCCTAGGTACCGGTGAAGGTACAACGGATTTCGAATCCGTCCCATTCGGCCACTCTGGCATCTCTCCAACGGCGCGCATCATAACAACACTTTTACCGAATGGGAAACCCCTATTCGAAATTTTTTCCGTGCTATCAGATGCTTGCGTCGATTACAGCGGCACACCCAGACGTTTGGCGACTTCTTCGTAGGCTTCGATAACGTCACCGAGGCCTTGGCGGAAGCGGTCTTTGTCCATCTTCTTCTTGGTGTCCTTGTCCCACAGACGGCAGCCGTCCGGACTGAACTCGTCACCCAGCACGATGGAGCCGTCGCTGAACACGCCGAATTCCAGCTTGAAGTCGACCAGCAGCAGACCAGCGTCGTCGAACAGTTTGCTCAACACTTCGTTGACCTTGAGCGACAGTTCTTTCATGCGAACCAGTTGCTCGGCGGTACCCCAGCCGAATGCCACAACGTGGGATTCGTTGATGAACGGGTCGCCCTTGGCGTCGTCCTTGAGGAACAGTTCGAAAGTGTACGGGTTGAGCTTCAAGCCCTCCTCGACACCGAGACGCTTGACCAGACTACCGGCAGCGTAGTTACGCACAACGCACTCGACCGGGATCATGTCGAGTTTCTTCACCAGGCATTCGTTGTCGCCCAGCAGCTTGTCGAATTGGGTCGGAACACCGGCCTCCTCGAGTTTCTGCATGATGAAGGCGTTGAACTTGTTGTTCACCATGCCTTTGCGGTCGAGCTGCTCGATACGCTTGCCGTCGAACGCCGAAGTGTCGTTACGGAACAGCAGGATCAAGCGGTCAGCGTCATCGGTCTTGTAAACCGACTTGGCTTTGCCGCGGTAGAGTTCTTCACGTTTTTCCATGATGGGCTCCGATTGCTAAGTAGATGGGCTAGGCGATGTGGCGCCAGTCGAGCCCTGAATCTTGATCGGCCAGTTGCAGCCAGTCCGGGTCGCACCCGAGAGTGTCGACAAAACATTGCCGGGCCAGCTGCGGCAGGTTGTTCTTGCTGCTCAGATGGGCCAGGACCAAATGTTGCAGGCCTTGCCAGCCCAACTCGGCCACCAGGAATGCCGCCTGATGGTTGTTCAAATGTCCCAGCTCGCCGCCGACCCGCTGCTTGAGAAAGTACGGGTAATGACCACGCGCCAACATGTCACGACAATGGTTGGATTCGATCATTAACGCATCGAGATCCCGATAACCGTCCAGCACCCGCTCGCAATAAGAACCGAGGTCAGTCAGCAGGCCGAAACGCCGCTCGCCGTCACTGAATACATATTGGGTCGGTTCCTGCGCATCATGGGCCACGGCAATGACCCCGATGTTCAGTGCACCGATCTGCAGTTGCTCGCCACCGGCAAGAAACCCGGCAGCTTCAATCGGTTTGCGCATCCCGCGCAGTGTGCCGCGACTGAGGTAGACCGGCAGATTGTAGCGCCGAGACAGCAAACCCACGCCATGCACGTGATCGGCATGTTCGTGGGTCACAAGTATCGCGCTCAATTGCGCCGGGTTCACCCCCAGGCGCAACAGGCGCTTTTCGGTTTCCCGCAGGGAAAAACCACAATCCACCAGCACATAGGTATCAGCGCTGGCGATCAGCGTGCCGTTCCCTTGGCTACCGCTGCCGAGAACGGCAAAACGCATGTTATCAGCCCAGGTTGTCCTGAATCAGACTCAACACCTTGCGAGCCACATCGGCCGGAGCCACGGTATTGATGTTCTTCTCGACGGTGACTTGCACGTTCTCGCCGACCTTGCTCAGACGAACCTGATAACGCTCGGCACGGGCTTCAACTTCTTCCTTGCTCGGCGCACTGCCGAACAGGCTGCTGAAGAACCCAGGCTTGTCGTCTTTCTTCTCGGCCTTTTCGGACAAGTTGATGTAGTACAGGCCTAGGCTGCGGTTGATGTCTTCAACGCGCCACTCACCTTGCTCCAGCGCACGACCGACGCTCGACCAGGCACGATCCAGGTCATTGCCGACGTTCAGCACCGGGTTGCCGCTGCCGTCTTCGCTCAGGCTGACACGGCTTGGCGTATCGAAATCGCGCGAAGCCAGCATGGACACCGAACCGCCCTTCTCCGCGATACGGCTCATGCTTGCAAGCATGTCGTCGACCAGCGCTGCGTCGAGACCGGTGTTGACCGAACGATTGGTGAACGCCACGTCGGCCGTGCTGCCGGCAGGACGCTCGGCGCTGACCACGTAGACTTCACTGGTATTGCGCTGCACGCCTGGCTCGATGCGTACCCGCACGCGAGTTTCGCTGTCGGTGCTGATACCGGCCGCGCTCAGGCGCTTGGCCATTGCAGCCGACAGTTCATCCGAGTGCTGCCAGGTCGTGGTGAACTCGCCGGTTTGCGGGCGCTGTTCATCCAGACGGAAACCGTTGTCCTGGAAAAACTGCACCGCCACTGGCCAGACTTCAGCCGGTGGATGCTGAGCCATGACCCAACGCGAGTCACCGCTCTTCTGTAGCGAGTAGTCGCTGGCATCGGCAACAGCCGACAGCGGCTGAGGACGCGGAACGATGTATTCGCCCTTGGCGGTGTCGTCGGCTACGTTGCGCGGAATCGGCAACAACGGATCGAGACGCTTGGCGGTGGCTACGTCGGGTGGCAGTTGCATCGGTGCAGTCTGTTGCGCTTCCAGGTAATCGCTACCACGGTCACGGAAATAACCTTCCGGGCCCCAGACCCATCCGCAGCCACTGGTGCTGGAGATAATCAAGGCAAGTGCGGAAAGTCCGGCCATTCGCTTCATGCGTTGTACTTCCTCAATTAAACCAGGACGCTGCATTGGCGCAGGGCCGAACGCAACGTTTCATGACAAGGGGTGCTCAGCCAGGTCAGCGGCAGGCGGATGCCTTCGTGCATCAGACCCATTTCCACCAAAGCCCACTTCACCGGAATCGGGTTGGCTTCGATGAACAGGTCCTTGTGCAGCGGCATCAGTTTTTCGTTGATCGCTCGTGCTTTGTCGGCGTTGCCCTCGAGCGCAGCCTCGCACAGATCAGCCATTTCGCGCGGAGCGACGTTGGCGGTGACGGAGATGTTGCCTTTACCACCCAGCAGGATCAGTTCGACGGCGGTCGGATCATCGCCGGACAGCACGATGAAATCCTTGCTCACGCCGTCGATGATCGCTTTGGCACGCTTCAGGTCGCCAGTGGCTTCCTTGATGCCGATGATGTTCGGCACGGTGGACAGGCGGATCACGGTCTCGGCCTGCATGTCGCAGGAAGTGCGGCCAGGAACGTTGTACAGAATCTGCGGAATGTCGACCGACTCGGCGATGTGCTTGAAGTGCTGGTACAAACCTTCCTGAGTCGGTTTATTGTAGTACGGAACGACCAGCAGGCAGGCATCGGCCCCGGCTTCTTTGGCGTTGCGGGTCAGTTCGACGGCTTCGCGGGTCGAATTGGCGCCGGTACCGGCAATGACCGGTATACGGCCGTTGACCTGCTTGACCACGGCCTTGATGACGGCAATGTGCTCATCGACATCCAGGGTTGCCGACTCGCCGGTAGTACCGACCGCGACAATGGCGTGGGTGCCGTTCTTCAGGTGAAAGTCCACGAGTTTGCTGAGGCTGTCCCAGTCAAGACGCCCTTGTGCATCCATGGGTGTGACCAGTGCCACCATACTGCCCGCAATCATGAAACCGCTCCTGCCGGAAAAAGAGAGCGGTAATGGTACTGGCGCCAAGATGCTTGCACAAGCGAAGTACTGCGCCGCTGCCATTCCCCTTGGCCGCGCTTTTCGCTACCCTTCAGACTTTGATCGGTAATGATCAGCTTGTACGCCGGGTTCCAGCCTCCCTTTTCGGCCTCCCAGGCCCCGTTCCAGCGTCGCCTCGACGCGCTTCCGCCAAAGTGGAGCGAGTTGCGAGTGCTGCCGGGGATTTCTGACGGACAGACTGAATTGGCTCATGCAGGCAACTTCCGGTAATCAATGCCCCTCACCCTACCGACCGCTCATCGCTTTAGGAATGCTGCATGTCCACCCCCACAGTTCGCGAACAATTCCTTGTCATCAGTGCCCTCGGCGCCAACCCCATGGAGCTGACTAACGTCCTGTGCCGCGCCAGCCATGAAAATCGCTGCGCCGTGGTCACTTCACGCCTGACCCGCCACGGCGAGTGCAGTGCGCTGATCCTTGAGATCTCCGGCACTTGGGACGCCCTCGCGCGTCTTGAAGGCAGCCTGTCGGGCCTGGCCAAGAAGCACGCTTTCACCGTCAACGTGGTGCGCAGCGCGCCGCTGGAAAATCGCCCGCAGGCGCTGCCGTATGTGGCATACGTCAGCTCGGCCTATCGCCCGGACATCATCAACGAACTCTGCCAGTTCTTCATGGATCACAACGTCGAACTGGAAAACCTGACCTGCGATACCTATCAGGCTCCGCAGACCGGCGGCACCATGCTCAACGCCACGTTCACCGTGACTTTGCCCGCGGGCACGCAGATCAGTTGGCTGCGCGATCAGTTCCTGGATTTCTCCGACGCCATGAACCTCGACGCTCTGATCGAACCGTGGCGCCCACAGAACCCAATGTAAGGATGCTTTCATGGCTGTCACCATCGACCAACCGGTAGCTGATTTCGAAGCGCCTGCGACCAGCGGGCAGACCTTCAGCCTCGCCGCCCTCAAGGGCAAGCAAGTAGTGATCTACTTCTATCCGAAAGACAGCACGCCGGGCTGCACGACTCAGGGTCAGGGCTTTCGCGATCAGTACGCGGCGTTTCAGGCTGCCGGCACTGAGGTGTTCGGTATTTCTCGCGACAGCTTGAAATCGCACGAGAACTTCAAGGGCAAGCAGGAATTCCCGTTCGAGCTGATCAGTGACAAGGACGAAGCCGTTTGCCAGCTGTTTGATGTGATCAAGCTGAAAAAGCTCTACGGCAAGGAATATCTTGGCGTGGATCGCAGCACGTTCCTGATCGACAAGAATGGCGTGTTGCGCCAGGAATGGCGCGGCGTGAAGGTGCCAGGACATGTTGATGCGGTGCTGGCTGCTGCTCAAGACCTGAACAAGGCCTGACACTTCGGCGTCCTAGCGGACGCCGATATTGCTTGTTTCACGCTTTTTTCAGCCAGTAACGATAGACACCCGCTTCGTCTTCTTCATGCAACAGCGTATGACCGGCCAATTTGGCAAAGGTACGGAAGTCGCGCTGTGAGCCCGCATCGGTGGCGATCACCTTGAGTACCGCGCCGCTGGCCAACTTGTTCAATTCCATCTTGGCCTTGAGCAACGGCAGTGGACAATTCAGGCCACTGGCGTCGAGTTCACAGTCATGGGCTACAGCGTCGGTCATGCGTCACTCCGGATCGAGAGTCGGGCTGCCTAGAATATCTGGTCGCAAGCGCGGTGTCCGGCTACAGTAAGCTCTTTGTCGACTAAGGCTTTGTGCATGACTTTTTTGCGCCCTACCCTGCTGACGCTCGCTTGCCTGCTCGCCTCACCGGGCTTCGCCGACGACCTGCCGTCACTCGGTGACGCCAGTTCTGCCATCGTCTCGCCGCAACAGGAATACCAGTTGGGTCGCGCTTGGCTCGCTATGCTGCGCAGTCAGGTTTCACAGCTCAACGATCCGCAGCTCAAGGATTACGTTGAGTCCAGCGTTTACAAGCTGGTGGAAACCAGTCAGGTCAATGACCGGCGCCTCGAATTCATCCTGATCAACAGCCCGCAACTCAACGCCTTCGCCGCGCCGGGCGGGATCGTCGGGGTCAACGGCGGTCTGTTCCTCAACGCGCAGACTGAAGGCGAATATGCCTCGGTGCTGGCTCACGAACTGGCTCACTTGTCGCAACGTCACTTTGCCCGAGGCGTGGAAGCTTCGCAGCGTATGCAAGTGCCGATGATGGCCGCGTTACTCGCAGGTATCGTGATTGCCGCGGCGGGTGCCGGTGACGCCGGCATTGCCGCGATTGCCGGCACTCAAGCCGCCGCAATCCAGGAACAACGCCGTTTCTCGCGCCAGAACGAACAAGAGGCCGACCGCATCGGCATCCTCAATCTGGAAAAGGCCGGCTACGATCCGCGCTCGATGCCGACCATGTTCGAACGCCTGATGCGCCAATATCGCTTCGATGCCAAACCACCGGAATTCCTCCTGACTCACCCGGTCACCGAGTCGCGGATCGCCGACACCCGTAACCGTGCAGAACAGGCCAAACCGGGCGGTATAGAGGACAGCATGCGTTATCAGCTGATCCGCGCACGGGTGCAGTTGATCTACGAAGAAACCCCGGGACTGGGCGCCAAACGCTTCCGCGCACAGCTGGATGAAAATCCGAAAAACGATGTGGCGCGGTATGGTCTGGCCATCGCGCAGATCAAGGGCGGCCAGTTGAATGAGGCGCGCGAGAATCTCCAGCAACTGCTGACCAGATTCCCGAACGAGATCGTCTACAACCTGGCTCAAGTTGATCTGGATATCACCAACAATCGCCTGCCGGATGCGCAGTCGCGGGTTGACCGGATGCTCACGCAGTATCCGGGCAACTACCCGCTGAATCAGGTACGCGTCGATCTGCTGCTCAAACAGAATCGCACGGCGGATGCCGAGAAAGCGCTCGAGGGTCTGCTCAAGTCGCGCCCGGAAGATCCCGACGTCTGGTATCAGGTGGCGGAAACGCGTGGACTTTCGGGCAATATCATCGGGCTGCATCAGGCGCGGGCCGAGTACTTCGCTTTGGTCGGCGACTATCGCCAGGCTATTCAGCAACTTGATTTCGCCAAGCGCAAGGCGGGCAGCAACTTCCCGCTGTCATCGCGCATCGATGCTCGTCAGCGCGAGCTGATGGAACAGGAGCGCATGGTCAAGGACATGATGGGCTGAGCCTTTTCTCCAGGCATAAAAAAACCGCCTCATTCGAGGCGGTTTTTTATTCAGCTCACAACCGGATTATTCAGCCAGTTTGAAGGTGATGAAGCTGGCACGACCTTGACGCAGCACGCGCATCGATACCGAACGATTCTTCGGCAGCGCCTTGGCAATCTCCGAAAATTCCTTGCTCGAACCGATGGCCTGGTTGTTCAAGTGCGTGATGACGTCACCCGGCTGCAGACCGATCAGCGCCGCAGGACCGTCTTGCACTTCCTTGATCACCACACCACCTTTGAGGTCGTAGGTTTTCTTCTGCTCGGCGGTCAGCTCACTCACCGAAACACCTAGACGGTTGCTGCTGGTTTCGGCGCTCGACTTAGGCAGCGCATCCAGCTCTTTGTCTTCGTCAGGGATCGCGCCGACCGTCAGTTCGACATTCTTGCGCTTGCCTTCACGAATCACTTCCAGATTGGCCTTGGCACCTGCTTTCAGTGCACCGACCAGATGTGGCAGATCAGCCGACATGACGATTGGCTGGCCATTCATGCTCAGAATCACGTCGCCGACTTGCAGGCCACCCTTGGCCGCGGGACCGTCGTCCTGAATCTGCGCAACCAATGCACCGGCCGGTTTTTCCAGACCAAACGACTCGGCAAGATCCTTGTTCACTTCCTGGATGACCACACCCAACCAGCCACGGCTGACCTTGCCACCGCTTTTAAGCTGGTTGGAAACGTCCATTGCCACGTCAATCGGGATGGCGAACGACACGCCCATGAAGCCGCCGGAACGGGTGTAAATCTGCGAGTTGATGCCGACCACTTCACCGTTCAGATTGAACAGCGGGCCACCGGAGTTGCCCGGATTGATTGGCACGTCGGTCTGGATGAACGGCACATAGTTTTCGTTCGGCAGGCTACGGCCAACCGCGCTGACGATGCCTTGGGTCACGGTATGGTCAAAGCCGAATGGCGAACCGATCGCCACGACCCACTGGCCGGCTTTCAGATCCTGGGATTTGCCCAGTTTGAGTACCGGCAGATCCTTGCCTTCGATTTTCAGCAGCGCCACGTCGGAACGTGGGTCGGTGCCGACCAGCTTGGCTTTCATTTCACTGCGATCAGCAAGACGCACGAGAATTTCGTCGGCATCAGCGATCACATGGTTGTTGGTGAGGATGTAGCCATCCGGCGAGATGATGAAGCCTGAGCCCAGCGACTGCGCTTCACGCTGGCGATCGCCACGCGGGGAACGAGGCTGTTGCGGCATGCCGCGCTCGAAAAACTCGCGCAGCATTGGCGGCAAGCCTTCAAGGTCAGGCATCTGCTGATTAACTCTGCGGTCGGGCAATTTCTGCGTGGTGCTGATGTTCACCACCGCAGGCGAGGCTTGCTCGACCAGTTGGGTGAAATCAGGCAGTTCAGCTGCTTGCGCCACCGCAGGCACGGCCTGACCGAGCACCAGCACGGTGGCGAAAATTGAGAGATAAGACTTCAAACTAAGTGTCGACATACAGCTCCCGTTACGACGAGCAGGATTAAGCGATATGGAGCAAGGAACACCGGGCGCGACCGGCCGGCATTTTTGTTCCGGCAACAACAAACAAGGCCAGAGCCGTGAGGCTCTGACCTATAAAAAATTTTTGGATTATTTGCAAATGAAAATGCTCAGCAAACATTTCTACGTCCCGCTGAGGAAACGCGATTTGCTGGATTCAGCTCACTGCTTGCTGGTGGTTGCGTCATTGCTGCGCATCGATAAAGCAATTCGTTCGGCAGTGCCGATCGGAATTTCGCCGACTACCGTCACCATCATTTCACCCTCAGGGGTAGTCAGACGGCGTGATACGGCAACGGTTGGACCCAACTGAGTCCGAGTGTCAGTGACGGTTGCACCATTTAACGGCTCGAGAAACACCGAGAATCGCGCGAGACCATCGTCATACATCAGGCTGTTGACCTGGGTTTTGGTTTCAGGATCTTTGTGCGAAGAGCTGCTGGTCAATTCGAAACCTGGCGGCAGCCAATCCGAGTGCCAGACCTGCGCGCTTTTTACAGAGGATGCCTTGTCGCTCTGGAGATTGACTGGCTTGCAGTCGGCGTCGGCCATCAATTCTTTGTCGGTCGGCGTTTCCACCGTGTTCAAACGGGTGAACTGAAACCGTTCCAGCAGTTGACCCTTGTCGTTGAGTAGCAACGACTTGAGGGGCAAACCGGTTTGTTTGTCCAGATGCAGTTCGAAACCATAGCGATGCTGATCACGCGGGGTAAGCGAAACGATCACCGCTTCGCGCCCAGCGACACGCGACTTGCCGACGACGGCAAGCTCATACCAATTCTTCAGCTTTTGAGGATCGAGTGCACGCGCGCCAGAGTTGGGAGAATCGCCCAACCCCGCAACCAGGGTGCCGCTAACGCATTGAGTATGCCCATCAATACGCACGACTTCCTGGGCCGAACCGTCAAGCTGTAACAAACGCTCGCGGATCTGACCATTCTGGACGCGATGCCAGATGTTGTGGGTAGAAAAACTACCGTTACGCTCGTAGACGAAAGTACCGTTGAAGCTTTGCTGCTGCTCGGCCTGGCCCAGGCGTGTTAACCATTCCTGGGCTTCGTCGGCATGGGCTGGAACTACAAACCAGCCGCTAAGCAGAAGCGAAAGTAGAGGTATGGAGCGCATGATCCTCCTTAACGGTTTTCCAGGCTTGCTGCACGTGCATATGGCAGGGCGCTTTCAGTACCTTTGAGCGCAGCCTGCTGAGCGTGCTGGCGCAAGTAGCCTGGCAGACGCTGGTCATGCCAACCTGGTTGACCTTGCAATACGCCGTTGGCCATAGGGCCAGTAGCTTCGGAGCTTTCACTATAGCCTGCCAGTACAGCCGGACCTTTGACCTGTGGAGCGGACAGAGTCGGCTGATTGGATTGCTGAGCGAGTTCAACACCAGCGATTTCATCCTGGTTGTACAGGCGAACACCGGCCAGGACTGCAACAGTCACCGAGGCTGCAACAGCCAGACGACCGAGGCTACGCCATGGACCGCGGGATGCTTTGGCTGGAGTTGCTTCGTCTTCCAGCGCAGCAGATACGGCCGAAGCGATATCCAAGCGAGGAAGCAGCAGATCCTTGTGCATGGCTGCCCGAGCGATTTGGTAACGAGCCCAGGTTTCACGGGTTTCGACATCATCAAGTGCATTGATCACTCGACGCAATTCCAGTTCGTCCGCTTCGTTATCCATCACTGCGGACAGCGATTCCTGCAGGGCTTCACGACTCATGGCGTTCCTCTCTTGGCTATCGCCGCTGTCTTTAGTTTTCCTGCAACAACGGCTGCAGGGCTTTATCGATGGCCTCCCGAGCGCGGAAAATCCGGGAGCGCACGGTGCCAACCGGACACTGCATGACGCTCGCAATGTCCTCGTAACTCAGACCATCGAATTCACGTAAAGTTAAAGCGGTACGCAAATCTTCCGGCAATTGCTGGATGGTTCGATGGACGGTGCCCTCGATCTCATCCCGCAGCAGTGCACGCTCTGGAGACTCAAGATCTTTCAGGCCATGATCGCCGTCGTAGAACTCCGCATCTTCGGAACTTACATCGCTATCCGGCGGCCGGCGGCCGCGCGAAACCAGATAATTCTTCGCCGTGTTGATGGCGATACGGTAAAGCCACGTATAAAACGCGCTGTCTCCGCGAAAATTTCCCAGCGCTCGATATGCCTTGATAAAGGCTTCTTGCGCTACGTCCTGCGCTTCATGGGTGTCGTGCACAAAACGCACGATCAACCCGAGAATTTTGTGCTGATACTTCAGCACCAGCAGATCGAAAGCTCGCTTGTCGCCACGCTGAACGCGCTCGACCAGCTGCTGATCCTCTTCCTGGGTTAGCATGAACACTCCTCGATAAGCTCAGAGGAAGCTTGCATAACTAAACGACCAGACTTGCAAACATAGACTCGGGCTTTTCGCAAAAGTTCTCCCCCTCCAAGCAAGTTTCCTGCGGGCTCTGATTTGGCACGCACGAAAAACGCAGCGCGGGATAAACCGGCTGCGCGAATAATCTTGTAATCGGTTCGCCGGCAGGAACCCAACCGCAGGTTCCGCATTGAAGCCGACACTGTCCCGTGGTTTTGGCAACTGTCTATTGAGCTTGAGCCTCTGACAAAAGTTCCAATTATTTATAACGCCACATCGCCGACATGTAGCCACAACGTGGCGAAAAAGGGTGTTTCATCCTCGATACAGTCGCCTTTTCCCAAAACCTGCGGAAATTTCTTCCGACGAAGCGTCGCGCTGTTCACGCTACTGTAGTCTCACAATGCCATATCGGCCCGGCTATTGTGCCGCTCCAGCCCTCTATATACTAGTGGGCTGTGTGGCTGTCTCGACTCGCGAATCGCCTGTCCTGCGCCACCCCCCGACCCGGGTCGCTTTGCGCGGAATCCTGAAATGAGCCAACAGTTTCAACACGATGTTCTGGTGATTGGCAGCGGCGCTGCCGGTTTGAGTCTCGCGCTGACCCTGCCGGGCCACTTGAGCATTGCTGTATTGAGCAAGGGCGATCTCGCCAACGGTTCTACCTATTGGGCCCAGGGCGGTGTCGCCGCTGTGCTCGATGACACCGACACCGTCGAATCGCACGTCGATGACACGCTGAATGCCGGCGGCGGCCTGTGCCACGAAGACGCCGTGCGTTTTACCGTCGAGCATAGCCGCGAAGCGATTCAATGGCTGATCGACCAAGGCGTGCCCTTCACCCGCGATGAACAGTCTGGCACTGAAGACGGCGGCTTCGAATTTCACCTGACCCGCGAAGGCGGCCACAGCCATCGACGCATCATCCACGCAGCCGACGCCACCGGTGCCGCGATTTTCACAACCTTGCTGAACCAGGCTAAACAGCGCTCGAATATCGAGTTGCTGGAACAGCGGGTGGCTGTCGATTTGATCACCGAACGCCGGCTGGGCATGGACGGCGACCGCTGCCTCGGCGCCTACGTGCTCAATCGTAAGAGCGGCGAAGTCGACACCTACGGCGCACGTTTCGTGATCCTTGCATCGGGTGGTGCGGCCAAGGTCTATCTCTATACCAGTAACCCCGACGGCGCCTGCGGTGATGGCATAGCCATGGCCTGGCGTTCCGGCTGTCGGGTGGCAAACCTGGAGTTCAACCAGTTCCACCCGACCTGCCTGTATCACCCGCAAGCCAAGAGTTTTCTGGTGACCGAAGCCCTTCGCGGTGAAGGCGCTCATCTTAAACTGCCGAATGGCGAGCGCTTCATGCAGCGCTTCGACTCACGCGCTGAACTGGCGCCGCGCGACATCGTCGCCCGCGCCATCGACCATGAAATGAAGCGCCTCGGTGTCGATTGCGTCTACCTCGACATCAGCCACAAGCCCGAAGCGTTCATCAAGTCGCACTTTCCGACTGTTTACGAACGCTGCCTGACATTCGGCATCGACATCACCAAACAGCCGATTCCGGTCGTACCAGCGGCGCATTACACCTGTGGCGGGGTTATGGTCGATCAACACGGCCGCACCGACGTACCGGGCCTGTACGCCATCGGCGAAACCAGTTTTACCGGCCTGCACGGCGCCAACCGCATGGCCAGCAATTCGCTGCTGGAATGCTTCGTCTACGCACGCTCAGCGGCGGCGGACATCCTTGACCAACTGGACGAAGTCGCCATCCCCCGCGCCCTGCCCGTCTGGGACGCCAGCCAGGTTACAGACTCCGATGAAGACGTGATCATCGCGCACAACTGGGATGAGCTGCGGCGGTTCATGTGGGATTACGTTGGCATCGTGCGCACCAACAAGCGCCTGCAACGCGCGCAACATCGGGTGCGTCTGCTGCTGGACGAGATTGACGAGTTCTACAGCAACTATAAAGTCAGCCGCGATCTGATCGAGTTGCGCAACCTCGCCCAGGTCGCTGAACTGATGATCCGCTCAGCGATGGAACGCAAGGAAAGTCGCGGCCTGCATTTCACCCTCGACTACCCGGATCTGCTGCCGGAAGCACTCGACACTATTCTGGTGCCGCCCACCTACGTCGACTGAACTTGAGCCGCACTCGTAGGCGTCGGTGCAGATCCGCCGCCTGCGCATCGCGTGGCACGCAGATGGATCTGACTCGCCACTCCCCGCGCAAACGAAAACGCAGCACCACGATCAGCGGCAGCGCCAGGCTGTCCGGTCGCAGCTGCACCGCTTGCCAGCCGTCAGCCTGACACCACAGCTGCCAGCCATCGGCGTCGCGCCGTAGTCCGCAGAAGGCTTGCGGATCACTCAGCAGAATCTGCCGGGGCAGCGCCCACATAGCGTGGAGCGCACAGCCGAAGGCCCCGAGCAAACTGGCCCAGACCGGAATAGATAGAAGAAACAAACAACCCAGAGCGAACGCCTGAGCCAACAAATACGCCGCCAGCAACTGCCGTGAGGCATGCCAGCGGCATTCGAACGAATTACTTGGGCTGGACACGATCCAGAATCATCCGGACCATGCGCTGAAGCTCCGGATCTTCAGATTCGTTACGCTCCATGAACCAGCCGAACATGTCCTGATCCTCGCACGTCAGCAGACGGACATACAGATCGCGATCCACCTCGTTCAAAGTCGCGTAAACCTCCTGAACGAATGGCACCAGCAGCACGTCGAGTTCAAGCATGCCGCGACGGCTGTGCCAAAACAGGCGATTGAGTTCAACTTGTTCGACCATGGAGCGCTCCTCAAATAGGCGCGCAGTATACAGGCCCGAGCCGGGTCGCACAGTCGGCTTTGGTCGGGCACCTCCGATCCTTTATGAACTACCCATTTCAATAGCGCCCCCTTATGATGTGCTCCAGACTTTTTACCCTGCGATGACCCATGGCCGATTCTGCTTTTTTCTGCACCCTGTCACATGAAGGCGTTCTCGCGGTTCGCGGCGTGGACGCTGGCAAATTCCTGCAAGGCCAGTTGACCTGCAACATCAATTACCTGAGCGACACCCAAGCCAGCCTCGGCGCGCGCTGCACGCAGAAAGGCCGGATGCAGTCGAGTTTCCGCATCTTGCTCGAGGGCGACGGCGTACTGCTGGCGATGGCCAGCGAGCTGCTCGATCCGCAACTGGCGGATCTGAAAAAATACGCGGTGTTCTCCAAATCCAAATTGACCGACGAAAGCGCTGCCTGGCTACGTTTTGGTCTGGAACATGCCGACACAACCCTGGCGACACTCGGTCTGCAGCTACCGACCGAAACCGACAGCGTTGTACGCCATGAAGGCCTGATCGCAATTCGCGTCTCGCCGAACCGTGCCGAACTCTGGGTACCGGCCGATCAGGCCGACGCCATCAAGACAAGAATGTCCGCGCAATTGGCTGAAGGTGAACTCAACCAATGGCTGCTGGGCCAGATCCGCGCCGGTATCGGCCAGGTGATGCCGAGCACCCGCGAGCTGTTCATTCCGCAGATGCTCAACCTGCAAGCCGTCGGCGGCGTGAGTTTCAAGAAAGGCTGCTACACCGGCCAGGAAATCGTCGCGCGCATGCAATACCTCGGCAAACTCAAGCGTCGTCTGTATCGCGTTCAACTCGACGCCAGCGAATTGCCGGAGCCGGGCACGCAATTGTTTGCCCCAAGCCACAACAGCGCGATCGGCGAAGTGGTGCTGGCCGCCCGCGCCGAAAACAATATTGAACTGCTGGCCGTGTTGCAGGCCGAAGCTGCCGAAGCCGGTGATTTGCATCTGGGCGCCATCGAAGGCCCGGCCCTGCACTTGCTCGACCTGCCCTACGCACTGGATCGCGACCGCGAAATCCAGCGTTGAGCGCAGCATTTGTTGCAACACCTAGAGAAACGACATGAGCGATCTGGCGGATAAGGTCCAACAGGATTTGGTTGAGGCCATCGATAACGATGACCTGGTTCTGCCAACGTTACCGGAAGTGGCCCTGCAGATTCGCAAGGCCGCGGAAGATCCTGAAATCAGTGTCAGCGAGCTGAGCAAAGTCATTGGCCGCGACACCGCGCTGTCGGCGCGTCTGATCAAAGTGGTCAACAGTCCGCTGCTGCGCGCGACGCAGGAAGTCACCGACCTGCATACCGCCATCACGCGACTCGGCGTCAATTACAGCAGCAACCTGGCCATCGGTCTGGTGATGGAGCAGATTTTCCACGCCCGCTCCGAGGTGGTCGAACACAAGATGCGCGAAGTCTGGCGCAAAAGTCTCGAGATCGCCGGCGTCAGTTATGCGCTGTGCCGCCGTTACACCCAGCTTAAACCCGATCAGGCTGCGCTGGGTGGACTGGTGCATCAGATCGGCGTGTTGCCGATCCTGACCTACGCTGAAGATCACAACGAACTGCTGTCCGATCCAGTCAGCCTTAACCATGTGATCGACCATATTCATCCGTTGCTCGGCGACAAGCTGCTGCGAGTCTGGGAGTTTCCGGAACGGCTGGTGGCGCTGCCTGGGCTGTATCAGGATCTGGAACGCAATTCGCGCGAAATCGATTACGTCGATCTGGTGCAAGTGGCGAGTCTGTATTGCCACAAGGGCACCGATCACGCGTTTGCGCGAGTTGATCCGCTCAACGTTCCGGCGTTCCGCAAACTGGGGATCGACCCGGACAACAAAGCGTTGTGCGCCGATCTGGAAGAAGCGCTGACAATGTTTTACTGACGCTTAGCCGGCAATAAAACTCACCCGCACTCTCAACCCGGCATGCTCGCCGTCATGCAGCGAGATCTGCGCCAGATGCGCGCGGCAGATTTCCCCGACAATCGCCAACCCCAGCCCAGAACCGGCGACCTGCTGATTGCGCCGGTAAAAGCGTTCAAACACCCGGTCCCGCTCATCCTGTGGAATGCCCGGGCCGTCGTCTTCGACTTCCAGCACGGCCGGCGACAGCACCCGCAAAATCACGTTGCCACCCGTCGGCGTATGCGCCAGCGCGTTGTCCACCAGATTGCTCAGCAGCTCATTGAGCAAGGTCGGCTCGCCGCGCAGCCACACCGGTTCGTCTGCCTCTAACGCCAGCGCCACACCACGAGCGTGAGCCAGCGGTGCCATAGCCATGCCCAGTTCGCGGGCCAACTGGCTCAAATCGAGCAATTGCGCACCGCCCTCAGCAATCGCTCGCGCGCCGTTTTCCACCCGCGCCATCGACAGCAATTGATTGGCCAAATGAGTCAGGCGATCCGTGCTCTGCGCGGACGATTCCAGGGTGTTGCGCCAGGTTTCCGCTTCGCTGGAGCGCAGCCCCAGTTCCAGCCGCGCCTTGAGCGCCGCCAGCGGGGTGCGCAATTCGTGAGCGGCGTCGGCAATGAATTGCGCCTGGCGCTCGAACTGCCCGCGCAGGCGTTCGGTGAAATGGTTGAGTGCGCGCACCAGCGGCCATAACTCGTGCTGCACTTCTACCAGCGGGAGCGGGCGCAGATCGTCGGGCTGGCGCTCTTCCACCGCCGTGCGCAAACGCTCCAGCGGGCGCAATGCGGCACTCACGGCAAACCACACCAGCAACAATGCACCAATCGCCAGCATGCCCAGACGCAGCAAAGTATCGGCGGCCAGACTGCGCGCCATGCTCACCCGTGCTTCATCGGTTTCGGCGACACGAATTTCCGCCATGCCATTCATGTTCGGCTCGCTCACCGCTTTCAACAGGCTGACCACGCGCACGTTTTGCCCTTGATAGGTGGCGTTGTAGAAACGCGCGAGCGCCGGATAGCTGTCAGTTCGCGGCGTGCCAGGCGGCGGGCCGGGCAGGTTTTCGTAGCCGGAAATCAGC
Source organism: Pseudomonas sp. P4795 (assembly GCF_048822895.1). NCBI lineage: Bacteria > Pseudomonadati > Pseudomonadota > Gammaproteobacteria > Pseudomonadales > Pseudomonadaceae > Pseudomonas > Pseudomonas sp. P4795. The sequence goes on along the minus strand of NZ_JBMFBT010000003.1, from coordinate 704,506 downwards.
TTCTGATGGATGTCGTTGACCTGGTAATAGATACGCCCGGCGCTGTCGTAAGCGAAGGTGTCGAGGGCCACGTAAGGCACGTCGGCACTCAGGCTGCCATCGCGTTGCGAGAGACCGGCGGCAATAGTGCGCGCCGAGGCCAGCAGCGTGCGGTCATACGCGGTGTCGGCGGCTTCGCGACCGTTCCAGTAAGCGCTCAGACCGCTGGCCAGCATCAGCACCACCAACAGCGCCGCGAGATTCCACAGCAACCGCCAGCGCAGGCTGCTGGGCTTATGCATCGCGGCTCTCCAGCAGATAGCCGAGGCCGCGGAAAGTCACGATGGCCACCGGTTGACCGTCGAGTTTCTTGCGCAGGCGATGCACGTAGATTTCGATGGCATCGGGGCTGGCCTCTTCATCCAGACCAAACACCTGCGCGGCCAGTTGCTCCTTGCTCATCACCCGGCCTGGACGCGCAATCAGCGCTTCAAGCACGGCCTGTTCGCGAGAAGTCAGGGTGAGCAGATCTTCGCCGAGGGTGAAGCGCCGGGTGTCGAGGTCATAGGCGAGAACGCCGCAACGCTGCTGACGCTCGCCGCCGAGCACACTGCGGCGCAACAGGGCTTTGACCCGCGCTTCCAGTTCAGTCAGTTCAAATGGCTTGGCGAGGTAATCGTCGGCGCCCAGATTGAGGCCATGCACACGGTCCTTCACATCACTGCGTGCAGTCAACATCAGCACCGGCAAATTCTTGCCGCGTGCGCGCAAACGCGCCAGCACTTCGAAACCGTCCATGCGCGGCAGGCCGACATCAAGAATCGCCACCGCGTATTCCTCGCTGCTGAGTGCCAGGTCGGCAGCCACGCCATCGTGCAACACATCCACGGTCAGACCGGTGCTCTTGAGCGCCTGGGCCACGCTTTCGGCCAGTGGCAAATGGTCTTCGACGAGCAGGACACGCATGGATTTTTACCTCGTTCAGGGATGGCCGACGCCATTCTTTGGCGCGGAGTTTACAGCCGCAACCGTCGCTGTGAAGCCCGAAAACCGTGAAAGCCGATTGAAAGGTTAGCGAAAGGTTAGCCCGTTAGAGTCGGCCCACGGACAGTTCCGACTGCCGTCGCTGATGCCACACAGCGAATACGAAAAACGCCTCGAAGCGTTTTCGCCAATAAGAACAATAAACGGAGTACACCCCGCATGCCGTCCTTGCAGACCAAGGCTCTTACGCCTGTTCGTCCTTCCCGTCTCAGCCACACCGCCCTTGCCAGTGCCGCTGCCCTCGCCGGTTTTTCGCCGTTGAGCTACGCCGACTTCATCAAAGACAGTTCCGCCACCTTCGAAACCCGCAACATGTATTTCAACCGCGACTTTCGCGACGGCAGCAGTGCCCAGCAATCCAAGCGCGATGAATGGGCGCAGGGTTTCATGCTCAATCTGCAATCGGGTTACACCGACGGCACCGTGGGCTTCGGTGTCGATGCGCTGGGCATGCTTGGGCTAAAACTGGATTCCAGCCCGGATCGCACCGGCACGGGTCTGTTGCCGACCCACGATGACGGACGCGCGGCGGATGAATACTCCAAGCTTGGCCTGACCGGCAAAGTGAAAATCTCCGCGACTGAATTGAAGATTGGCAGCCTGATCCCGGAACTGCCGATCCTCAAACCCAACGACGGGCGCATCCTGCCGCAGACTTTTGAAGGTGGCCTGCTGACCTCCAAAGAGATCAAGAACCTTACCTTCACCGGCGGGCGTCTGGAAAAAGCCAAGGATCGCGACAGCACCGATTTCGAGGACATTGCCCTCAACAACAAGAACAGCCGTTTCGCCGGCACAGCCGCCGGTAAACACTTCGACTTTGGCGGCGTGGATTACAAGTTCACCGACAAGATCATTGGCAGCTACCACTTCGCGCAACTCGATGAAGTCTACAACCAGCACTTCTTCGGCCTGGTCGCCTCGCGGCCGATGGGAACAGGCACTTTCGCCACCGACCTGCGCTTCGCCGTCAGTGATGACCAAGGCGCGGCGCGTGGCGGCGAGATCGACAACCGCTCACTCAACGGTCTGGTCAGTTACGCGCTAAGCGGCCACAAGTTCAGCGCCGGTTATCAACACATGTCCGGCGACAGCGCCTTTCCGTATGTCGATGGCAGCGATCCGTATCTGGTCAACTTCGTGCAGATCAACGACTTCGCCGGCGCCGAAGAGCGCTCGTGGCAAGCCCGTTACGACTTCGATTTCGCCAGACTCGGCATTCCCGGCCTGAGCTTCATGAGCCGCTACTTGAGCGGTGACAACATCAAGCTCAAGAACGGTGATGAAGGCAAAGAGTGGGAGCGCAATACCGAGATCAAATATGTAGTACAAAGCGGCGCCCTCAAGGATGTCGCGGTACGCCTGCGTAATGCCACTTACCGTTCCAACTACTCCGCTCGCGATGCCGATGAAGTGCGTCTGCTGGTGAGCTATAGCGTTGCCCTTTGGTGATTGATTGAAATGCCTGGGGCTGTGATCAAAAGATCAAAAGATCGCAGCCTTCGGCAGCTCCTACAAAAAGCCCTTACAACAAAAAGACCGTGGAGAATCCAATGAAATTGTCACTGCGTAAATGTGCTCTGGCCGCCGGCGTCATGCTGTTTGCCGGCCAATTGCTGGCCGAACCGAAACGCCCTGAATGCATCGCCCCGGCCTCCCCCGGCGGTGGTTTCGACCTGACCTGCAAACTGGTGCAGAGCGCACTGGTCAATCAGAAGTTGCTGAGCAAACCGATGCGCGTCACCTACATGCCCGGCGGCGTCGGCGCGGTGGCGTACAACGCGGTGGTCGCTCAACGTCCGGCCGATGCGGGAACACTGGTGGCGTGGTCGAGCGGCTCGCTGCTGAACCTGGCCCAAGGAAAGTTCGGTCGCTTCGACGAAACCAATGTGCGCTGGCTGGCGGCCGTCGGCACCAGCTACGGCGCGATCGCGGTGAAAAGCGATTCGCCCTACAAGAATCTCGACGATCTGGTACAGGCGCTGAAGAAAGATCCGAGCAAAGTGGTGATTGGTTCGGGCGGCACCGTCGGTAGCCAGGACTGGATGCAGACCGCATTGATCGCCAAGGCTGCCGGGATCAACCCGCGTGACCTGCGTTATGTCGCCCTCGAAGGTGGCGGCGAAATCGCCACCGCCCTGCTCGGCGGGCACATCCAGGTCGGCAGTACCGACATCTCCGACTCCATGCCGCACATCCAGAGCGGCGACATGCGTCTGCTGGCAGTGTTCGCCGACAAGCGCATCGACGAGCCGGAAATGAAAGACATCCCGACTGCCAGGGAACAAGGCTACGACATCGTCTGGCCGGTGGTGCGCGGTTTCTACCTCGGGCCAAAAGTCAGCGATGAAGACTACGCGTGGTGGAAAGATTCTTTCGACAAACTGCTGGCCTCCGACGAGTTCGCCACGCTGCGCGATCAGCGTGAACTGTTCCCGTTCGCCATGACCGGTCCCGAGCTGGACACCTACGTGAAGAAGCAAGTCGCGGACTACAAGGTGCTGGCCAAAGAGTTCGGCCTGATCCAGTGATCGTCGCTGTCTAGCGTCCACGGCCTCGCTCAGCGCGGCCGTGGCACAGGAGTTCCTCATGCTTATTCAACGCATTTTTGCCTCAGTGCTGTTGCTGGTTTGTGCCGGCCTGGCACTGATGGCCTGGCCGTATCAGGCGGCTTTTTCCTACGAACCGGTTGGCCCACGGGCCTTTCCCCTGCTGATGCTCGGCCTGATGGGCGCAGCGCTGCTGTACATGGTGTTTCGTCCGGCGCCAATCAAGCACAGCGATGACGAGCCGCCGCTGGATCGCGAAACCCTGACCAAGATCAGCATCTGCGTCGTACTGCTGTTGGTGTTTGCCGGCCTGTTTGAACCGCTGGGATTCATCCTTTCCAGCATTCTGATCGGTATCCCCATGGCGCGCCTGTACGGCGGGCCATGGGTGCCGAGCGTTGTCGTGACGACGTTGATGGCCATCGGTTTGTACTTGCTGTTCGACCGCGTGATGGACGTTCCGCTGCCCCTCGGCCTGCTCGACGTTCTGGAGAACTGATATGGATACTCTCGGTTATTTGAGCCAGGGCTTCGGCGTTGCGCTGACCCCGTACAACCTGGTGACGGCGCTGACCGGTACCTTGATCGGCACCGTGGTCGGCCTGCTGCCGGGCCTGGGTCCGATCAACGGCGTGGCGTTGTTGATCCCGATTGCCTTCGCCCTCGGCCTGCCTCCGGAGTCGGCGCTGATCCTGCTGGCGGCGGTGTATCTGGGCTGCGAATACGGCGGGCGGATCAGCTCGATTCTGCTGAACATTCCCGGCGAAGCGTCGACCGTGATGACCACTCTCGACGGTTACCCGATGGCGCGCAAAGGCATGGCCGGCGTGGCGTTATCGCTGTCGGCGTGGAGTTCGTTCATCGGCGCATTCATCGCCACCTGCGGCATGGTGCTGTTCGCCCCGCTGCTGGCGAAATGGGCGATTGCCTTCGGGCCAGCGGAATATTTCGTACTGATGGTGTTCGCGATTGTCTGCCTCGGCGGCATGGCCGGTGATCGACCGTTGAAGACGTTTATCGCGGCGTTGATCGGGCTGTTCCTGTCCAGCGTCGGCATCGACGCCAACAGCGGTGTGTATCGCTTCACCGGCGACAACATTCACCTGACCGACGGCATTCAGTTTGTGGTGTTGGTGCTGGGTCTGTTCTCGATCAGCGAAATCCTGCTGTTGCTGGAGAAAACCCATCGTGGCCAGGAAGCGGTAAAAGCTACCGGACGCATGATGTTCAACTTCAAGGAAGCGGCGTCGGTGTTCACCGTGAACATCCGTTGCGGCCTGCTCGGGTTCATCATGGGCGTGTTGCCGGGTGCCGGCGCGACGCTGGCGAGTGCCGTGGCCTACATGACCGAAAAACGCATTGCCGGTGCCAGCGGCAAATTCGGCGAAGGCGATGCCCGTGGCCTCGCGGCTCCGGAAACCGCCATCGGCGCTTCTGCCTGTGGCGCACTGGTGCCGATGCTGACCCTCGGCGTACCCGGTTCGGGCACCACGGCGGTGATGATCGGCGCCCTGTCGCTGTACAACATCACGCCCGGCCCGCTGCTGTTCCAGCAACAACCGGACATCGTCTGGGGCCTGATCGCATCGCTGTTCGTTGCCAACATCATGCTGGTGATACTCAACATCCCGATGATCCGCATCTTCACGCGCATCCTCGCCGTGCCGAACTGGGCGCTGGTGCCAGTGATCGCGATCATCACCGGGATTGGCGTGTATGCGGTGCATGCGACTACCTTTGACCTGTTCCTGATGGTGGGCATCGGCATCTTCGGTTACATCCTGCGCAAACTGGATTTTCCGCTGTCGCCAGTCCTGCTGGGCTTCATCCTCGGCGGTCTGATGGAACAGAACCTGCGTCGTGCGCTGTCGATTTCCAACGGTGCGCTGGAAATCCTCTGGTCGAGTCCGATCACTTTCGGATGCTGGGTGCTGACCGCGATCATGTTGCTGATGCCGCTACTGCGCATCTGGCGTCGCCGTGCTGCTGCGCGCAACGCTATTGCCGATGTCTGATCGGCCCTTCAAAAGCTGGTGGGGAACGCCGCTGGTCGGTCTGCTTGGCGGTTATCTCGCCAGCCAGATCGGCTGGCCGCTGCCGTGGATGGTCGGCTCGTTGCTGGCGATCATCCTGGTGCGCTGCCTGACGCCATGGCAATTGGCGGAAATACCCGGCGGGCGCAAATGCGGGCAGTGGATCGTCGGAATCGGCATCGGCCTGCACTTCACCCCATTGGTGATGGAGCAGGTACTCAGCCACTTTGGTTTGATCTTCTTCGGCGCGCTGGTCACCAGCCTGTCGGCGGTGGTCGGGGTGTGGTTGATGCGCCGCACCGGTGAGGATCGCGCCACGGCGTTTTTCTCGAGCATGCCCGGTGGCTCCGGCGAGATGGTCAACCTCGGCGCACGCAACGGCGCGCTGCTCAGCCATGTTGCGGCGGGCCAGAGTCTGCGGGTGTTGGTGGTGGTGTTGTGCGTGCCGGCAGCCTTCAAATATTTGCTGGGTGACGGCACACCGATTTCTCACGCCGGCAGCGTCGATTGGCGCTGGCTGGCGATTCTGTTTCCGGCGGGCGGATTGCTTGCTTGGGGTTGGCAACGGTTGCGCCAACCCAATCCGTGGCTGTTCGGGCCGTTGCTGGTGAGTGCGACGGTGAGCATCGCCTGGGATCTGCACATCAGTCTGCCCAATGGCGGCAGCCAGATTGGGCAGTGGTTGATTGGCAGCGGATTGGGTTGTCACTTCAACCGGCAGTTCTTCCGCCGCGCGCCGTCATTCATGGGCCGTACCTTGATTGGTACGGCGCTGACCATGTTGATTGCGACTTTGGCAGCTCTGGGTTTGAGCGCCCTGACCCATCTGGATTTGCGTTCGTTGACACTGGGCATGATGCCTGGCGGGATTGCCGAGATGAGTCTGACGGCGGAAACCCTGCAACTGTCGGTGCCGTTGGTGACAGCGATGCAGGTGATGCGCTTGTTGTTTGTGCTGTTTCTGGCGGAGCCGTTGTTCAAATACTGGAACCGTAATCCCGATTGAGACCGAGTGAACTTCATCGCTGGCAAGTCGAATCGTCGCACCGCAGCTCCCACAGGTTTGGGGGATGCCACAATTATGTATTCCCCCCTAACCTTGTGGGAGCTGGCTTGCCAGCGATGAGGCCCTTCAGACCCACATCAAATCGGCGGAAGACGCCACTCAATCGGCGTCTCGCCATTCTGCTCAAGAAACTTGTTGGTGCGGCTGAAGTGCCCGCACCCGAGGAAGCCACGATAAGCCGACAGCGGCGACGGATGCACCGACGTCAGCACCAGATGCTTGGTCGCATCGATCAGCTTCTGCTTGCTCTGCGCATGCGCGCCCCAGAGCATGAACACCAGGTGCGGCTGCTCGCGACTGACCACTTCAATGATCCGGTCGGTGAAAAACTGCCAGCCCTTATCCTTGTGCGCGTTGGCGTTGGCGCGCTCGACGGTCATGGTGGTGTTGAGCATCAGCACGCCCTGCTCGGCCCAGCTCTGCAGATAGCCGTGGTTGGGAATGTCGATGTTCAGGTCGCGTTTCAACTCTTTATAGATGTTGACCAACGACGGCGGCGTCGGCACACCCGGTTGCACCGAGAAGCACAAACCATGCGCCTGTCCCGGGCCGTGATATGGGTCTTGGCCGAGGATGACGACTTTGACTTTATCCAGCGGCGTCGAATTCAGCGCATTGAAAATCATCGGTCCCGGCGGATAGATTTCCTTGCCGGCCGCCCGCTCCTGCTGCAGAAAATTGCGCAACTCTGCCATGTACGGCTGGTCGAACTCAGCACGCAGTGCCTCCTTCCAGCTCGGTTCGAGTTTGATACGGTCGTCAGCAGTCATGGTCATTTCCGGCAAAATCAATGGGGCGAACCCTAGGAAACCCGCCTCTGCTTGTCAATTGATCTGACGCAGATCCGGCACTTTCCTACACTGCGATCATACTGATCGTTCAAATTCCCGATCGAGGTCACGATGAATCTGCACTTCGAAGAACTCACCGGCACCGACGGCGCACGCATCGGCGTGGCCAGTCTGGATGCCGAAAAGTCGCTGAATGCGCTGTCCCTGCCGATGATCAACGCGCTGAGCGACAAACTCAACGCGTGGGCCAAGGATGAACAAATCGTCTGCGTGCTGTTGCGCGGCAACGGCGCCAAAGCTTTCTGCGCTGGCGGCGAAGTGCGCAGTCTGGTGGAGGCCTGCCGTGCGCATCCCGGCGAAGTGCCGCCGCTGGCTGCGCAATTCTTCAGCGCGGAATACCGTTTGGACTACAGCTTGCACACTTATCCAAAACCATTGATCTGCTGGGGCCACGGTTACGTGCTCGGCGGCGGCATGGGTTTGCTGCAAGGCGCGAGCACGCGGATCGTCACGCCGAGCAGCCGCTTGGCGATGCCCGAGATCTCCATCGGTCTGTACCCGGATGTCGGCGCCAGTTGGTTTCTGTCGCGGCTGCCGGGCAAGCTCGGGGTGTTTCTGGGTTTGACCGGCGCGCACATCAATGGTCGCGATGCGATTGATCTGGATCTGGCGGATCGCTTTCTGCTCGATGAGCAGCAACCGGATCTGATTGAGGGTTTACTGCAGCTGAATTGGCAGGAGCAGACCGAAATGCAGCTCAACAGTCTGCTCAAGGCCCTGCAACAGGAGGCGGTGGCGCAGATGCCCGAAGCACAATGGCTGCCGCGTCGTCAGCACATTGATGAGTTGCTGGATGTCAGCGATGTAACCTGTGCCTGGAAGGCCATCGCCCTGCAGCGCGACAGCAGCGATCTGCTGATCGCCCGTGCAGCGAAGACCATGAGCGAAGGCTCGCCGCTGACTGCGCATCTGGTCTGGGAACAGATCAAACGTGCCCGGCATTTGTCGCTGGCCGAAGTTTTTCAGATGGAATACACCCTGAGCCTCAATTGCTGCCGGCATCCGGAATTCAGCGAAGGGGTTCGTGCGCGTTTGATCGACAAGGATCAGAAACCGCACTGGCATTGGCCAGAGATTGCACATGTGCCGGACGCGGTAGTCGAGGCGCATTTTCATAAGGTTTGGGAGGGGCGGCATCCGTTGGCGGATCTCTCCAGTTACTAAAATTCAAACACAAAAAAAACGGCGCTCAATGCGCCGCTTTTTTGTGGTTGGTTACCAGCGGTTACCACGACCGTTGTGATCACCGCGACCGCTGTGACGGTTGTAGTCGCCCCGGCCGCGTTGGTTGTCCCATCCGTTGCCGCGATGCCCCTCCCAGCGTCCGCGATCGTTACCGTGCCAGCGCCGATTATCGTAATGGCGCGGTGCTGGTTGGTAGTAACGTGGCGCCGAGTAATAACGCGGAGCCGGTTGGTAATAACGTGGTGCAGGCTGGTAATAGCGCGGGGCCGAGTAGTAAGTGCTGCGGCCGCCGCTGTAATAATTTCCACCACCGCCGTAGTAGACCGGCGCGGGTGATGTGTAAACCTCTGACCTGTAGTAGGTGTCTGCGTAGGAATACGGGGCGCAGCCACTGAGGGAAAACAGCATCACGGCAAACAGAAAGATTCGGCGATACATGGCGGCCTCCTGGACCGCGGGTAGCCACACCAGCGACGCTGGCAGGCGTCAGTCGACTATTCGGTGACTGACGCAATATCTGACAGCGTTTTCGGAATCTGGTGCGTTTCCGTAACAAGTTGAAACAAGTGATTAATGAAACCTTGTTCATCCGCAGATGGCGCCGCCCGGCGATGGATTAGTGCTGGCCGGCCGGCAACCGCTTGCGCTGTCCAGAGTGCGGGTCGATCATGCATGCAACGCCTCAGTCGACTGATCTAAATATGACCCAAGCCAACCTCTGCCCCGCCTGTGGTGCACGCAACGACTGCACCCTTGCCGATCCGCGCACCGCAGATCGCGCCTGCTGGTGCTACGGCGTTTCGATCGACCCGGCTGTGCTCGAAGCGCTGCCCGCGCAACTGCGCGACAAATCCTGCCTGTGCCCGCGTTGCGCTCAGGTCGAGGCGCAACTACAAGCAGCAAAACCGCCGATCCCGTAACATGCGCGGCCCTTTGTCCGCCGATTCCTGACCATGCGCGTCGACCGTTTCCTCAGCAACCTGCCCCGCTACAACCGTAAGCAGGTGCGCCTGTTGCTGGTGGAAAAGCGTGTGCGCGTTGACGGAAAAATCGTCAGCGACCCGCACAGCGACGTGCTGGAGTTCAGCCGTGTCGAGGTCGACGACGAAGTGCTGCAAACCGGCAAACCGGCGCGTTACTTCATGCTGCACAAACCGCCCGGCTGCGTCAGCGCCACGCTCGATCCCCAGCATCCGACCGTGCTCGATTTGATCAATGAGCCGGGTAAGGAAGACCTGCACATCGCCGGACGTCTGGATTTCAACACCACCGGGCTGATGCTGATCACCAACGACGGCGCGTGGTCGCGGCGACTCACTCAGCCGCAGACCAAACTGCCAAAGGTCTACTACGTCGAAACCGAGCAGGAGATCGGCGCGGAATATGCGAGCAAATTCGCCGAGGGCATTTATTTCGCCTTCGAAGACCTGACCACGCAACCGGCGCAGTTGGAAATCCTCGGCCCGAAAACGGCGCGGCTAAGCATCGTCGAGGGCCGCTACCACCAGGTGAAGCGCATGTTCGGCCACTTCGACAACAAAGTGCTGCACCTGCACCGTGAATCCATGGGCCTGCTGCATCTGGATAACGCGCTAAAACCGGGCGAGTACCGCGCTTTGCGCACCGAAGAGATCCATTTGTTCTAAGCAGCCGACCGCTCAGCAGAAGTTGTCGAACAATTCTCCAAACGCACTTGCGCGATCCGACTCTCCCTGCTTGAATCAGGACGTCGGCCAGATTGTGACCGATGAGTCACAACGTACATCCAAGAAATTTTTTGCCGGTAGACAGCCCTCAAGGCTGCGCCTCAGCCGGCAGACTGCCCGCCAATAACAATACCCGTCGACCTGCATTACCGGATCGACATGGGCCTGCAAAATTCAAGGCGTATGCCTACCTGTCACAAAGCTCGTGCAATCTCTATTTGCGCGCATACCCGCTTGCTTGCCAGGAGTCTTATGACATGAGGCCAGAAATCGCTGTGCTGGATATACAGGGTCAGTATCGGGTTTACACGGAGTTCTATCGCGCAGACGCCGCAGAAAAGACCATTATTCTGGTCAACGGCTCGATGGCCACGACTGCGTCGTTTGCACAAACCGTGAAAAATCTGCACCCGCAATTCAACGTGGTCTGCTACGACCAGCCCTACGCGGGCAAGTCGAAAGTCCACAATCGCCATGAGAAACATCTGACCAAAGACGTCGAAGGGCAGATCCTGCTCGAGCTGATCGACCACTTCGCCGCCGAACACGTTTTGTCGTTCTCATGGGGTGGCGCCGCCACGCTGGTCGCGCTGGCGCACCAGCCACGACGCATCGAAAAAGCCGTGATCAGCTCGTTCTCACCGGTAATCAACGCGCACATGCTCGACTACCTCGAACGCGGCGTTGATTACCTCGGCAAACGCGACGGCGACCGGGTCGGCGAACTCGTCAACAGCACCATCGGCAAGCACCTGCCGTCGCTGTTCAAGCGCTTCAACTATCGTCACGTCAGCAGCCTGGCCGAGCACGAATACGGGCAGATGCACTTCCACATCAGCGACGTGCTGCACAGCGATCGGCAGTGCTATTTGAAAGCCGCGCAGAAGATCAACGTGCCGGTACTGTTCGTCAACGGCGAATGGGACGAATACACCGCCGCCACCGACGCCCGCCTGTTCGGCAACCACGTGGCGCAAAGCACCTTTACCACGCTGCAGGCCACCGGGCACTTTCTCGACATGGAACACAAATCGGCCTGCCGCGACAGCCAGAAAGCCGTGCTCGGCTTTCTGAAACCAGCACCGCAAGCCAGCCGAACGCGTTACCAGTTTGTTCAGGATCACCATGCATTGGCTATTTGAAAGAGTGTCAGCGCGAGCAAGCCTGCGGGACTGAGTTTCCATCGACTCCCAGTCCGCAGTGCTTGCTGGCGATTGACCGTTTTGGCTCTGATTCAGGCTTTTGCAGCGCGTCGGCGCAAAGAAAACTTCTCATCCGTGGCCGAGTCTGGTACAAAGTCAGCCGCTCTGAGCGGGTGTCGTATAATGGCATTACTCCAGCTTCCCAAGCTGATAACGAGGGTTCGATTCCCTTCACCCGCTCCAATCGAATATTTGTCCTGCGTTGTGGTTTGACGGGGGATGCGCAAGTACAAAAAACCGGTCTTGATGGCCGGTTTTTTTGTGTCTGGGGTTTGAGAGGAATCGAGGACGGTGATCAGAGCACAATTGGATTTGCCTGGAACGAGCCCCACCACAACTGCGCCTAATTCCCTTTAATTGTGGGTTATCACGACATTCTCTCGATAAGCCCCAAAATATTGGAATTAGCGCCGGCCAGATAAGCCTGCGGCAACGGCCCGCAATACACTCCAGATCCTGGCGAGTCATCCCTGCCTAGAATTGAATCTGCCCCTCCGGCGCCATCAAAGGATGATGACCGTTCGGTGGTTATAGTGTTGATCAAAAAACAATCGTGGGTATAGTACCCACCAAGCGCACCACAAGGAGGTGTTGTGAATAGCCGTTTTCTAATTGGCCAGCTCGTCGCAGACGGTTGGTTTCTGGTACGGATCAGAGGCAGCCATCACCACTTCAAGCACCCGACCAAGCCCGGCTTGGTGACGGTGCCTCATCCGAAAAAAGATCTGCTGAAGAAAACGGCCATCAGTATTTTGCAGCAGGCGTTGCTTTGACTCGTTAGGGCAGCAGCGTCCAGGAGGACAACACACATGCTTTACCCAATCGCGATTTCACTAGGTGACGAAAGACACGCCTGGGGAGTGGAGGTGCCGGATATTCCGGGCTGCTTCTCCGCCGGGGATGATCTGGACGATGCGATGGCCATGGCCCGTGAAGCCATTGAAGGACATTTCGAGATTCTGGCAGAGGACGGTTCGCCGATCCCACCGGCCAACAAGGTCACGCTGCATGCGGCCAATCCCAAATACGCCGGTTGCACGTGGGCCGTGGTGGATATCGACGTGACCAAGTACTTGGGCAAAGCCCAGAAGCTCAACATCACGTTGCCGGGTTATCTGCTAAACCGGATCGATGAATACGTGTTGCATCACCCTGAGGAGAAAAGCCGCTCCGGATTTTTGGCTTCGGCGGCGCTCAAGGTTTTGCAGCAAGGTTGAAGGCGAATGTAAAAAACCGGTCGTGATGACCGGTTTTTTTATGCCTGCGGAAAACGCTTACGAAGTGCTCAAGCCTTCAGCTCAACGTTATCCAGTGCCTGATTCACCGCCAGCCCTCCGAGCATGACCACCTGCGCAATGCCCAGCGCGGTTTTGCGGTGGGCGGGGTCGAGCACTGCGGCGAAGTTGTAGAGCATCTCGGTGGCTGAACCGAGTGATTCGCTGGCGTTGGCGAGCAGGGATTCGGTGTCGCACGCCGGGTTGGCGAAGTACATCGGCGCGGGTTCGTTGCTGGTGCCCATGACGTGGGCGCCGGGGCAGAGGTAATGATCGAGGGCGCGGTCGGCGGCTTCGTGGAGTTTTCTGGAGTCGATGGACGCGTATGGGGATGTTGGGTCGGTTTCGAACTCGGGTGGATTCGGTGTTGGTTTGATCATGATTTTGATACTCAGCGTGATGGTTGGAGCTGACCCTTTCGGTTCCACGCGAAGAGGTGGCAGCTGTGCGCAGGTTGGAACCCGGGCCACTGAGCAAAACCCGACAGACTCGAAGTCTCCCGCGCACAGCCGCCATAACGGAGTGCACACCATCAAGGCGCGCAAGCATACGTCATGAAAAGTGCATTTGCAGTCAGTAGAGCCTCAGGGTTCCAATCCCGATCGCTGATTTGGCAGCGACCCACACAGGCTAGAGACCGCGCTTCCGACGGACAACCTGAAAACATTGTGGGAAGGTTCGGCAAATTCGAAACACGCGTTAAACATCCCGAATCGAAATACAGCAATTACACATCCCCAACATTCAACCTGTTCTCTCCCGGCTCACGACCCGCTAGCATCTCCCCATGACTCAAAACATCTACGACGATCCCGAATTCTTCCAGGGCTACAGCCAGATGAACCGCTCCATCGGCGGCCTCGACGCCGCGCCGGAATGGCCGGCGCTGAAGGCGTTGCTGCCCTCCATGCACGGTTTGCGGGTGGTGGATCTGGGCTGCGGTTACGGCTGGTTCTGCCGCTGGGCCAGCGAGCAAGGCGCTGCTGATGTGCTGGGGCTGGACGTCTCGCAGAAAATGCTCGAACGAGCGCGGGAAACTACGTCAGCCGCGAACATCCGCTACGAACGTGCCGACCTCGAACAGCTCGATTTGCCTACGTGCACTTTCGATCTGGCCTACAGCTCGCTGGCGCTGCATTACATCAAGGATCTTTCAGGGCTGTTCGCCAAGCTGTATGCAGCACTTAAACCGGGCGCGCATTTTGTGTTTTCAATTGAGCATCCGATCTTCATGGCGCCGCGTAATCCGGGTTGGCTGATCGACGGTGAAGGTCGCAAGCGCTGGCCGCTGGACAGCTATCAGATGGAAGGGGAGCGGGTCACTAACTGGTTGGCTGACGGGGTGATCAAGCAGCATCGCACAATGGGCACACTGCTGAATTCGTTGATCGCGGCAGGGTTTTCCATTCGTCACGTTGATGAGTGGGGGCCGAGTGATGCGGAGGTGGCGGCGCAACCGGCGTTGGCGGAAGAGCGTGAGCGGCCGATGATGATGTTGGTGGCGGTTCAGCGCTGAGTTGATGGATTGCGAAGCCGATCCAGGATTTTGGGGTCGCTTCGCAACCCGGCGGGAGCAAGCTCCCTCGCCACAAGGTTTGCTTCAGTTATTTAGCGCGTAGCCACAATAAACAACCGCGGAAACGGCAAAAGCACCGAACCATCTGCCAGCGCCGGATAAGCCTTGGCAACCGCCTCCAGATACAACGCCAGATACGCCTCGCGCTCCACTTCCGTCAGAGGGCTGAGGAACGGAATCAACCCGCTGCCCTTGAACCATTCAACAACCCCGACCGCTCCGCCCGCCAATTGATGGTGATAAGTCGTACGCCACACATCAACCCGCGAACAGTGCGCTCGCAACATCGAGAAGTAAGCACTGGCACTGGCCATCTCCGTTCGCTGCCCCGCCGCATCGGCAAGTTTGCCGGCCCACGGCCCGCTCGCCGCCACTTCCCGCATCAACCGATGCGACGGCTCATTCAAGTTATCGGGCATCTGAATCGCCAGACTGCCACCCGCCGCCAACTTCTCCACCAGTGCCGGCAACAATGTCGCGTGATCCGGCACCCACTGCAAAACAGCATTGGCAAAGATCACATCAAACGGCCCGGCCTCCGCCCACTGATCAATCTGTGCCACATCGAAATGCAACTGCGGCAACCGCTTGCGCGCTGCCTCGATCATGTCCGGCGAACTGTCCAGCCCTTGCACTCGCGCATCCGCAAAACGCTGCACCAGCAACTCGGTCGAGTTACCGGGGCCACAACCGATATCGACCACGGAGCGTGCGTCTGACGTGGGGATAGCCGCCAGCAAGTCACGCGCTGGGCGAGTGCGTTCATCTTCGAAAGCGACGTATTGTTTGGCGGACCAGGTCATTGCGTTCTCCTGTCGGGACTATTTACAGTCGTCCACTACGATACATTGACTACGGTTCAATGCTCTATCCGACTTAAGAGTGGTGGCTTTTCGTCCATAAAAAAACCGGCGCAAGCCGGTTTTTCGCATCGCTTGGATCAGTCGTAATAGCCCACGGTTTTCTTCAATTGATCCGAATACTCATAGATATCGTCGACCGAATTGATGGCATGTCGGGTTTCGTTCTTTTCTTCGTCGAAAATCCCTATGTATTTCTGCGAACGATTGAAGTGCAGACGGCAGATCGGTTTACGGTTGTTGTCATCGAGCAGGATGCCGAAGTAGCTCTGCGTATCGCGCTGCACGATACGCTTGGCATCGACTATTGATCGAACCACCGCGCGAACAATGTGATACCCCTCCAGCTCTTCCAGAGTCGTCAGCACCTTATCGTCTGACTCATCACGAGGATCAGCCGGATCAGTTCCGTTTGCAGCACTCGGAATCGATGCCGGTGCAGGCTGGATCGAACCACTCATGGCCGATTTTAGGCGCTCATTAATTTGATCATTGAGGAACTGCGCGACAGCCTTCCTCGTCAACTCATGAAACTGATCGCGTACCTTTTGCGTGATTACTCCGTCGTAAACCCGGGAAGCGAAGACTTTAACGAAGTCGTCATCAGGCTTAGTGACCTGCGATGCGATGACTTTCTTGATCTGACTGACGTACTTCAATTCCCCGGCAGCATTGATGATCGAGTCAACGTCGAATGCAGACTTGGTAAGTTTGATCAACTCGGGAACCGAGTATTCGTCGATAGCCAGAAGGTCCAGTTCCAGAAACGGCTTTTCATCCATCTTGTTCGGCGCATCCAGATCGGTGAAGAACTTGTAGACCTGGCCGTTGGTGAGAATCGATATACGCGCACTGGTGACATGAAAATATCGGAACAACTGGGAGGCATGATTGATGTGCAGTGGCTCGCCGATTTTTTTGCACTCGATCAGGATCTGCACTTCGCCTTCTTTCATGATGGCGTAATCAATTTTCTCGCCTTTCTTGGTGCCGACGTCACAGACGAATTCCGGGGTCACCTCTGTAGGGTCGAAAACGTCGTACCCCAAAACAGTGCTGATGAAGGGCATGACAAACGCATTTTTTGTCGCTTCTTCCGTTTGAATGGCAGCACCCTGCAAGCGGATTTTGGCGGCAAGACTGGCTAACTTTTCGAAGAATTCCATGGCTGACCTCTGACTGGGTTTCTATCCGTGAATCACATACTGGCAAATTGACTGCCGTTTGATCCTAGACGGAAACCTAGACAAAGAAAGTTGCCGCGCCAAAACAGTCGACGCTAACGCCCTTTGAAGATCCGAGTGATTTTGCGAACAGAATTTTCAACCACCCTGCGATGTCGACATTTGGAACTCTCCCCAGTAAGAAGCACAGCCCCCAAAATCAGCGACTCGCTTGCAGCGCTTTGGCCTTTTCCAGATGACTCTGCAATTTCGGCAAAGTCTCATCAGCAAACGCCTTGATCTCCGGCACGTCGGTAGTCTGCGCTTCCAGCTCGATTTGCTTGATAGCGTCCTCGGTAGCCTTCACCTGACTCGCTGCATAAGCCTGGTCAAACGTCGCGCCGTCTTTCACCTCAGGCATCAACTCTTTGGCTTTGTCCGCGACTACTTCGCGCGGCGCAACTGGCAAGTCGAGCTTTTTGGCGATCTTCGCCAGATGCTGATTGGCCGTGGTGCGGTCGTTGATCACGGTGATGGTGTAATCCTTGACCTCTCTGGATTCGGTTTTCCCGTGCGCCAAACGACTGGCTTCAATGTCGGCCATGCCTTTGGCCGAGGCATCGTTGATGAAGTCGGCGGGCGACTGGGCAAATGCGCTGCTGGCGAACAATCCCAGCAGGCTGATAAAACTGATGCTGCGTACTCGGGTGGCCATCCGGCTCATGGTCGCGCCCTCCTTCTAGCGGAATTCAAGCGGGAGCTTGCGCCCCCGCCTCTCAATCAAAACAACCTTCACCGACTACTTCGATTTCTGAGCAGGCTTGCGGCCCGTTTCTGTTTTCGCAGGCTCTTTATCGACCGTCGTTGTGGTGGTTTTCCCACCTTTGCGACCGGCTTCAGACGCCTTCGTTCGATCGTTGGCGAAGTTTCCCGAGTTCGAGTTCCTTGAATTAGGCATGATTCTCTACCTCTTGGTATTGATCGTCGCGAGCAGGTGCCCGCCTAGATTGAGAATTTCCTGACGGACAAAGGTTTAGAAAAATTGCCAGCGCTGCGACGAACGGCGCGCCCGGACTAGATACCCAGCGCTCGATGATTCAGGCGTTTGGCGGCGTACATGGCCTGATCCGCATGACGGAACAGTTGCTCCTCATGATGGCCATGTTCCGGATAACGAGCTACGCCGATGCTTGGTTCGATGTGCAGACTGTGACCATCCAGGCGCAGCGGTTGCACCAGTACCTGTCGGATTTTTTCCGCGATGTTGTCGGCATCTTCGGCAGCGTGGATGCTGTGAAGCAGCACGACGAATTCGTCGCCACCAATGCGCGCGACGGTATCGCTTTCGCGCACGCAACCCTTGAGCCGACTGGCGACAGCCTGCAGCAACATGTCGCCGACCGCGTGACCAAAGGTGTCATTGACCTGTTTGAAGCGGTCCAGATCAACGTACAACAGCGCCATGTGCCCGGTCTGCTCGCGCGCGACAGCCAGCGCAGTCTTGAGTCGGTCGCGCAGCAGTTCGCGGTTGGGCAATTGCGTGAGCTGATCGTATTGCGCCATACGTCGCAGCCGCGCGTGCAACTGTTGGCGTTCGATGGCGGTGGCGACCTGGGCGCAGACGTATTGCAGCAGTTCCTTGTCGCGCTCGGTGTAGCGCTCGCCGCCGGCCAGGCTTTTGACGATCAATGCGCCGATGGTGCGGTCTTTCGAGTTGAGCGGCACGCCGAGCCAGCACGGTGATTGCTGACCGGCCACCAGTGCTTCGAATTCCGGAGGCGTGTGTGGGCAATCCGGGGTCAGCAGAATCGGCTGGCCGCTGCGAATCACTTCCGAACACAGACGTCCCGTCACCGTGCCGGGCTGCTCGGGTTGCAACTCATCGTCATCGACGTGATAGGGAAAATTCAGCTGCGCGCAGTGTTCGTCATACAGCGCCACGGAAAAATTCAGCGCCGGCAGCCATTCGCCGATGATCAGATGAATACGCTTGAACAGCGCGAGCAAATCCTCCGCCGCATGCGCCGCTTCGGAGATCGCATACAGCGCGGCCTGGCGCGATTCCGCCAGCTTGCGCTCGGTGATGTCGCGGGCCACGGCGATGCGCAGTTGATCGACCTCCGACCAGCGCGCTGACCACAGAATATGCACGACGCCGCCGTCCTTGCGCAGGTAGCGGTTCTCGAAATTGAGTTTCGGTTCGCCGCCCATGATGTCGCTGGCCGCCGACAACGTGCGCTCGCGGTCGGCCGGGTGCACGTAATCGATCATCGACTGACCGATCAGTTCGTCAGGCGTGTAGCCGAGAATTCGCTCGCACGCCGCACTGACAAAAACGAAGCGGCCCTGCTTGTCCACCGCACACACGGCGTCCAGCAACAGGTCGAGGTAACTCGCCAACGGCGCGGAATTTCGCTTTTCCATGATTCAGCGTGGGTGTCCGGACAATGCAGCACTGAGCAACCATCCCTGCCCCGACAACTTCGCGTCCTGCGATTGAGTTCAAGCCTTGTTCGGTAGCAATCCGGGCAACGCATGCACCAGCGCGTTGATCGCGAACCCGATGAACATCACTCCGCACAAGCGAGTGATCGCCAGCTCATGCCGCTGGTACAACGTGCGTACCTGCCGCGCGCCGACGATGCCGATCAGAATAGCGTAGGCGAGCACGCCGCCGAGGAAACTCAGGGCGATCAGCATCGGCAGCATCGACCAATTGAGCAGTTCGGCGCGGCTCGACAGCAGCGCGGTAAAAGTCGCCACCGCCACCGGGTACGCTTTGGGATTGGTCAGGCCGAAAAGGATGCCGTGCCAGAACGGCTGCCGCGCCGCGCCCTGCGGCTGCTCACTATTACTGCGTTTGGCGCGTACCGCGCGCCAGCCGAGCCAGAACAGGTACAACGCGCTGAGCACGCCGAGCACATCGAACGCGGTGCTGCCGATTTCTTTAGCGCCGACAATCGCGATCAACGCCGTGCTGCACCAGATCACATCGCCGAGCAGATGCCCGCAGAGAAACCCCGCCCCGGCCCGCCGGCCACGCGCCGCACCGATGCCGAACACCGCCAGCACACCCGGTCCCGGCGTGATGCCGTAAATGAAACCCGAGGCCAGCACAGCCAGTAGCAACGATGGAGTCATGGACAACCTGCAAGCGCCGGAAAACGTGGCGGCCAGTCTATATCAGCGATTGGCGGTTGATCACGACTCGTCGAAAAAACGCATGCCCGCGTAGGGCTTTTGCCGACACGCGGCGAGCCGCGACGCAAGGTCACCGACATGCGCTTCGAGCTTGTGCCCGTCCGGGTCGAGGAAGTAGAACGACGCACCTTCGCTGCGGTTATCACGCCATTCGCGTACGTTCGCGGCACGTAGCTGCTGTACGAACAACGGGAAATCCGCTGCGCCGAGGCTGAAGGCGTAATGCGTGTAGTCGGCGGCGGGTTGTTGATCGCGCTTCGGATCGAGGGACAGGCACAACCACAGGCCCGGGAGCGACAGATAAGCGCCGGCGTCCCACGTGGCTTCAACCCGCAGATGCAGCACGTCGCGGTAGAACGCGAGGCTGCGGTTCAGATCGGTGACGGCGAGGGTCAAGTGGTTGAGGCCGGTGAGCATCGGATCAGTAACCTCGCAGGTCTTCGGGGATGAGGTATTGAGTGCCGTCGTAGCTGAGGGTGATTTGGGTTTTCTTCAGGTCGGTGGTTTTCGACAGGCATTCTTTGCCGGATTTGAAAGTTTTCAGCTTTGAAGCGCTGGATGTAACGATCAAGTCGGCGAAACCGTTGTGGCTGGTTGAAGCTATTTCGACGGTTCTGCGCACTTTCGTGCTTCCACCCACGCAGTCATCCATCCACTCACCATTGTCCTTGTAGACCACCAGCCCTTCGAGCACCGGACGCAGTTTATTGCCTTCGCGAACAAAGAGTGCCAGATCGGTTTTTTCGTAAGGAATGGCGTGAGAGCGGTGCAGAAATTCAGAACGCAAACCGAATGCGCGAACATCCGACGCCAACCTGTAGCGAGCCGTATCGATTACCAGATTGTCGAGCGCAATGGCATCGGAGTTGTACGCCCCGGGCTTGGTGTAAGTCGCCAGCGTCTTCCAGTTGCTGGAATCGATGATTGCCAGATCCAGATCAAACACGCCGGCATCGTCGCTGCCGGAATCCGGCACGTAAGTGGACTTAAGAGAAATTGCGTGGTTGTTGAACGTAGGCCACGCTTTGCAGCGGGACATGGACTGGCCGTTGAAATCCTTGGTGACGCAGGCGGCTTGGGCTTGGGCTTGGGATGTAATCGCCAGAAAGCTCAGGGCGATGAAGAGTCGGGTTGGGGTGAGCATGGTTCTTCCTTGATTAACGTCGTGTGTCTGGCGCAAAAATTACCTGGCTTTGAAGCCGGCTGGCAGGACGTAAGCGTTTCCGTCATAGCGCAATGTTGTGAACTCGGGGCCGCTTACAGTGATTTTGTCTTCACAAGCGTCTCCCTCGCCAGTATTCGTTGTGTTTGTTTGCTGGGTTTTGACGATAAGGTCCGCGTAGCCGTGGGAGCTGGTTTTAGCGATTTCCACTGTCCTCGAGATTTCATAGCGCTCACCAGTGCAAACGTCATCCCATTCGCCGCCATACTCGTACACAGCCAACTGACGCAATACCGGGCGCAGCTGTTCTCCCTCCCTCACATAGAGCGATAGTTGAGTTTCATCCACGGGAGTAAGACGAGATCCATTCGAGAGTCGCACTCGCACACCAAACGCGCGGAGGTCGGAAGTGAGTTTGTAGCGAGCAGTATCGAGCGTCAGCTCATACACCGCCACGCCATCCTGCTCGAACGCAGCGGCTTGGTGATAGGTTGCAAGCGGTTCTTTTTGGCCTTCCTGCAAAACGGATAAATCGAAGTCATATATGCCGTTCGATTCGACGTCGCCCGGAGTAGGTCTGCGTTCAAAAAGGGCTTTGGCACTAATGATCAGCCCCGGATACGCTGGCCATTCCTTGCAGACGGAATAATCCAGATTTCCCGTCACTGGCGCAGGCGTGCAATCGGCCAATGCCTGCGCCGCCACCAACGTTGCAAAAAACACCACACACCCAACCACCCCAGACTTCACTGTCACATCCCGCTCCTCATACATTTCAGCCGCGCACTATCCCCTCCTCAATCCGCTGATTCAACCAGTTCAACGCCTGATCCCCACCCCGGCGCTTGTGCCACGCCAGTACGAACGTGAACGGCGCGATCTCGAACGGAGGCGGCACGACGATCAGCGACTCTCTATCTATGTCATTCAACGCACGCGAAGCCACCGTGAGAATCAGATCGGTGCCACTGATGAACTGCGGCGCGACGCTCCAGTGCGGCAGGCTGATGGCCACGCGGCGGCGTTCACGCAACGCGGTCAGCGCGCGTTCGATTTCCGGCGTGCCACTGCCGCGCATTTCCAGCAGAACATGCGGGCGTGACAAGTAGGTCGGCAGGTCGAGTTGGCCATCGGCCGGCAAACTCTGACGATCCAGCAAACACACGTAGTGCTCCTCGAACAACGGCGTGCTACGCAGTTCATTGGGCAGTTCGGGAAACACCCCGGCGGCCAGATCAATATCGCCAGTGAGCACACCATCAAGCATGCCTTCGCGACTGGCATGGCTGATTTGCAGATCGATGCCCGGCGCTTCGCGGCGCAAAGTGCGGATCAGCCCCGGCAAAATAATCGCCGCACCATAATCCGACATCGCCACACGAAAGCTCCGACGTGCGCTGGCCGGATCGAAGCTGTTCGGCACCAATAGCGATTGCACCTGAGCCAAAGCCTCAGCCAACGGCGCGACCAACTCCAGCGCTCGTGCAGTCGGCGCCAACGTTGCGCCGGCGCGCACCAGCAACGGATCACCAAGCAAATCCCGCAACCGCGCCAAAGCATGACTGACCGCCGGTTGACTCAGGTGCAGACGCTCGGCGGCGCGGGTCACGTGTTGCTCGCTGAGCAAAGCGTCGAGGATCACTAACAGGTTGAGATCGATACGCCGCAAATCATTCATCTGATGCATGTTCCGGATGACAAAACGGAATTTAAATCTGCGCGACGAATACCTTAGAGTCCAGCAAAACCTTGCTGGAGAACCATCATGAGTACGTTGCATTGGGCCGGTCTGTTGCTGTTGGCCGCATTCGCCGGGGCGGTGGTGCCATTCCAAAGCGCAATCAACACCAATCTGGCGCGCGGATTGGGACATCCGTTGTGGGCGACGCTGGCCTCGCTGCTGGTCAGCGTGCTGGTGTTATTGCCGGTGATCATCGCCCTGCGCTTACCATTGCCATCACTGACTTTCATCAGCAAAGCGCCGATCTGGATGTGGGCCGGTGGCGCATTCGGTGTGTGTTTCGTGGCGCTGGCGGTGATGCTCTTGCCCAAGCTCGGCGCATCAGGATTCGTCGCACTGGCACTGGCCGGACAAGTGATTGCATCGATGATGCTGGATCACTTCGGACTGTTTGGATTGGCGGAAAAACACCTGACCTTGCCACGCATATCCGGAGCACTGTTGCTGATTGCCGGAGTGGTGTTGATTCAGTTCGGCGGGGCGTTAGAGAAGAGCGTGGCAGCAGCAGGTTGACGCAAAACTTCAGAACGGCGGCGACTGAACCACCGCCATCGCCGGCAGGCCAGCTCCCACAGTTTCATATCCACCCGAGAACCGCACTTCGCCTCTCACCACTCAACACAATGAGCGTTAGCTCGAGTACCGCTCTTGATCGCAAGCGCCCGTCGGCAGGCTGAGTGGAGGGATTGATCCGGGGTGGGAGCGAAGCGACGTTTGGCGCAGCCAAACACATCGAGAGGAGGTGCAGCGCAGCAAACCGGAGGCGATGCCCCCGGATCAATCCCGGAGCGAAGGAACCCGAGCCACAGCGAGGGCCGAACGTCAGGGTAAAGCCTTTTTGGTTACTTTTTCGGCGTCTGGAAAAAGTGACCCGCCGTAAGGGCGGAACCCTAACCAGAAGCACCCGCAGCAACGGATATACACCCAACCACCAATCCCCTACACCCCCAACCCCACCGCCCTACAAACAAAACTCCAACACCGCTCAGCCCTATCAGACATAGCCGATTCAAGCGGTACAGCCCTGTCTGTAAAGTCTCGCAACACACACAAATTGCAACACCCCCAAGGATCGCCAAGCTCAAGGAGAGCCCCCGTTGAATCACCAGCCCAACACCCCCAACCTCTTCACCAACTACCGCAAAGTCATCGCCCGCGCCGACCACGATTGGGAAACCGCTGAAAGCGGAAAAATCGCCGCACTGAACGTGCAAGTCAAAGGCCCCAACCACCTGCAAGATCAACACGGCCGCCACTTCCACCACTTCTGCACCACCTCCTACCTGGGCCTTGATCATCACCCCGCCCTGCTCGAAGGCGCCATCGCAGCCCTGCGCGAAACCGGCACCCTGCGCGTCGCCAACTCGAAGAACCGCTGCAAACTGGCAATCCTCGACCAATACGAAAACGAACTCTCGGAACTGTTTGGCGCCGTGTGCCTGAGCACCCTGTCATGCAGCGCCGCCAGCGCAGGAATTCTGCCGCTGCTGGCCAGCGGCGTGTTCACCCAAAACCGTCCGCCCGTGATGGTCTTCGATCGCCTCGCGCACTACTCGATGAATCACCTCAAAGCCAACTGCGCCGACGAAACCCAAGTCTTGACCGGCCCACACAACGACATGGATTTTCTCGAAAGCGTGTGCCAGCGCCACACCAGCGTCGCGTACATCGCCGACGGTGCCTACAGCATGGGCGGCGTGGCCAATCTGGACAGCCTGCTGTATCTCAAGGAACGCTACGGCTTGTTCCTCTACCTGGACGATTCCCACGCGCTGTCCGCCGTGGGCCGCAACGGCGCAGGCCTGGTGCGCCCGAGAATCAGTGCGCTGGAGGACGATTGTCTGATCGTCGCCTCGCTGGCCAAATCCTTCGGCGCCAGCGGTGGTCTGGTGATGCTCGGCAACCAGCGGCAGAAGACGCTGATCCAGCGCTACGGCGGACCAAGCAACTGGTCGCAAAGCCTCAACTGCGCGGCCATCGGTGCCGGACGCGCGTCGATTCGATTGCACCGCAGCGCAGAATTTCGCGTTCTGCAGGGCCAGCTTCAGGCTAATATCCGCCTGTTCGACAGCCTGATCGGCACCGAACAACACAGCAGCCCCATGGCCATTCGCCTGATCAATTGTGGCGAAGCCGCGCTGGCCAACCGTATTGCCATGGAATTGGCCGATCAAGGTTTCTTCACCAGCGCGGTATTCTTTCCGGTGGTCGCTCAAGGCAAAGCCGCAATCCGCATTACTCTGCGCGCCGATATGCCGCCGGCTTTGATCCAGCATTTCTGCGAGCTGATCACCGAACTTTTATTGACTCACAGTCGCAATCACTAACGCCACGGACGACGCATGAACCCCAGCCTGATCCTGCTCATCACCTGCTGCACCGTATTCCTCGCCCAACTGGGCATGAGCATCTATTTGCCCGCATTGCCGCAGATCGCCGGATATTTGCAGGTCGATGCCTCGCAGGTCGCCTGGGGGTTGGCGCTGTACCTGATCGGCATGGCGTTGCCGATGCTGTTCTGGGGCAGCCTCGCCCAGCGCATCGGGCGCAAACCGGTGTTGCTGGCGGCACTCGGAATTTATGGGCTGGCGAATCTGGCGTTGCCACTGGGCGCGACGCTGGAGTCGTTCTTGTTGCTGCGATTTTTGCAGGGGATCGGCGCCAGCGGTATTTCGGTGATGGCGCGGGTGTTGATTCGCGACAGTTTCAAGGGCGATCTGCTGGCCAAGGCACTGTCGTGGATTTCGATTTCGTTCGTGGTGGCGCTGGGGATTGGTCAGTACGTCGGCTCGATCATTCAGGTGACGCTGGGCTGGCAGGCGATTTTTTATCTGCTCGGCGCCGTCAGCCTGTTGATGGCCGGGATTATCTCGCGCTTGAGCTTTCCCGTGCTCGCAGAAACACCCTCAACGGTTTCACCATGGACGGTCTATCGGCAGATTCTGAGCCATTGCGCGTTCCTCCTGCCGGCACTCGCGGGCGGTCTGGGATACGGCGTGATCATCGCCTTCAACACTGCGGCGCCGTTGATTCTGCAAGGGCCGTTGAATTGGTCAGCGGCCGATTACGGACTGCTCGGATGGCCAATCAGCGCGGCGTATTTTCTTGGCGCAGTGGCGGTCAATCGCTTTGTGCTGCGCACCGGTCAGCTGCGCTTGATGGCCCTGGGCGTGGGCCTGGTGCTGGCCGGCAGCGGCGTGATGTTGTTCGGCAGTCTGGCGGCAAGTTCGCTTGCCTGGCTGCTGTGGTTGCCCTACTGCGTGGCGGTGTTCGGCCAGTCGCTGAACTACCCGATCAGCCTGTCCCGCGCCAACGACGGCGCACCGATTGCCGGTGCCTACGCCATGGCGCTGAGCGGCTTCATTCACCAATTGCTCGCGGCAGTGATCGGCGGACTGGCCAGCCTGATGGCCGGCCCGCACGCGTGGCCACTGTCGTTGCTGTGCTGCGTATTGGCACTCGGCGCGGTGCTTTGCGTGCGGTTCGCGCCGGATCGTCCGCGCGCTTAAAACGCGCTGCGGAAGATCTCTTCGATCTGCCGCTGATCCGCCGCGCGTGGGTTGGTCAGCCCGCAGGCGTCTTTCAGTGCATTGGCGGCCAGTATCGGGATGTCGGTGCATTTCGCGCCGAGGTCGCGCAAACCGCTGGGGATCTCCACGTCCTTGGCCAGACAACGGATCGCCGTGATCGCCGCTTGCGCGCCCTCCTCTGCGCTGAAACCGCGAATGTCCGCACCCATCGCGTGCGCGACATCGGTCAGCCGATCCGCGCAAACCAACGCGTTGAACGCCTGCACATGCGGCAGCAGCACCGCGTTGCACACGCCATGCGGCAGATCGTAGAAACCGCCCAACTGATGCGCCATCGCGTGCACATATCCCAGCGACGCGTTATTGAACGCCATGCCGGCGAGAAACTGCGCATACGCCATGTTCTCGCGGGCGGCCAGATCGCTGCCGTCGCGCACCGCCAGACGCAGGTTGTTGCTGATCAGGGTCATGGCCTTCAGCGCGCAGGCGTCGGTGATCGGGTTGGCAGCGGTCGAGACGTACGCTTCGATGGCGTGGGTCAGAGCGTCCATGCCAGTGGCGGCGGTCAGGCTTTTCGGCATCGCGACCATCAGCGCCGGGTCGTTGACCGACATCAGCGGCGTGACGTTGCGGTCAACGATGGCCATTTTCACGTGGCGCGATTCGTCAGTGATGATGCAGAAGCGGGTCATCTCGCTGGCGGTGCCGGCAGTGGTGTTGATGGCGATCAGCGGCAGTTGCGGCTTGCTCGATTGGTCGACGCCTTCGTAGTCGCGGATCTGCCCGCCGTTGGTCGCGCACAACGCGATGCCTTTGGCGCAATCGTGCGGTGAACCACCGCCCAGCGACACGACGAAATCACACTGACTTTCCTTGAGCAGGCCCAGCCCGGATTCGACGTTGGCGATGCTCGGATTCGGTTTGGCGCCGTCGAAGATCGCCGAGTCGATGTCCTGCATTGCCAGTTTCTCGGCAATCATCGAAGCCACGCCAGCCTTGGCCAGACCGACGTCGGTGACAATGAGCGCCTTGCGAAAACCGTAGTTGCGGATCGCGACCATGGCTTCGTCGAGGCAGCCGTTGCCCATGATGTTCACCGCCGGAATGAAAAAGGTACTGCTCATGCGCGTCTCCTGACTGAGGCCGAATCGACACCTGCTATCCGGCGGATACGCACAGCATCGACCGATCGGTCACCGGCGATGTTGATCTGGCTCAATGCCCGCTCGTGATAAAGTCGCCGTCCATCTGCCCTTCGTTTTGAGACCTGCCCTGCAATGACCGATTTTCTCGATGTCGACGCCACGCTCGAAGACTGGAGCGCCGTGCGCGCCAGCACAGACTTGCGCGGCCTGCTGCTGGGCAATGGCGCGAGCCGCGCGCTGTGGGACGATTTCGGCTATGACTCGCTGTTCGAAAACGCGCGCACGCTGCCGGACAAGCCGCTGAGCCAGTCGGAACTGAGCGTGTTCGAGGCGATGCAGACGCGCAGTTTCGAGCAGGTGCTTGGCGCGCTGAAAACCACCAGCCGCGTGAACAAGGCGCTGGCCGTCAGCTCGGCGGCGCCGCGCAATCGCTACTACGCGATTAAGGAAGCGCTGATCAACAGCGTGCACGCCGTGCACCTGCCGTGGCGACTGGTCAAGGCCTCGACGCTGGCGATGCTGAATCAGGAACTGGCCAGCTATCGCACGGTGTTCAGCAGCAATTACGACTTGCTCAATTGCTGGGCCGCGCAGCACCAGAGCGATGCCCTCGACGACTTGTTCAACGGCGCCAACGCCAGTTTCGACCTGAGCCAAAGCACCAGCGAAAAACCGCGCCTGCTGTACCTGCACGGCGCTCTGCACCTGGTGCGCAATCAGGACGGCAGCGCACGCAAAATGACCGTCTCCGAAGGCACGCTGCTGGGTAATTTCGCGATCAACAACACGATCAAAACCCTTGATGACGTGCCGCTGTTCGTCAACGAAGGGCCGAGTGCGGACAAGCTCAAGAGCATTCGCAGTTCGGATTATCTGTCGTTCTGTTATGAACAATTGCTTGGGCATGGCGACGGCTTGTGCATCTTCGGCCATGCCTTGGGCGAGCAGGACAGCCACATCGTTGATGCCTTGCGCCAGGCCAGACCGAAGACCGTGGCGATCTCGATCCATCCACGCAGCACTGCGTTTATTCAGCATCAGAAGCGGCATTACGCGCAGGTGTTTGAGGGCACGGGCGTTGAGCTGCGGTTTTTTGATTCGAAGAGTCATGCGCTGGGCAGTCCGAAACTCAGAGTGCCGCTTGAGCGTTAGAGCAAGATCAAAAGATCGCAGCCTTCGGCAGCTCCTACAGAGATCGGTGTAGGAGCTGCGGTACGCTGCGATCTTTTGATTTCCTAATCTTCAGCGCTATGCACCACCACCAGCAACTGCGCCTGCACATCCCCGACTGACCGAATTCGATGCGGCTTCTGCGCATTGAAGTGCAGCGCATCGCCGCGTTCCAGCAGCACGCGCTCGCTCATGAAGTCGACTTCCACCCGGCCTTCGTGGACGAACAGAAACTCCTCGCCCAAGTGCTCCTTGAAGGTTTTGTCGGTGAATTCGTTCGGCGGGTAAATGATGAACGGCAGCAGATTGCGCTCGCTGACCTGATGTGCCAGCACCGCGTAACCTGGGCTGTGCTGATCGGCGCCGAGCGGCTGGCGCTCGTGGCTGCGCACCAGGCTGTAACTGTCGAGGCTGACGTTGTCTTCGGAGAACAACTCCTCGACCTTCACGTTCAACGCCTTGGCCAGTTTCAACGCCGCCGCAATCGACGGCGTGTTCAAGCCGCGCTCGACTTTTGACAGATAGCTCTTGGTCATGCCGGATTTTTCGGCCAGCACCTCAAGCGTCACGCCAAGTTTTTTTCTTAATAATTTCAAACGGATAGACATGAAAAACGATTAATCCAGCAAAGGAATGACGATTTGTCCTTGCCAATGACACTTTGTGTCATATAGCCTCTTTGGTGTCATTTGCATGAACACACCCGAGGACACCCGATATGGCCAAGACATTAGCACTACCCAAAGAGCAACTGGTCAAGCAAGCCCTGACGCAGATGCAAAATCACCTGGCGGATAATACGTGGACTGACCGGCAAAAGCTGGCCCTGACCTGCCGGATCTTGTTCGAGAGCGGCCACGACTCCGGCCTCGCCGGGCAAATCACCGCGCGTGGCCCGCAGCCCGGCACCTATTACACTCAGCAACTGGGCCTGGGTTTCGATGAGATCACCGCGAGCAATCTGCTGCTGGTCAACGAAGACCTGGAAGTGCTCGAAGGTCACGGCATGGCCAACCCGGCCAACCGTTTCCACAGCTGGGTGTACCGTGCCCGACCGGACGTGAACTGCATCATTCACACGCATCCGACCCACGTTGCCGCGCTGTCGATGCTCGAAGTGCCGCTGCAGATTTCGCACATGGATCTGTGCCCGTTGTACGACGATTGCGCGTTTCTCGAAGGCTGGCCGGGGGTGCCGGTGGGCAATGAAGAAGGCGAACTGATTGCCGGTGCGCTGGGCGATAAACGGGCGATTCTGCTTTCGCACCACGGTCAGCTGTCTTCCGGGGCGACGATTGAAGAAGCCTGTGTCATCGCGCAATTGATCGAGCGCGCCGCCAAGTTGCAGTTGCTGGCGATGGCTGCCGGCACGATCAAGCCGATCAGCCCCGAGTTGGGCCGCGAGGCGCATGACTGGGTGTCGAAACCGAAACGCCACGCCGCCGCGTTCAACTACTACGCCCGGCAGAACCTGCGCCAACACGCCGATTGCCTGAACTGAAACCTCATCCTTGCGGAGCACCCAACATGTCCAACATTCACGGCATCATCGGCTACACCATCACCCCGTTCAGCGCCAATGGCGAAGACCTCGACCTGCCGGCGCTGGGCCGCTCCATCGACCGCCTGATTGACGGCGGCGTGCATGCCATTGCGCCATTGGGCAGCACCGGCGAAGGCGCGTACCTGAGCGATGCGGAGTGGGATCAAGTCGCCGAGTTCAGCATCAAGCACGTCGCCAAACGTGTGCCGACCGTGGTCAGCGTCTCCGATCTGACCACCGCCAAAGCGGTCCGCCGTGCACGTTTCGCCGAAGCTCATGGCGCCGATGTGGTGATGGTGCTGCCAGCCTCGTACTGGAAACTCACCGAAGCAGAAATCCTCGCCCACTACCGCGCCATCGGCGAGAGCATCGGCGTGCCGATCATGCTCTACAACAACCCGGCTACCAGCGGCACCGACATGTCGGTCGAGCTGATTCTGCGCATCGTCAACGCCGTGGAAAACGTGACCATGGTCAAGGAGAGCACCGGCGACATTCAGCGCATGCACAAGCTGCAACTGCTCGGTGAAGGTCAGGTGCCGTTCTACAACGGCTGCAATCCGCTGGCGCTGGAAGCGTTCGCCGCCGGGGCCAAGGGCTGGTGCACAGCGGCGCCGAACCTGATCCCGCAACTGAATCTGGATCTGTACGCTGCTGCGCAGGCCAACGATCTGGGCAAGGCGCGCGAACTGTTCTACCGCCAGTTGCCGCTGCTGGACTTCATCTTGAAAGGAGGCTTGCCAGCGACGATCAAGGCCGGGCTGCGTGATACCGGGCTGGAAGTGGGGGAGCCGCGTTTGCCGGTATTCCCGCTGAGCGAGACTGGGCGCAATCAACTGCAAGCAATCCTCAAAACCCTGCGTTGATCCCAGGCAACACACAAAACCATGTGGGAGCCAGCCTGCTGGCTCCCACATTTGGATTTTCAGCGACTTCAGAGTACCGGCAGGG
Source organism: Pseudomonas sp. P4795 (assembly GCF_048822895.1). NCBI lineage: Bacteria > Pseudomonadati > Pseudomonadota > Gammaproteobacteria > Pseudomonadales > Pseudomonadaceae > Pseudomonas > Pseudomonas sp. P4795. The sequence goes on along the minus strand of NZ_JBMFBT010000003.1, from coordinate 673,575 downwards.
TTTTGTCCTTGATCACTTTGCTCGGCCCATTCACCTTGACACTGGCAATGCCCTTGTCACAAGCGGCATCAGAGGAATACGCCTCACTGCTGCCGATGACTTCATGGTTGCCAGCCTTGAGATTGAAATACGGATGACCGTCCTTGGTGGTTTTCTTCTCGTAGCGTTCATCCAGCGGGCTGTTGGTCTGTACCGAGGCGATGCCTTTGTCGGCGGCGCTGCGGGTGGTGTACAGCTCACTGGTCAGAATGGTTTCGGCATTCGCGGCTTTCAGTACAAACCTGAATTGACCACTGCTGCTTTTGCTCACTTCGTACCATCCGGACATGCTCGTTGCTCCTTGGCGATTGAAGGGATTGGCGCCAGAGAGTAAAGACCAGCGCCGGGCTTCTGTCGCCTGCGCAGCGCTACTTCACCACTGCACGCACCACCGACAACTCCGGCGCAGCCACGCGCCGCTGACTCAGATAGCGCGTGCAGCTCACCCGTAGAAACGAAGCGAAATTCACCACCTCACCGCGATAATCCATCACCTCTTCATACAGCTTGGCCACCAGTTGATTGGTGCTCATGCCGTCGACCTCGGCGATTTCGCTGAGGATGTCCCAGAACTGGTTTTCCAGGCGCACCGTGGTCACCACGCCGCAGATGCGCAGCGAGCGCGAGCGTGATTCGTAAAGAATCGGATCGGCTTTGACGTACAGCTCGCACATGCGCGCAACCTCGTTACAGAGTGATTTTGGTGCCCAGCAGACCGAGGAAACCGGCCAGCCAATTCGGATGCGCCGGCCAGGCTGGCGCAGTGGCCAGATTGCCCTGAACGTGGCCTTCGGTCACGGCGATGTCGATGTACGTACCACCCGCCAGTCGCACTTCCGGCGCACAGGCTGGATAAGCGCTGCACTCGCGACCTTCGAGAATGCCCGCGGCTGCCAGCAGTTGCGCGCCGTGGCAGACGGCGGCGATTGGCTTGCCGGCCTTGTCGAAGGCTCTTACCAGGTCGAGGACTTTTTCGTTCAGGCGCAGGTATTCCGGCGCACGACCGCCGGGCACCAGCAGTGCGTCGTAATCCTTGGCATCGACTTTGGCAAAGTCGAAGTTCAGCGCAAACAGGTGACCGGGTTTTTCGCTGTAAGTCTGGTCGCCTTCGAAGTCATGGATCGCGGTGCGCACCGTCTGGCCCGCAGCCTTGTCCGGGCACACGGCGTGGACGGTGTGGCCGACCATTTGCAGGGCCTAAAACGGCACCATCACTTCGTAGTCTTCGACGTAGTCGCCAACCAGCATCAGAATTTTTTTCGCGGCCATGGGGAGAACTCCTCTGGAAAATACGCAGGAGTCTTCAAGGTAGTCCGTATCTGACGGGGTGGGTAACAACCGGCTACTACGCCGCTGTCGTCCCGCCCCTTACAGTCCCCGTTTAAACCACATAGGTCAGCTCAAATAACCATCAGCGCGCAGCAAGGTTTCCAGGCAATGCTCGCTGATGTTGTAGAACGCCTTCAGCTCTTGAATCTTCACCAGCAACTGCGCCGGATCGACCGCCTCGGCGCGTTTCACTGCCAGAATCATCTTGTTCTTGTTGGTGTGGTCAAGCGAGATGAACTCGAACACCTTGGTCTCGTAACCGCAGGCCTCAAGGAACAATGCACGCAGACTGTCGGTGACCATTTCCGCTTGCTGACCGAGGTGCAACCCGTATTGCAGCATCGGTTTGAGCAGCGCCGGGCTCTGGATTTGCAGGCGGATCTGCTTGTGGCAGCACGGCGAGCACATGATGATCGCGGCGCCCGAACGGATGCCGGTGTGGATCGCGTAGTCGGTGGCAATGTCGCAGGCATGCAGGGCGATCATCACGTCCAGCTCGCTCGGCGCCACACTGCGTACATCGCCGCACTTGAATACCAAGCCCGGGTGATCAAGTTTGGCCGCCGCGTTGTTGCACAGCTCGACCATTTCTTCGCGCAGCTCGACGCCAGTGACTTCGCCTTCAGCCTTGAGCGTATTGCGCAGATAGTCGTGAATGGCGAACGTCAGGTAACCCTTGCCCGACCCGAAATCCGCCACGCGCACTGGTTTGTCCAGCGCCAGCGGCGAGGTGGTCAGGGCGTGGCTGAAGACTTCGATGAACTTGTTGATCTGCTTCCACTTGCGCGACATCGCCGGGATCAGCTCGGATTTGGCGTTGGTCACGCCCAGATCCTTGAGGAACGGCCGATTCACTTCAAGGAAGCGGTTTTTCTCGCGGTTGTGCTCGACAGACGGCACCTCGCGCAATTGCTGGGGTTTGCTCATGAACAGCGAAGATTTGCCCTTTTTGCTGTATTCCAGCTGGGCTTCATCGTTCAGCGACAGCAAATGCGCGTTTTTGAATGAGGCTGGCAGCAGAGCAGCAATCGCAGCGACGCCTTCGGTGAGCGGCAGATTCTTGGTGATGTCGCGGGTCTTGTAGCGATACACGAACGACAGGCAAGGCTGGGCTTTGACCGTCACTGGTTTGATGATGATCCGCTGCAACTCCGCTTCGTCGCCGACGTACTTGGCCAGCACCAGTTTGATGAAGCCGTTCTGTTCGAGGCTGGTTTGCAGCAGCTCGATGAACTGGGCGTGGTGATCCGGCGCCGATTGGGTAGACGGGGCGGATTGGGCGGTGACAGACATGGTGGCCTCGGGGCGGGGCGAATCGGGAATGGCGGGTATTTTAGGGGCGATGGCGGTTTGGGACACGCGCTTATTTACCCAGCGGTTGCTAAAAGCACCCTCACCCCAGCCCTCTCCCGGAGGGAGAGGGGGCCAACCGAGGTGTTTTTCGGGGTTACGTCGACCTGAAATGTCCGGTCGAACTCAGGCTTTAGAAGCACCGCAAATCGGCTCCCTCTCCCTCGGGAGAGGGCTGGGGTGAGGGGCTACGATCTTGAAGCGAACACAAAATCCTCAGCCCAGTACGATCAACCGATTCGGCAACTCATTCCTCACCTGCGTCACCGGCACATGCACCTTGAGCAACTCGCCACACGCCTCGATGCACGTCACGAAACCCTGCAACGTCTGCCCGCGCCTTACCTGCTCGGTAAACGCCGCGACAATCGCGTCCCAACTCTTGTTGTCCAGTCGTTTGGAAATCCCTTCGTCCACCAGAATCTCCACGTAGCGCTCGGCCTCGCAGACAAAAATCAGCATCCCGGTACTGCCCACCGTGTGATGCAGGTTCTGCTCGAGAAACTGCCGACGCGCCAGGTTCGACGCCCGCCAGTGCCGTACTCGGCGCGGCACCAGGTGCGTGGTGATCTTCGGCAGCCTGAACAGCAGGCACAACACGATGAACAGGCCCCATTGCACCAGCAACAGACTGTGCAAGGTCAGCCACCCGGTCAGGTAATGCACGATCCCCGGCAGCACCAGCGCCAGCAGACTGGCCCACAGCAGCGGGATGTAGGCGTAGTCGTCGGCGCGTGCCGCCAGTACCGTTACCAGTTCGGCGTCAGTGTCGCGCTCGACCCGGGCGATTGCCTCGGCGACTTTGCGTTGTTCGTGTTCATTCAGTAATGCCATGTCATGCAGTGCCTGTTCTCATTATTGTCATTACCAGCCGCCGGACGAACCACCGCCGCCGAAACTGCCACCGCCGCCGCTGAAGCCTCCACCGCCTCCGCCGCCACCTCCGAAGCCGCCCCCGCCAAAACCGCCCCCGCCTCCGGAGCCACCCCGGCCAGCGGGCAGGATACCGAGCATCTGGAAGACGAACACCGCAAGGATGAACAACATCAGCAGGAACACGAACAGCGCAGGATGGCGCGAGATGAAATCGTCCGACGGATCGCCGGTCGATTCATACACCGTCGACGGCTCATCCAGCGGATTGCCACCCAGCACCACGAGCATCGCCGCGACGCCGTCGCTGATGCCCTTGCTGAAGTTGCCGGACTTGAACGCGGGGGTGATGACCTGATGGATGATCACCGAACTCTGCGCATCGGTCAGCCGGTCTTCCAGCCCGTAGCCGACTTCGATGCGCAACTTGCGCTCGTCACGGGCAACGATCAGCAGCGCCCCGTTGTTCTTGTCCTTCTGACCAATGCCCCAGTGGCGACCGAGCTGGACGCCGTAGTCCTCGATCGTGGTGCCCTGCAAATCCGGCAGGGTGACCACCACCAATTGCTCGCCGGTCGCCTGCTCGTGAGCCTGCAATTGCTGGCTCAGTTGCGCGCGCACTGTCGGCTCAAGCATCTGAGCTGCGTCCACCACCCGTCCGCTCAGCGCCGGGAACTTCAACTCGGCCCGGGCGCTGACGGCGAACAGCCACAGCATCAGCACCAGGCCTATCTTCAAAACACGCATGGACATCACCGGATCAGAACTTCACTTCCGGCGCCTTGTCCGCACCGGGGGTAGTGGCTTCGAAGGTTTCACGGGCCGGCAGATCGCTGTACATCACGCTGTGCCACAAGCGACCGGGGAAGGTGCGGATTTCGGTGTTGTATTTCTGCACGGCCAGAATGAAATCGCGGCGGGCCACGGCGATGCGGTTTTCCGTGCCCTCAAGTTGCGATTGCAGGGCGAGGAAGTTCTGGTTGGCTTTCAAATCCGGATAACGCTCGGACACCACCATCAAGCGACTCAAGGCGCCGGTCAGTTGATCCTGAGCCTGCTGGAACTGCTTGAGCTTTTCCGGGTTGTCGAGGGTGCTGGCATCCACTTGAATCGAAGTCGCCTTGGCGCGCGCCTCGATCACCGCCGTCAGGGTTTCCTTTTCATGGGCGGCGTAGCCTTTGACGGTTTCCACCAGATTCGGGATCAGATCCGCACGGCGCTGATACTGGTTCTGCACCTGGCCCCACGCCGCTTTGGCCTGTTCGTCGAGGGTCGGAATGTTGTTGATGCCGCACGCGGTCAGCAGCGTGGCCATCACCAATAACGTGGCCACCTGCAAGCGCGAGCGATAGACAGGACTGAGATTCATCGGATGGGTGCTCCCTTGCACATTTTCAGAAAAATTGACCGCGAAACATTCTCGGCCGGCTGTTGGGGCATAATCGCCCGCGCCACTGGATTGCTACGGGCCGATGGGCTAAAAAGAGGCCCAGCGCGATCATGCTGTGAAATTCGGCAACGCGCATTACGCCGCCGCATTTGCATCAGTACCCGAACAACAATAGTCGTTCCCTAAATTTTGGCTGGCCGGCATTGCAACGCCGTGTGTGCCCTTGAGAAAACTATTCATGAAGAAGCTGTGTTTGCTGGGCCTGTTCGTCAGTCTGGCCAGTCATCAAGTATTGGCCGCGGCGACCCCGGTGCCCCTGGAAAACAAGGACGCCTTCATCACCGACCTGATGAAGCAAATGACTCTCGACGAGAAGATCGGCCAATTGCGCCTGATCAGCATCGGCCCGGAAATGCCCCGCGAACTGATCCGCAAGGAAATCGCCGCGGGCAACATTGGCGGCACGTTCAACTCTATCACCCGTGCGGAAAACCGTCCGATGCAGGACGCGGCAATGCGCAGCCGGTTGAAGATTCCGATGTTTTTCGCGTACGACGTGATCCACGGTCACCGTACGATTTTCCCGATTCCGCTAGCCCTGGCGTCGAGCTGGGACATGGACGCCATCGGCCAGTCCGGGCGCGTCGCGGCCAGAGAAGCCGCCGCCGACAGCCTCGATATCACCTTCGCGCCGATGGTCGACATCTCCCGTGATCCGCGCTGGGGCCGTAGCTCCGAAGGTTTTGGTGAAGACACCTACCTGACTTCGCGCATCGCCACGGTGATGGTCAAGGCTTATCAGGGTGCGACCCCGAGCGCCGCCGATAGCATCATGGCCAGCGTCAAGCACTTCGCTTTGTATGGCGCGGTCGAGGGCGGTCGCGATTACAACACCGTCGACATGAGCCCGGTGAAGATGTACCAGGATTACCTGCCACCGTACCGCGCCGCGATTGATGCGGGTGCCGGTGGCGTGATGGTGGCGTTGAACTCGATCAACGGCATACCGGCCACTGCCGATACCTGGCTGATGAACGATCTGCTGCGCCGCGACTGGGGCTTCAAAGGACTGGCAGTCAGCGACCACGGTGCAATCTTCGAGCTGATCAAGCACGGCGTTGCGCGTGACGGTCGCGAAGCGGCGAAGCTGGCGATCAAGGCCGGCATCGACATGAGCATGAACGACACCCTGTACGGCAAAGAGCTGCCGGGCCTGCTCAAGTCCGGTGAAATCGAACAGAAACACATCGATAACGCCGTACGCGAAGTGCTCGCGGCCAAGTACGACATGGGCCTGTTCAAGGACCCGTACCTGCGCATCGGCAAGGCTGAAGATGATCCGGCCGACACCTACGCCGAAAGCCGCCTGCACCGCGCCGAAGCGCGTGAAGTTGCGCGTCGCAGTCAGGTATTGCTGAAGAATCAGAATGAAACCCTGCCGCTGAAGAAAACCGCGAAGATCGCCCTGGTCGGCCCGCTGGCCAAGGCACCAATCGACATGATGGGCAGTTGGGCTGCAGCGGGACGGCCGGCGCAATCGGTGACCCTGTTCGACGGCATGAGCAACGTGATTGGCGATAAATCGAACCTGATCTACGCCCGTGGCGCCAACATCACCGGCGACAAGAAAGTCCTCGATTACCTGAACTTCCTCAACTTCGATGCACCGGAAGTGGTCGATGACCCGCGCCCGGCCAACGTGTTGATCGACGAAGCGGTCAAAGCGGCGCAGTCGGCTGACGTGGTGGTTGCAGCGGTCGGTGAATCGCGTGGCATGTCCCACGAGTCGTCGAGCCGCACCGACCTGAACATCCCGCAAAGCCAGCGCGATCTGATCCGCGCCCTGAAAGCCACCGGCAAGCCGTTGGTGCTGGTGCTGATGAACGGCCGTCCGCTGACGATTCTTGAAGAAAAAGAATCGGCTGATGCGATTCTGGAAACCTGGTTCAGCGGCACCGAAGGCGGTAACGCCATCGCTGACGTGCTGTTCGGCGACTACAACCCGTCGGGCAAACTGCCGGTGACGTTCCCACGCTCGGTAGGCCAGATTCCGACCTACTACAACCATCTGAGCATTGGCCGGCCGTTCACGCCGGGCAAACCGGGCAACTACACCTCGCAGTATTTCGATGACACTACGGGGCCGCTGTTCCCGTTCGGTTTCGGCTTGAGCTACACCGATTTCAGCCTGAGCGACATGGCGCTGTCGTCGACCACGCTGAACACCACCGGCAAGCTCGACGCCAGTGTGATGGTGAAAAACACCGGCAAACGTGACGGCGAAACCGTGGTGCAGCTGTACATTCAGGACGTCACCGGCTCGATGATCCGCCCGGTGAAAGAACTGAAAAACTTCCAGAAGATCATGCTCAAGGCTGGCGAACAGAAAGTCGTGCACTTCACCATCACCGAGGATGACCTGAAGTTCTACAACGCTCAGCTCAAGTACGCGGCAGAGCCAGGCAAGTTCAACGTGCAGATCGGCCTGGATTCCCAGGACGTGACGCAGCAGAGCTTTGAGTTGCTGTAACCCTTAAAAGCAAAAGATCGTCCGATCGCGGCCCGAGCCTTCGGCAGCTCCTACAATTGGATGGTGTACACCAATCCTGTAGGAGCTGCCGCAGGCTGCGATCTTTTGATCTTGCTTCTGCTTTAGCCGCGTCTATCCAGCAGATTGACCACCACCCGATCCACCCATCCCCAAATCCTCTGCTTGACCCGTCGCCACAACGGCCGGCGCTGCCATTCCTCCAGACTCACCTGCTGACTCAGGCTGAAGTCTTTCTCGAAACTCGCCACCACTGCCGCCGTCAATTGCGGGTCCAGTGCTTCCAGATTCGCCTCAAGATTGAAGCGCAGATTCCAGTGGTCGAAATTACACGAACCGATGCTCACCCAGTCGTCCACCAGCACCATTTTCAGGTGCAGGAAACACGGCTGGTATTCGAAGATTTTCACCCCGGCCTTGAGCAGACGCGGGTAGTAGCGATGCCCGGCATAACGCACCGAGGGATGATCGGTGTGCGGCCCGGTCAGCAACAGCCGTACGTCGATGCCACGCGCGGCGGCCTTGCGCAGGGAGCGGCGGATTTGCCAGGTCGGCAGGAAGTACGGCGTTGCCAGCCAGATCCGGCGCTGGCCGCTGTTCAGCGCGCGGATCAATGATTGCAGAATGTCGCGATGCTGGCGGGCATCGGCGTAGGCCACGCGGCCCATGCCCGCGCCGCTGGCAGGTACTTTGGGCAAACGCGGCAGGCCGAAATGCGCAGTCGGCTTCCATGCGCGGCGATAGCTATTGGCGATCCACTGGCGGTCGAACAGCAATTGCCAATCGAGCACCAGCGGCCCGGTGATGTGCACCATCACTTCATGCCATTCACTGCTGTCGTGGCCCGGCGTCCAGAACTCGTCGGTCACGCCCGTGCCGCCGACCACTGCCAGACGCTGATCGACCAGCAACAGCTTGCGGTGATCGCGGTAGAAGTTGCGCACCCAGCGTCGCCAGTTCAGGCGATTGTAGAAGCGCAGTTCAACGCCAGCACCCGTCAGGCGTTTACGCAGATTGAGCGTGAACGCGAGGCTGCCGTAATCATCGAACAGGCAACGCACGCGCACACCGCGTTCGGCTGCCAGCACCAGCGCCTGGACCATGGTTTCAGCGCAGGCGCCCGCCTCGACCAGATACAACTCAAGTTCGATCTGCTCCTGGGCGTTGGCGATTTCCTCCAGCATCCTTGGGAAGAACTGCGGACCATCGATCAGCAATTCGAAGCGATTACCGTCGCGCCACGGGAATACCGCACCACGCACGTCAGCGTGCCGTGAAGATCAGCACCGCACCCACCGGCACCGACAGACTGATGGCCGACAGACCGGCCATCTTGCGCAGACTTTCCAGCCCCGGCGCCAGATCGAAATCCTCGGCGCTGATCACCAGCGGCTCCAGCGTGACAACCTGAAAGCGTCGATCATCCAGACGCGTCGCCAGCAGTTCGGCAGGATATTCGTGTTGCTTGCCGTGCAGATTGACGGTCAGCGGCAAGCGCAATTCCAGCTGCGCACCGGGCGCCAGATCGTTGATCGGGCGCAGGTCGATTTGCGTGGTGATGGTCGCTTCGGGGAATTGCTCGATCTGGAACAGCTCCTTGCGCATGCGTTCGTCACGCAGCGGGATCCCGCTGTTGATCGAGTCCATCTCGACTTCGACCTCGGCGCGACCACTCGGATCGACCTTGCCGTGCAACACCAGAAAGCGCTGCACTTCGGAAACGTTGGCGTTTTTCGTACTGACGAAAGAAATCCGCGACGACTCGCCGTCCAGATACCAGTTGGCCTGAGCCGGCAAAGCGGCAGCCGCCAGCAATAGGCCGGCAGCGAGGTTGCACAGGGAGCGTTTGAACATTGAAGACTCGTGGGGCCGATAAACGTGCACGAACCTTAACTGCCTGCGCGGTTATTGCAAACCGAAGATCACGGTTGCAGGCGACAGCCCTGGCGTTGACCCAGCCATTGCGCGCTGTTGCTGCGGCCCATGCCGCTGACGGTGATGGTTTTGCTGGCGGCGTCATCGCTGAAGCTGCTCGTCGGTAGCCACTGTTTTACGTAGCCGCGACAGTACTCGGCATCGTTGTTCATCACGTAACGGCACGAACAATATTCCTTGGCGGTGTAGGCGCTGATGATGTCCGGAAACGCCCACAAAGCCACGCGCTCATGCCAGATCCAGCCGAGCAGCACTATCAACAGCAACAACAAAAAGCGTCCGACCCACTTCATGGCTGCACCGTCCCGGCGAATGCCTTGAGCGCCATTCTGAGCAATTCGTTGTGGCGGTAACTGCCATCGCGGTCATCGGCGTAGCGCACGATCACCAGCTTTTCACTGGGGATCACGTACAGCGCCTGCCCCCAGTGACCGAGGGCGGCAAAGGTGTCGGCGGGCGCATCCGGCCAGGGTGAGGCCGCACCGTCTGCCGGGCGATTGAGCCACCAGTGGCCGCCGGGCACCGCTTCGTCCTGATTCGCCTTGTAGCCAGCGAACGGTTGGCGGTTGAACGCGACCCAGTCCCGGGGCAGCAATTGTCGATCATTCCAGCGGCCATCGCGCGCCATCAGCAGGCCGATGCGCGCCAGATCTCTTGCGGTCAGATAAGCGTAGGAAGATGCGACAAACGTGCCGGTCGCATCGGTTTCCCACACGGCGTTGCGAATGCCCAGCGGTTCGAACAGTGCCGTCCACGGATAGTCCGCATAGCGTTGCGCGCCGACGATGGTTTTCAGCGCGGCTGCCAACAGATTGCTGTCGCCGCTGGAATAGCGGAACGCTTGTCCGGGTTGCGCGTAAGTGTCGTGATCGGCGGTGAACGCCGCCATGTCACGATGACCACGGGTATAGAGCATCGCTACCACCGAGGATTTCAGCGGGGCGTATTCGTAGTCTTCCTGCCAGTCGAGACCCGAGGCCCAGTGCAGCAAATCGGCGAGGGTGATGGCCGGGTGTCTGGTCAGTGCCGGATAAAACTTCGCGGCCGGATCTTCGAGTTTGAACAGGCCCTCGCCGTAAGCCACGCCGAGCACCGTGGCCATCAGGCTTTTGCTGATCGACCAGGTCAGGTGCGGTGTAACGGCAGTCGTTGGCGCGGCGTAGCGTTCGTAGATGAGCTGCCCGTCGCGGATCACCAGCAAGGCATCGGTGCGAATGCCTTGGCGGGTATCGTCGTCGCGATTGGGGAAGGCATAGGTTTCCAGCGCTTCGACGGCCGGGCCGGAGATCTTCGGCCCGCTCGACCACTGCTCGCCGGGCCATTGTTCGGCCTGAACGGTGAAGCTGAGCAGCAGCAGAATCAGGGACAAGCCTTTGAACATGGTCAAGCCTCGGCAAACAGACCTGCCAAGGCTAGCCCACAAAAATGACAATCCCACAGGATTCAACGATCCGCCAACGCCTTGGCCAACCGCTTGGCCCGCGCACCCGCCGCCAATTGCATCACCGATTGATCACGCTGCCACATCGCCGCCCACTCCGGATTGCCGTCAGCCAATGCCTGATCCAGTTCTACCTTCAGCGCATCGAACTGCGCAAACAAACCGCCCAGCAGTACATGCCCGGCCGGACTGTTCGGCGGTTGCCGGCTCGCCTCCGAACAACCAGCCAACAGCGCCAGCAAGCGCAACTGCAAGGCCTGCGGCCAATCGCTGTCCTGGCCGACGCCGTACAACCATGCGGTCATTGCGCAGAGCACATAAACATCTTCAAGGGTGCGAAACGGTTTTACGTAAGCATCCCAACCGTCCCCGGCCAGCAACTCGCACAGCGCACCGTCGAGATGCAACCGACCGTGACTGATGTCCGGCATCAACGGCAGCGCGGGGAGTTTTTCCACGCGTACGCCGGGTTCTCCGGGATACACCACCGCCAGACTCAAACGTGGTGATTCGTCGGGTTGTTCACTGCGCGCAGCGATCAGCAGCCAGTCGGCGGCGTCGCCAGCAGTGACGAAATCCTTGCGTCCGTTCAGGCGTAAGCCCTTGAGTCGGGTCTGCATGTCTGCCGGCCGCAGGCTGCGCTGCTCGGTCGCACACAACGCGCCAAGGCTCAACGGCGCACTCGGCCAAAGCATGCGCAATGCCGCTTGATAGCCCACCAGAAACGCCAGCCCAGGCGTCGCCATGCGCCGCCCGCCAGCCACCGCCAGTTCAAACGGGTTGACGCTGCCCAGTTGCTGCAACAGCGAGGCGAACCCTTCCGCCAGGTCGGCGACGGCGGGTAAACGTTCGCGGCTTTCAAGCAAGTTCGACCAGTTCATCCGAGGCTCCTCGTGGGCTGTCATATAAGCATCACCAAACATTCATGGCGATGACACCGGGGCTACATAGCCTGACTTTGCACAACACGGCTGCATAAAGAAAGTCGATGGCTGTAACCCACGACGGGTTAATGGCCCGTACGGAGATTCGCATGACTCAGATCGCCCGCATCAGCGACACCGGCAATGAACGCCGCCTGCAAGCCGAACGCCTGATCGGCGCCGAAGCGTTGCAGCAAGCCCAGGCCTTGCGCTTCAACGTGTTCAGCGGCGAGTTCAACGCCAAGTTGAACGGCGCGGAGCTGGGTCTGGACATGGATGACTATGATGTTCACTGCAGCCACATCGGCGTGCGTGACTTGAACACCGGCCGTCTGGTGGCGACCACACGTTTGCTCGATCACGCCGCCGCCAGCACGCTGGGCAAGTTTTACAGCGAAGAAGAATTCAGCCTGCACGGCCTCGCACATCTGCAAGGCCCGATTCTCGAAATCGGTCGCACCTGCGTCGACCCGGCCTATCGCAACGGTGGCACCATCGCTGTGCTCTGGGGCGAATTGGCCGAAGTATTGAATCAGGGCGGTTACAGCTATCTGATGGGTTGCGCGAGCATCCCGATGCAGGACGGAGGCATCCAGGCCCACGCGATCATGCAGCGTCTGCGCGAACGTTATCTGTGCACCGAACACCTGCGTGCCGAGCCGAAAAAGCCGCTGCCGACGCTGGATATTCCATCGAACGTGATCGCCGAAATGCCGCCGCTGCTCAAGGCCTACATGCGCCTCGGCGCGAAGATCTGCGGCGAACCGTGCTGGGACGAAGATTTCCAGGTCGCCGACGTGTTCATCCTGCTCAAGCGCGACGAACTCTGCCCGCGCTACGCCAAACACTTCAAGGCGGCCATGTGATGAGCCGGTTGCGGGTGTACGCGCGGATTGCGCGAGTGCTGCTGGTGGTGACGCTCGGTTTGACCATGGCCAGTGTGTTCGGGATGTTCGAGCGCGCCGGGCTGGCGCATTCGATGGTGCGCCGGCAGCGCTGGTCGCGTTTTTTCATGGCGCGCCTGAGCAATGCCCTGCCCTTTCGCGTGACCGTGCATGGCGAGCTGCCGAAACAGCCGATGCTGTGGGTCAGCAACCATGTGTCATGGACCGACATTCCGCTACTGGGCATGCTCACGCCGCTGTCGTTTCTGTCCAAGGCTGAAGTGCGCACCTGGCCGGTGGCCGGTTGGCTCGCGGCCAAGGCTGGCAGCCTGTTCATCCGTCGTGGTTCGGGCGACAGCCAGTTGATCCGCAAACAGATGACCCGCCACCTGCAACAGGCTCACCCGTTGCTGATGTTCCCGGAAGGCACCACCACCGATGGCCGCTCGCTGCGTACGTTTCACGGTCGCTTGCTGTCGGCGGCGATTGATTCAGAGGTGATGCTGCAACCGGTAGCCATTCGTTATCTGCGCGACGGTCAGGTCGATACGCTGGCGCCGTTCATTGGCGACGATGATCTGCTCTCGCATCTGATGCGCTTGTTTGCCAATGATCGGGGTGATGTGGAGATTCATCTGCTCAAGCCGATTGCCTGCGAGGGGCGCGAGCGTGCGGCATTGGCGTTTGAGGCGCAGCAGGCGGTGCAGAAGGCGTTGTTTGGCGAGATCGTCAAACCTGCCGAACCGCGCCGAGCCGGCGAACTCATCGCTGCCTGAAAATCAAAAGATAGCAGCCTGCGGCCCCTCCTACACTAATCCCCTGTAGGAGCTGCCGAAGGCTGCGATCCTTTGATCCTGGCTACCCGCTATGCGCCGCAAAATCCTGCAGTTGTGGATAAAACAACGCGAAATCCTCACTCAATGGTTCATACAGCCGCCGCAATTCCTCCATCGCTCCTGCCAGTTCTTCCGGTCGGCTCAAGCGCCGGGAAATCCCGCGCAACACCTGCTCCAGCACTTCAAACTCCTGATACGAACCCAACCAGTCGTTGGCCATCATGTGCGGTGCAATCTGCGCCAGACGTTCAGGCAACTGCCGCTCGCCGGACAGCACGCGATAAACATTTGAAGTGAATTGCGCCAGCGGTCGGTCGGCATACCGCGACCAGTCGCGCGCCAGGCAGTGGTCGAAAAACACATCGAGGACGATCCCCGCATAACGCCGGCGAGTGGTGGAAAAGCGTCCCAGTGAAACGTCGACCAATGGATGGCGATCGGTAAATACGTCGATCCGCCGATGCAGCGCAATCGCCGCTTCGACCTCCGGATCAAACTGCCCTTGCAGCCGCCCTTTGACGAAATCGCCATACAGACTGCCGAGCAATTGCCCGGGGCGCTGGCCACCGAGGTGTAAATGTGCGAGATAGTTCATGGGCGCAGCTTAGCACTGCGTCCTTTGGTTTTTACACTCAACGTATCGTTATAACCCGATATACCGATTTATGCGGTCATCAGATCAAAATCATATTGGTATATCGCGAAATACCGATTTAAAGTTCGCCTCATCGCGATATAGCGTTTTACACACCGAGCACCCTGCCATGAACCTTGACCTCGACGAAATAATAAAAGCCCTGGCGCACCCAGTACGGCGAGACATCCTCAACTGGCTGAAAGACCCGAAAGTCCAGTTCCCGGAACAATTGCACAACCACGAGTACGGCATTTGCGCCGGGCAGATCGATCAGCGTTGCGGCCTGTCGCAATCGACGGTCTCGGCACACTTGGCGACCTTGCAACGGGCCGGCCTGATCAGCAGCCAGAAGGCCGGTCAATGGCACTTTTTCAAACGCAACGAGGACGTGATCCAGGCGTTTCTCAGCACCCTCAGTAAAGAGCTCTGACCCTTAACGTCAGCCAGCCCAAAAGGAATCAACGATGCCCCTCTCGCTACTCATTCTCGCCTTGAGCGCCTTCGCCATCGGCACCACCGAGTTCGTCATCATGGGCCTGCTGCCCGATGTGGCGGCTGACCTCGGTGTGTCGATTCCCGGCGCCGGCTGGCTGGTGACCGGTTACGCCCTGGGCGTGGCCATCGGTGCGCCGTTCATGGCACTGGCCACCGCGAAATTGCCGCGCAAGGCTGCGCTGGTAGCGTTGATGGGGATTTTCATCGTCGGCAACCTGCTCTGTGCAGTCGCCAGTGACTATCAAGTATTGATGTTCGCCCGAGTGGTGACCGCGCTGTGCCACGGTGCGTTCTTCGGCATCGGTTCGGTGGTCGCGGCAGGTCTGGTGGCGCCGAACAAACGCGCTTCGGCCGTGGCTTTGATGTTCACCGGTCTGACCTTGGCCAACGTGCTTGGCGTGCCACTGGGCACCGCACTGGGTCAGGAAGCCGGCTGGCGTTCGACTTTCTGGGCAGTGACCGTGATCGGTGTGATTGCGTTGATCGGCCTGATCCGCTTCCTGCCGGCCAAGCGTGACGAGGAAAAACTCGACATGCGCGCCGAACTGGCCGCCCTTAAAGGCGCCGGGATCTGGCTGTCGCTGAGCATGACCGCACTGTTCGCCGCATCGATGTTCACCCTGTTCACCTACGTCGCGCCGCTGCTCGGCGAAGTCACCGGCGTCTCGCCAAAAGGCGTGACCTGGACCCTGCTGCTGATCGGGCTCGGCCTGACCGTCGGCAACATCATCGGCGGCAAGCTGGCGGACAAGCGCCTCGGCGCCACGCTGATCGGGGTGTTCGTGGCGATGGCGGTGATTTCCACCGTACTGAGCTGGACCAGCGTCGCGCTGATCCCGACCGAAATCACCCTGTTCCTCTGGGCCACCGCATCGTTCGCCGCCGTACCGGCGTTGCAAGTCAACGTGGTGACCTTCGGCAAGGCTGCACCGAACCTGGTCTCAACGCTGAACATCGGCGCCTTCAACATCGGCAATGCGCTCGGCGCCTGGGTTGGCGGCAGCGTCATCGCCCACGGCTTCGGCCTCACCAGCGTGCCGCTCGCAGCGGCTGTCCTGGCAGTGCTCGCGCTGCTGGTGACGCTGATCACTTTCCGTCAGAGCGGTAATCCCGAGCTGGCACCTGCTACCCACTGATTCACTTAATCACCTCACGAGGGTTGTATCTCATGGCAACTATTTTCGATCCGATCAAGCTGGGCGACCTCGAGCTGTCCAACCGCATCATCATGGCGCCGCTGACCCGCTGCCGCGCCGACGAAGGCCGCGTACCCAACGCGCTGATGGCCGAGTACTACGTACAACGCGCTTCTGCCGGGCTGATCCTCAGCGAAGCCACTTCGGTAACCCCGATGGGCGTCGGCTACCCGGACACCCCGGGCATCTGGTCCAACGATCAAGTGCGCGGCTGGACCAACGTGACCAAAGCCATCCACGCTGCCGGCGGCAAGATCGTCCTGCAACTGTGGCACGTCGGCCGCGTCTCGCACCCGTCGTACCTGAACGGTGAAACCCCGGTGGCGCCAAGCGCGATCCAGCCGGCAGGCCATGTCAGCCTGGTGCGTCCGCTGTCCGACTACGTCACCCCGCGCGCACTGGAAACCGCTGAAATCGCCGACATCGTCGACGCCTACCGCGTTGGCGCCGAGAACGCCAAAGCCGCCGGGTTTGACGGCGTGGAAATCCACGGCGCCAACGGTTACCTGCTCGACCAGTTCCTGCAAAGCAGCACCAACCAGCGCACTGACAACTATGGCGGCTCGCTGGAAAACCGTGCGCGCCTGCTGCTGGAAGTGACTGACGCTGCGATCGATGTCTGGGGCGCTGGCCGTGTCGGCGTGCACTTGGCACCGCGTGCCGACTCTCACGACATGGGCGACGACAACCTCGCCGAGACCTTCACCTACGTCGCTCGTGAATTGAGCAAGCGTGGTATCGCGTTCATCTGCTCGCGTGAGAAAGAAGGCGCTGACAGCCTCGGCCCGCAATTGAAAGAAGCCTTCGGCGGCGCGTACATCGCCAACGAGCGCTTCACCAAGGACAGCGCCAACGAATGGCTGGCCAGCGGCAAAGCTGACGCCGTGGCGTTTGGTGTGCCGTTCATTGCCAACCCGGATCTGCCGGCACGCTTGAAAGCCGATGCACCGCTGAACCAGCCGCACCCGGAAACTTTCTATGGTAAAGGCCCGGTGGGTTACATTGACTATCCAACACTGTAAGCGTTAGTTAGTTGCAACTAAAAAAGCCCCAACTCGAAAGAGCCGGGGCTTTTTTAGTTCTCGCAAATAGGCAATTAAAGACATAAACCATTACACACCTTACAAGCACACTCTCAGCGGCGCTGTTATCTTCACCCACCACAACCACAACACAAGCAAACAGCGAGAGACTGAATCATGGACGAAATTGAAGAGCTACTTTCATACTTGGAAGGCGAACGTGACCAAGAGTATATTGACAGCACAAGAATATATTTATCCGGCCTAAGCAAAGAAAAGTTCGAAAGCGAAAAGGCAAACTTCTTACTTGGTAGAAAATATGAAGCAAACTATAAACTGGCTCGCCAGCAGCAGCCTGTTGAATGGGAGGCGATTCGCAAAACAGCCTCAAAGACCAACATCCTGATCCACATTTACAATCATACTCACGAAACATTTTCTTTGATCAGTTCGACCTGGGACGGTGAGCCAGAGGATTTTGAGATACCACCAGGCAATTGCTATTCACTGCTATTACCAAACACCCTGCTACGACGTACCAGCAGTGGCAAGCAAGCATTTCAAAGTTCACTGATCAGTCATACATTTACATATAGTAGCGGTGACTACGCATTCGGCTTCGCAACAGCAATGACACTAACAAATCGCGGCTATGAGCCGTTTGCTTTTGACGCAAAGTCGAAAGTCTCGCGACAACACAGTATTCGCTCGCTCGGCCAGCGCGAAATCCGATGCCAATACGCACTGGAACAAAACCAGAGCGCCACGCCTTATAGCTACGCCCTTAAAATTCAAATCGAGTATTAATGCTCGTAATTGCCGGTCATGAGCAAACGCCCTTACGAGGGCGCTTGCCTCCTTCGCTCAAATCGCAACGACCAAATCTCCCTTCGGTGAAAATACAAAATCCCTACAAAAGACGTAGCGCGCTACGTATAAACTCGCCGCGTGAATTTATTCCGGTGCACCCTGGTTGACACAACCCGATCCAATCCCGGATTTTGTTTCATTTGCGCAGGCTGGGACTCAAGCGCAGCATGTCCAACCCGGTATCGACCCAACGCTCGGCTTCGGCATGCAGCTCGAAGCTGTCCGGCGCGAGTAGCCAGCCATAAAGGAGGCCGTCGATATAGGCATGAATGCTGATGGCCGCGCGGGCAGTGTCGAGATCTTCCGGCAACTGGCCACGATTCACCGCATTACGCAGGGTCAGGCCGATACGCAGATTGCAATCGAGACTGGCCGTCCGGCGCTGCTGGCGCAGATCGCACATTTCATCGGTGAACTCGCACTTATGAAACAGAATTTCGTTGATGCGCCGGGTTTTCGGATCCAGCGCAACTTGATGAAACAAATGAATCAGCAGCTTGCGCATGCAGCCCAGCGGGTCCAGTTCGTCCTCGCTTTCGCTGGCCTTGGCCAGTTCGTCCAGCGGCTCATGCAAGGTATCGAGCATAGCCTGCAGCAAATCGGCCTTGTTGCTGAAATGCCAATAGATAGCGCCGCGCGTCACGCCGGCCATCGTCGCGATGTCCGCCAGCGTGGTGCGCGCGACCCCGCGCTCATAGAAAGCTTTCTCGGCCGCTTCGAGGATTTGGCTTCGGGTTTCCTGAGCTTCCTCTTTGGTACGACGAACCATGGCAGTAAAACCTCAAACAGGATGTTTCAGCGATGACTGAATATTCGCTGAATAAAAAGGGCTGGATCTCTCGCGGATCATCTCCCGGGCCTACAATTCCTAACCTTGCAACCACTTTTGTAACAGGCTGGATACGACGCCAGGGTGTTTACAAACAGCCATGAATGTAAGTATATTCCTTAGCAAGCTACTTATCCACCCGGTATCTGTTTTTTACCCTTACACATTTCTTGTGCGCTTTTTGCGCGCCTGACCCGAGGATCTTCATGCAATTCAAGCCAGCTGTTACCGCTCTGGTCACTGCCGTCGCCCTGGCATCGCTGCTCAGCGGATGTAAAAAGGAAGAAGCGGCACCTGCCGCACCGCCTCCTCAGGTCGGCGTCGTCACCCTGCAACCACAAGCCTTTACCCTGACTTCCGAACTGCCGGGCCGCACCAGCGCGTTCCGCATCGCTGAAGTTCGACCGCAGGTCAACGGCATCATTCTCAAGCGTCTGTTCAAGGAAGGCGGCGATGTCAAAGCCGGCCAGCAGCTGTATCAGATCGATCCGTCGGTCTATGAAGCGACCCTGAAAAGCGCTGAAGCCAACTTGCGCTCGACCAAGTCGATCTCCGATCGCTACAAGCAGCTCGTTGACGAGCAAGCCGTGAGCCGTCAGGAATACGACACCGCCCTGTCCAACCGCCTGCAATCGGAAGCGACCCTGCAGAGCGCGCAGATCAACGTGCGTTACACCAAGGTTTACGCGCCGATCTCCGGCCGCATCGGCCGCTCTTCGGTGACCGAAGGTGCACTGGTCAGCAATGGCCAGACCGACGCCATGGCGGTGATTCAGCAGCTCGACCCGATCTACGTGGACGTCACGCAGTCTTCGGTGGAATTGCTGGAGCTGCGCCGCGAGCTTGAAAGCGGCCGTCTGCAAAAGGCTGGCGACAACGCCGCTGCGGTCAAGCTGACCCTCGAAGACGGCAGCCAGTACAAGCTCGACGGTAAGCTGGAATTCTCCGAAGTGTCGGTCGATCAGACCACCGGCTCCGTGACGCTGCGCGCAGTGTTCCCGAACCCGGATCACACCCTGCTGCCAGGCATGTTTGTGCACGCGCAGTTGCAGGCCGGTGTGAACAGCGCCGCGATTCTCGCTCCGCAACAAGGCGTGACCCGTGACCTTAAAGGCACTCCGACCGCACTGGTAGTCGGCGCGGACAACAAGGTTGAACTGCGTCAGCTCAAGGCCAGCCGCACCGTTGGCAGCCAATGGCTGATCGAAGACGGCCTCAAGGCCGGCGATCGCCTGATCACCGAAGGTCTGCAATTCGTCAAGCCAGGCGTCGAAGTCAAAGCCACCGAAGCGACCAACGTCGGCAACAAGAACCCGGCCCCCGCACAGGCAGCTGATCAAGCCGCCGGCGGCAAAGGGGAGTAATCCATGTCAAAATTCTTCATCGACCGTCCGATTTTCGCCTGGGTAATTGCCCTGGTGATCATGCTGGTCGGGGCACTTTCGATCCTCAAATTGCCGATCAACCAATACCCGAGCATTGCGCCACCGGCCATTGCGATCTCCGTGACCTACCCGGGTGCTTCGGCACAAACGGTTCAGGACACCGTGGTTCAGGTGATCGAGCAGCAGCTCAACGGTATCGACAACCTGCGTTATGTATCTTCGGAAAGTAACTCCGACGGCAGCATGACCATTACCGCGACCTTCGAGCAGGGCACCAACTCCGACACCGCGCAGGTGCAGGTTCAGAACAAGCTGAACCTGGCCACTCCGCTGTTGCCGCAGGAAGTGCAGCAACAGGGTATCCGCGTGACCAAGGCAGTGAAAAACTTCCTCTTGGTGATCGGCGTGGTGTCGCGCGACGGCAGCATGAGCAAGGACGACCTGTCCAACTACATCGTGTCGAACATGCAGGATCCGATTTCGCGGACTGCCGGCGTCGGTGACTTCCAGGTCTTCGGTGCCCAGTACGCGATGCGTATCTGGCTCGACCCGGCCAAGTTGAACAACTTCAACCTGACCCCGGTTGACGTCAAGACCGCGATTGCCGCGCAGAACGTCCAGGTGTCGTCCGGTCAGCTCGGTGGCTTGCCTGCCGTACAAGGCCAGCAACTGAACGCCACGATCATCGGCAAGACCCGTCTGCAGACCGCCGAGCAATTCAAAGAGATTCTGCTCAAGGTCAACAAGGATGGCTCGCAGGTTCGCCTCAAGGACGTCGCCGACGTCGCCCTGGGTGGCGAGAACTACGCGATCAGTGCCCAGTTCAACGGCAGCCCGGCATCCGGTCTGGCAGTCAAACTGGCCAACGGCGCCAACGCCCTCGACACCGCCAAGGCACTGCGCACGACCATCGACAGCCTCAAGCCATTCTTCCCGCAAGGGATGGAAGTGGTATTCCCGTACGACACCACCCCGGTGGTGACCGAGTCGATCAAAGGTGTGGTGCATACCTTGGTCGAGGCAATCGTACTGGTGTTCCTGGTGATGTTCCTGTTCCTGCAGAACTTCCGCGCCACCGTCATCACCACGATGACCGTGCCGGTGGTATTGCTCGGTACATTCGGCATCCTCGCGGCGTTCGGTTTCAGCATCAACACCCTGACCATGTTCGGTATGGTGCTGGCCATCGGCTTGCTGGTGGACGATGCCATCGTCGTGGTGGAAAACGTCGAGCGGGTGATGAGCGAAGAAGGCTTGTCACCGAAGGAAGCAACCAAGAAATCCATGGGCCAGATCCAGGGCGCACTGGTCGGTATTGCGCTGGTTCTTTCGGCGGTATTGCTGCCGATGGCGTTTTTCAGCGGCTCCACCGGGGTGATCTACAAGCAGTTCTCCATCACCATCGTCTCGGCCATGGCCCTGTCGGTGCTGGTAGCGCTGATCTTCACCCCGGCGCTCTGCGCCACCATGCTCAAGCCGATTCCGAAGGGTGAGCACGGCACACCGAAAAAAGGTTTCTTCGGCTGGTTCAACCGCAACTTCGACCGTGGCGTTCGCAGCTACGAGCGCGGTGTCGGCAGCATGCTTCAGCGCAAGATTCCTTACTTGCTGGCCTACCTGCTGATCGTGGTGGGAATGATCTGGCTGTTCACACGCATTCCGACCGCATTCCTGCCCGAAGAAGATCAGGGCGTACTCTTCGCTCAGGTGCAAACCCCTGCCGGCTCCAGTGCCCAGCGCACTCAGGTAGTGGTGGATGAAATGCGCGAATTCCTGCTGCGTCCGACCAAGGACGGCGGTGAAGGTGACGCAGTGGCTTCGGTGTTCACCGTGACCGGCTTCAACTTTGCCGGCCGTGGTCAGAGCTCGGGTATGGCGTTCATCATGCTCAAGCCTTGGGGCGAACGTAACGCTGACAACAGCGTGTTCAAACTCGCCGCCCGTGCCCAGCAGCACTTCTTTACCTTCCGCGATGCGATGGTGTTCGCCTTCGCCCCGCCGGCGGTTCTGGAACTGGGTAACGCCACCGGTTTCGACGTGTTCCTGCAAGATCGCGCTGGAATCGGTCACGAAAAGTTGATGGCTGCGCGTAACCAGTTCCTCGGCATGGCGGCGCAAAGCAAAGTGCTGTCGCAGGTACGTCCGAACGGCCTGAATGACGAGCCGCAGTTCCAGCTGGAAATCGATGACGAGAAGGCCAGTGCCTTGGGCATTACCATCAGCGACATCAACAACACGTTGTCGATTGCCTTGGGCAGTAGCTACGTCAACGACTTCATCGACCGTGGTCGAGTGAAAAAAGTGTACGTACAGGGCCAGCCGGACTCGCGCATGAGCCCCGAAGACCTGAAGAAATGGTTCGTACGCAACGCCAGCGGCACCATGGTTCCGTTCTCGGCGTTCGCCAAGGGCGAATGGGCCTACGGCTCGCCGAAGCTCTCGCGTTACAACGGCGTGGAAGCGGTGGAAATCCTCGGTGCTCCGGCTCCGGGTTATTCGACGGGTGAAGCGATGGCCGAAGTCGAAGCGCTTGCCGCCAAACTGCCGGCGGGTGTGGGCCTGTCCTGGACCGGTCTGTCCTACGAGGAACGTCTGTCAGGCTCTCAGGCGCCGGCGCTGTATGCCTTGTCGCTGCTGATGGTGTTCCTGTGTCTGGCGGCACTGTATGAGAGCTGGTCGATTCCGATTGCGGTCATGCTCGTGGTGCCACTGGGGATCATCGGTGCGCTGATGGCCACCAGCCTGCGCGGTCTGTCGAACGACGTGTACTTCCAGGTGGGGCTGTTGACGACCATCGGTCTGGCGGCTAAAAACGCCATTCTGATCGTCGAGTTCGCCAAGGAACTGCATGAGCAAGGGCGCAGCTTGCGCGATGCGGCGATCGAAGCCTGCCGCATGCGTCTGCGTCCGATCATCATGACCTCGCTGGCATTCGTTCTCGGTGTGGTGCCACTGGCGATCTCCACGGGCGCTGGCTCGGGCAGTCAGCATGCGATCGGTACCGGCGTGATTGGCGGTATGATCACCGCCACCGTACTCGCGATATTCTGGGTGCCACTGTTCTTCGTCACTGTGTCGTCCATTGGCCAGCGTAAAAATGCCGGCAAGGATGACGCCATAGAAACTCCTAAAGAGGCTGGCCAATGAGCAAGTCGCTACTCTCCATTGCAGTCGCCGCGTTCGTGCTGAGCGGTTGCTCGCTGATCCCTGATTATCAGCAGCCCGAAGCACCAGTGGCGGGCCAGTACCCGCAGGGCCCGGCGTACTCGCCGGCCCAGGCACCGGCGCAAGCCGCTGCCGAGCAGGGCTGGAAGCAGTTTTTCCATGACCCGGCCCTGCAGCAACTGATTCAGGTGTCGCTGGAAAACAACCGCGACCTGCGCGTCGCGGCGCTGAACATCGACGCCTATGCGGCTCAATACCGCATCCAGCGCGCCGATCTGTTCCCGGCCGTTTCGGCAACCGGCAGCGGCAGCCGTCAGCGAGTCCCGGCCCGGGCTTCGCAGACCGGTGAGTCGAGCATCACC
The DNA here is from genome assembly GCF_048822895.1 of Pseudomonas sp. P4795. Taxonomy (NCBI): domain Bacteria; kingdom Pseudomonadati; phylum Pseudomonadota; class Gammaproteobacteria; order Pseudomonadales; family Pseudomonadaceae; genus Pseudomonas; species Pseudomonas sp. P4795. The sequence continues at coordinate 650,066 of NZ_JBMFBT010000003.1, read as the reverse complement.
AGCTCGTACTCCGCCACCGTCGGCATCAGCGCCTATGAACTCGACCTGTTCGGTCGGGTGCGCAGCCTGAGCGAGCAATCGCTGCAGCAATACTTCGCCACTGAAGAAGCACGCCGCAGCACGCAGATCAGTCTGGTGGCCAACGTGGCCAACGCCTACCTGACCTGGCAGGCCGACAAGGAACTGCTCAAGCTGACTCAAGACACCCTCGGTGCCTTCGAAGAAAGCTACAAGCTGACCAGCCGCAGCAACGAAGTCGGTGTCGCCTCGGCGCTGGATCTGGCGCAGTCGCGCACCTCGGTGGAAAACGCCCGTGCACAACTGGCGCGCTACACCCGCCAGGTGGCGCAAGATGAAAACGGTCTGACGCTGCTGCTCGGCACTGGCATCCCGGCCAACCTGCAAGCGGCCAAACCGCTGTCCGACGACCTGCTCAGCGATGTGCCGCCGGGTCTGCCATCAGATCTGCTGCAACGTCGCCCGGACATCCTGCAAGCCGAATACAACCTGAAGGCGGCCAACGCCAACATCGGCGCGGCCCGTGCAGCGTTCTTCCCGAGCATCAGCCTGACCGCCAACGCGGGCAGCCTGAGTCCGGATCTGTCCGGCCTGTTCAAAGGTGGTTCGGGTACGTGGTTGTTCCAGCCGCAGATCAACCTGCCGATCTTCAACGCCGGCAGCCTGCGCGCCAGCCTCGATGCCGCCGAGATCCAGAAGGACATCGGCGTGGCGAACTACGAGAAGTCCATTCAAACGGCCTTCCAGGAAGTCGCCGACGGCCTGGCCGCGCGCCAGACCTACACCGAGCAGTTGCAGGCGCAGCGTGATTTCGTCCAGGCCAACCAAGACTACTACCGCCTGGCTGAGCGTCGCTATCGCATTGGCGTCGACAGCAACCTGACCTTCCTCGATGCCCAGCGTCAGCTGTTCAGCGCGCAACAAGCACTGATCACCGACCGCCTCGCGCAGCTGACCAGTGCGGTCAACCTGTACAAAGCACTCGGCGGTGGCTGGAATGCGCAAACCGCGCAGAACGAGCCGCTGAAAGAAGAAGCACCGAAGATGAAGTTGTTCTGATCCTCGGCTGAATACAAGGAGCCCACCAATTGGTGGGCTTTTTGTTGTCTGCCAGAAAGTGGTGTTGTCTGGGCTGGCCCCATCGCCAGCAGACTGGCCCACAATAATAATTTGCACACAACCCCGCGGCGCAGCCGCCCCACTCAACACAATGAGCGTTAGCTCGAGTGCAGCTCTTGATCGAGAGCGCCCGTCGGCAGGCTGAGTGCAGGGATTGATCCGGGGGTGGGAGCGCAGCGACCGTTCGACGAAGTCGAACACATCGAGAGGAGGTGCAGCGCAGCAAACCGGAGGCGATGCCCCCGGAACAATCCCGGAGCGAAGGAACCCGAGCCTAAGCGAGGGCCGAACGTCAGGGTAAAGCCTTTTGGGTTACCTTTTCGGCGTTTGGAAAAGGTGACCCGCCGTCAGGGCGGAACCCCAAGCAGCCGTTACCGCAGCAACAGATATGTACCCAGCCAGAAACAACCCCATCGCCTCACAGATAGCCATCGCTGGCAAGCCAGCTCCCACAGGTTTTTGTGTTGTTCACAAGTTTTGGGTACACCCGAGAATACTGTGGGAGCTGGCTTGCCAGCGATTAGGCCCTGACAGCCACTACAAAAACAAAGATCAATCTTGCGTTCGATAATCGCCCGAAACCCGCTTTTACTGATTGAACACAGACATCAGCGCCCCGCACCATTCAAACCACAAAACCAATAACAACAGGTTCACCACCATGCTCCCACGCCCTGCCCCGTCAGGCTGATCGCCACCGCTCCATCCCCAGATCTGCAACCCCATGTCTGCCCCGAAAGTGGCGGCAACAAATTCGTTTTGCCCCATAAAAACTAGAGAGACCCAAGTCATGACGCCTTCCAATTACGGATTCCCCGGTTTGATCGCTCTGGTCCTGGTGGGCATCGCCCTCCCCGCAGCCGCCGAGGAAGCAGGCTTTGTCGAGGGCGCCAAGGTCAACCTGAACCTGCGCAACTTCTACATCAACCGCAACTTCACCAACCCGACCAAGGCACAGGGCAAGGCTGAAGAGTGGACGCAGAACTTCATCCTCGACGCCAAATCCGGTTTCACCCAGGGCACCGTGGGCTTCGGCATGGACATCCTCGGCCTGTACTCGCTCAAGCTTGATGGCGGCAAAGGCACTGGCGGCACACAGCTGTTGCCGCTGGATCATGACGGACGCCCGGCGGACAACTTCGGCCGCACTAACGTCGCGTTCAAGGCCAGATTCTCGCAGACCGAGGTCAAGGTCGGCGAATGGATGCCGGTGCTGCCGATCCTGCGCTCTGACGACGGCCGCTCGCTGCCGCAAACCTTTCGCGGCGGCCAGGTCACCTCGAAAGAAATCGACGGCCTGACGCTCTACGGCGGGCAGTTCCGCGCCAACAGCCCGCGCGACGACAGCAGCATGAGCGACATGTCGATGACCGGCAAAGCAGGCTTCACCTCAGATCGTTTCAACTTTCAGGGCGGCGAATATGTGTTCAACGAAAAACGCACGCAGATCGGTTTGTGGAACGCCGAGCTGAAAGACATCTACAGCCAGCAATACCTGAACCTGACCCACAGCCAGCCGCTGGGCGACTGGACCCTCGGCGCCAACCTCGGTTTTTTCTACGGCAAGGATGACGGCAGTGCCCGCGCCGGCGAGCTGGACAACAAGACCTGGTCGGGCATACTCTCGGCGCGCTACGCCGGCCACACTTTCTACGTCGGCCTGCAAAAACTCACCGGCGACAGCGCGTGGATGCGCGTCAACGGCACCAGCGGCGGTACCCTGGCCAACGACAGCTACAACGCCAGTTACGACAACGCGCAAGAGCGCTCCTGGCAGATCCGCCACGACTACAACTTCGTCGCCTTCGGCGTCCCCGGCCTGACCCTGATGAACCGCTACATCAGCGGCGACAACGTACACACCGCCACCACCAGCGACGGCAAGGAGTGGGGCCGCGAATCGGAACTCGGTTACACCGTGCAGAGCGGTACGCTCAAGGATCTCAACGTCAGATGGCGCAACTCGACCATGCGCCGCGACTTCAGCAACAACGAATTCGATGAGAACCGCTTGATCGTCAGCTATCCGATCAGCTTGCTATAGGCCATCCGTCGGGATGGCTGGCATAGCGCCAGCCATCCATTAGAGTAAGAAAAACCTGAAGGACTCAGGCGCTGCACCTACCCGCTTCCGTTATCTGTGGATGTTGGTCCCCGCGACTCAAGCCAAGCTGTCATCGGAAGACACTGCTGATCAATGGAGGACCACCTCATGATCGCTCGCCTCAAATCTGTGCCTGACTGGGACGCCACTGCGTACCAGCAATTCTCACGTCTGCGACAACGTCCGGTGTGCGAATTGCTTGAACGTATCGACTTGGTAAATCCCAACCTCATCTATGATCTGGGCTGCGGCACCGGCATTGGCACTCAAGCTCTGGCCAAACGCTGGCCGCGCGCACAACTGACAGGCGTCGACAGCTCAAGGCAAATGCTCGAGCAGGCGCAATGTCTGTCGATCAAAGCCCAGTGGCAACATTGCGACCTGCAAGGCTGGAAGCCTGAAAAACCCGCCGACCTGCTGTTCGCCGCCGCCGTGCTGCACTTCATCGATGACCATCAGAATCTGCTTCCGGGATTGCTCGGGCACCTCGACCCGGGCGGCTGCCTGGCTGCGCACATGCCCGACTGGCGGGATGCGCGCTGGTACCAATTGATGCTCGATACGCTTGAGGACAGTGGCCAGAACGACAAGCCACTGGGCACGCCGCAATTGCGCGAAAGAATGCGCAGACGCCCGTTGTTGCCATTAGCCGATTACTACCATTTGCTCGCCCCGCTATGCGCGACGGTGGACATCTGGGAGACCGAGCAGATGCAAGTGGTGGACGGCAAGTCGCCGGTTTACGACTGGATCAAGGTGTCAGCGCTGCGTGAGGTGATGCAGGGGCTGGATGCTGGCGAGCAGGCGCGATTCATTTATCACTTTGTGATGCGGGTGCAGGCGGAGTATCCGCAGCAGCGTGACGGGCGTACGTTGTTTCCGTTCAAGCGGGTTTTCATTGTTGCCAAGAAATGATTGATCGCGGCGGCGCCATCGCTGGCAAGTCGAATCGTCGCACCGCAGCTCCCACAGGTTTTTGCGTTGTTCACAAATTTGGGGTACACCCGAGAACACTGTGGGAGCTGGCTTGCCAGCGATGGGGCCAGTTCAGGCGCCATCACTCCCGCGATTCGACGCCCAATTCATCCCAAACAGATTCCGCCAGATGGAACGTCGCATTGGCCGCCGGGATCCCGCAGTAAATCGCGCTCTGCATGATCACTTCCTTGATCTCCCCACGGCTCACGCCATTGTTGGCCGCTGCACGCAGGTGCAATTTGAGTTCACCTTCGCGGTTCATGCCGATCAGCATGGCGATGGTGATCAGGCTGCGGGTGTGGCGCGGCAGGCCCGGACGCGTCCAGATATCGCCCCAGGCATGCCGGGTGATCATCTCCTGAAACTCCGAGTTGAATTCGGTCAGGGCAGTCAGGCTGCGATCAACATGCGCATCGCCGAGTACCGCGCGACGCACTTGCATACCGTCGTCGTAACGTTGTTTCTCGTCCACAATCTTTCCTCTCAATCAGCCTGCAAGAACGTCAGCACCCGGTCGCTGAACGCGCTGCCGGCCTGCACGTTGGACAAATGCGCCGCATAGAACTCGGCGTACTCGGCACTGCGTACATGTTCCTGAATGAAATGCCCGCCGGAGGGTGGCGTGACCGCATCTTCGCTACCAGCGATCACCAGCAACGGCGCCTTGATCGAAGACAACTGCTCACGGAAATCCGCATCCCGCACTGCCGCGCAATTGGCCGCGTAACCTTCAGGCGAAGTAGCGACGAGCATGTCGGTGATCTGCTTGGCCGCCGCCGGATTGGCAGCGGAAAAGTCAGCGGTAAACCAACGCGCAATCGATGCATCGCGCAACGCAACCATCGCCGCAGCGCCGTCACGCAGGACCATTTCAATGCGCGGATTCCACACCGACGGATCGCCGATCTTTGCCGCCGTATTACACACGATCAACTTGTGCAGCCGCTGCCCGGCATTGATCCCCAGCCACTGACCGATCAAGCCACCCATCGACAACCCGCAAAAGTGCGCGCGCTCGATGTGCAGCGCATCCAGCAACGCGAGCACGTCGTGGCCCAGTTGATCGATGCTGTAAGGCCCCGACGTCACCAGCGATTGACCGTGACCACGGGTGTCGAAACGCAGCACGCGAAAGTGCTCGGTGAATGCAGGCATCTGCGCGTCCCACATGTGCAGGTCGGTGCCCAGCGAGTTGGACAGCACCAGCACCGGCGCTTCAGCCGGGCCGTCTATTTCATAGTGCAGTTCGCCGTCGGCGAGTTGAACGAAAGCCACAGCCCTCTCCTTTCAGTCAGACAATGCGTTGTGTTCGGCCACCGCTCGCTCGACCCAGACTTGCGCCTGGCCAAGGTAGTGAGCGGGATCGAGTAGATGATCCAGTTCAGCAGCGCTCAGCTCGGCGGTAACTTGCGGCTCGTCGCCAAGTACCGCACGTAAATAGCGTTGTTCGGCCACCGCGCGTTTGCAGCATTGTTCGAGCAGATGATGGGCGGTGTCGCGCCCGACCCGTTGCGCAAGGACGATGCTCACCGCTTCGGCGAGCACCAGACCTTGGGTCAATTGCAGATTGCGCGCCATGCGTGCGGCGTCGACTTCAAGACCATCAGCCAGCAGCCGCGCCTGCTGCAAGGCACCCGAAACCAAACAGCAAATCTCCGGCAGGGTTTCCCATTCCGCATGCCACAAGCCGAGGCTGCGTTCATGTTCTTGCGGCATGGCGCTGAACAGGGTCGATACCAGCCCCGGCACTCGCGTCGCAGCACCAATCAATACGGCCGCACCGACCGGATTGCGCTTGTGCGGCATGGTCGAAGAACCGCCCTTGCCCGGCGCCGAAGGTTCGAAGACTTCGGCGGCTTCGGTCTGCATCAACAGGCTGATGTCGCGGCCAAATTTGCCGAGGCTGCCGGCGATCAAACCCAGTACCGCGCCGAACTCGACGATGCGGTCACGCTGGGTGTGCCACGGTTGTTCGGGCAAGGTCAGTTGCAGTTCTTCCGCCAACGCTTCGGCAATCGGCAATGCCTGTTCGCCCAGCGCCGCGAGCGTCCCGGAGGCACCGCCGAATTGCAGCACCAGCAGACGCGGCTTGAGTTCGCGCAGACGCTGACGGCTACGCGTGACGGCGCCGAGCCATCCGGCGATCTTCATACCCAGCGTCACCGGCGTCGCGTGTTGCAGCCAGGTGCGTCCGGCCAGCGGCGTCGCGGCGTATCGCTGTGCCTGGGTCGCCAGTGAGTTAGCCAAGTGCGCCAACTCGCTTTCGATCAGATCCAGCGCCTGACGCAATTGCAGCACCAGCCCGGAATCCATCACGTCCTGACTGGTCGCACCCAAATGCACATAGCGCTCGGCTTCGGCATCCGCCGCCGCGATCTGCTTGCCCAACGCCTTGACCAGCGGAATCGCCGAGTTGCCAGCGCTGGCGATCGCTTCGCCCAACGCTGCGAAATCGTACAGATCGGCGCGGCAAGCGTCGGCAATCGGCGCGACCGCAGACGCCGGAATCAATCCAACCCGCGCCTCCGCCCGAGCCAGCGCCGCTTCGAAATCGAGCATCGCTTGCACGCGGCCCTGATCGCAGAACACCTCACGCATATCGCGGGCAGTGAAATAGGCATCGAACAACTGGTTGCCCGGTCGCTGAGTCATAAAAGTCCTTGCGGGCGCGGGTCGTGGTGGCCCGCGCCCATCGGTTTAAAGGTCGTGGTGCAAATACTTGGCTTGTTTGGGCAGGCGCAGACTAAAGAGGAACGCCACCGCCATCATCACCGTGACGTACCAATAGAACGAGTTTTCCATGCCGCCGGCCTTCAGGCTCAACGCTACATATTCCGCCGAACCACCGAAGATCGCGTTGGCCACCGCATAGGCCAGACCGACGCCAAGCGCGCGGACTTCCGGCGGGAACATCTCGGCTTTCACCAGGCCGCTGATCGAGGTGTAGAAACTGACAATCGCCAGCGCCACGGTGATCAGCACCAAGGCCAGAAACGGACTGCTGACGCTTTTCAGGGTCAGCAAAATCGGCACGGTGAACAGCGTACCCAGTGCGCCGAACCACAACATCGAATTACACCGGCCGATCTTGTCGGCGAGCATGCCGAACAACGGTTGCATGCACATATATAAGAACAGCGCGCCAGTCATGATGTAGCTGGCGGTCTTGGCGTGCATGCCGGCGGTGTTCACCAGGTATTTCTGCATATACGTAGTAAAGGTGTAGAAAATCAGCGAGCCGCCAGCGGTGTAGCCGAGCACGGTGATGAACGCTGCTTTGTGATCGCGGAACAGCGCGCGGATGCTGCCGGCGTCCTTGTTGTCGCGCATTACCTTGCTGGTGGTTTCTTTCAGCGTGCGACGCAGGAACAGTGAGATCAACGCCGCAGCCGCGCCGACCACAAACGGAATCCGCCAGCCGTAGGCACGCAACTCTTCCTCACTGAGAAACTGCTGCAGAATCACCACCAGCAGCACCGCCAGCAGTTGCCCGCCAATTAACGTGACGTACTGGAAAGAGGCGAAGAAGCCGCGCTGGCCTTTCAGTGCAACTTCGCTCATGTAAGTTGCGGTGGTGCCGTACTCGCCGCCCACCGACAAACCTTGCAACAGACGCGCGAACAGCAACAATACCGGCGCCCAGACGCCAATGTCCTTGTAAGTCGGCAGACAGGCGATGAGCAACGAGCCGAAGCACATCATCAGAATCGAAATCAGCATCGAATTCTTGCGCCCGTGCTTGTCCGCCACCCGGCCAAAAATCCAGCCGCCAATCGGCCGCATCAGGAACCCGGCGGCGAACACGCCAGCCGTGTTGACCAACTGCACCGTGGGGTTGTCGGAGGGGAAAAACGCCGGGGCGAAATAGATCGCGCAAAAGGCGTAGACGTAGAAGTCGAACCATTCGACCAGGTTGCCGGACGAGGCGCCGACAATCGCGAAGATGCGCTTGCTGCGGTCTTCACCGGTGTAATGGGAGGTCAGGGTTGTCATCGTTTTTTACTCTGTGGGGACAGTGAGAGTCTGGACACACTTAGTAACAGTCCCGTTCCACAAGGCGAAACATCAAAAGATCGCAGCCTTCGGCAGCTCCTACAGAGGGATTAATGTAGAAGCTGCCGCAGGCTCGGGCCGCGATCGGACGATCTTTTGATCTTAATAATCGAAGAACACCGTCTCGGCTTCAGTGCCCTGCAAGATCACATTCCACTGATAAACACCGGATGCATCCTGCTTCGCCAACAAAGTCGCGCGACGCTCGGCCGGCACGCATTCCAGCAATGGATCGTCGACGTTGGCCGGATCGCCTTCGAAGTAAATCCGCGTCAGCAAGTGCTTGACCAAGCCACGAGCAAACACCAACACCACCAGATGCGGCGCTTGAGTCGACCCCTTCAAGCCTTCAACCGTACCCGGTTTGATCGTGGTAAAGCGGAAACGCCCTTCAGCATCCACCGGCACCCGGCCAAAACCTGCAAAGTTCGGATCCAACGGTTTGGCTTGCTCATCTTCCGGATGGTCGTACTTGCCGGCGGCATTCGCTTGCCAGACTTCGAGCATCGCGTCGTTGACGACATCGCCGTTGCCATCAATCACCTGCCCGGTGATCGCCACGCGCTCGCCAAGGGTCAGTTCATTGGCGAGGTTTTCGCGATTCAGCCAGGTCAGGCCGATGTGGTAATACGGCCCGACGGTGTGGGACGTGGTTGCGGTCAGGCTCATCTTATTTCTCCATCGGCGTGGCTTCACGCCCGCGCAGCACGATGTCCCAGCGATACGCGAGGGCGTAGGACGGAATGGTTTTTTCCAGATCGAACGCGGCGATCAGGCGTTCCTTGGCCGAGGCGTCCGGCACGCAGTTGTAGATCGGGTCGTACGGCAGCAGCGGATCACCCGGGAAGTACATCTGCGTGACCAAGCGCGTGAGGATGCTCGGACCGAACAGCGAAAAGTGCACGTGCGCAGGGCGCCAGGCATTGTGATGATTGCCCCACGGATAAGCGCCGGGCTTGATCGTCTGGAACTGATACCAGCCGTCAGCATCGGTGACGGTGCGGCCAGTGCCAGTGAAATTCGGGTCGAGGGGCGCGTCGTGCAGGTCGCGGGCATGGTTGTAGCGACCGGCGGCGTTGGCCTGCCAGATCTCCACCAGAATCCCCGGCACCGGCAAACCGTCTTCATCGAGTACACGGCCGTGGATGATGATCCGCTCACCCAAAGGCTCGCCTGGGTGCTGGGCAGTCAAATCGTTATCGGTGTCGGCCACACGTTCGGCGCCGATGGTCGGCCCGGTGATTTCCGACAGCGAATGCGGCAGAAACACCAACGGCTTGGACGGCGAGCGCAGATTGGTCGATTGATAATTCGGGTGCAGGTAAGGCGGTTGGGTGCCTTCCTGTGGGCGGCGGTAACCAGGCTTGTCAGTCATTTCGCTTTCCTCGGTTCTTATATTCGCAGCGGTGCGTCAGACGCGTTCGATGGCCAGCGCCAGACCCTGGCCGACCCCGACGCACATGGTCGCCAGCGCTTTCTTGCCTTGAATTTTTTCAAGCTGGTGCAGCGCAGTCAGCACCAACCGTGCACCGCTCATGCCCAATGGGTGACCCAAGGCAATCGCACCGCCGTTCGGATTGACCTGCGCTGCGTCGTCGGCCAGACCCAGTTCGCGCAACACTGCCAAACCCTGGCTGGCGAACGCTTCATTGAGTTCGATCACATCGAAATCGTTGATCGCCACACCGAGGCGCTCGATGAGTTTGCGCACTGCCGGCACCGGGCCGATGCCCATCACCCGTGGCGCAACACCGGCGCTGGCCATGCCCAGCACTTTGGCGCGGGCAGTCAGACCGTGTTTTTTCACCGCTTCGGCCGAGGCCAGAATCAGCGCAGCGGCACCGTCGTTAACGCCCGAGGCATTGCCGGCGGTGACGGTTTTGTCCGGGCCGTTGACTGGCTTGAGTTTGGTCAAGGCTTCAAGCGTGGTGTCGGCACGCGGATGTTCGTCCTGACTGACCACGGTTTCGCCCTTCTTGTGCGCGATGCGCACTTCGACGATTTCTTCAGCGAAGTAGCCGGCGGCTTGCGCGGCGGCAGTCCGTTGCTGACTGCGCAGAGCAAAAGCGTCCTGATCCTCGCGGGAAATTTCGTAGTCGTCGGCCACGTTGTCGGCGGTCTGCGGCATCGCATCAACGCCGTACTGCGCCTTCATCAACGGGTTGATGAAACGCCAGCCGATGGTGGTGTCTTCGAGTTTCATGTTGCGCGAAAACGCCGCGTCGGCCTTGCCCATTACGAATGGCGCGCGCGACATCGACTCGACGCCGCCGGCAATCGCCAGCTCCATCTCGCCGCTGGCGATGGCCCGGAACGCGGTGCCGATGGCGTCCATTCCGGAAGCGCACAGGCGATTGAGGGTTACGCCCGGCACCGTTTCCGGCAGCCCGGCCAGCAACAGCGCCATGCGCGCGACGTTGCGGTTGTCTTCGCCGGCCTGGTTGGCGCAGCCGAGGAATACTTCGTCGACTGCGGTCCAGTCCACCGATGGGTTGCGCTGCATGAGCGCCTTGATCGGCACGGCGGCCAGATCGTCGGCGCGCACATTGGCGAGTCCACCGCCGAAACGGCCAATCGGCGTGCGAATCGCGTCACAGATATACACGTCACGCATCATGCTTCTCCCGGTGCCTGGCCGTGGGCGGCTGCGGTGCGGGCTTCGAGGTCGCGCAGTGCAGTCAGCTCGATCTCGGTCGGCTCGGCAGTGCTTTCAACATTGTCGGCAAAGCGCACTGCCCAGCCGGTGGCAGCAATCACCTGCTCGCGAGTCACGCCCGGATGCAGTGCGGTGACCACGAATTCGTGGGTGCCCTCCTCCGGTTCCATGATGCACAAGTCGGTGATGATGCCGACCGGACCGGCCCCCGGCAGGCCCAGACGTTTGCGTGAATCGCCGCCCTCGCCATGCCCGACCGAAGTGATGAAATCGAGCTTGTCGACAAACGAACGTGCCGACTGTTTAAGGATGATCAACACGCTTTTCGCCGAACCGGCAATCTCCGGCGCGCCACCGGCACCCGGCAGACGCACTTTCGGCGCGTGGTAATCGCCGACCACGGTGGTGTTGATGTTGCCGAAACGATCAACCTGCGCCGCACCGAGAAAACCGACGTCGATGCGCCCGCCCTGCAACCAATAGCGAAAAATCTCACCGGTCGGCACCACAGTGTCAGCGGTTTCCGCCAGTTCGCCGTCACCAATCGACAGTGGCAACACGCTCGGCTTGGCGCCAATCGGGCCGGATTCGTAGATCAGCACCACGTCCGGCGACGAGGTCAGACGCGCGAGGTTGGCGGCTTTGGAGGGCAGGCCGATGCCGACGAAGCACACCGAACCGTTTTGCAAACGGCGGGCGGCGGCGACGGTCATCATTTCATTGGTGGTGTAGGTCATTACTTGGCCTCCGAAGCAGCGGCCAGCTTGGCCTGAAACTCGCTGAAATCAGCGCAGCAATGGATGTATTCGTCGATCCACGCAGTAAACGTCTGACGGTCGCGAGCGATCGCGTCCCACGCTTGGTAGAAACGGTTGTCGCGCTGGTTGTAACCGTGGGCGTAGGACGGATGCGCGCCGCCGGGCACATGGCAGATCGCGCTCAAGGCCCAGGTCGGCAGGACGCAGGAGTTCATCGGCGCTTTGAGGTCATCGACGATTTCCTCGACGGTGACGATGCAGCGTTTGGCGGCCAGCGCGGCTTCTTTCTGCACGCCGAGAATGCCCCACAGCAATACGTTGCCTTTGCGGTCAGCCTTCTGCGCGTGGATCACGGTCACGTCCGGACGCACCGACGGCACTGCCGCGAGCACTTCACCAGTAAATGGACAGGTGACGGTTTTGATCAGCGGGTTGACCTTCGGCAAGTCAGAACCGGCGTAGGCCCGCAGCACCGCGAACGGTAGGCCGGAAGCGCCGGCGACGTAGGCATTCGCCAGGTCGGCGTGGCTGTGTTCTTCGATCTCCAGTGGCTGTGGCCACTGCTTTTCGACCGCATCACGCAGACGGTGCAGCGAACCCACGCCAGGGTTGCCGCCCCAAGAGAAAATCAGCTTGCGTGCACAACCGGCACCGATCAGTTGGTCGTAGATCAGGTCAGGCGTCATCCGCACCAGGGTCAGATCTTTCTTGCCCTGCCGAATGATTTCATGACCTGCCGCCGTAGGGATCAGGTGCGTGAAGCCTTCGAGCGCAACGGTGTCACCGTCGTTGACGAATTGCTTCACCGCGTCGTGCAGCGAAAGGATCTCAGCCATGGAGCGGGCTCCCGTTTTTGTAATGAATCGCCAGTGATAAAAAGGCGCGAGGTTCAGCGCCGGAGTCACTGCAGATTAAGCCGCTGAAATTTGCCAAGCAATCCGATAATCGACTGAGTGTTCGTTTATCGAACAGATTGTTGTCTGCCTATCGACCTACTCAGGTCGCATCCGCGTGACTGACCAAGCCCTTGATTACCACCGCCGTTGCCGCCAATCCGGCCGGGATTACCAACGCGGTCAGCACTTGCTCGAAATTCCAGCCCAAGCCAAGCAACGTCGCCCCCATCCACGCACCGAGAATCGCGCCGAAGCGGCCAATCCCGAGCATCCACGACACCCCGGTCGCGCGGCCCTGAGTCGGATAGAACCGCGCCGCCAGCGACGGCATGGCCGATTGCGCACCGTTGACGCACATGCCGGCGACCAAAACCAGCGTGGCGAGCAAGGTGATGTTGCCCAGGCTCTGACCGACTGCGTAGGCAAACACCCCGGCCAGCAGGTAGAAAATGCCGATGACTTTGTGCGGATTGAAGCGGTCCATCGCCCAGCCTACGCCGACCGCGCTCAACACCCCGCCAAACTGGAACAACGCGCCGATGAACGCCGCTTGTTCCATGCTCGCGCCGCTGTCTCGCATCAAGGTCGGCAGCCAACTGGTCAGCAGGTAAACGATCACCAGGCCCATGAAATAGGTCAGCCACAGCAACAACGTGCCGGTGCTGTAGGTGCCGGAGAAGATCACCGCGAACACATTGCGCGCCTTGACGGTTTGCTGCTCCGGCACGCTGAAGCTCGAGGCCTGGGCAACGATGCTTGGTTCAATCGGTGCGAGAGTCTTGCGCACTTTGTCGGTGCCACGGTTACGCACTACCAGGTAGCGCGCCGACTCCGGCAGCCAAAACAGCAGCACCACGGTGAGGATCAGCGGCAGAACCCCGCCAATCAGCAGCAAGCTGTGCCAGCCGAACGCCGGAATCAACTTGGCCGAGATAAACCCGCCACCGGCCATGCCGAGGTTGAAACCGCAGAACATGCTGGTTACCAGCAGCGACTTCTTGCGCTCCGGGGTGTACTCCGAGAGCAGCGTGGTGGCGTTGGGCATGCCGGCGCCGAGACCTAATCCGGTGAGGAAGCGCAGCACCAACAGTTGGTCTACGTTGGTGGCGTAAGCCGAGGCCAGGCTGAAAGCGCCGAACAGAAACACCGCGCCGACCAGTACGACTTTGCGCCCGAAGCGGTCAGCCAGTGGTCCGGAGCCGAGGGCGCCGAAAACCATACCGATCAGTGCGGCGCTCATCACCGGGCCGAGACTGGCGCGGTCGATCCCCCAGTCCTGCGACAGCGCCGGGGCGATGAAACCCATGGCTGCGGTGTCGAGGCCGTCGAGAAAGACAATCAGAAAACACAGGATCACCACGCGCCACTGATAGCGCGAGATCGGTTGGGCATTGATGAAGGACTGCACGTCGAGGCAGTTACCGACAGCGGACTGGGGCTGGTTCATTATTTTTATTCCACGCAAAAAACGCAGTCGAACGGCGGCCGGCCCAATTCAGGCACGGACACAAGAATAGAAGTTTGAAATCAGGCGTTGCTGGGCGGGCCAGAGGGGAACGTGCGCATCGGGAGTTGCCTCTTGTCTTTATTATTGGAGCGCCAGCATCCGGTTGCCGAAAGGAGCATGTACCGGATGACGCTGCCGCGACATTAATGATCCGGAGGTTTTAGCGTCAATTCGATAAACGCAACTCTGTGCGTTTATCGAACAGCTTCCTCAGGCGAAAAGTTGCGCGCTGAGGTCGCGGCTGGCGCTGAGCAAGCCGGGCAAGAAGCGTTGTTCCAGCTCGGTGCGGCTGACGCGCCCGGCGTGGGTGCTGACGTTGAGCGCCGCGACCACCTGGCCGGACGCGTCGTAGACCGGCACGGCAATTGAGCGCAGGCCTTGCTCCAATTCCTGATCGACGATGCACCAGCCCTGCTGCCGAACTTCCTGCAAACATTCGAGCAACGTGTCAGCGGTGTGAATGGTGCGGCTGGTCTTGGCCACCAGTTCGGCGTGATCGAGGTATTCGCGCAGCGAGGTGTCGTCCAGCGCCGCCAGCAAAATCCGCCCCATCGACGTGCAATAGGCCGGCAGGCGTCCACCGACCGACAGATCGACCGAGATCAGCCGTTGGGTGGTAGCGGAACGCGCGATATACAGAATGTCGTCGCCTTCCAGCGTGGCCATGTTGCAGGCTTCGTGGAGTTGCTCGCTCATGCGGTCGAGATACGGCTGGGCGGAAACGGCCAGTGGTGTCGAAGACAGATAGGCGTGGCCGAGGGTCAGGACTTTCGGCAGCAGCGAGTAAGTGCGGCCGTCGGTGGTGGCGTAGCCGAGTTTGATCAGTGTATGCAGACAACGGCGCACGGCGGCGCGGGGAATTTCCGTGCGGTGGCTGATCTGCGCGATGGTCAGGTGGCGCTTGCGCTCCTGAAACGCCTGCACCACCGCCAGACCACGGGCCAGCGACGTCATGAAATCAGGATCACCGGTCAGCGCCTGAATGCGTTTGGCCGGCGAGGCCACGATCGGCGGCGCCACTGAGGTGAAGGAGTTGCGCATCTGATCGTTCATTTCGGGTCCTTTGTCCTGTGCGGATCTGCGGCTATACAAGCTGCTCACGGCGCAATGCACAAGCATCGGGCCACCAAGATTGGGCGATTATCGAACCGTCGACCGATTATCGCAACCGCCCGGTGCCGCTCGCCGAGCCTGCATCTGAACTTGAGCTGCGCTATTTAAGTTGTTCGACTAAATGGCGCCAGAAACACACCACTTCACAACGTCGATGTAACTACCGCTAAAAGTTGCGGGTCACAAAACAATCACACATCCCGAACCGTTTTTAACTTGGCAAAGATAGTCATTCCCGAATCGGCCGCTATAATGCACTTCAGTGGCGCTGCGCAATTACTTGCCGAGAGTGCCGCCGGCTGACGCGATGTCCATTGTTGTCAGCCCCAGCCAGCGCCTGATGCTCATTATTCATGCACCGCCAGCGCGCTCGCTGAAACAGGAAGCTGATGCTGCGTCAGTTTTAATCTGGTGCCGTAGCCGCCTGCAACATGGAAGTCTTGACCCTGCCGATTGCCCCGCTGCCTGTTCAGGTTGCGTCGTGTCGGTGAATCGGTTCAATTGATTCGTTGCAGTGTGTTCACCAGACCTTCAACTCAACTCAAACAGGTAGCACTGTGACGAAAGACGAACTGCGCGCGGAACTTGAGCGCCAGGAACAACGTTACAAGGATGTTTACGGCGGGGAAGTCACCACCTACGCCGCCCAGCCAGAACCTGAACGCAAAGCCTGGCGTAAACGCCCTACCGTTCAGGATCAGGTCTTCCAGCAGGAACTGAAAAAAATGGAAGAGGAACTCAAACCAGAAGAGCCGTGAGCTTCTGGCGCTGAGTTGTGACCCGTTTCCGAGATTTTTGGCACAGGCGTTCAAGCCCCCGCAGCACGGGGTGTTGCGCTTGCGACGTGGCTATTTTTTCAAGCCAATCAAAGACTTGTAAAACCGGGTAAAAGACTCGGGGGTTACGCTTTGCCACAAATTAATTCGATGAAGATTGTTACCGATGAGCAGGTAGGGCATCGATTTCCAGTCTTTTCTGGCATAATCGCGCCCCCTTATGACCGGGTCAGAAAACCTTCATGATCGATTTATTCAGCGGACTGGATGCTTGGGTGCTTGTGAGCCTCTTGCTCGCCCTGGCGTTTGTCCTCGCCTTCGAGTTCATCAATGGATTTCATGACACCGCTAACGCGGTAGCCACTGTTATCTACACCAAAGCGATGCCGCCCCACCTGGCGGTGTTCTTCTCCGGTGTCTTCAATTTCCTCGGCGTGCTGCTGGGCGGGGTTGGCGTGGCGTATGCCATCGTTCACCTGCTGCCGGTGGAACTGCTGATCAACGTCAACACCGGCCACGGTCTGGCGATGGTGTTCTCGTTGCTCGCCGCCGCGATCACCTGGAACCTGGGCACCTGGTACTTCGGTATCCCGGCTTCCAGTTCGCACACGCTGATCGGTTCGATCCTCGGCGTCGGCCTGGCCAACGCGCTGATCAACGACATTCCGTTGGCTGACGGGGTCAACTGGCAGAAAGCGATCGATATCGGCGCCTCGCTGGTGTTCTCGCCGATGGCCGGTTTCCTGATTGCCGCACTGATCCTGATCGGTCTGAAATGGTGGCGTCCGCTGTCCAAGATGCACAAGACCCCGGAACAGCGCCGCAAGATCGACGACAAGAAGCACCCACCGTTCTGGAATCGTCTGGTACTGGTGATATCGGCCATGGCCGTGAGCTTCGTGCACGGCTCCAACGATGGCCAGAAAGGCATCGGCCTGATCATGCTCGTGTTGATCGGTATCGTCCCGGCGCAATTCGTACTCGATCTCGGCAGCACCACTTACCAGATCGAACGCACCCGCGACGCGACCCTGCACCTGAGCCAGTTCTACAAGCGCAACGGCGACACGCTGGGTGAGTTCCTCGCGCTGGGCAAAAGCGTCGAAGGCGATCTGCCGGAGAAATTCCGTTGCAACCCGCAACAGACCGAACCGACTATCTCCGCCCTCCTCGATACACTTAAAGGTGTAGCGGATTACCACTCGCTGTCCTCGGAAAGCCGTATAGAAGTGCGTCGCTATCTGCTTTGCCTTGACGACACCGCGAAGAAAGTCAGCAAGTTGCCTGGCCTGGCTGCCCGTGAAAAGGCTGACCTGGACAAACTGCGCAAAGACCTGACCACCACCACCGAATACGCCCCGTTCTGGGTGATTCTGGCAGTGGCACTGGCCTTGGGCCTGGGCACCATGGTTGGCTGGAAACGCGTGGTGCTGACCATCGGCGAGAAGATCGGCAAGCAAGGCATGACCTACTCCCAAGGCATGTCCGCGCAGATCACCACAGCCACTCTGATCGGCATGGCCAACATCTTCAGCCTGCCGGTATCCACCACCCACGTCCTGTCCTCGGGCGTGGCGGGCACCATGGTCGCGAACAAAAGCGGCCTGCAAGGTGGCACGGTGAAGACCATCCTGTTGGCTTGGGTGCTGACCCTGCCGGCTACGGTTGGTCTGTCGGCGGGGTTGTTCTGGCTGGCGTCGAAGGCGTTGGGTAGCTGATAGATAGTTGTGTTGAAGAAGGCGTGATTCGAGAGGATCGCGCCTTTTTTGTTGGGATTTTTTTGAGGGGGGCTGGGATTGGGGGCATATCCGTTGCTGCGGTGATGGCTTCTTAGGGTTCCGCCCTGACGGCGGGTCACTTTTTCCAGACGCCGAAAAAGTAACCAAAAAGGCTTCTCCCTGACGTACGGCACTTCGCTTAGGCTCAGTGTTCCCTCGCTACGGCGCCCATCAGGGGGCATCGCCTCCGGTTTGCTTCGCTGCACCTCCTCTCGATGTATGCGGCTTCGCCGCACGGCGCTGCGCGCCTACCCCTGATGAGCGCCTACGCTCGGCCTGCCGATGGGCTGGAGATCAAAAGCCACATCAAAAGCCGGATCAAGAGCCCCTCACCCTAGCCCTCTCCCAGAGGGAGAGGGAACTGACCGAGTGGTTTGGCAGAGGTGCGCCGACGTGAAATACCGAGTCGAACTCAGGCTATGAAAAGACCACAAATCGGCTCCCTCTCCTGGGGGAGAGGGCTGGGGTAAGGGGTAAATCCACCACAAAACCAAAGCCGAACACCCGCCCCTCACCACTCAACACAATGAGCGCTAGCTCGAGTACAGCTCTTGATCTCAAGCGCCCGTCGGCAGGCTGAGTGGAGGGGTTCATCCGGGGGAAGCATCGAGAGGAGGTGCAGCGAAGCAAACCGGAGGCGATGCCCCGGATGGACCCCGAAGCGAAGGAACCCCGAGCCCCAGCGAGCGGGCCGGACGTCAGGGCACAGACCTTTGGTTACTTTGGGGCGTTTGCCAAAGTGACCCGACCGTCAGGGCGGAACCGACAGCAGCAACACCCGAAGCAACGGATATGCACAAAAACCACCCAAAGCCTGGTCGGCCCACAGGCCGCCAAGGCAAAAAAAAGGGGCAACCGAAGTCGCCCCAAAATGCCTTGCGTGCTCATAAAATCCAGAAGAACTACTTCTTGCGCTTATTCGCATCCTTCCAGATAAAAAATCCAAACCCTGCAAAAAACAGAACCATGAGGCCGACTGTCAGCACCCCGGCAAACACCACGTTATCGAAAAACATGACTGGCCTCCTGGCCCCTGCTCTGCTGCGATGGAGCTAAGTTAACCAATCACGCAGGCACAGCAATTGACCAGGATCAATGCCGGACGATAAGCGAGGGAAGAAGGAGGGAATACAACTGACCTGCATCAAGGGATGCAGGGAGGGGGATCAACGCTTTTTCGGTTTCTTCGACTTTTTCTTGGTTTTGCCCAACGGCATCGCCTGCTCGAATGCCTGACGCACTTCATTCAGGCGCTTGTCGTTGAGGTCGTGCACACGCTTGGCACGTTCGGAATTGAGGTCGATCAGTTTGTCGTCTTGGCTCATGGCGTTCGATACATCACAGGTCAGAATCACAACTGCCGCTTCACAGGCAGGACTGCGCCAATCATGCCGCCTGACGCAAGCGCTGACCAGCCATCGAGATAAACGCTCTACAACAATTCATGTAAATGAGCGGACTCAGATCTGAATATCGACCCACAAACCCTGACGCGGTTGATCTTCCATCAGCGGCACCACCGGCACGGTATTATCGGCATTCAGCTCGTCACCAGGCACGGCAAGATGTTCTTCAGGATCGTCGTCAGCTTCGCGGCGCCGGCGTTCCCGTTCCTGCTGACGTCGCTGTTCCTCGCGCAGCTGGAATCCCGCCTCTTCCGGGTCGCGTTTTTGCAGGTCGATCGTGCTTTCGTTGGAGCTTTCCTGCACCGGCACCACCGGCGGGATCTCCGGCCGTGGTCGAACCGGATCCTGCTGGGAAGTGACCGGCACGGCACTCAGGGGGAGCATCGGTGGCAGCATATAGAAGGTTCTCCTGTCGGCAGGCTATCGGCTGCGGCGGGGGTGCCTTGAGCCATCGGTCGCAAACTTGTGACCGGGTTGGCACTCACGGGTGCCCTGCCCCCACGTAAAACTGACAGATGGCCGTATTTCTTCAGGCTTGCAGCTCGCAGCTAAAGCACGTTGCAACACCTAATCCTTTGGCCCTGAGCCCCTCATTCCGTTAAGATAGCCCGCTTTTTCAAGGTGGGAGACAGGCAGCATGGCGCAGCAGTATCAACCGGGGCAACGCTGGATCAGTGACAGCGAAGCCGAGCTGGGTTTAGGCACCGTTCTGGCACAGGACGGCCGCTTGTTGACCGTGCTCTATCCGGCCACTGGCGAAACCCGCCAGTACGCGCTACGGAATGCGCCCCTCACCCGCGTGCGATTCTCGCCGGGCGACTCGATCACTCACTTCGAAGGCTGGAAGCTGACGGTTCAGGAAGTCGACGACGTCGATGGCCTGCTGGTTTACCACGGCCTCAATGCGCAAAACGAAGTGGTCACCCTGCCGGAAACCCAGCTGTCGAACTTCATCCAGTTCCGTCTGGCCAGCGACCGCCTGTTCGCCGGGCAGATTGACCCGCTGGCCTGGTTCTCCCTGCGTTACCACACCCTCGAACACACCAGCCGCCAGTTGCAATCGGCACTCTGGGGTCTGGGTGGCGTGCGCGCGCAGCCCATCGCGCACCAGTTGCACATCGCCCGTGAAGTCGCTGACCGTATCGCGCCGCGCGTATTGCTGGCTGACGAAGTGGGTCTGGGTAAAACCATCGAAGCCGGTCTGGTGATCCATCGCCAACTGCTCTCCGGTCGCGCCAACCGCGTGTTGATCCTGGTTCCGGAAAACCTCCAGCACCAGTGGCTGGTGGAAATGCGCCGCCGCTTCAACTTGCAAGTGGCGCTGTTCGACGAAGAACGCTTCATCGAAAGCGATGCCTCCAACCCGTTCGAAGATACACAGCTTGCCCTGGTAGCCTTGGAGTGGCTGGTCGACGACGAGAAAGCGCAAGACGCGCTGTTCGCCGCCGGTTGGGATTTGCTGGTGGTCGACGAAGCGCATCACCTGGTCTGGCACGAAGAGAAAGCCAGCCCGGAATACACCCTGGTCGAGCAGCTTGCTGAAACGATCCCGGGCGTGCTGCTACTCACTGCGACCCCGGAACAGCTCGGTCAGGACAGCCACTTCGCGCGTCTGCGCCTGCTCGACCCGAACCGCTTCCATGACCTGGCCGCATTCCGCGCCGAGAGCGAAAACTATCGCCCGGTGGCTGAAGCCGTTCAGGAACTTATGGACAAAGGTCGCCTGTCGCCCGCCGCGCACAAAACCATTCACGGTTTCCTCGGCAACGAAGGCGAAGCCTTGCTGACCGCCGTCAACGATGGCGATGCCGAAGCCAGCGCACGCCTCGTGCGTGAGCTGCTTGACCGTCACGGCACCGGCCGCGTGCTGTTCCGTAACACCCGCGCCGCCGTGCAGGGTTTCCCCGAGCGCAAACTGCATCCGTACCCGCTGCCGTGCCCGGACGAATACCTCGAGCTGCCACTGGGCGATCACGCCGAGCTGTACCCGGAAGTCAGCTTCCAGGCCCAGCCGGATGCCAGCGAAGAAGAGCGCTGGTGGAAATTCGACCCGCGCGTCGAGTGGCTGATCGATCAGTTGAAAATGCTCAAGCGCACCAAAGTGCTGGTGATCTGCGCCCACGCCGAAACCGCGATGGACCTGGAAGACGCGCTGCGCGTGCGCTCCGGCATCCCGGCTACGGTGTTCCACGAAGGCATGAACATCCTCGAGCGTGACCGCGCCGCCGCTTACTTCGCTGATGAAGAGTTTGGCGCGCAGGTGCTGATCTGCTCGGAAATCGGCAGTGAAGGTCGCAACTTCCAGTTCGCCCATCACTTGGTGCTGTTCGATCTGCCGTCGCACCCGGATTTGCTCGAACAGCGTATCGGTCGTCTCGACCGGATCGGCCAGAAGCACATCATCGAAGTACACGTGCCGTACCTGGAAACCAGCCCGCAAGCGCGGCTGTTCCAGTGGTATCACGAAGCGTTGAACGCATTCCTCAATACCTGCCCGACCGGCAACGCCTTGCAGCATCAGTTCGGCCCGCGCCTGCTGCCGCTGCTCGAAGCAGCCGACGACAGCGAGTGGCAAGCGCTGATCGACGAAGCGCGCACCGAGCGCGAGCGTCTGGAGCAAGAGCTGCACACCGGCCGCGACCGTCTGCTGGAGCTCAACTCCGGCGGCGCGGGTGAAGGTGATGCGCTGGTCGAAGACATTCTTGAGCAGGACGACCAGTTCGCGCTGCCGATCTACATGGAAACCCTGTTCGACGCGTTCGGCATCGACAGCGAAGACCATTCGGAAAACGCCCTGATCCTCAAGCCGAGCGAGAAGATGCTCGACTCCAGTTTCCCGCTGGGCGACGACGAAGGCGTGACCATCACTTACGACCGCAACCAGGCGCTGTCGCGTGAAGACATGCAGTTCATCACCTGGGAACACCCGATGGTGCAGGGCGGCATGGATCTGGTGCTGTCCGGTTCGATGGGCAACACCGCCGTCGCGCTGATCAAGAACAAGGCGCTCAAGCCGGGCACCGTGCTCCTGGAATTGCTCTACGTCAGCGAAGTGGTTGCTCCGCGCTCGCTGCAACTGGGCCGTTACCTGCCACCGGCCGCCCTACGCTGCCTGCTCGATGCCAATGGCAACGACCTGTCGTCGCGAGTGGCATTCGAAACGCTCAACGATCAGCTGGAAAGCGTGCCGCGTGCCAGCGCCAACAAGTTCATCCAGGCCCAGCGCGATCAGCTGACGCCACGGATCAATGCCGGTGAAGAGAAGATCGCCCCGCGTCACGCCGAGCGCGTGGCCGAGGCCCGCCGTCGTCTGGCGGCCGACACCGACGAAGAACTGGCGCGCCTGACCGCGTTGCAAGCGGTCAACCCGACCGTGCGTGACAGTGAACTGGTTGCCCTGCGCAACCAGCGTGAGCAAGGTCTGGCGATGCTGGATAAAGCGGCGTTGCGACTGGAAGCGATTCGGGTGTTGGTGGCGGGCTAAACCGCCCTGCTCCATCGCGACAAAAAAAAAGGCCCGCAGCGATGCGGGCCTTTTTGTTATTTCAGAAGCAAAAGCAAAAGATCGCAGCCTTCGGCAGCTCCTACACGATCGGGTTTACACGCGGTCAATGTAGGAGCTGCCGAAGGCTCGGGCCGCGATCGGACGATCTTTTGATCTCAAGCAGTCACCGCTGCAACCTCTGGCTCAACCACAGCCACCAACCCCTCTTTCATCCGCTGCGCATCGCGCACAAAACACCGCGCCGCCAGAAACAGAAACACCATGGTCAGAAACAGCGCCACCGGAATCAGGTACATCGCGTCATGCAAGCCGACAGCCTTGAACGCCTCCGTCATCTGCTCCGCCCCCGCCGCGACCATCGCCGATTTGGCAAAGTGATCTGACAAACCACCAACCACCACCGGCCCCAAACCGCCACCGAGCAAATACAACCCGGCAAAGAACAACGCCATCGCCGTGGCTCGCAGCCGCGGTTCGACCACGTCCTGAATCGCCGTGTAAACGCAGGTGTAGAAGTTGTAAGCGAACAACCAGCCCAGACTGAACACCGCCACAAACACACCGATTTCAATCCGCCCCGCATGCAGCGCCCAAGCGGTGCACACCGTCGAAACAATCAGACTGAACGCCGCGAACAGCAGCCGCCCATTAGCCACGCGCTGGTGGATCTTGTCAGCAATCCAGCCGCCCAGCGTCAGGCCGACCAGCCCGGTCACGCCCACAATCACCCCGGTAGCCACCGCCGCTTCCTGCAACGGCATCAGAAAATAGCGCTGCAGCATCGGTACCAGAAACGAGTTGCAGGCATAGGTCGCGAAGTTGAAGCACAACCCGGCCATCACCAGCCACAGAAAGGTCGGCACCGCGAGGATCCGACGCATCGGCTTGTCGACTTTCTCCTGGGACACCTGCACGGCCTCCGCGGCACCGCGCTTGGGTTCCTTGATGAAAAACATGAACACCGCCAGCAGCAACCCCGGTACCGCAGCGATAAAGAACGGCGCACGCCAGCTATCGAACGCTTTGACCATCCAGCCAATGGTGAAAAACGCCAGCAATAACCCCAACGGCAAGCCGAGCATGAAAATCCCCATGGCCCGCGCCCGACGATGCGCCGGGAACAGGTCGCCGATCAGCGAATTGGCAGCCGGCGCGTAACTGGCCTCACCAATGCCGATACCCATGCGCACGATGAGGAAACTCCAGAAACTGCCGACCAGACCATTGACCGCCGTCAGCGCGCTCCAGGTCGCCAGGCCCCAGCCCATCAGTTTGGCGCGCGAGCCGGTGTCGGCCATACGTCCCAAGGGCAGGCCGGCGATCGCATAAACGATGGTGAACGCGGTACCGACGATCCCCAGTTGAAAGTCGCTGAGGTGCCATTCCATGCGGATCGGCTCGATGATGATCGCCGGGATGGTGCGGTCGAAGAAATTGAACAGGTTGGCGAGGAACAGCAGGAACAGAATGCGCCAGGCATTCGCCGCTTGGGTCGAGTTCTGCATGGGTCCGTCTCTTTATTGTTATTAGGGCTTCACTGCCAACGCATTCGAGCCCGGAACTGGCAATTTAGTCAGCCGCGCGGGGGCTGTCTGTGATCATTCGTCTGACTGATATAGACCCATTGCACTGTAAAGAAACGTAAGCCCTTGAAAAGCCTCGAATAGCCCAAAAACAGGGGCTTTTCCGGCAAAACCCGGCAACGAAAAAATACTTCAGCGCCCCCCTTCCCAAGTCCGTGGCGAAGCCTAGAATGGCCGCCGGATCTGTCCAGATCCAGCCGATCAATCCCTTTGATGCCCTCCCCATGTCCGAAGTCAGTCCGTGTCTGAATTGCGGTGCCTGTTGTTCCCATTTTCGCGTGTCTTTTTTCTGGGGTGAGTGTGCGTCCTCCGGTGGGACGGTGCCCGATGAGCTGGTGACGCAGATCACGCCGAGCCGCGTGGCGATGAACGGCACCGACTGCAAATCACCGCGCTGCATCGCGCTGGAAGGCGAAGTCGGCAGTGAAGTGAAATGCACGATTTATGAGCAACGCTCCAGCCCGTGCCGCGAGTTCGAAGCCTCGTGGGAAAGCGGCGAGCAAAACACCGACTGTGATGCCGCCCGCGCGCGCTTCGGCCTGCTGCCGCTGGAATCGGACTGGAATCTGATCCCATTCGACCGGAGTGCCTGACCTTTAGCGCCAATCGTTATGACGCTAATTCCAAAATGGTTAGCACCAATATGCCATCACCGCATGCTCGGCAAAATCCGCCTCTATACTCCAGAAATTCGCCCGCGCACATGACGCGGGCAGGATGTCTCTGAGACGGAGCATGCTATGGAGTGGCTGGGTTTGCAGTTTGTTACCGAGCTACCGGAGAGCGGACAGCTCATTCTCGATTGCACACATAACCCATTATTGGTGCTGGTGGCCTATCTGGTCGCCTGCGCCGCGAGTTTCGCCACCCTCGACATGGCTGAACGGGTCGGCCATGCCGAAGACCGGAGCTCTCAACGGCTATGGCGCTGGATCGGTGCAACCTGCCTGGCTGGCGGCATCTGGGCCATGCACTTCATCAGCATGCTGGCGTTCCAGGCGCCGATCGACATTCAGTACGACCTGCCCATCACCTTCTTCTCGCTGCTGATCGCCCTGCTCGCTTCCTCGCTGGCCATGCACACCTTGAGCAAACCGCAGCCAAGCCTGCTGCAATACCTCAAGACCGCTCTGGTGATCGGCCTCGGTATCGCGGGCATGCATTACGTCGGCATGGCGGCCATGGAATCCGCCGCCACGGCCTACTATCAACCGACCCTTTTTGTGTTATCCATTGTGATCGCCATCGCAGCCAGCTTCGCTGCGCTGTGGGTCGCCAGCTATTTACGCGAGGGCAGCGGACTGCATATCCAGATGCTCAAATACCTCGCCGCGCTGATTCTCGGCGCCGGCATCATCAGCATGCATTTCACCGCAATGGCCGCGCTCGATCTGGTGCTGCCTGAGGAAAGTTTCCCGACACTCGGCACGGGCACCGGCAGCCTGCAACTGGGCCTGACCGTCGCACTGATTACCTTGCTGATCCTCGGTAGCGCCGTCAGCGCCGCGTTGGCCGACAAGAAACTGCAACACAAGGACGACGATCTGCGCCGGGTCAACGCCCTGCTCAGCCAGCTCGATCAGGCGCGCATGTCGCTGCAACACGTAGCCAACTACGATGCGTTGACCAACCTGATCAATCGCCGTGGGTTCAATCAGATCTTTGCCGAGAAGCTCAGCCAGAAAACCAGCGAAGGCGGAATGCTCGCAGTGATGTTTCTCGACATCGACCACTTCAAACGCATCAATGACAGCCTCGGGCATGACGCCGGCGATGAGCTGCTCAAGGTCATTGCGCAGCAGATCAAAGGCTCGGTGCGCGGGCATGAAGACGTGGTTGCGCGCTTCGGCGGCGATGAGTTCTGCATCCTGATCGGCCTGCGCGACCGCGAAGAAGCGCGCAATCTGGCGCAGCGCATCATGCTCAAGATGAAAGAACCGATCGAACTGGCCGGCCGACGCATGGTGATGACCACCAGCATCGGCATCAGCCTGTTTCCCGAGGACGGCAGCACCTGCGATGAACTGCTCAAGCACGCGGATCTGGCGTTGTATCAATCCAAGGGTGCCGGGCGCAACGGCGTGCATTTTTTTGATTCGACCCTGAAAAACCGCGCCAGCCAGGAATTGCAAATCGAAGAAGAACTGCGCCACGCCCTGCGCGAGGAAAACGGTTTGATGCTGTATTACCAGCCGATCTTCGAATTGAAAACCGGCCGTGTGACCAAGCTCGAAGCGCTGATACGCTGGCAACATCCGGTGCATGGATTACTGACACCTGATCGCTTCATCGCCATCGCCGAGAACAACGGGCTGATCGCCGAGCTGGACAACTGGGTGCTGCGCAAAGCCTGCGAAGACCTCGGCGAACTGTCGCGCCACGGCTGCGCAGATCTGAAGATCGCCTGGAACTGCTCGCCGCTGAATCTGGCCCGCGAAGAACTGGCCGACGAGATCGAACGCGCCTTACGCACTGCCGGTGTGGCCCCCGAACGGCTGGAACTGGAAGTCACCGAAAACGCGCTGATGGGCAACATCGCCGACACCCTCGTGTTGTTGCGGCAGATTCGCGCCTTGGGCGTGTCATTGTCGATTGATGATTTCGGGACCGGCTACTCGTCGCTGGCCTACCTCAAGCGCCTGCCACTGAACACCTTGAAAGTCGATCGTTCCTTCATTCTCGACATCCCCAAAGCCACTGCAGACATGGAGATCGTGCAGGCGATCATCGTCATGGCGCACACCCTGCATTTGCAGGTGGTCACCGAGGGCGTGGAAACCCTCGAACAGTACGAATTTCTCGAGCGCTCCGGCTGCGACTTCATTCAAGGCTATTTGCTCAGCCGCCCCGTGCCATTGGACGAATTACGCGCGGTGCTCGAGGAGATCAATCAGCGCAAGCACTCGCACGCGGTCAATCCGTTGAGTCTGGCGCGCGATACATTTGCACCAGTGTCGCTGGATCCTGCTGTAAAAAGCCTTGCGCCCCGTGCAGGCGCATCAGTTGTGCGGCCAATCCGCTGATTGGCGTGGCCGACCCGACTTCGCGGGAAAACTTCACCGCCGTATCCAGATCCTTGAGCAACGTACGCACGTGCCACTTGACCGGTTCGAAACGGCTCTCGGCCATTTGCGGCGCGAGAATCTGCAAAGGTCTGGAATCGGCAAACCCGCCGGCCAGTGCTTCGGCGATCAGGCTCGCATCAACTCCGGCCTGCTCGGCCAGCGCCACCACTTCGGCAATCACCAACGCATTGCAGGCGACGATCATCTGATTGCACGCCTTGGTCACCTGACCGGCACCGACGCCGCCCATGTGCGTGACGCGCTGACCGAGATTAAGCAGGATCGGACGTACGCGCTCGAGATCCGCCACCGCCCCGCCGACCATGATCGCCAGACTGCCGGCCTCGGCGCCGACGACTCCGCCGGACACGGGCGAGTCGAGCCAGGCCATGCCGGTTCGCGCGGCCAGCTCTGTGGCCATCTCACGGGTGGCGGTCGGTTCGAGGCTGGAGAAATCCACCAGCAACTGGCCTTTGCGGGCACCTTCGATGATTCCGTTTACGCCAAACACCACCTCGCGCACCACCGCCGTGTCGGCCAGGCACAGCATCACTACATCCGCGTGTGCGCACAGTTCGGCAGACGTCGCTACTTGTCGCGCACCCGCTTCGACCAGCGCTGCGCACTTGCCCGGATTGCGGTTCCACACCGTCAGCGGGTAACCCGCAGCCAACAAACGTCGGCACATTGGCAAGCCCATCAAGCCGATTCCGGCGAACCCCAACGAAGGTAGCGTTGACATCATTTAGCCTTCTTTTGATTAAAGATCGCCGAATAATGGCCGATCCATCATCAATCAGGAAAGGATTCCCCCGCGCGACATTCAGGCTCATTGCCTTGCGCACGGGCAAAACACGCGCAGTAAAAGACGCGAGATCTCTATTTCCGTGAGGCTCGACGACAACGGTCGTCGTGCCAACCAGTCCAGGTATATGGCGCACCATGACTTCTAAAAATAATCCGGCCACTGCGGTATCCGATCTGACTTTGAGCCCAGCCGCCAACAGCCCGGCACCGCTGAAGCCATCGCCGCCCGCGCGCCCGCTGAACACTCAGCAATACCTGTACTTCACCGAAACCAACACCGACCGCATCCTCGACAACCTCGACGGTCTGCGTGACATGGTGTTCCCGCGCCCACCGCACCTGGAAGGCGACAACGAACAGCACAGCGAGCAGGAGTTCCCCTCGGTGTGCCTGATCGGCCTCGGTCGCTGCGGCTCGAACATCGCCCTCGATGTGGCGGAGCTGGTGTACAACGCGCGCAAGTTCTACCTCAACGAATTCAACAACGAAGATCGCCCGGCCAGCGAACGACGCTCGGCCGACAAGGGCTACAGCCCGGCGCAGTGGATCAAGAACAACCTGCGCCTGGGTAACAACAAGGCGAGCAAACCGGTGTTTCTGGTTGAGCCGCTGGTGATGCTCGGCGACCTCGACAAGGACATCGCCGGGCGCATCCGTTTCTCGCGCAAGGGCGAGAAAAGCGGTTTCCTGCGCGATTACAGCAAGATGAAGATCATGGACTTGTCGGAAGTCCACGCCGGTGGCGCCGGTAACGCGCCGATCCTCGGTCAGTACCTGGCGAAGATCATCCTCAACAAGGACACCCAGCGCTTCTCCAGCCCGGACTGGAAAATGATCCACTCGTACCTGATCGACAGCTGCGGGATCAAGGCCAACCAGTCGCGCCTGTATTTCTCGATTTTCAGTGCCGGCGGCGGTACCGGCTCGGGCATGGCCTCGGAATTCGGCCTGGCCCAGCAGCACTCGTACATGAACAAGACGTTCGACACCAAGCCGATGGACGAGCACGACGGCAAGAGCGGTCATTCGTTTGTGTTCGAGCCGATCTTCACCAGCGGCATTTGCGTGCTGCCGAACATTTCCGACCACCGCAGCGAAATGTCCGAGGCGCTGCATATCAACGCCGGACGCCTGCTGTGCAAATACCTCTCGGAAGAATGGGATTTCTCTTACAACTTCGCCAACGAAGACAGCAGCGAAGCGAGCGTCATGGGGCGCATCCGCCCATGGAACGCGATGATGCTCATCTCCAACGACATCATGCGTTACGCCGAAGAAAGCGATGACGGCAACATCCAGAACATCGACGTCAACGCGATGGAAAAGCACGCCAACCAGTACATCTCGCAGCAGATCTTCAACATCCTGACGGCGCAAGCGGTCACGACCGATTACGACCAGAACTATTTCCGCCGCGCCGGCATCGACATCGGCGAAACCATCCGCCTCGACGCCAACGACTTGTTCATGAGTCTGGCCGGCCCGGTGGCAATTGCCTACGCCGAGTCGGTGGTGCCGGAAACGCCGCCGCCGAGCAGCGACAAGTTCAAGGTGTTCGACAAAGAGCCGCAGCGCTTGAATATCGACGACCTGTTCTTCCGCTCGATCGACCTGCCGCACTTCAACAAAGTCACTCAGGCGATCGAAGGCATCAGCCTGCTGCCGATCGAATCCAAGCGCTATCGCGCGTCGCTGGAGCAGTACAAGAATTCCGGCTACGACGCGGCCGCGCTGCACGACCTGCACTTCTTCAAGAACTGCTCGTCGGTGGTTTCGATCGTCTCGCTACCGAAAGACTACAAGCTGTCGTACATGGATCTGAACCGGCTGAAGACCCATCTCAACAGCCTGTTCCCGAACACCACGCTCAAGCGCTATGCGCTGGTGATCGGCGCCTCGGCCAACTTGTCGCTGACCACCTTGATCGCCAAGAGCCCGTGCCTGTCGGACGACTTCCTTACCCTGATCGTGGCGTTCATCAAGCGCTGCTTTGCGAAGAACCCGTACCGTTTCGACGAGACGCTGGACAACTCGATCCTCGACTTCATCATCAATGAAGAATTCGACGAAGACCGCATCGATGAACTGCTCAACGAATTCGAAAACCCGGCGAAGATTCTCGATACCAACTGGTACGCGATCAAACCGATGTACGAGAAGAAGTATCGCGAGCTGATCAACGATAAGGATAAGTTCGTCTCGATCAACGACATTCGCCTGTCGCGCGATTGCGTGAAAAAGTCGATCAAGTACCTGCGCGAGATCTATCGTCACCGGATTGGCAAGACCAAGGTTATTTCGCTGAATAACCATACTGGCAAGACCTTCTCGGTCTGATCCGAGACCGAGTCGCCGCAATCGCTGGCAAGCCAGCTCCCACAGTGTCGGTGTGGAACACAAAATCTGTGTACGACACCGCACCTGTGGGAGCTGGCCTGCCGGCGATGAGGCCCTGAAATTCTCTGAAGACTTCAGCCTTTCCAACATCCAGAAACAATTAAGCAGCCGTTAGGCTGCTTACTAAACTGTGCCCGTTACGTTTACGTCACCGTTATGCCACCTAGGCCTGTGGCATTTCTCTACGGCAACCTGCCATCACGCTACTCGGCTACACACTTTCTCCCGCCGAAGACGCGCACCAACAAGGTGCGAGCAATCATTCAGCCGCCCTTTCCTGGATCAGAATCCACGGACTGACCACCACCGCCCACATCAGTGGATCACGCTCGAAAAGATCCAGCGCCCGCGTTTCAGACAGCTTGGCGACCTTGTCTTCGGCCAGCCAGGCAGCGACTTTCTCGCCTTCGTCCGACGCCACGGCTTCGGCGACCGCGATCAGATCCAGGCCGGAGTCGACCCACAATAGGGCACCCTTGGCGAAGAACGGTTCGAGCTCCTTCCAGGTAATAGATGCAGTCTCACCAAGCAGCTTGGCATAGAGGGTGCTAGGTTCTTGATTCATGGGAAGTGTCCGGAAAAGAAATCAGCGCGAATAATAACGTTGGTGGTCCGGCAGCAAAACCCGGTTGCAAATGCTTGATCCGAACGAAAAGAGCAGGAACGCCAAGGAATGCTGCTGATTGGGGCATAAGCCCCGGGAACGTCCCGCCGCAATTCTGTCTTTTTCTTTCAAAAAAGCGACACCCTCAGGTTTTGCCCCTCGGCCCCAGCTTCCCAGGCCAACAACCGGCGCTCTACACTGTACCGGTACAGTTGCCGGGGGCTTTTCCGGAGGGTATCGCCAAGATATCTGTCCCGGTTCTGCTGCTACGGCGTCAGGACTCTAAAAAAATACAACATCAAGAGTGGAGCACTATGACTAAGGCTACTAAGCAGATTTCCAAACTGTTTGCCGCTATGGTTCTGGCCGGGGTTGCCAGCCATTCGTTCGCAGCTGACACCATCAAGATCGGCATCGCCGGCCCTAAAACCGGCCCTGTAGCCCAATACGGCGACATGCAGTTCAGTGGCGCGAAAATGGCCATCGAGCAGATCAACGCCAAGGGCGGCGTAGACGGCAAGAAACTCGAAGCCGTTGAATACGATGACGCTTGCGATCCGAAACAAGCGGTAGCCGTAGCGAACAAAGTCGTCAACGACGGAGTCAAGTTCGTGGTCGGTCACCTGTGCTCCAGCTCCACTCAACCCGCTTCGGACATCTACGAAGACGAAGGCGTGATCATGATCACCCCGGCTGCCACCAGCCCGGACATCACCGCCCGTGGTTACAAAATGATCTTCCGTACTATCGGTCTCGACAGCGCCCAGGGCCCTGCCGCCGGTAACTACATTGCCGATCACGTCAAACCGAAAATCGTTGCCGTGTTGCACGACAAGCAACAATACGGTGAAGGCATCTCCAGCGCCGTCAAGAAAACCCTCGAAGGTAAAAACGTCAAAGTCGGCGTGTTCGAAGGCATCAATGCCGGCGACAAAGACTTCTCGGCGATCATCGCCAAACTCAAGCAAGCCAACGTCGACTTCGTTTACTACGGCGGCTACCACCCGGAGCTGGGTCTGATCCTGCGTCAAGCCCAGGAAAAAGGCCTGAAAGCCAAGTTCATGGGTCCGGAAGGCGTGGGTAACGACTCGATCACCCAGATCGCCAAAGACGCGGCCGAAGGCCTGCTGGTAACCCTGCCGAAATCCTTCGACCAGGATCCGGCCAACGTTGCCCTGGCTGATGCATTCAAGGCGAAGAAGGAAGATCCGAGCGGTCCGTTCGTATTCCCTTCCTACTCGGCTGTGACCGTGATTGCCGAAGGCATCAAAGCGGCCAAATCCGAAGACGCGACCAAAGTGGCTGAAGCCATCCACGCTGGCACCTTCAAGACCCCGACTGGCGACCTGAGCTTCGATGCCAAGGGCGACCTGAAAGACTTCAAATTCGTGGTCTACGAGTGGCACAACGGCAAACCTAAAACTGAAGTAGCGCCTCAGTAAGGCCTTGCCTGACTGACTGCCAATAAAGCCCACGGCGTGCCGTGGGCTTTGTTTTACGAATGTATAGGGCCGCGCTGGCGTGATCCGCCAGTCTCCCCACCTGAAAATCTCAAAACCGTCATCAGCGGTTCGCTGGCAAACCCCGGATTCGAAGTGGATATAGATCCACGGGGCCGGGCGGGAAAATGACTCCACCAGTGAAATGCGTATCAGGTTTTTAGGAGCGCTGTAATGCCTGACATCTATCACTTTTTCCAACAGCTGGTTAACGGCCTCAACGTTGGCAGCATGTATGCCCTGATCGCCATCGGCTACACGATGGTTTACGGCATCATTGGAATGATCAACTTCGCCCACGGCGAGGTGTACATGATCGGTTCTTACGTGGCGTTCATCGCCATCGCCGGGCTGACCATGATGGGACTCGACAGTGTCCCGTTGTTGATGACGGCGGCGTTCATCGCCAGCATCGTTGTCACCAGTTCCTTCGGTTACAGCATCGAACGCATTGCCTACCGCCCGTTACGCGGCAGCAACCGTCTGATCCCGCTGATTTCCGCCATCGGTATGTCGATCTTCCTGCAGAACACGGTTCTGTTGGCGCAAGACTCCAAGGACAAAGCCATCCCCAACCTGATTCCGGGCAACATTGCCTTCGGTCCAGGTGGCGCACATGAAGTGCTGATTTCCTACATGCAGATCGTGGTGTTCGTGGTGACGCTGATCGCCATGCTCGGCCTCACGCTGTTCATCTCGCGTTCACGCCTGGGTCGCGCCTGCCGCGCCTGTGCCGAAGACATCAAGATGGCCAACCTGCTTGGTATCAATACCAACAACATCATCGCCCTGACCTTCGTTATCGGTGCTGCGCTGGCGGCCGTCGCGGCCGTGCTGCTGAGCATGCAATACGGTGTGATCAACCCGAACGCCGGTTTCCTCGTCGGCCTCAAGGCCTTTACCGCTGCGGTACTTGGCGGCATCGGCAGCATCCCCGGCGCGATGCTCGGCGGGCTGGTGCTCGGTGTAGCGGAAGCCTTTGGCGCTGATATCTTCGGCGACCAGTACAAAGACGTCGTGGCATTCGGCTTGTTGGTTCTGGTGCTGTTGTTCCGTCCGACCGGCATTCTGGGCCGTCCGGAGGTTGAGAAGGTATGACTAAGAATCTTAAACAGGCGCTGTTCAGTGCCTTGCTGGTGTGGGCAGTTGCGTATCCTGTGCTCGGACTGAAACTGACCATCGTCGGCATCAACCTGGAAGTGCACAACACCAGCCCGGCCATTCTGGCGACCATCGCCATTTGTTCGGTGCTGATGTTCCTGCGCGTGCTGTTCAACCAGCAGATCAGCAAGGCCTGGCGTTCGTCGCCGGACATGCCGCTGATTCCGGCCAAGGCCAGCAACTTCCTGACCCTGCCAACCACACAGCGCTATTTCATCATTGCGCTGATCCTCCTTGCGCTGGTGTGGCCGTTCTTCGGCTCGCGTGGCGCGGTGGATATCGCGACGCTGATCCTGATCTACGTGATGCTCGGCCTCGGCCTGAACATCGTGGTCGGTCTGGCCGGTCTGCTCGACCTCGGTTATGTCGGCTTCTACGCCGTCGGCGCCTACAGCTACGCGCTGCTGTCGCACTACTACGGCCTGAGCTTCTGGATCTGCCTGCCGATTGCCGGTCTGATGGCGGCGACGTTCGGCTTCCTGCTGGGCTTCCCGGTGTTGCGTTTGCGCGGTGACTATCTGGCGATCGTGACCCTCGGTTTCGGCGAGATCATCCGTCTGTTCCTGCGTAACCTCACCGATATTACGGGTGGCCCGAACGGCATCAGCAACATCGAGAAACCGACGTTCTTCGGCCTGACCTTTGAACGTAAAGCCGCCGAAGGCATGCAAACCTTCCACGAGTATTTCGGCCTGCAATACAACTCGATCAACAAGGTGATCTTCCTCTACCTGGTTGCGTTGTTGCTGGCGCTGGCAGCGCTGTTCGTGATCAACCGTCTGCTGCGCATGCCGATCGGCCGTGCGTGGGAAGCGCTGCGTGAAGACGAAATCGCCTGCCGCGCTTTGGGCCTCAATCCTACGGTGATCAAGCTTTCGGCCTTCACCCTCGGTGCTGCGTTCGCCGGTTTCGCCGGTAGCTTCTTCGCTGCGCGTCAGGGGCTGGTCACGCCGGAATCATTCACCTTCATCGAGTCGGCGATCATCCTCGCCATCGTGGTGCTGGGTGGCATGGGCTCGCAACTGGGCGTGATTCTTGCGGCCGTGGTGATGATCCTGTTGCCGGAAATGATGCGTGAGTTCAGTGAATACCGGATGTTGATGTTTGGTGCGCTGATGGTGCTGATGATGATCTGGCGTCCACAAGGTCTGCTGCCGATGCAACGCCCACACATGGAGTTGCGAAAATGAGCCGCGAGATCCTTAAAGTCGAAAACCTGAGCATGCGCTTCGGTGGCCTGCTGGCGGTCAACGGCGTGGCCCTGACCGTCAAAGAGAAACAAGTGGTGGCACTGATCGGGCCGAACGGCGCGGGCAAGACCACCGTGTTCAACTGCCTGACCGGTTTCTATCAGCCATCGGGCGGCAGCATCCTGCTCGACGGCGAGCCGATCCAGGGCCTGCCGGGCCACAAGATCGCGCTCAAAGGCGTGGTGCGCACCTTCCAGAACGTGCGGTTGTTCAAGGACATGACGGCGGTCGAGAACCTGTTGATCGCCCAGCATCGGCACCTGAACACCAACTTCCTCTCGGGCCTGTTCAAGACCCCGGCGTTCCGCAAAAGCGAGCGCGAGGCGATGGAATTTGCCGAGTACTGGCTGGACAAGGTCAACCTTACCGAGTTTGCCAACCGTACCGCCGGCACCCTGGCTTACGGTCAGCAACGGCGCCTGGAAATCGCTCGCTGCATGATGACCCGTCCGCGGATCCTCATGCTCGACGAACCGGCCGCCGGTTTGAACCCGAAGGAAACCGAAGACCTCAAAGCGCTGATCAGCATGCTGCGTGAAGAGCACAACGTCACCGTGCTGCTGATCGAGCACGACATGAAACTGGTCATGAGCATTTCCGACCACATCGTCGTGATCAACCAGGGCACGCCACTGGCCGACGGTACGCCGGAGCAGATCCGCGACAATCCTGAAGTGATCAAAGCCTATCTGGGGGAAGCGTAAATGCTGCAATTCGAAAACGTTTCCACCTTCTACGGCAAGATCCAGGCACTGCACAGCGTCAACGTCGAGATCCGTCAGGGCGAAATCGTCACCCTGATCGGCGCCAACGGTGCCGGCAAGTCCACGCTGCTGATGACGCTCTGCGGTTCACCGCAGGCGCACAGCGGCAGCATCCGCTACATGGGTGAGGAACTGATCGGCCAGGACTCGTCGCAGATCATGCGTAAAAGCATCGCCGTCGTGCCGGAAGGTCGTCGGGTATTTGCCCGTCTGACCGTGGAAGAAAACCTCGCCATGGGAGGATTCTTCACCGACAAGGGCGATTATCAGGAACAGATGGACAAGGTTCTCGGACTTTTCCCACGCCTGAAAGAACGCTTTGCGCAACGTGGCGGCACCATGTCCGGCGGCGAACAGCAAATGCTCGCCATCGGCCGGGCGCTGATGAGCAAGCCGAAACTGCTGCTGCTCGACGAGCCGTCGCTGGGTCTGGCACCGATCATCATCCAGCAGATCTTCGACATCATCGAACAACTGCGCAAGGACGGCGTGACGGTGTTCCTGGTCGAGCAGAACGCCAACCAGGCTTTGAAGATTGCTGACCGTGCATACGTTCTGGAGAACGGCCGGGTGGTGATGCAAGGCACTGGTGAAGCGCTGTTGACTGATCCGAAAGTGCGCGAGGCGTACCTCGGCGGTTGATGAATCGCTTCAAACAAAAAACGGCCTTCGGGCCGTTTTTTTGCGCCTGAACAAAAAACTTTTACTGTGGCCTGTAACGCATCTGCATGTCGTTTCTCTAGTGGAGCAAGCAAGCGCATTCGCTTGTTCAATCCAAGTACACATCGGAGAAACATCATGACTGCTACCACTCGCACCCTGTCCGCCACCGCCCTGGTTCTGGCCCTTGGCTCTGCGCTGAGCATGGCTGCCGTTTCCACCGTGCACGCCGCTGATGAAAACATGGAAAAATGCTTCGGCGTGGCCATGAAAGGCAAGAATGACTGCGCTGCGGGTGCTGGCACCACCTGTGCCGGCACGGCGAAAATGGACTACCAGGCCAACGCCTGGAAACTGGTTCCGAAAGGCACCTGCGCGACCACCGAAAGCAAAACCTCGCCGACCGGTTCCGGTCAGCTCGAAGCGTTCAAAGCCAAGTCCTGATCCCGTCGTCTGCCTGAGTGTCGATCATGATCCCGACTTGCGAACATGCCCTCCCCCGCACTCAGGCAGCCCGCGCCGGGCTCCCGCCCCGTGCGGGGCTGGGACTCAAGACCGGGCACTTCAACGAAGTGCTCGACTCCCGCCCGGACCTTGGCTTCTTCGAGGTCCACGCCGAAAACTACATGGTGGCCGGCGGCCCGTTTCATCATTTTCTGGGTTTGATCCGTGAACAGTATCCGCTGTCGCTGCATGGCGTCGGGCTGTCGATCGGTGCCGAAGGCGCACTGGATGCACAGCATCTGCAACGCCTCACCGAGCTGATCGAGCGCTATCAACCCCACTCCTTTTCCGAACACCTGGCCTGGTCGAGCCACGGCCCGGTGTTCCTCAATGACCTGTTGCCACTTGCGTACGACACGCCGACGTTGACGCGTGTCTGCGAGCATATCGACCAGGTGCAGAACACGTTGCAACGTCCGATGCTGCTGGAAAATCCGGCGACTTATCTGGCGTTCCAGCGCTCGACGATTGATGAACCCGAGTTCATCCGTGAAGTGATTCAGCGCACTGGATGTGGCCTGCTGCTGGACGTGAACAATGTCTACGTGTCGTGCATCAACCATCAGCGTGACCCGGTGGCCTACCTCAACGCGCTGCCATTGCACGCTGTCGGTGAGATTCATCTGGCGGGGTTTGCCGAAGATTCCGACAGCCTCGGTGATCGACTGCTGATTGACGATCACGGTGCACCGATTGATCAAGCTGTATGGACCTTGTATCGGCAGGTACTCGAACGCATCGGGCCGGTGGCGACGTTGATCGAACGTGACAATCAGGTACCCGCGTTCAACGTGCTGCTGGCCGAAGCGCAACTCGCCGAAGCTTTGTTGATCAGGGCGGGAGATCGCTCATGAGTAATCAGGCCGATTTCGCAGCTGCGTTGATCGACATCCGTCTGCCCTGCCCCGAGGGTTTATGCAGCGCCAACGGTGCTGACCCGGCGAGCCGTTTCGCGGTGTATCGCAACAATGTGCAGAGTTCGCTGATTGACGCACTGGCTGACAGCTATCCGGTCGTAGGGCAATTGATCGGCGAGGAATTCTTCCGCGCCATGGCCGGAGTGTTCGTACAGAGCAACCCACCCCGTAGTGCATTGATGAGTAATTACGGTGAGGGTTTCGCTGAGTTTATCGGCGGATTTGAACCTGCGTCGAGCGTGCCGTATCTGACCGACGTCGCCCGACTCGAACGCCTGCGCACCGTGGCTTATCACGCTGCCGACGCTGCACCTTTGAGCCAGTCAGAGATAGCGGCGACATTCGCTGACTCGCAGTTGCTCAACGACCTGTGCATCGGCCTGCATCCCTCGCTGCACTTGCTCGATTCAGCATTCGCCGTAGTGGATGTCTGGGCGGCACACCAGAAAGAAGCAACGCTGGCCGGGATCGATCTTTCTTGTCCGCAAACTGCACTGGTGCTGCGTAACGGCCTGGAAGTTGAAGTCTTTGCCCTCGATCACGCTGCCGGCCATTTCATCCAAAACCTCAGCCTTGGCCAGCCCCTGATGCAGGCACTGGAATCGGTCGAGGCCTTCGATCTGAGCCAGACCCTGGCGCTGTTGATCACCCACAACGCCATCACCCACTTCCACCACAAGGTTTCGCCATGAACAACCTCATCGCTCGCGCCATCGCCCTGCTGGAAAAAATCCCCCACAGCCTGATCGCTTTCATCGCGCGTTTTTCGATTGCGGCGGTGTTCTGGAAATCCGGCCAAACCAAAATCGAAGGGCTGGCCATTGACCTGTTCGACGGCACCTTCGAACTCGGCTGGCCGCATCTGGCGGACTCGACCATTCCGTTATTCCAGAGCGAATACCATGTGCCGTTGCTCTCGCCAGAGGTCGCTGCGCATCTGGCGGCATTCGCCGAGCACTGCTTCCCGATCCTCATCCTGATTGGCTTCGCCACACGATTTTCGGCGCTGGCATTGCTGGGGATGACCCTGACCATTCAGCTGTTCGTGTATCCAGACGCGTATCCAACCCACGGCACCTGGGCGGCGGTGTTGCTGTATTTGATGGCCACAGGTCCAGGAAAGCTGTCGATCGATCATCTGATCGCCAGACATTACAACCGATCCAGCGCCTCGCCGCTGCGCTTGAACCAGCCGATCAAGTAATCCGCGAGCACTTGCGTACGCTTGGGCAATCCACCCTGATACGGATGCACCAGATACATCGGCATGCGTCGGGTCTGATAATCGCGCAGGAGCCAGCGCAATTGGCCGTCAGCCAATTCCGCTTGCAGCAGATAAGACGGCAGGCGCGCAATACCGGCGCCCGCCAGTGCAGCCTTCTTCAGCAGGCTGTAATGATTACTGGCGAACGGCCCGGAAACCCGCACCCGCAACAATTCGTGCTGCTGGTGATACAGCCATTCCTCGCGACCGCTGTAATGGCTGTTGAGCAGGCACCGGTGTTCGCTCAACGCCTGCGGGGTCAGCGGCTCGCCAAAGCGCTCGAGGTACGCCGGGCTGGCGCAGGTCATTTCCTGCCACGCCAGCAGCGGCTTGGCCACCAGACGCTGGTCATTCGCCACTTCGCTGCGAATCGCCAGATCAAAACCGTCGCGGGACAGATCGCGGTAGCTGTTATTCAGCTCCAGCTCGATCTGCACCTCGGGATACTTTTGCGAAAACTCCAGCAGCAGACCATCGAAGAAGGTTTCCCCCAGCGAAACCGGAACCGTCATACGCACCGGCCCGGCCATATCGTCCTTCAATCGCGCCAATGCCTGACGCGCACGTTCCACCTGGACTACAAGCGCCTGGGCTTGCGGCAACAATGCCGCGCCCGCCGCCGTCAGACTCAGTCGCCGCGTGGTGCGTTGCAGCAAGACCACGGAAAAACGCGTTTCAAGCAGGCTGATGCGCTTGGACAACTGGCCCTTGCTGCAACCCAATTGCTGTGCCGCCAAGGTGAAACTGCCCGCTTCAATCAACACGGCGAACGCCGCCAGATCATCCATCTCGCTCACGGATTGTTTCCATTTGAAAACCAAAGGTTGCCCATTAGTGCGCTTATCAACAGAAAAAACCACTCTAGACTGAAACCTCATTCAAACACCTGAGGCACAGCACAATGAAAATCCTGTTGATCGGCGCTGGCGGCACCATTGGTTCAGCCGTGGACAAAGAGCTGTCGCAACGTCACGAAGTGATTCGTATCGGCCGCAACAGCGGCGATTTCCATGTGGATATCAGCGACAGCGCATCGATTCGCAAACTGTTCGAACAGACCGGCAAGTTTGACGCGCTGATCTGTGCCGCCGGCAACGTGACCTTCGCATCACTGGCGGAGATGGACGCAGACAGCTTTGCACTGGGGCTGAAGGACAAACTGATGGGCCAGGTCAACCTGCTGCTGATCGGCCGCGAATTTGCCAATGACGGCGCCTCGTTCACCTTCACTACTGGCGTACTCAGCCACGACCCGATCCGCAGTGGTGCCTCCGCCGCACTGGTCAACGGCGCGCTCGACAGCTTTGTGCGTGCGGCGGCCATCGAACTGCCGCGCGGCCTGCGCGTGAACTCGATCAGCCCGACCGTTCTGCTTGAAGCGATGGGCAGCTACGCGCCGTATTTCCGCGGCTATAAGCCGGTTCCCGCAGCCGATGTGGCGTTGGCCTACGCGAAAAGTGTCGAAGGCTTGCAGACAGGTCAGACGTTTCACGTGGGCTAAACCCTTGTGATGAACGGTCAGGCTGCGTAACGTGGCGGCACTTGTCTGGAGAGCCGAAGATGCGTGTTGCCCGTTGCCTGATCGTTGTTGCCCTGCTGCCGTTGTTTGCCGCCTGCCAGTTGATCGATGGCCAGCGCGAAAGCGCCTCGCATGTCGGCCAGACCCGCATGCAGGGTCAACTGACCGCTGCCGACGGCAAACTGCTGTTCCAGTCCTGCCACGAGCAGCGCCAGTTCATCGTCAATGACATCGGCGGCACCAGCGTCCTGCAAGAGGCCGCGACCCTCGCCGATGAGCAGGGCAAGCTGTTTGCCGACGTGCGCGGCAAAATCAGCGGTGACCGTCTCGACCTGGCGCAGCTGTATCGCGTTGAACGCTCCGGCACGGCTTGCGACGATCAGAATTTCAAACAACTCATCTTGAAAGCCGCCGGTCACGGCCCCGAGTGGAACGTCAAAGTCAGTGGTAAAGGCATGGTCATCGAGCGTGACGGTCAGCCACCACTCGCGGTGCCTTACGTTGAAGAACAATTGGGCGATGGCCGCTTCAATCTGAGCAGCGAAGCCAACAATCAGCGCATCGAATTGTGGGTTGCACCGCAGCGCTGTGTCGACAGCAGCACCGGCAGCGTGCAGCACATGAGCGCCGAACTGCGCATCGACGGCCAGGTGCAACGTGGTTGCGGGTATTTCGGCGGTTCGCGTAACGACTGATCGTTTTACCCTCACGGGATCCGGCCGTTGCGGCTTATAATCGCCGCCTTCAAACGCCCTGGCGCAGTTGTGCGCCCCGCGAACCGGATCCCGTCATGTTACGAATCACTGAACTCAAGCTGCCGATCGACCATCCCGAAGAAGACCTGCGCCCTGCCATTGTGCAGCGCCTGGGCATCGCCAGCGATGACCTGCTCGATTTCACCTTGTTCAAGCGCAGCTACGATGCGCGCAAAAAATCCTCCGAACTGTGCTTCATCTACACCATCGACCTCGAAGTGCGCGATGAGGCCAAGGTGTTGGCCAAGTTCGCCGACGACCGCAATGTCAACGCGGCGCCGGATGTCAGCTACAAATTCGTCGGCCAGGCGCCGAGCGATCTGAGCCAGCGCCCGATCGTGGTCGGTTTTGGCCCGTGCGGGATTTTTGCCGGCCTGCTGCTGGCGCAAATGG
Organism: Pseudomonas sp. P4795; assembly: GCF_048822895.1. NCBI lineage: Bacteria > Pseudomonadati > Pseudomonadota > Gammaproteobacteria > Pseudomonadales > Pseudomonadaceae > Pseudomonas > Pseudomonas sp. P4795. Next base: position 608,257 of record NZ_JBMFBT010000003.1, on the reverse strand, counting down.
GCTTCAAGCCGATCGTCCTCGAACGCGGCACCGAAGTGCGCCAACGCACCAAAGACACCTGGGGCCTGTGGCGCAAAAGCGTGCTTAACCCCGAGTCCAATGTGCAGTTCGGCGAAGGCGGCGCGGGTACGTTCTCCGACGGCAAGCTGTACAGCCAGATCAAGGATCCGAAGTTCCTCGGTCGCAAAGTCCTGCATGAATTCGTCAAGGCCGGCGCGCCGGAAGAAATCCTCTACGTCAGCAAACCGCACATTGGTACCTTCCGCCTGACCGGTATGGTCGAGAACATGCGCGAGCAGATCCGTGAACTCGGCGGCGAAGTACGTTTCCAGGAACGCGTCACCGACGTGCTGATCGAGGACGGCCAATTGGTCGGAGTCGAACTGGCCAGCGGCGAAACCCTGCACTCGAAACACGTGGTGTTGGCCCTCGGTCACAGCGCCCGCGATACCTTCCGCATGCTGCACAGCCGTGGCGTGTTCATGGAAGCCAAACCGTTTTCGGTAGGTTTCCGCATCGAACATCCGCAATCGTTGATCGATCGTGCACGATTGGGCAAATACGCCGGCCACCCGAAACTCGGTGCCGCCGATTACAAACTGGTGCATCACGCGAAGAACGGCCGTTCGGTCTACAGCTTCTGCATGTGCCCGGGCGGCACCGTAGTGGCGGCGACCTCCGAGCCGAACCGTGTGGTTACCAACGGCATGAGCCAGTACTCACGCAACGAGCGCAACGCCAACTCCGGGATCGTTGTCGGCATCACCCCGGAAGTCGATTATCCGGGTGGCCCGCTGGCCGGGATCGAGTTGCAGGAGCGCCTGGAATCCCACGCCTTTATTCTCGGCGGCAGTGATTACAAGGCTCCGGCGCAACTGGTCGGCGACTTCATTGCCGGCAAGCCATCGACCGTCATTGGTGAAGTCGAGCCATCCTACAAACCTGGGGTTTCGCTGGGCGATCTGGCCTTGGCGCTGCCCGACTTTGCTATCGAAGCGATTCGCGAAGCACTGCCGGCGTTCGAGAAGCAGATTCGCGGTTATTCGCTGCACGACGCGGTATTGACCGGGATCGAGACGCGCACTTCCTCGCCGCTGCGCATTACCCGTGATGCGACGTTGCAGAGCATGAACGTCAAGGGGCTGTTCCCGGCGGGTGAAGGCGCCGGTTATGCGGGCGGGATTCTGTCGGCGGGTGTGGACGGGATTCGCATTGCTGAAGCTGTGGCTCGCGATATTTTGGGCCTGGACGCGTAAGCCCTGAAATCAAAAGCTCGCAGCCTGCGGCAGCTCCTACAGAGAATGCAATTTGTAGGAGCTGCCGCAGGCTGCGAGCTTTTAGATATTCGCGCGCAACACTGAAGTCGGCAGCGCTTCCCCACGCTCCGCGCTCGCCGCTACCGCAGCAATCAACCCGCTCAACTCATATCCCTGCGCCTTGAGCCAATCCAGATCGTAATAAGTGTCGGCATAACGCTCGCCGCTATCGCACAGGATCGCGACGATCGACCCCGACTCCCCCGCCGCTTTCATCTGCTGCGCGGCCATCAACGCGCCAATCAGATTGGTCCCGCTCGACCCGCCGACATGCCGCCCCAGCCGCTGCGCCAGATAATGCATGGCCGCCAGCGACAGCGCGTCCGGCACTTTGACCATCGCATCGATCACCTTGGGCAGGAACGAGGCTTCCACCCGTGGCCGGCCAATGCCTTCAATCCGCGAACCGTGATCCAGACGCAAACTCGCGTCGCCCGTTTGATAAAAGTCGAAGAACACCGACCGCTCGGCATCAGCGCACAGCACGCGGGTGCAATGCTGGCGGTAACGCACATAGCGGCCGAGGGTCGCGGTGGTGCCGCCGGTGCCGGGGCTGGAAATCAGCCAGCTCGGTTCCGGGTGTTGCTCATAGCGCATCTGCTGGAAGATCGACTCGGCGATGTTGTTGTTTGCCCGCCAGTCGGTTGCACGTTCGGCGTAGGTGAACTGGTCGATAAAGTGGCCATCGTGCTCGCGGGCCAGGCGTTCGGATTCAGCGTAGATTTGCGTCGGATCATCCACCAGATGGCTTTTGCCGCCGTAGAAAGCGATCTGCGCGATCTTCTCTTTCGAGGTGGTCGCCGGCATCACCGCGATAAACGGCAACCCCAACATTCGCGCGAAATAAGCCTCGGATATCGCCGTAGAACCACTGGACGCCTCGATCACCGGCGCTCCGGGTTTGAGCCAGCCGTTACACAAGGCGTAGAGAAACAGTGAACGGGCCAGCCGATGTTTAAGGCTGCCGGTGGGATGGCTCGATTCATCCTTGAAGTACAACTCGATACCGGGAAAACCCGGCAGCGGCAACGGAATCAAGTGCGTATCGGCACTGCGCTGGAAGTCGGCTTCGATGATGCGGATGGCTTCGCGGGCCCACTGTCGGTTGTCGCTCATGGCGGTTGTTCTCGTTGAATCGGGCAGGAGGCGCCTCGTCACAGGCTCAGCCAACAAGCTTAGGAAAAAACCTGCAGCAACGACAGATACAGCTGAGCTTCAATCGCCCAGGTAACTGCTAGGCTCTGCTGCACATCGACCTGAAGCTCTGTAACGCTATATAACAAAAAAGAATATAACTTTTGTTTTAACAACTAACGGTACGGGTTAGGGTGTGCCACCTTTTGACTTTATCGATGGAGAGCGACCTTGCCTCTGCGTAGCACTTTCACGCGTTTCTTTCAGTTGGAAGCTGCCAGCGGTCTATTACTGATCGCCGCGGCCATTCTGGCTTTGATCATCAATAACTCGCCGTTGTCGTGGTTGTATAACGGCCTGCTCGACACCCCGGTGGTGGCGCAGATCGGTGCGTTAAAGATCGCCAAACCCCTGCTGCTGTGGATCAACGACGGCCTGATGGCGCTGTTTTTCCTGCTGATCGGCCTCGAAGTGAAGCGCGAAGTGCTTGACGGACAGCTGTCGAAACCGTCGCAGATCGTCCTGCCCGGCGCAGCGGCAATTGGCGGCATGCTGGTGCCGGCGCTGATCTACTGGTTCCTCAACCGCGACAATCCGGCGGCCCTCGATGGCTGGGCGATCCCGACCGCGACAGACATCGCCTTCGCCCTTGGCGTGCTGGCTTTGCTCGGCAAGCGCGTACCGGTGTCGCTGAAGTTGTTCCTGATGACCCTGGCGATCATCGATGACCTCGGCGCCATCGTGATCATCGCAATCTTCTACTCCGGTGAACTATCGACCCTGTCGCTGGGCCTGGCGGCGGCGTGCATCGCGTCCCTAGTGGCGATGAACCGGCTCGGGGTGGTCAAGCTCGGGCCGTACATGATCATCGGTTTGATTCTATGGGTCTGCGTATTGAAGAGCGGCGTCCACGCCACGCTGGCCGGTGTGACGCTGGCGTTCTGCATCCCGCTACGTACGAAAAACGCCGAGCCTTCGCCACTGCTGACACTCGAACACGCGCTGCATCCGTGGGTCGCTTACGGCATTCTGCCGCTGTTCGCCTTCGCCAACGCCGGCCTGTCGCTGAGCGGTGTGACCGTCGAAAGCTTCACCCATCATGTGCCGATGGGCATTGCCGTCGGCCTGCTGCTGGGCAAGACCGTCGGCGTGTTCGGCCTGACCTGGCTCGCGGTCAAAATCGGCATCGCTTCCCTGCCCCAAGGCGCCAACTGGGGCCAGGTGCTGGGCGTGGCGATCCTCTGCGGCATTGGCTTCACCATGAGCCTGTTTGTCGGCTCCCTGGCCTTCGTGCCCGGCGTCAGCGAGTTTGCCGGGATGGATCGGATGGGCATTTTGACCGGCTCGCTATTCGCTGCGTTGATTGGTTATGCGGTGACCTTGGCGGCTAGCAAAAGGAACCCGGCGCTGCCTTCCTGATTCAAAGCGAACAATCCCCACGTCTTTAGAGACGCGTCCTACAGCCACAGATTTCCCGCTTCGTTAACGTCGTGCAGCCCCTTTCGAGGGGTTGCCGATGCATGAACGAAAGGACAATCAGTGGCTGGTCAAAAGGACATTCCCCGCATCCCCAAACCCGGTGAGGGCGACGGACATTTCGTCACCCACCGCTATATGACGGCCAGCGAACTGGCCGAGCGCGAACAACGTCAAAAAACCTATGACGCCATGCTGGCACGGCAGGAAGCTTTCGAGCGCAGCCGCGAGATAGCGGCGAAAAAGCCTACGCCGGTGCGCGCCGGGTGCGTGTTTGCCAAGTCCTGCAAACTGCCGGATGCGATCATTGATTACGCGAGTCCTTCGGGGATGGTGCCGACCGATAGCCTGAAGGACTACGGCGACATCGCCTGGCTTGGCGCCCGCGAAGTAGATGAAGCGGGCCTGCTGAACCTGGAAGCGATCAGTGGCAGCACCGTTCCATTGGAACTCGGCAAGCTCGCCCTGCGGATCCCGGCGCTCGCGACATCAAACATCGCAGCGCTCGGCGCAGGCGGAGCCGCTGCACTCGCCGGTCTGGTCGCTTTGTTCTGGACGCCAACCCTTGGCGACAGCGCCCTGTATACCGAAGAACAACTGCGCAGTCTGAAACAGGCGCGGACACGCGTTCGCCTGAGGATCGAACAACAGGCTGACGGCACCCTCAAGGGCTATGGTTTCTACACGGGTAAGAATCGCGACTGGGAAATGGTCGATGTGGTGCATTTCACGCCACGCGACAGCCGCTTTGTTGCAGACCTTGGCGAAGGTATTGAACTGATCTGGACGCCCGCCGTGGACGGCGCCGACGTCCTCGGCATCCCCGCCCTCGAAGCGGCTCCGCAAGCGCCGCATATCTGGGTTTATCCGCCGACGAAGGCGGCGGACGGGATTCTGGTTAATCCGGTTTATCCGCCGGAGTACCGGGATTTCATATTGGTGTTTCCGGTGGGATCAGGAGTTCGGCCGGTTTACATTGTGGTGAATTTGTCACATGGCGACTACCACCAAAAACCCAACAACTTGCCTGCATATCCCGATGCCCGCTGGGCCACTCCAAAAACGCCAATAAAAGGTGGTGGTGGGTTACGTCCCCGCTGGAAAGATAGAGGCGGCATAATTTATGAATGGGACTTTCGACATGGGGCAATTGAAAAATACACAAAGCGTGGAAAACATTTGGGTGAGTTCAACCACGAAACAGGAGAACAGACGAAACCAGCGGATCCGACGAGGTGGGTAGAACCATGACACATCGAATAATGGGAGTTAAAACAGGGGAGGATTTTCCTCTCTATGAGCAGACCCTCTCCATCGCTACTTTGGACCTGAAGCGAATTATGGGTTGGAGGAATGAAAAGGATTCTCTGCATGACTACAAACTGACGTCACAACAGATTATTGATATTGAACAAGCATGCTCCTTGAGTCTTCCGCCAGATCTTGACTTGTACCTAACATCACAACTCTGAGCGGACTGATACTCACTGACATCGAAAGCTTGAACAAACAAAAACCCCGACCAGTCACCTGAACGGGGTTTCTTTTACCGCTGTTCCCGCTTAGTGCGAAACGCGGCTGGTCCCGTCAACAGTCGAAATCCGTACTCGCTCGCCAACGCGGAACACTTCATTTTCCTGAACCTGCTGCACATAGGCGCGCATGCTGCCGTCGTCTTCGCGCACGGTGATTTCCACGCCTTGCGTGCGGGTCAGGCCTTCTTCGGTAGCCGAACCCAGCAAACCGCCGGCCACTGCGCCGATCACCGCTGCAACGATACTGCCGCGACCACCGCCGATGGCGCTGCCGCCAACGCCGCCGACCACTGCACCGGCTGCGCCGCCGATCGGAGTCTTGGTGCCTTCGATTTTCACCGGTCGCAGGGATTCGATGGTGCCCATGCGAATCGACTGCACGCGACGCGCTTCGTCACGGGAATAGGAGTCACCGGTCAGGCTCGATTGGCAGCCAGTGAGCAACATCGCCATCGTGGAAAAGGAAGCAACCAGCAGAACAGACTTACGCATAGCATCAACTCCAAAAGGACAGGTATTCATTAAACTCCGCAGCTGGACGCCTGTCACGGCGCCGCGCGGATAAAAGTGGTTTCATTCAGGCCTGGTACAGGGCCTTGCATGACCTCACCCAACAGTAGCGCCAAATTCGACAAGCTGCACCGTGGAGAGCTACTGCTCAGGCTATCCCGCTCGGTAGACTGCTCAGGGTGCCAGTCGTTCAAGAATCCAGTCGGTGCCCTGCGAGCGGTAGTTGAGGCGATCATGCAGGCGGCTCGAACGGCCCTGCCAGAACTCGATGCGCTCAGGCAGCAAACGGTATCCGCCCCAATGTTTTGGGCAGTCGGGCTGGGTATCGCTGAAGCGTTGCTCGGTAGCCTTGAGCAGATCCTCCAGTTCACCACGGCCATTGATCACCCGGCTCTGCGGTGAAGCCCAGGCGCCGAGACGGCTGCCCAGCGGTCGCACCTGATAATAAGCATCGGACTCTTCAGGCGTGACCTTGACCACCCGCCCCTCGATGCGCACCTGACGTTCCAGAGTCGGCCAGAAGAACGTCATGGCGGCAAACGGATTGGCCGCCAGATGCTGACCCTTGGCGCTTTCGTAGTTGGTGAAGAACGTGAAGCCCTGCGCGTCCAGGCCCTTGAGCAGCAGAATGCGGCAATGCGGACGCCCGTCCGCATCGACCGTGGCCAGGGTCATGGCATTGGCCTCCACCGGTGCCTGTTCGGTTTTCACCGCGTCGGCGAACCACTGGTGAAACAGCGCGAACGGCTCGGCCGGGGCTTGCGCCTCGGTCAGGCCATCACGGGTGTAATCACGACGCATATCTGCCAGGGCCTGGGTCATGGCGCATTCCTTTTCGTTAGCGGATTACTTCTTCGCGGCATCGGCAGCGACGACTTTCTTGTCAGTCGTGGCGGCTTTGGCTGGCGCAGTCTTCTTCGCTGGAGCTTTGGCCGGAGCCTTCTTGGCTGGAGCCTTGGCTGCGGCCTTCTTCGCTGGAGCCTTTTTCGTGGCTGGCACAGCGGCTTTCTTGACGGCCGGTGCCGGGGTCACTGGTTTGGCGACTGGCTTGACGTCCTGCGCAGCGACCATGGTCACTGGTTTCGGGGCTGGCATGTTGTACTTGCTGAGCAGCGCAACCATGGTGTTCTGCGGGGTTACCAGCAATTCGACACGACGATTCAGGGCACGGCCTTCAACGCTGTCGTTGGCCGCGCGCGGCGCTTCGGAACCCATGCCACGCAGCATCAGGCGATCACGCTGCAAGCCGCTCAGACGGAAAATCGCCGCGATGGCCTGGGCACGCTCCTGGCTCAATTTGGTGTTGGCCGGTGCCGCGCCAGAGCTGTCGCTGTGACCGAGCACCAGTACCGCGGTTTTCGGATCGGCTTCAAGGATTTTTGCCACGCGCGTGAACGGGCCAAGGGTGACCGGCAGCAGCATGGCCGGGCGGTCCGGGTTGAACGAGCCTTCGACCGGCGCAGTCACCACCAGCACGTTGTCCCGGCGTTCGAGCTGCAGATTGCTGTCCTTGATCGCGGTACGCAGACGTGGTTCGTAATCGTCGAGCCAGGCTTGGGTAACTTTCGGGTCCGGCATTGGCACTACTTTGGCGGTTGGCTGATCCTTGCCGCCGAACGGCCACCACCATTTGCCACCGGCGTCGGCTTCAGCCTTGGCGACGGCGACCGGTTGGGCTTCGGGTTTCACTTCAGGCTTGGCATCGGCCTTTGCGGTGTCGTCCGAACCAAACGGCCAGTACCAAGGATTGCTGCTTTCAGCCTTGGCCAAAGGCGCGGTAGCGGCAGGCTTCAGCGGAGCCGGAGCAGGAGCCGGAGCAGGAGCCGCTGCTGGCTCTTTGGCCGCGACCTTGTCGGAAGAACCGAACGGCCACCAGCTGCCGCCATCGGCGTCATTCGCTGGGGTCTGAGCACAACCGGTAATCGCAAAACACAGGGCCAGGGCGAGAGTTTGTTTGGACGACATTGGAAACCCACAAAATGAAGTAAAGGAAAATCAGAGCACTTTCGCCCGGATAAACAGACGCTTTGAATCGAAAAACTGCATGAGGTTCCGGCCCTGGAGCCTCAGGTGAAACTTTACAGACAAGTGGCAAGTACCCGCGCAAGCTTCTGCGCACGCGGATCCATCAAAACGTAGGGCCCAAGGGTATTTGTCACGAAACCGAAGGCCACATCATGCTCCGGATCAGCAAAACCGATGGCCCCCCCCGCCCCCGGATGCCCGAACGCGCGCGGGCCGAGGCCGTAAGTCGCGTTTGGCACGTCAGGTTGATCGAGCATGCAACCCAGGCCGAAACGGGTCTGGGTCAGCAGAGTCTTGTCATCGCCGAGGCTGTGTTCGCGGGTCAGCTCGTCGAGCATTTCGCTTTCCAGCAGGCTGCCGTCGAGCAGACCGGCGTAGAACCCGGCCAGACTGCGCGCATTGCCGTGGCCGTTGGCCGCCGGTTGCTGCATGCGCCGCCATTCCGCTTTGTTGGTGCTGGTGAGCACTGAAGGCGGATTGGTGAAGGCACGGGTAGTCATGGCAGTCGGTTCGCGCATGGTCACTTGCAACAGGCGCTGGGCGGCGGCGTCGCCGCTATTACCTTTGCCGCGGGCGATGTGAGCCACGCGGTGGAATTCTTCGTCAGCCAGGCCGACATGGAAATCCAGCCCCAGCGGTTTGGCCACTCGCGCGACGATCGATTCGCCCGGCCCACGGCCATCAGCGCGACGCAACAATTCGCCGACCAGCCAACCGTAAGTGATCGCGGCATAACCATGACCGGTACCCGGCGCCCACCATGGCGCTTCGGCCGCGAGAGCATCGACCATGGTTTGCCACTCGTACAAGGCTTCTGGCGCCAGCAGTTCACGCAGGGCTGGCAGTCCGGCCTGGTGGCAGAGCAATTGGCGCAGGGTTACAGATTCTTTGCCGGCAGCAGCGAATTCCGGCCAATAACGAGCGACCGGAGCGTCGAGTTGCAGCTTGCCTTCGGCGACCAGTTGCAGCGCGGTGACGGCGGTGAAAGTCTTGGTGCAGGAGAACAGATTGGCGATGGTGTCGCTGTGCCAGGCTTCAGCGCCGTCCTTGTCGGACGTGCCGGCCCAGAGATCGATAACGGTTTCCCCGCCGACCTGAATGCACAAGGCTGCACCGCGTTCCTGGGGATCTTCGAACAGTGCGGCGAAAGCTTCGCGCACTGCTTCGAACTGAAGCTCGTAATGTCCCTGAATCTGCACCCGCAACTCCCCTTCGAAAACGCTCTACAAAGTGGCCCGCATTGTTCCAGCCCTTGAGGGTTTTGGGAACAGCTGTGGGCCGGGCGGTCGCAGGCCTGAGCCTGCGCCATTTGTGATCACTGGCCTTTGCCCGAATGCCCACCGACGTGCCCGGCACCCTGCCCCGGGCCCTTTCCGGCATCGGCTTTGCGTCCGCCCTCGGCGTCGTGGCTGGCCTTGTCGGCGGTCTGCGCGGCTTTTTCAGCTTCTTTCGCCAACTGATCGACCGTCGCCAGATTGCTCTTGCGCACCGCTTCGACAAAGCTCTGGAACGGCAGATCGGTCACGCCCACCAGGCCAAAGTGGCCATTCTCGCCATCGAGCAAACGCCCGGTCACTGGTTGATCGAGATACTGGAACCAGTGCACGCCGACAATCGACGGTTCACTCAAGGCCTGCTTGAGGAAGTTGGCATAGGCTGCGCCGCGATCTTCTTCTTTGGCCAGTTGCGTCACGCCGCCCCAGAACGGACCACGATCAGTCGAGCCGAAGTTGAACTCGGTAATCAGCACCGGTTTGTCCAGATTGCGCAGCACGGCGAAGTCGTAACCGTCCTGCGGTTGCAGGGTGTACATGTTGAAACTCAGCACGTCGCAATATTGCGCACAGGCGTTCACGGCTTCCGGGGTGCTGCTGGCGAAGCGGCCGCCGAGCAGCAACTGATTCGGTGCGTGCCATTTCAGCGAGTCGGAAATGGTCTTGAAATAGGTATCGGCAAATACCTGCTGGAAGTATTTGAAGTCGGCTTCGATTTCCGGGTGTTCAGCGCTCGGCAGCGGCGGCACAAAACCCGGATCTTCCATCAATTCCCACGCCGGCAGATCGATGCCCCAAGCCTTGGACAATCCCGCCTGATTGCGGTACTTGTCGCGCAACTGCTTGAGGAACGCACGCTTGGCCGGCACGTCGGTGGTCATCTTCAAGGTGCCATAAGCCAGCGCATAGCGGGCTTTCGGATCGTCGCCCGCGCCGGCCCAGGCCAGCTCGTTGTCGGCGAAGTAACCGATCAGCCACGGATCGTCGCGGTGATCGCGGGCGGCAATGGCCACGGCGCGTTCGGTGGCCATGGCGAAACGCGGGTCGAACGGATCAGGCATCGCTCCCCACCAGTCGTTGCCGGTGCTGATGCTGGTGTAATCGCCGACGATCGACAATGGCAAGGTATACGGCACTCGATCGGCATCGCCGAGTTGATCCGCGCTCCAGTTACCGACAGTGTTGAAACCCCAGGCTTGCAGGCGATCAAGGGTGTGGTTGGTCCAGCGCTGCTCGTCGAACGTGGCTTTGCATGGTGCGGCGGAAGGCTGCTCGGTCGCTGCAGTTTTGGTCGATTCGGCGACACCGGCATTCGGTTGATCTGACGCTGCAACCGGCTCGGAGGCATTGACAGCAGTCTCTTCGACTACGCTGGCCTTGGCCGCTTCGGCAACCCCGGCCTTGCTATCGCTGTCCGGCTTGCAGGGTTCGCCATACAGGCGTTGCAGGTTGGCGCCGTAGAAATCGTACCAACGCCCGGCGTTGTAGCTGCGCCCCTGATCGACGCCGTTGCCGCCACGGTTGTCGCCTTCGCCAAAGTGGCTGGCCAGTGGCTCGTCGGGTTTGGGCAGGGATTCGAACATCCACTCGCGCCCGGCCACGTAAGTCTGGTTGACCTCGGGGCTGACGGTGTTGACGCCTAGGGAATAGAACGGGTGACCTTCCGGCGTCACCAGATACCAGCGGCCGTCACGTTTTTCTGTACGGAAGAAGCCGCTGGCCTTGAACGCCGGGCCTTTGCTCCAGCCGCCAAACTTGTCCAGCGAGGATTTGTCGCGCTCGGCCAGCCAGGTTTTCAGCTGTTGCCGTTCTTTGCTGGCGGCGGATTTCAGTTGTTCGTCACTGGCGACTTTTTCCGGCCACTTGCTGCGGGTCGACTGACCGTAGGCGTCGACCAGATTGCCATACGCAGCTTTGATCACCGCATCGCCGTCCTGCACGCCGAAGCGCTCGAGCAGCAGACTCTGCGCGGCTTTCGGCTGATCCATCGACAGGCTCACCGACACCACATTGCTGCGGTCCAGTTCACCGCTGCTGCTTGCCAGCAAAATCCGCTGTCCATCGAGGGTGATCGGCATCGGCGGCCCGGCCTTCATCCCTTGGCTGAGCGGCGAGTTCGCAACCAATGGCACCAGCAACGTCTGCGCCGGGCCAGCCGGCAGATCGACGCGGCTGACCAAGGTCTTGCCATCGTTGCTCTGAATCTGCACATAAACCGTCACCGCCCAGTTCATCGCACTCTGCACACGCAGACTCATCATCCCCGACTGCGACCAGTCCCACGCACCAGTCTGCGGCGTCAGACGCAAGGTTGGCCGCTCGACCGGATTGAACGTGACCCGGCGCAGCACTTCGCCCTCGGCGGTCTGCTCGGCGTTAGCCTGCGGCAGATCGGCATTTTCGGTGACCACTTTGACCACATCGGCCGGGCGCACAAAGTTGAACAGCGTCTGCTGAGCGGCAGGCGCTGCCAGCAGAGGGGCGGCGAAGATCAAGGCAAAAACGGCAGGCAGCGAACGGCGGATCATAAGAACGGAGTTCTCCCTAACGACCAACAATGGCCAATGGAAAAGCGATGGCAGAGAGATAGACAACGCGGCGGGCAAAACTGCCCACCGATGTCTCAGGATATTTCACGACGGAAAGGAGGCAATGCATTGAGGATCGCCTTGCCATAGCGCTGGGTGACCAGCCGCCGATCAAGCAAGGTGATGGTGCCGCGATCTTCTTCGGTGCGCAGCAGTCGGCCACAGGCCTGGACCAGTTTCAGCGAGGCATCCGGCACCGAAATTTCCATGAACGGATTACCGCCACGGGCTTCGATCCACTCCGCAAGTGCGGCTTCGACCGGATCATCCGGCACCGAGAACGGGATCTTCGCGATCACTACGTGCTCGCAATAAGCGCCGGGCAAATCCACGCCTTCAGCGAAACTCGCCAGACCGAACAGCACGCTGGAGTCACCACCATCGACCCGCGCCTTGTGCTTGTTCAGGGTTTCCTGTTTCGACAGGTTGCCTTGAATGAACACTTGCTTGCGCCAGTCGCGGTCGAGGCCGTCGAACACGTCCTGCATCTGTTTGCGTGAAGAGAACAGCACCAACGTGCCGCGCGAACCTTCGACCAGATCCGGCAGATCCCGGATGATCGCCGCAGTGTGCGCGGCGGCATCACGCGGGTCGGCCTTCAGATCCGGTACCCGCAGCACGCCGGCATCGGCGTGATGGAACGGGCTCGGCACCACAGCAGTGACTGCTTTTTTCGGCAGACCGGCGCGCATGCGGAAGCGGTCGAAGGTGCCCAAGGCAGTAAGAGTCGCCGAGGTCACCAGACAGCCATACGCCACGTTCCACAGATTGCGCCGGAGCATTTCCGCCGCAAGGATCGGGCTGGCATTGACCTCGATGTCGAACAGCGAACCGCTCTCGGCGAGTGTCAGCCAGCGGGCCATCGGCGGGTTGTCTTCCGGGTCTTCGACGGTGAACGCCGTCCACAACTCCCAATTGCCGGAGGCGCGCGACAACAGGCTGCCGAACAGCGGATACCATTCCTCGGCCTGATTGCTGGCGATGCCGATGTTGACCTCGCCGTCCATGCCTTCCTTGAGCAGGTCGGTCAGACGCGTAAACAGATCGGTTAGACGGGAAAAGCCCTTTTTCAGCTCGATGCCCATTTCGCGCATGTGGTCGGGGATCACCCCGCCAACGAAACGGTGACGCGGCCGCTCGCGACCTTCAACGTCTTCACCGGGCTTGAAATCGGCGACCTGCTCGCAGGCGCTGAACATGAATTGCTGCTGAGTCTTGATCTCGCGTGCCAGCTCCGGCACTTGCTCGATCAACTTGCCCAGATCACCCGGCAGCGGATGCTGGGCGAGCAATTTGGTGAGGTTCTTGGCGGTGGTTTCCAGCCAGTCGGCGGTCGAGCGCAGGCGCGTGTAGTGCGCGAAGTGACCGATCGCCTTGTCCGGCAAATGGTGGCCTTCGTCAAACACGTAAATAGTGTCGCGCGGATCGGGCAACACTGCCCCGCCGCCGAGGGCCAGGTCGGCCAGCACCATGTCGTGGTTGGTGACGATCACGTCAACCTTGCCCATGCCTTCGCGTGCCTTGTAGAAGGCGCACTGGCCGAAGTTCGGGCAATGGCGGTTGGTGCACTGGCTGTGATCGGTGGTCAGGCGCGCCCAGTCGGCGTCTTCCAGCGGGGTCGACCAACTGTCACGGTCGCCGTCCCACTTATTGCCGGCGAGTTTCTCGATCATGCTGGTGAACAGCTTCTGACTGGCCTCGTCGACTTCGATCTTGAAGCCTTCTTCTTCGAACAGCTGCGCGGTGGCGGTTTGTGCGTGGCCTTCCTGCAACAGCATGTCGAGCTTGGACAGGCACATGTAGCGGCCACGGCCCTTGGCCAGGGCGAAGGTGAAGCTCAGCCCGCTGTTGCGCATCAGGTCGGGCAGATCCTTGTAAACGATCTGCTCTTGCAGCGCGACGGTCGCAGTGGCGATCACCAGGCGCTTGCCGGCGGCCTTGGCCGTGGGGATCGCCGCCATGCTGTAGGCCACGGTCTTGCCGGTACCGGTGCCGGCTTCCACCGCGACAATCGCGGGGTCGCCACTGCGCCGGCCTTCGTCGTCGGTGTCGATATCCCCGAGGACTTTGGCGATTTCGGCGATCATCAGGCGTTGGCCGTAACGCGGCTTGAGGCTCTTGGCTTCAAGAAAACGCGTGTAGGCGCCCTGGATCGTGGTTTTGAGTTCAGTGCTGATCATGTGTCGTCGGGCGCAAAAACGCTGGATAAATTTTCAGTGGTTCGGATCGGCGGCTATCATACCCCGCTAATTAATCTCGCGCAGGACGGAGTACCCCAATGACACCTTTCAGCATCGTTTATCCGATCCATTTACTGGCGGCGCTGGTGTGGGTCGGCGGCATGTTTTTCGCCTGGATGGTCTTGCGCCCCGCGGCGATAAAGGCTCTGGACGGCCCCGCCCGACTCACGCTGTGGGTGCAAGTGTTTCAAGGTTTTTTTCGTTGGGTGTGGGTCGCGGTGATCGTGTTGCCGATCAGCGGCGTGGGCATGTTGCATTTGCAGGGCATCGGGTTTGAGACCGCGCCGAAATATGTGCAGGTGATGATCGGGCTGTACATCGTCATGACGGCGCTGTTTATCCGGATTCAGGGTTTGATGCTGCCGGAGTTGCGCGTGGCGGTTGAGGCGAAGGACTGGCCGGCGGGTGCGGCGGTGCTCGGGCGGATTCGGCGGGTGGTGGGGATTAATTTGTTGGTGGGGGTGGTGTTGGTGGCGATGGCTGGTGCGCGGCCGATGTTTTGATTGGCGGGGGCAAAGATCAAGAGCCCCTCACCCTAGCCCTCCCGAAACGTCGGACCGCCCGGAGGGAGAGGGGACTGATTGGGGGATATTGGGGAGATACGCCGACCTGAGAGTGCATTACTGAATCTATAATCGACCGGATTTTTCAGGTCGATGTTTGACGCCAGACACTTCGGTCGGCCCCCTCTCCCTCTGGGAGAGGGCTGGGGTGAGGGTCGGCTTTTAGAGACGTTGAACTGTTACTGAGCCAGCCGCCCCAGCAGGCCCCGGCTGCCCATCCACCCCAGGCTTGCCACTCTTGCCACCATCGGCCCGATAAACCACACATCCCTTGGACTTGCCCCCCGCCCCCGGCTTGCCACCAGGTCCGGCCGCGCCACCGGCACCGCCAGCGACGTCAACCTTGATCAATTCCGCCGGGAAATCACGCGGCACTTCCAGTCGCACCAACGCGCCCGCGGCACCCGGCTGGCCATCGCTGCCGTTGCTACCATCGAACCCGCGACCTGCCTGGCCCCAAGTGCAGCCCGGCTCCTGGCCATTCGCGCCGTCGAGTCCGACAAAACCCGGCGCCCCAGTGCCGCCTCGGGCATCTACCAACAACAGCGGCGCTTTCAACGCCTTGAATTGCAGGTTCAGATTGCGCCCCGAGCGCGCGGCCTTCAGATAAGTCCCCGGCGCACCGCGTGCCGTGATCTGGCTGCCCTCGCTCAGTTCGGCGCGGCTGACCTTCATATCCAGCGCCTGTTCACTCGGCACAATGGCAATCCGCGCCTCATGGCCCAGACGCAATTCACCCACGTTCAGTTCAGTGACATTCGACGGAACCAGCAGCGTGCCGTAATCGGCGACTTCGAGTTTTTCCAGCTGCAGGGTGCTGGCGGTGTTGGGCAAACGCATCAGCGAGTTGGTTTCAACACTGACCACTTGAGCACAGGCCAAAGGGCTGATGAATGCAGCGAGCAGGCAAAGTTTACGCATGGGAAGCCTTCGGAGCGGCCGGGGCCGGGATGGTTTGCAGGTGGAAAACGCCGAACAGCAGAATTCGGCCACGATCGCGCCACGGATGCGGACGACCTTTGAGGCTGCGATTGCACAGCAGCACTTCGAATACATGGATCAGCAACAACAGACCGCCAGCCAGATTGACCAGCAGGTGCAGCGGATGGACAAATGGCACCAGTTGATTGACCAGCACCACACAACAGAACAGCAGGGTCAACAACCGCCCCAGTCCCCAGAAAACCTTCATACGCGCCCCCGTGTTGCGAATTATTCTTTGGGCGCACAGTAAACGCTTCTGCGGGCGATAAGCCAGAGGCAAAAATAAAAATCCCTTACGATCGCCAGAAGGCTGCCGGCACGCCGATGATCGGCGCCCGACAGCTCTAGCCTGCGTACTACAGACAAATCCTAACGATTGATGTGCAACTCTACCCGACGGTTTTGCGAACGCCCCTCGTCAGTGGCGTTATCAGCAACCGGTTCGCTTTCACCGCGCCCTTCACTGGTCAGCTTGCTCGGCGACAGCCCCTGGCTCAGCAAATATTCAGCCACGCTGCTCGCGCGACGTTCGGACAATGCCTGGTTATAAGCATCCGAGCCTTTGCTGTCGGTGTGACCGACGACCTTGATACTCACCACATCGGCGTTACGCAGTTTGTCCATCAGCGTATCCAGCTGCGCCTTGGCCGAAGGTGTGAGGTCGGACTTGTCGAAATCGAACAGCACGTTGCCTGCATCGCTCAAGGTGATGACTTCGGTTTGCTGCACCGGTTCGACCTTTTTCTCGACGACCGGATACTGCGGCAGCGGACAGCCACGGTGGTCGACCGGGGTGTTTTCCGGGGTGTCGGGGCAACGATCGCGGCGGTCAAATACGCCATCGTCATCTTCATCGCCATCCTGGGCGTAGCAGATCAGTCCGCCGGTGAGGATCCCCAGCGCTGCGCCGCCGCCGGCCCATCCGGCACTTTCGATCGCGCCGAGACCGCCACCGACCAGTCCGCCAATGACGCTGCAGATCGGCCAGGTACGTTGATTGAGGGGGGCAGAACCATCGCTGTGGGTGGCGCAACCGGTCAACAGGCTGCTCAGCAGCACAACCGGCAAGACGGACCTTGAGAGAACACTCATTTGGGAAAGCTCCTGTGTCACCGGCCCATACCGGTTACACAGGAGTAAAGACCCGCATCCGCGACTGCACAAGGCGCGGATGCGAGGGAGGCTTAGCGGTCGATTTTGATCTCCGTGCGACGGTTGAGTGCGCGACCGTCGGCAGTTTTGTTATCAGCGACTGGCTGGCTCTCACCGGCACCGGCCACCGAAACGAAGCTGCTGCGCGGAACGCCACTCTGGATCAGGTATTCCACTACCGAGTGCGCGCGGCGATCCGACAGTTTCTGGTTGTAAGCATCGCTGCCGACGCTGTCGGTGTGACCGGTCACGGTCAACTGCGCAGTCGAGGATTCCTGTTTCAGGCGCGTGGCGACTTTATCGAGCACTTGCTTGTCGGCGCCGGTCAGCGTGGCTTTGTCGAACTGGAAGTGAACATCGCGGATGACGATGGTTTCTTCCTTGACCACCACAGCTTCTTCGACCACTGGCGCAGGCACTGGTGGTGGGCAGCCATCGGCATCGACCTGCACGCCTTTCGGAGTGCCCGGGCACTTGTCGCGGCTGTCCGGCACACCATCACCGTCTTCGTCGCCATCACCGTGTACCCAGCAGTAAGCCGCCGCTGTACCGCCGACAATCAATGCGCCATAACCAGCCCATGCAGCGCTTTCGGTTGCACCGAGGCCCGCACCGACAACACCACCGACTGCCGCACAGGTCGGCCAGTCGGTTTTCTGCAAACCTGCGCAACCAGTCAACACACTGGTTAGCAGAACCAAGGGTAATGCTGTCCGAACTATGCTCATCTAGTTTTCTCCTGAGGGATCGGCTTAAAACCGATTCAGGGAGTAAAGACCGGAGTTTTAATCTCCGCCAGCAATAGGCCACCGCTGTTTGCGCGCGTGTTCACAGGACTTCGACGCATTTGTTGCAAACCGGCGTGACAGCGCACTTTGCCGACGCGGTCAGGCAGGCTAGTCTTGGCGGTCTGATTGAGGAACCTCGATGACTGTTGCCATTTCTCCCCGCACGCCACAGCAAGCGCTGGCCGCTTTGCTTGATCGCTACGCCCCGGCGCGCCTGTTGTTGA
This sequence comes from Pseudomonas sp. P4795, assembly GCF_048822895.1. NCBI lineage: Bacteria > Pseudomonadati > Pseudomonadota > Gammaproteobacteria > Pseudomonadales > Pseudomonadaceae > Pseudomonas > Pseudomonas sp. P4795. Next base: position 590,448 of record NZ_JBMFBT010000003.1, on the reverse strand, counting down.
TCGGCGCCAGTGAATTTCCGGCGCTGGCAGCTTTTAAACAAGCGCATCCGGACACTTGCGTGGCCCACGCCGCACCCGGTGCCCTGCCCGCCGAACTGGCTGCGCAGCGTTTCGATCTGGCGTTGGTGGTCGATTGTCTGGAGCATTTGCCCAAGCGTGATGGCTTGAATCTGTTGGGCGGGATCCGCAACCTCAACGCCAGTCGCATTGCGGTGCTGGCGGATCTGTCGGCCAGTGGCTGGCAGGAAACCGATTTCTACTCGCTGGCGCTGCAAGCCAGCGAACGCTTTCAGCGCGAAGAACAAGTGCTGACGCTGTTCACCTACGATCTGCTTGACTACAAACAAGTCCCCGACTGGCTCAACTCAAGGTTCTGGGCCAATCCGGAAAACTTCGGGAAATACTGGTGGTAATGCGATGAGTACAGCCATTTGCCCGTGCGGCAGCGGCAATCTGCTGGATGCCTGCTGCGGCCATTATCACGCCGGCCTGCCGGCCCCGTGCGCCGAAGCGCTGATGCGTTCGCGCTACAGCGCCTACGTGCTGGGGCTGATCGATTATCTGGTGGCGACCACCCTGCCCGCGCAGCAATCCGGGCTGGATCGCCAGTCGATCAGCAACTGGAGCGCGCAGAGCACCTGGCTCGGGCTGGAGGTTGAAAGCTCGGAAGTGTTCGGCGGCCAGCCGGAACACGCCTTCGTCACCTTCACTGCACGCTGGCACGATGGTCAGGGTGAACACAGCCACCGCGAACGTTCTTCGTTCGTGCAGAACAGCGGCCACTGGTACTTCATCGACCCGACCGTGCAGTTGAAGCTGGGGCGTAATGACAGCTGTCCATGTGCCAGCGGGCAGAAGTTCAAGAAGTGCTGCGCGGGGTATTTCGGCGCTTGAGATGAGCGGCGACTAGACTGGGCAGCAAAGGGAGTCACACGATGCTCGGTCAATGGCGCACATTCAAAGCCTTCTCGCTGCTTCTGCTTCTGTCCGTGGGGCTGGGAGGCTGCGCATCATGGTTCACTGATGAACCCGTAGACCCGGCCGTGCATCTGGTCAAAGTCGAGGTGGTGCGCGCCCGGCTCATGGACCAGAAATTCATCCTGCACTTTCGCATCGACAACCCCAACGACAGCGACCTGACCGTGCGCGGTCTGGAATACCGGATTCATCTGGCCGACATGTTGCTGGCCGAGGGCGAGCACGAACATTGGTTCACCGTGGGGCCGAAACGCAGCGCGTACTTCAAGGTACCGATCCGCACCAACCTCTGGCCCAAAGTCAAAGAGGTGGTGAAACTGCTGAAAAAACCCGGGCAAAGCATTCCCTATCGACTGGAAGGCGAGATGGAAACCGGTTTATTCATCGCTCACTACGTGCACCTTGCGCGCAATGGCGTGATAATCCCCGCCGATTTAATTCCGGAGCGAACCCGATGACCCAGCAACCTCATGTCCATGGCCCTGACTGCAACCACGATCATGACCATCAACCCCATGATCACGGCCATGACCATCAGCATGACCACGGCCATGTACACGGCCCGAACTGCGGCCACGCCCACCAGGAACCGGTGCGCAACGCCTTGAAAGATGTCGGCCGCAATGATCCTTGCCCATGCGGCAACGGCAAGAAATTCAAGAAGTGCCACGGCGCTTGATGCTTCTGGCGGAGATGTTCTTCGCCTGAAACATCGCTATCGCCAGCAGGCTGGCTCCCACAGTAGATCGCACAATCAAACTATGTGGGAGCTGGCTTGCCAGCGATGGCTGAGTGTCAGGCAACATCAATGCTGAATGTGTCGCCCCCATCGCTGGCAAGTCGAATCGTCGCACCGCAGCTCCCACAAGGTTTTCAATGCGCCTTGAGAATGTCAGCGCTGCTGACCACCGTCGCATACTCCCCATGCAAATTCCCCAGCGACATCGCGTGCACTTCCTCGGCTGAACGCAAGGTGCCGAAGTAATCGGCCTTGTCGAACGTGAAACACCCATCCTCCGCCACCCACGCCTCAAACCCCAGATTGCCCGCCGTCCGTGCGGTCGATTCCACGGAATTATTGGTGGCTACGCCGACAATCACCAACTGATCGATCCCCGCCTCACGCAATCGCGCTTCCAGCCCCGTCGCACAAAACGCATCCGGCACGCGCTTCTGGATCAGCCATTCACTGCCCTGCGGCAGAAATCGCTGCTGAAACTGCACGCCCGACTGCTCTGGCCAGAACACCGAATCCGGCGAATGCGACAGGTGCTGCACATGGATTACCGGCCGCGCGCTGCGTCGCCACAGCCCAAGCAAATCAAGAATCCGTTCTTCGGCCAGCGGATTATTCCGCCGCCCGAGCTTCGGATGCAGGATGCCTTGTTGCTGGTCGATGATGATCAGTGCGGCGTTGGCCTTGAGTTCCATGGCGATTTTTCTCGTGCGCGAAAATTGAATTCTGCGCACTTGAGCATCAGTCGCGACCTCCAGGCAAGTGATCAACTCCATCGGCGGGACTGCGACGGCCATCCAGGCGAACGATCAGTGGAGAGAAATAAACCCCTCGCCCCGCTTGCGCGGCCACCTCCTGCTCACTAACGTAGCGCCTTTATTGCGCCCCCAGCCTTTACACCCCCGCAGGAGCTTTGCCATGGCCTCGCCAGCCCTTACACATTTTCTTCCCCGGTTCGGCGTTGCCGCAGCAGTGGCCGGTGTTTTGAGCCTGACCGGTTGTCAGACCTGGAACGCTCAGGACACCCTCCCGCCCACCTCTGGCGTGCAGCCGCTCAAGGGTCTGGCGCAGAATGTTTCGGTACGGCGCAATGCGATGGGCATGCCGTTGATCGAAAGCAACAGCTTCCACGATGCGCTGTTCGCCCTTGGCTATGTCCACGCCAGCGACCGCATCAATCAGATGGTGACTTTGCGCCTGTTGGCTCAGGGCCGTTTGGCGGAAATGTCCGGCGCCTCGATGCTCGACGCCGACCGCTACATGCGCGCGGTCAATCTGAAGAAGAGCGCCGGCGAGCTGTACAAAGCTTCGTCGCCACGCCTCAAGCGCTTCTTCGAAGTTTACGCGCGGGGCGTCAACGCTTACCTGTTCCGCTACGCCGATAAGCTGCCGGCCGACCTCGCCGCCAGCGGTTACAAGCCGGAATACTGGAAACCGGAAGATTCGGCGCTGATTTTCTGCCTGCTGAACTTCAGCCAGTCGGCCAACCTGCCGGAAGAAATCGCATCGCTGGTGCTGGCGCAAACCGTCACCAGCGACAAACTCGCCTGGCTGTCGCCCTCGGCGCCGGACGAAAAACTGCCGGTGGGCGAGGCTGACAAGCTGCAAGGCATCAAGCTTACCGGGCAGATCCCGGGCCTGACTGAGTTGAGCAACGCCAGCGAACAACTTGCCGCGTTCAACCTGCTCGGCAACACGACTTCGAACAACTGGGCGATCGCCCCGCAACGCAGCCGCAGCGGCAAAAGCCTGCTGGCCAGCGACAGCCATGGCCCACTGGCCGCTCCTTCGCTGTGGAGTTTTGTGCAGATCCGCGCCCCGAAATATCAGGCGGCGGGTGTGACTGTCGCCGGTTTGCCGATGGTGCTCGGAGGATTCAACGGTAAAGTCGCATGGAGCCTGACCAGTGTGCTCGGCGACAATCAGGATCTGTTCCTGGAAAAAATCCGTCGCTCGGGAAAATCGCTGTCCTACGAAGTCAACGGCAAATGGCAGCCAGTGACCGTGCGCAACGAAACCTACTTCGTCAAAGGCCAGCGGCCGATTCGCGAAGCGGTGTATGAAACCCGTCACGGTGCGCTGCTCAACAGTGCTCAGGCTGCGGCGCAGGGCTCAGGTTTTGGTCTGGCGTTGCAGACGCCGAGCTTCACCGATGACAAATCCCTCGACGCATTTTTCGATCTGAGCCGCGCGCAGACCGTTGAACGCGCCTCGGACGCCAGCCGCGAAATCCGCGCCATCGCGCTGAATCTGGTATTCGCCGATGCGAGCAACATCGGCTGGCAAGTCACCGGCCGTTTCCCTAACCGCCGTGAGGGCGAAGGCCTGCTGCCATCGCCGGGCTGGGAAGGTCGCTACGACTGGGACGGTTACGCTGACCCGATGCTGCACCCTTACGATCAAGACCCGGCGCAAGGCTGGCTCGGCACCGCCAACCAGCGCGTGATCCCTCACGGTTACGGCATGCAACTGTCCAACTCGTGGGCGGCGCCAGAGCGTGGCGAGCGTCTGGCCGAACTGGCCGGCAGCGGCAAGCACGACGGTCGCAGCGTGATCGCCATGCAATACGACCAGACCACCACCTTCGCCGCAAAACTGAAGAAAATGTTTGAAGCACCGGGCATGTCCCAACCGCTGAAGAAAGCCATCGAAGCGCTGCCCGAAGCTGATCGCGGCAAAGCTCGCGAGGCGTTCACGCGGTTGATGGCGTTCGACGGCAAACTCAGCCCGACCTCGGCCGATGCGGCGATTTATGAGCTGTTCCTGCAAGAAAGCATGAAGCAGATCTTCCTCGACGAACTCGGCCCGCAAACCAGCGCGGCGTGGAAAGCGTTTATTGCCAACGGCGATTTGTCCTACGCAGCGCAGGCCGATCACTTGCAGGGGCGTGAGGACAGCCCGTTCTGGGACGACGCGCGCACTGCGCAGAAAGAAGACAAACCGGCGATCCTCGCCCGCAGTCTGGCCGCCGCGATCAGCGCCGGCGACAGTCAACTGGGTGGCGATCACAAGGCCTGGCAGTGGGGCAAATTGCACAGCTACGCATGGAGAAATGCAAACGGCCAGACCGTGCGCGGGCCCGTTGCGGCAGGCGGCGATCACACCACGTTGAACACGGCCGCATTTGCCTGGGGTCAGGACTTCACTACCACACGTGCGCCGTCGATGCGTTTTATTGTCGACTTCGGCCAGAGTGAGCCGCTGATGGGGCAGAACGGGACCGGGCAGTCGGGTAATCCGCTCAGCCCGAATTACCTGAACGGCGTTGATGCGTGGCTCAAGGGGCAATACATCGGCTTGCCGATGCAGCCGCAGAACTTTGATCGGGTTTACGGTAAAAACCGTCTCACCCTGACACCAGGCAAATAACGCAATCCCTGTGGGAGCCAGCCTGCTGGCTCCCACATTGGTTCGTGTCAAAAAACAATAGAACTTCTGGACCCGCGCCAACCTCATAGCTAACAAGCCCCTCCATCCTGGTAACGACATGGACCTTGTTATCGCGCGCCCCGAAGGTTTGTACTGTCCCGCAGGGGATTTCTACATTGATCCGTGGCGACCGGTCGAACGCTCGGTGATTACCCATGCCCACGGCGATCACGCCCGCACCGGTAACGAGCACTATCTGGCCGCCAGCCCCAGCGAAGGGATTCTGCGCGCGCGATTGGGCCAGGACATCAGCCTGCAAACCCTCGATTACGGCCAGCGCCTGACCCACCACGGCGTCACTCTGAGTTTCCATCCCGCCGGGCACGTGCTCGGCTCGGCTCAGGTGCGGCTGGAATATGGCGGCGAAGTCTGGGTTGCGTCCGGCGATTACAAGATCGAACCCGACGGCACCTGCGCCCCGTTCGAACCAGTGCCTTGCCACACCTTCATTACCGAATCGACCTTCGGCCTGCCGATCTATCGCTGGCAGCCGCAGGCGCAGATATTCGCCGAGATCAATCAGTGGTGGGCGGAGAACATCGCGGCCGGCAAGGCCAGCGTGCTGTTCTGCTATTCCTTCGGCAAAGCCCAGCGAATTTTGCACGGCATCGACGAAACCCTTGGACCGATCCTCAGCCATGGCGCAGTCGAACCGCTGAACCGCGTCTACAGAGAGGCCGGCGTGTATCTGCCGCCGACTATTTATGCCGGTGATGTGCAGAAGAACGACCCAATGCTGCGCCAAGCCCTGGTCATCGCCCCGCCCTCGGCCGGTGGCAGTAGCTGGATGCGTCGTTTCGGCGAGTACAGCGACAGTTTTGCCAGCGGCTGGATGCGCCTGCGTGGCACGCGACGCCGGCGCGGGGTGGACCGCGGTTTCGTGCTGTCCGATCACGCCGACTGGCCCGGACTCCTGTGGGCCATCGAACAGACTGGCGCTGAACGGGTGATGGTCACCCACGGTTCAATCGGCGTGCTGGTACGCCATCTGCGCGAACAAGGCCTGGACGCGCAAGGTTTCAACACCGAATACGGCGACGATGAAGAGGACAACATCAGCGCTGAACCCGCCGTCGCCGAGGTGCAGCCATGAAAGATTTCGCCGGGCTGTACGCCGAACTCGACGCCACCACGTCCAGCAACGCCAAACTGGCGGCCATGCAGGATTTTTTTGCCAAGGCTGCGCCGGAAGATGCCGCGTGGGCGGTGTACTTTTTGTCCGGTGGGCGACCTCGACAACTGGTGCCAGTGCGCATTCTGCGTGAGCTGGCGGTTGAGGTGTCGGGGCTGACGCCGTGGCTGTTCGAGGAGAGTTATCAAGCCGTCGGCGATCTGGCGGAAACCATCTCGCTGGTGCTACCGGAAAATCCGCACAGCTCCGAGGCCGGGCTCGCCGAATGGATCGAACACAAACTCCTGCCACTGCGCGGTGAAACCCCAGAGTACCTGGCTCGCCAGTTGCCAGCGCTGTGGGCGCAACTCGATCGGCCGAGCCTGATGCTGTGCATCAAATTGATAACCGGCAGCTTCCGTGTTGGCGTGTCGAAACTGCTGGTGACCCGTGCACTGGCGGCAATGGCCGGACTCGACAGCAAGCGCGTGGCGCAGCGGCTTGTGGGTTATACCGACTTGTCGAACCGGCCGAACGCCGGCAGTTATCTGAAGCTGGTCGCCCCCGAATCCAGTGATGAACACGCCCAGCGCGGCGGTCAGCCCTACCCCTTCTTCCTCGCCCATGGATTGTCGCAGCCTGTTGAACAGTTCGACGCGCTGCTCGGACCTCCCGGCAACTGGCAGATTGAATGGAAATGGGACGGCATTCGCGCGCAAGTGGTCAAGCGTGAGGGGCGGCTGTGGATCTGGTCGCGCGGCGAAGAACTGGTCACCGAACGTTTTCCCGAACTGGAACCTCTGGTGCACGGCTTGCCCGACGGCACGGTGATCGATGGCGAAATTGTGGTGTGGAAAAGCACTCATCCAACCACCGAAGATGCCTTCGACCCGCAATCGACAGAACCGCCAGCGGTGCAACCGTTCGCCCTGCTGCAACAGCGCATCGGCCGTAAAACCCTCGACAAGAAAATCCTCGAAGAAGTGCCAGTCGTTGTCCTCGCCTACGACTTGCTGGAATGGCAGGGCGAAGACTGGCGCAATCAGCCGCAGGTCAAACGCCGCGCGCAACTCGAACAAGTGATTGCGCAGTGCAACAGCCCGGTGCTGATGCCCTCGCCGATCCTGACCGGCAGCGATTGGCTCGATCTGGCCAAACAACGTGAAGCCTCTCGGCGTCTGGGCGTTGAAGGCATGATGCTCAAGGCCCGCGACGCCATGTACGGCGTGGGCCGCACCAAGGACATGGGCGTGTGGTGGAAATGGAAGGTTGACCCGTTCAGCGTTGATGCGGTGTTGATCTACGCCCAGCGCGGTCATGGTCGGCGCGCCAGTTTGTACAGCGATTACACCTTCGCGGTGTGGGATGGGCCGCCGGATTCCAGCCAACGGGCGCTGGTGCCGTTTGCCAAAGCGTATTCGGGGCTGACTGACGCGGAAATGCGTCAGGTCGACAGCATCGTGCGCAAGACTACGGTGGAAAAATTCGGTCCGGTCAGCAGCGTAAAACCGAGTCTGGTGTTTGAGCTGGGGTTCGAGGGCATCGCGCTGTCACGCCGGCACAAGAGCGGGATCGCGGTGCGCTTCCCGCGCATGTTGCGCTGGCGCCAGGACAAGACCGTGGATGAGGCCGACAGCCTGGCAACCCTGCAAGACCTCCTCGCCTGATTCAGCCCTCGCACCGCTCAGGTGCACGAAAATCCGCGCGCGCCTTTTCGTGCACCAATCCTGCACTACCCTCCCTTCCTACACCTTTTAAAACACTTGTTCGGGACTATGGTTCGGAAATTGCTACTTTCTATAAGTCGTAAGCGTTCCAGTAACAATAATTCTGCGCCACAAGCGCTCATATTGGTTCTTAGGGATTGAATAATGAAAAAAGCATTGCTGACTCTTTCTGCACTGGCGTTGTGCATGGCCGCGGGTTCCGCGCTGGCCAAGGAGTACAAAGAATTGCGTTTTGGCGTTGACCCTTCGTACGCACCGTTCGAATCGAAAGCGGCGGATGGCAGCCTGGTGGGCTTCGACATTGATCTGGGCAACGCGATCTGCGCCGAGCTGAAGGTCAAGTGCAAGTGGGTCGAAAGTGACTTCGACGGCATGATTCCGGGCCTCAAGGCCAACAAATTCGACGGCGTGATCTCGTCGATGACCGTGACTCCGGCCCGCGAGAAAGTCATCGACTTCTCTGCTGAGCTGTTCTCCGGCCCGACCGCTTACGTGTTTAAAAAAGGCTCCGGTCTGAGCGAAGACGTTGCGTCCCTCAAAGGCAAAACCGTCGGTTACGAGCAAGGCACGATTCAGGAAGCCTACGCCAAAGCCGTACTGGACAAGGCCGGTGTGAAAACCCAGGCCTATCAGAACCAGGATCAGGTGTATTCCGACCTGACTTCCGGGCGTCTCGACGCCGCGATCCAGGACATGCTGCAAGCTGAACTGGGCTTTTTGAAGTCGCCTAAAGGCGAAGGCTACGAAGTCAGCAAACCGGTCGACAGCGAATTGCTGCCAGCCAAAACGGCTGTCGGTATCAAGCAAGGTAACACTGAGCTGAAAGCGCTTTTGGATAAAGGTATCAAAGCGTTACACGACGACGGCAAATACGCCGAGATTCAAAAGAAACACTTTGGCGATCTGAATCTGTACAGCGGCAAATAATGCGCCGGCGCCCATCCTTGATGGGCGCCTTTTTCATTCAGTCAGGTTGCTGATTTATGTTCGAAAACCTCTTACAAAATCTGGGGCTCTCTGCGTTCAGTCTTCAGGGTTTCGGCCCGCTGCTGTTGCAGGGCACCTGGATGACCATCAAATTGTCGGCGTTGTCGCTGCTGGTGGCCGTGCTGCTCGGCCTGATCGGCGCCAGTGCCAAGCTGTCAAAAGTCAAACTCGTGCGTTTTCCGGCGCAGCTGTACACCACGCTGATTCGCGGCGTGCCGGATCTGGTGCTGATGCTGCTGATCTTCTACAGCCTGCAAACCTGGCTGACGACGCTCACCGACTACATGGAATGGGAATACATCGAGATTGACCCGTTCAGCGCCGGGGTGCTGACCCTGGGCTTCATCTATGGTGCGTACTTCACCGAGACGTTTCGCGGCGCGATCCTCGCGGTGCCACGCGGTCAGGTCGAAGCCGCCACGGCTTACGGCCTCAAGCGCGGTCAGCGTTTTCGCTATGTGGTGTTCCCGCAAATGATGCGCTTCGCCCTGCCGGGCATCGGCAATAACTGGATGGTGATGCTCAAAGCCACCGCGCTGGTGTCGATCATCGGCCTGGCTGATCTGGTCAAAGCTGCGCAGGACGCCGGTAAAAGCACCTATCAACTGTTCTACTTTCTGGTGATCGCCGCGTTGATCTACCTGTTGATCACCAGCGCTTCCAACTTCATCCTGCGCTGGCTCGAACGCCGCTACGCTGCCGGCGCGCGGGAGGCCGTACGATGATCGAACTTCTGCAGGAATACTGGAAAGCCTTCCTTTATACCGACGGCCAGAACATCACCGGGCTGGCGATGACGATGTGGCTGCTCAGCGCCTCGATTTTCATCGGCTTCCTCGTGTCGATCCCGCTGTCGATTGCTCGCGTCTCGCCGCATTTCTACATTCGCTGGCCAGTGCAGTTCTACACCTACCTGTTCCGTGGCACGCCGCTGTATATCCAGCTGCTGATTTGCTACACCGGGATCTACAGCCTCGCCGCCGTACGCGCGCAACCGCTGCTCGACAGTTTCTTTCGCGATGCGATGAACTGCACGATCCTCGCCTTCGCCCTCAACACTTGCGCCTACACCACGGAGATTTTCGCCGGGGCGATTCGCAGCATGAACCACGGCGAAGTCGAAGCGGCCAAAGCCTACGGTCTGACCGGCTGGAAGCTGTATGCCTACGTAATCATGCCCTCGGCCCTGCGCCGTTCGCTGCCGTACTACAGCAACGAAGTGATTCTGATGCTGCATTCGACCACCGTGGCCTTCACCGCGACCGTTCCCGATATTCTGAAAGTTGCGCGGGACGCCAACTCGGCGACCTTCCTGACCTTTCAGTCGTTCGGTATCGCTGCGTTGATCTACCTGACCATTACCTTTGCGCTGGTCGGCCTGTTCCGCCTCGCCGAACGCCGCTGGCTGGCCTTCCTCGGGCCGACTCACTAGGACTTTTCCGTTTCGGGAAACAACAAATGCGCCACCAGATACACGACCTGCTGGCCCCGCTGCCGGGGACCGCACGCCAGATCCACAGCTTCCACTTCGGCCCGGACAAGGCCAAAGGCAAGATCTACATCCAGTCCTCGCTGCATGCCGACGAACTGCCGGGCATGCTTGTGACCTGGCACCTCAAGCAGCGGCTGGCGGAGCTGGAAGCCGCCGGCCGTCTGCGCAGCGAAATCGTGCTGGTGCCCGTGGCCAATCCGGTCGGCCTCGAACAAGTGCTGATGGACGTGCCGCTAGGTCGCTATGAACTGGAGAGCGGGCAGAATTTCAATCGCTGGTTCGTCGATCTCAGCGAAGAAATCGGCAACCAGATCGAAGGGCAACTCGGCGATGATCCGCAGTACAACCTCGAACTGATCCGCGCCAGCCTGCGCGACGCCCTCGCCCGGCAATCGCCCGCCACGCAGTTGCAATCCCAGCGCCTGACCTTGCAACGGCTGGCCTGCGATGCGGACATAGTGCTGGATATGCACTGCGATTTTGAATCCGTCGTTCACCTCTACACCACGCCCGAAGCATGGCCGCAGGTCGAGCCGCTGGCGCGTTACATCGGATCGCAGGCGAGCCTGTTGGCCACTGATTCCGGTGGTCAGTCGTTCGATGAATGCTTCACGCTGCTCTGGTGGCAATTGAGGGAGCGCTTTGGCGAACAGTTCGAGATTCCGCTCGGCAGTTTCTCGGTCACGGTGGAGTTGCGTGGCCAGGGCGATGTCAGCCACCCGCTGGCCAGCCGCGACTGTCAGGCGCTGATCGACTACCTGATCCAGTTCGACGCGATCGTCGGCGAAACCAAACCGCAGCCGCCGCTACCCTTCCCCGCCACGCCGCTGGCCGGGGTCGAACCGGTGGTTACACCGGTCGGCGGGCTGCTGGTGTACAGCGTCACCCCCGGCGAATACCTGAAGGCCGGGCAGCAGATTGCCGAGGTCATCGATCCGATCAGTGATCGGATCACGCCCATCCATTGCACCACTGCCGGTCTGCTCTATGCCCGCTCACTGCGGCGCATGGCCACCGCCGGCATGGTGATCGCCCACGTCGCGGGCGCTGAAGCCTATCGCAGCGGCTACCTACTTTCGCCTTGAGGATGTCTGTCCCATGTACAAACTGACCGTTGAAGGCCTGCACAAAAGCTATGGCGACCATCAAGTGCTTAAAGGCGTCTCGCTCAAGGCCAGGACCGGCGACGTGATCAGCCTGATCGGCGCCAGCGGCTCGGGCAAAAGCACGTTTTTACGCTGCATCAACTTTCTCGAACAACCCAACGACGGCGCCATGAGCCTCGATGGCAAGGCAATCCGCATGGTCAACGACCGCCACGGCATGCACGTCGCCGACGCCGATGAACTGCAACGCCTGCGCACGCGGCTGGCGATGGTGTTCCAGCATTTCAATCTGTGGAGCCACATGACCGTGCTGGAAAACATCACCATGGCCCCGCGCCGGGTGCTGGGTTGCAGCAAACAGGAAGCTGATGACCGTGCGCGGCGGTATCTGGACAAGGTCGGTTTGCCGGCGCGCGTGGCAGATCAATATCCGGCGTTTCTGTCTGGTGGCCAGCAGCAACGGGTTGCCATCGCACGAGCATTGGCGATGGAGCCTGAGGTGATGCTGTTCGACGAACCAACTTCGGCGCTCGACCCGGAACTGGTGGGCGAAGTGCTGAAGGTGATTCAGGGTCTGGCCGAGGAAGGCCGAACCATGATCATGGTCACCCACGAGATGAGTTTTGCGCGCAAGGTGTCCAGTCAGGTGCTGTTTCTGCATCAAGGGCTGGTGGAAGAAGAAGGCGCGCCGGAAGATGTGCTGGGCAATCCGCAGAGCGAACGTCTCAAGCAATTTCTCAGCGGCAATCTCAAGTAAAACTAAACCCATGCCCGTGCGGTCACTGAAGGAACACGTTCAGAGCGCATACCGCCGGCATGGGAACCTCCACCGACTTCGCCAGACTCTGGTTCAACGCCCGCGGCTGGAAACCATTCGCCTTTCAGAAACAGGTGTGGGCGGCGGTTAAACGCGGCGAATCCGGATTACTGCACGCCAGCACCGGCGCCGGTAAAACCTATGCGGTGTGGTTCGCCGCGCTGAATCGCTTTGCCCGCCTGCGCGCACCGGTCGAGACCACGCGCAAGCGCAAACCGGTTGCCGAACCGCTGACGGTGCTGTGGATCACGCCGATGCGCGCACTCGCCGCCGACACCGCGCGTGCGTTGCAGGCGCCGCTGGACGATCTGCAAATCCCCTGGAGTGTCGGCTTGCGCACTGGTGACACCGACAGCAGCGAACGCGCGCGGCAAAACCGCCGGCCGCCGACCACGCTGATCACCACCCCGGAAAGCCTGACCCTGATGCTCGCCCGCGCCGACGCGCAAACTGCGCTGGCGACCCTGCGCATGGTCGTGGTCGATGAATGGCATGAACTGCTCGGCAACAAACGCGGCGTGCAACTGCAACTCGCACTCGCACGGCTGCGGCGCTGGAACCCCGAACTGATCGTCTGGGGCGTATCCGCCACCCTCGGAAATCAATCCCACGCCGAAGAAGTGCTGATCCCACAGGGTGGCGGCGTGAGTGTTCAGGGCCAAAGCGAAAAGACGCTCGCGGTCGATACCCTGCTCCCACCCGCTACCGAGCGTTTTCCCTGGGCCGGACACATCGGCCTGAAGATGTTGCCGCAAGTGGTCGCCGAACTTGACGCCTGCGCCAGCAGCCTGGTGTTCACCAACACGCGGGCGCAGTCGGAAATCTGGTATCAGGCGTTGCTGGAGGCGCGGCCGGACTGGGCCGGATTGATTGCCTTGCATCACAGCTCACTGGCCCGCGACACCCGCGACTGGGTTGAGCAGGCGTTGAAAAATGGCCAACTGAAAGCAGTGGTGTGCACGTCGAGCCTGGATCTGGGGGTGGATTTCCTGCCGGTCGAACGCGTGCTGCAAATCGGCTCGGCCAAAGGCGTCGCCCGTTTGATGCAGCGTGCCGGCCGTTCTGGCCACGCTCCCGGACGCACGTCGCGGGTGACATTGGTGCCGACGCACAGCCTGGAATTGATCGAAGCCGCAGCAGCCAAGGATGCCGTGGCGCAACGGCGCATCGAACCGCGCCTGTCGCCGCACAAACCGCTGGATGTGCTGGTGCAACATCTGGTGAGCATGGCGCTTGGCGGTGGGTTTGTTCCCGATGAGCTGTACGAAGAAGTCCGTGGCGCTTGGGCATATCGCGAACTGAGCCTTGCCGATTGGGCGTGGGCGCTGGCTTTCGTACGTCACGGCGGGATGTCTCTGACGGCGTATCCGGATTACCGAAGGGTCGAGCCGGATGAGCATGGCGTCTGGCGCGTGCCCGACGCACGCTTGGCGCGGCGCCATCGGATGGGCATCGGCACCATCGTCAGCGATGCGAGCATTCAGCTGAAATTCTGGAGCAAGGGCGGCGGTGGTAAGCAGTTGGGCAGTGTCGAGGAAGGTTTTATCGCGCGGCTCAAGCCCGGCGACGGCTTCCTGTTCGCCGGGCGCTTGCTGGAACTGGTGCGGGTAGAAAACATGACTGCCTACGTCAAACGCAGCACTGCGAAAAAAGCTGCGGTGCCGCGCTGGAATGGCGGGCGCATGCCGCTCTCGAATGAACTCGCCGAAGCGGTGGTCGAGCGTTTCAGTGCCGCTGAGCAGGGCCAGTTTATTGGCCCGGAGATGCAGGCGTTGCGCCCATTACTGGAAACCCAGGCGCGCTGGTCCGGCCTGCCGACCCGTGACAACTTGCTGGCCGAGGTGCTGAAATCCCGCGAAGGCTGGCATCTTTTTATCTACCCGTTTGCCGGTCGCCAAGTGCATTTGGGGCTGGCAAGTCTGTTGGCGTGGAGGGTCAGCCAACGTCAACCCGTGACATTCTCGATTGCGGTCAACGATTACGGACTCGAATTACTCAGTGCCACGCCGGTCGACTGGTCGCAGCAACTCGATGCCGCGCTGCTCAGTCCTGAGGATTTATTGCGCGACGTGCTGGCCAGCCTCAACGCTGGTGAACTCGCATTGCGGCGCTTTCGGGAAATCGCACGGATCGCCGGGCTGGTGTTCGCCGGCTATCCCGGTGCGCCGAAAAGCACCCGACAAGTGCAGGCCTCCAGCGGTCTGTTTTTCGAAGTATTCAAACAATACGACGCCGACAACCTGTTGCTTGCGCAGGCCGGGGAAGAAGTCCTACGCGAAGAACTGGATATTCGTCGACTGGAACAGACATTGGAGCGCATCAACCGGATGAAACTCGACCTGCACCTGATCAAACGTCCTACACCGCTCGGCTTTCCGTTGCTGGTGGAGCGCATGCGCGAAAGCATGAGTTCGGAAAAACTTGCTGACCGCATCAGGCGCATGGTCGGCGATCTGGAAAAAACTGCCGACAGCGGTAGATCCTGATGGATGCGCCCTATCCAGTGCGCCTCGCGGGCGAGGAACTGTGGCTGCTGCCGGAGAAAGCCATGTATTGGCCGGCACAGCAGGCACTGCTGATTGCCGATGTGCATTTTGGCAAAGCCGCGGCCTATCGCAGCCTCGGTCAGCCAGTGCCGCATGGCACCACGGCGAGCAATGTTGAGGTGATCGAGCGGTTGCTGGCGAAACTACCGTGTCGGCAGCTGATTTTCCTTGGCGATTTTCTGCACGGCCCGGGTTCGCATGCCGCCGGGACCTTGCAGACGCTGGCACAGTGGCGCGCTCGCCATGCGGATCTGCCGATGACGCTGATTCGCGGCAACCACGACAAACGCGCGGGCGATCCACCGGCTTCGCTGAACATCCGGGTGGTGCCGGAGCCGCTGCTGCTCGGGCCGTTCGCCTTGCAACACGAACCTGATCCGCATCCTGAGCGGCATGTGCTGGCGGGCCATGTGCATCCGGTTTATCGCCTGCATGGAAAGGGTCGGCAAAGTCTGCGGCTGGCGTGTTTCAGATTGGGTGAACGGATCAGCTTGCTGCCGGCGTTCGGTGCGTTTACTGGCGGCTATCAGGTTGATCGGGATGACAGCTGCAGGATTTTCGTCATCGGTGATAACGAAATATGGCCCGTGAGTTGAAATGTTGTTCAGACTTCAACTCACGGGCCATGCATGAATGTGCGGATCAGGCGACAGGCGCGGGTGGCGGCTCGTCCGGCAACGTCGGTTCGCCAGGTTCGGTCGGCTGCTCGTTTGGGGTATCGGGATCAGGCTGACCAGGAATACCGCCGGCCATGCTGATGGGCGGGTGCGCCAACAGGGACCAGGCCAAAACGCCAATCTGATTGGGCTCAAGCCTTGCGAGTTCGGCAGTGATATGCGGATCGATCTTCATGAAGCACTCCTCGGCGAAGGCCCGTTTTGCCAGAAACAAAAACGGGCAGTACACCCCATAGAGTGTCTGCCCGCCAAAGAATTCCCGAAATCCGCCGGATGGACGACTCAGGTACGCGGCAGTGTTACGCCACGCTGGCCCTGGTACTTGCCGCCACGGTCCTTGTAGGAAACTTCGCATTCCTCATCGGATTCGAGGAAAAGCATCTGTGCCACGCCTTCGTTGGCGTAGATCTTCGCCGGCAGGTTGGTGGTGTTGGAGAACTCCAGCGTCACATGACCTTCCCACTCAGGCTCGAGCGGCGTCACGTTGACGATAATGCCGCAGCGCGCGTAGGTGCTTTTACCCAGGCAGATGGTCAGAACGTTGCGTGGAATACGGAAGTATTCGACGGTGCTGGCCAGCGCGAAGGAGTTCGGCGGGATGATGCACACGTCACTGTGGACGTCGACAAAGCTGCCCGGGTCGAAATTTTTCGGGTCGACGATGGACGAGTTGATGTTGGTGAACACCTTGAAGTGGTTAGTGCAACGCACATCGTAGCCGTAGCTCGACACACCGTAGGAAATCACCCGGTTGTCGTCGTTGCCACGCACCTGGCGCTCAACGAACGGTTCGATCATGCCGTGTTCCTGCGCCATGCGGCGAATCCACTTGTCCGATTTGATGCTCATGGCGGGTGTCCTGAATAACGAGGTGGAGAAAAAATCTGTCCGGCATCTTACCGGGCGCGCCGCCGCGTTCAAAGTCCGTCGAGCAATTCTCGCCGAACTCCCCGGAAATACGGGGCGTGGCGACGATCCGCGGAACCGCTGATCCTTAAATTCAAGAAACCTTTGCAAGAAACATTGGCACGTTACGAAAAACCGGTTAAGGTGGCGTCACTGTGTTGCTTGTGTCACTGAGAATCTCTACACGATATGTTGAATTTCGATCCAACCATCTACAAGAATTTTTCCTGCTCTTTGCACTCAGTCTCGGCCAGGGCACTTCCTGCGTCGCAGTTATCTTTGTTCAAGGAGTTACACCATGTCTAATCGCCAAACCGGTACCGTTAAGTGGTTCAACGATGAAAAAGGCTTCGGCTTCATCACTCCACAATCCGGTGACGACCTGTTCGTTCACTTCAAAGCTATCCAATCCGACGGCTTCAAAAGCCTGAAAGAAGGCCAACAGGTTTCTTTCATCGCTACCCGCGGTCAGAAAGGCATGCAAGCTGAGGAAGTACAAGTTATCTAACTTGTAGCTTCTTTAGTAAAAAGCCCCGCCCTCAAAAGCGGGGCTTTTTTGTGGGCGTGTGTTTTGCGCACGCAAAAAAAATCGCAGCCGCAATGGCTGCGATTTTTCGTAGGCGGTGTTACCAGGCTACGCCAAACCCTGCGGTGTAACGGGTCTTGTTCAAATCCGCATCGTTGGTACCACTGATGATGTCACGCTCGGCCTTGAGGTTGAGCGACGCCCAGTCAGTGACCTTGTAGCGCAGGCCCATCTCGGCATCCAGTGCGTAATCGGCTACACCTGAAAGCGGCTTGCCCACTTCGCCATTGGTGAAGAATTCGACTTTCTTGCCGATCAGGTAACGGTTGTAATCCCATTTCATAGCGATCGAATAGAAGTTGTCTTTGGCGCCGTCGCGATACTGATAGTCGGTGCGGTTGAACAGCGAGCCAAGAGAGAACGCGCCCAACTCATCATCCCAGAACTGGTAGCCCGGACCGGTACCCACTACACGCTGACGGGCCAGTTCTTCGATGTGATCGCGCTTGTAATTCACACGACCCTGCCAGAACCACTGATCCGTCAGGAAGCGATCGAGGGAATACTCGGCGCGCCAATTGTCAGTGGTGGTCACGTCATCCTGTACTTCGCGGCTGTACTCGCCTTCAGCGATGTGACGCCAGCGGCCGTGACGCGCGGTAGTCTTGAAGCCGACGTCATAGTCGTCGGTGTCTTTTTCGGCACGCTGATAATCCAGCGCCAGATCCACATTACCCTTCCACACCAGATCTTCGACGACAGGTTTAGGCTTGAGGATCTGCTGAATGCTCGCCAGCTCCACAGTCTTCGGCGCTTCGCCGTTGGCCAGGGTGACCTTGCCTTCTTCGGCGGCGCTCAGCGATTTGGCTTTCTCGCCACTGTAGGCGTCCTGCTTGACCAATAACTCCTGATCGCTTTCCAGGGTCTTGACCTCTTTCCAGTCAATCGAGACGGCGCCAGCGTACTTGGTCTGGACCAATAGTTTGCCGCCGTCGAAAACGGTAATTTTACCGCTCAGCTTGTCACCGTTCTTCAACCAGACAGTATCGGCAAGCAGGGGCGTGGACGCACTGAAGACAGCAAGGCACATCAAAGTTCTGGACAACATAAGCGAATCGAAGGCTCAAGATTGCGGAAAAAGTTCGGCATTATCCGTAGGAATAAGACCCTGACAAGGACTGACCCAACTATTTCTATTGAGTTCATTTCTCAATTGCGCAGCCACCGTTTACGCTAAAGCCTGTAAACGCGATCAAATTCAGGAACCGCGCCCGTGACCGAGCCACGCCAAGCCCCACCAGACGAAGCGCAAATCCGACGCACGGCGCTCTACTCGACGCTGGCCCAGGTACCCGAAGGCAAAGTCGTCAGCTACGGTCAGTTGGCCGAACTGGCCGGATTGGGGCGCGCCGCCCGCTGGGTCGGCCGCACCCTGAGCCAGTTACCCGGCGATACCAAGCTGCCCTGGCACCGTGTTCTCGGCGCCGGAGGCAAGATTAGCCTGCCGGTTGGCAGCCCGTCCGGGGACGAACAACGCGCGCGTTTGCGCACGGAAGGGATTACCGTCCAGAACAATCGTGTGGATATTCGGCGCCATGGCTGGCGCCCGGTAGAGCACAGCGGTTAGAGTGCGCGCTTTGTTTTCGCAATCTTGAGGCAGACTCCAGCCCATGCCCCGTAAAACCTGGCGCGCCGCGCTCGCCGCCTATGCCAGTCCTTCGACGCTCGTGCTGTTGCTGCTGGGTTTCGCCGCCGGCCTGCCGTACATGCTGGTGTTCTCAACGCTATCGGTCTGGCTGCGTGAAGCCGGTGTGGCCCGTGAAACGATCGGCTATGCCAGCCTGATCGGCCTCGCTTATGCGTTCAAATGGGTCTGGTCGCCGCTGCTCGACCAGTGGCGCCTGCCGCTGCTGGGCAAACTTGGCCGGCGCCGTTCGTGGCTGGTGCTCTCGCAAGGCCTGGTGATCCTCGGCCTGATCGGCATGGGTTTCTGCGATCCGCAAAAACACTTGTCCTGGCTGATCGCTATTGCTGTGGTCGTCGCCTTCGCCTCCGCGACTCAGGATATTGCGGTCGACGCCTATCGCCTGGAAATCGCCGACGACAGCCGTCAGGCCGCGCTCGCTGCCAGCTACATGTCCGGTTACCGGATCGCTGCGCTGCTGGCGACTGCCGGCGCACTGTTCTTCGCCGAAGGCTTCGGCTCGACCGGTTTCAACTATCAGCATTCAGCCTGGGCCGGCACTTACGTGCTGTTCGGCGCGCTGATGATCCCAGCCCTGCTGACCACCCTGTTCATGCGCGAACCCCCGGTGCCGCTGCGCACGCAGTTGCAGGCCGGCCGCTACACCTTCATGCACCAACTGATGTCGGTATTTGTGCTGATCATCTTGCTGGTATCCGTCCCGGCAATGTTCACCCAGTTGTACAACACCGATTTCGCCAGCGTGCTGTTCGAAGGCGTCAGCCCGCTCGACTTGCTGCTCGAAGACCGCGCGTTCCTGCGGGCGATTCTCTACACCACGCTGACCTTCCTGTGCCTGTCGGCCATGGGGCGTCGCGGCTTGGCGCCGGTGCTGACCCCGGTCAACGACTTCATCATGCGTTACCGCTGGCAAGCGCTGCTGCTGCTCGGCCTGATCGCCACCTATCGGATGTCGGATACGGTGATGGGTGTGATGGCCAACGTCTTCTATATCGACCAGGGTTTCACCAAGGATCAGATCGCCAGCGTCAGCAAGATCTTCGGCCTGATCATGACGCTGGTCGGCGCCGGCATGGGCGGTTTGCTGATCGTGCGCTTCGGCATTCTGCCGATTCTGTTCATCGGCGGCATAGCGTCCGCCGGCACCAATCTGTTGTTCGTGATGCTCACTGACATGGGCCCGAACCTGCAGATGCTGGTGGTGACCATTTCCCTCGACAATTTCAGTTCCGGCCTCGCCACTTCGGCGTTCGTCGCCTACCTGTCGAGCCTGACCAACCTGAAATTCTCCGCGACCCAGTACGCCCTGCTCAGCTCGATCATGCTGCTGTTGCCTCGCCTGATCGGCGGCTACTCCGGGGTGATGGTGGAAAAATTCGGCTACCACAGTTTCTTCCTGATCACCGCGATGCTCGGCGTGCCGACCCTGCTGCTGATCGCATTGCACTGGTTCCAGGAGAGCCGCCGCGAAGGCCCGACGCCGACGCCCGAGCCTGTGCCGACTCCAGTCGCGGAAGAATCGTAGGAAAAGTCAGCGGCGGCGGGAGGATTGCCGCCGTCCAGCCTCGCCGCCGGCCACACTTCTGTACGTCAGCAAATCTCGCCGGTACACTGCTCCGTCATTTCCAGTCTCAGCAACCGACAACGGCCAACCATGCGCACCAGTCAATTTTTGCTCGCCACACAGAAAGAAACGCCTTCCGATGCGGTAGTGATCAGCCACCAGCTGATGCTGCGCGCCGGCATGATCCGCAAACTTGCCTCGGGCCTGTACACCTGGCTGCCCATGGGTTTGCGAGTAATGCGCAAGGTTGAAGCCATCGTTCGTGAAGAAATGAACGCCGCCGGCTCTCTGGAAGTGTTGATGCCGAGCACCCAACCGGCCGAGCTATGGCAGGAATCGGGACGCTGGGAAGAATACGGCCCTGAGCTGCTGCGCTTCAAAGACCGCCATGGTCGTGATTTCTGCGCGGGCCCGACCCACGAAGAAGTCATCACCGATCTGATGCGCAACGAGTTGAGCAGCTATAAGCAGTTGCCGATCAACCTGTACCAGATCCAGACCAAATTCCGTGACGAAATCCGCCCACGCTTCGGTTTGATGCGTGGTCGCGAGTTCATCATGAAGGACGCGTACTCGTTCCACGCCGACCAACCGTCGCTGCAGGTCACTTATGACCGCATGCATCAGGCGTACTGCAACATCTTTACGCGTCTGGGTCTGAAATTCCGCCCGGTTGAAGCTGACAACGGTTCGATCGGCGGCGCCGGTTCCCACGAGTTCCACGTATTGGCCGAGTCCGGCGAAGACGACATCGCCTTCAGCAACGGCTCCGACTACGCGGCGAACATCGAGAAAGCCGAAGCCGTGCCGCGCGAAACCGCGCGCCCCGCTCCGACCGAAGAGTTGCGCCTGGTCGATACGCCAGACACCAAGACCATCGCCGCACTGGTGGAAAAATTCAATCTGCCGATTGAAAAGACCATCAAGACCCTGATCGTGCGCGCCGAAGAAGAAGGCAAGCTGATCGCCCTGGTGATCCGTGGCGACCACGAACTCAACGAGATCAAGGCTGCCCAGCAACCTGGCGTCGCCAGCCCGCTGATCATGGCCACCGACTCCGAACTGCGTGACGCCATCGGCGCCGGTGCAGGTTCGCTCGGCCCGCTGAACCTGCCGCTGCCGATCATCATCGACCGTTCGGTCGAGCTGATGAGCGACTTCGGTATCGGCGCGAACATCGACGACAAGCATTACTTCGGCGTCAACTGGGAGCGTGATCTGCCGGTTCCGACCGTTGCCGACCTGCGTAACGTGGTTGCTGGCGATCCAAGCCCGGATGGCAAAGGCACGCTGGCCATTGCACGCGGTATCGAAGTCGGGCACATCTTCCAGCTGGGCAACAAGTACAGCAAGGCGATGAAGTGCGAAGTGCTGGGTGACAACGGCAAGCCTGTAACCCTGGAAATGGGCTGCTACGGCATCGGCGTTTCGCGCGTGGTGGCTGCGGCCATCGAGCAGAACAACGACGCCAACGGCATCATCTGGAGCGACACTCTGGCGCCATTCCAGATCGCTCTGGTACCGCTGCGCTATGAAACCGAGCAGGTACGCGAAGCCACCGACAAGCTGTATGCGGAACTGACCGCTGCCGGCTTCGAAGTGCTGCTGGACGACCGTGACAAGAAAACCAGCCCGGGCATCAAGTTCGCGGACATGGAACTGATCGGCATCCCGCACCGGATCGTGGTCAGCGACCGTGGCCTCGCCGAAGGCAACCTGGAATACAAGAGCCGTACCGAAAGCGAGGCGCAAGCCCTGCCAGTCGCCGACGTGCTGTCGTTCCTTCAGGCCCGTATCCGCCGCTGAAACCAGATAGAGACGTCATGTTCAAGCGAAACACCTTAGGCCTCGGAGGCGCCACCCTGTGTGGCGCCCTGCTGGTCAGCGGCTGTGCCAATCACATGTCACAGCGCAGCGAGCACGAGGAACGTGTCGAGCGCAAATTGCTCGATCACAGCCTGCAAATTGATGTCGGCGAGCCCAAGGTGCTTGAGCTGCCGCAACGCCGCGTGAAGATTCACGAACAGAAGACTTTCGAAGTCACCGAGTTCGAAGTCAGCCGGCATTACGACCGCTACACGCCGTACCAGCCCTGGCGGGAGGTCTACGAGATCCCGCTGGGCGTGGTCGCGGTGGTCGGCGGTGTCGGCGCAAACATAGTCAACGTGTTCGCACTCGGCAATTTGCCGGATAGCGTCACGCGCGACTGGTTCAGCTACGGTTTTGCCGGGCTTAACCCGTTCATGAACGTGCAATCCAACGGACGCGCGCAGCAAAACCTGGCCGGCATCGACGAAGTGCAACGCGACAAACGCACCGAGTATTCGAGCCTGCCGTGGAGTGAGCGCCCGGTGCAGGTCAAGGCCGGCAAGCAGACTTTCGACATGACCACCGACCGCAATGGTGTGTTACGCCTGAACTTGCTGGACAGCCCGTTCGCCGAGCATGACCTGAATCATCTGGGCAAATTGCAGATCACTGTCGAAGACGGCAAGGACGACGTGCACACCGACTCGACGCTGGCAATCAGCCCGGGTCTGCGCGGCAAGCTGCTGGAAGCTCACGGACTGATTTACGAAGATCTGGAAGACGACGAAGTGAGCCAGTGGGTACACCGGGTCAAACGCTTGTCGGAACTGGGTCTGGAGGAAGAAGCCAGCGAGCTGGAACAGAGCCTGATCGAACTGACGCGCAACGATCCTGAGTTGCAGGCCGAGTTTCTCAAGTCTCTGACCAGGGATGCCGGGCGACTGGTGGCGGATCCGGGACCGAATTAAGGCGCCTTAAAAGATCGCAGCCTTCGGCAGCTCCTACAGGGTTCACACGCCCCACAATGTAGGAGCTGCCGAAGGCTGCGATCTTTTGCTTTTATAAGCTCAACGCTCAAACAACTCCATCTGCTCAAACCCGCCGCGCAAATCCTCCAGCCTCACGCCGACCCCAAGCAACCGCACCGGTTTACCACCCCGATTGAACGCCTGCGTCAGCATCAACTGATAACTGCCCAAGTCCCGCCCTGCCCCAGCCTGCTCCAGTGTGGTCTGGGTGAAATCGTGAAACTTCACTTTGACGAACGGCTTGCCCGGCCGGTAGCTGCTGTCGATGCGTTCCATGCGGGTTTTCAGGGTCTCCAGCAATTCCGGCAGCTTGTCGAGGCAACTGCGCAAATCTGGCAAGTCCACATCGTAGGTGTTTTCCACGCTGATCGACTGACGGCGACTGTCGTTGTGCACCGCACGCTCATCAATCCCACGCGCCAGGCTCCACAATCGCTCGCCGAAACTGCCGAATTCGCGCACCAGCGTCAGCTTGTCCCACTCGCGCAGGTGCTGACAGTCAACAATGCCCAGCCGGCCAAGCTTGTCGGCGGTGACTTTACCCACACCGTGCAACTTGCTCACCGGCAGACCGCTGACAAACTCTTCGACTTGATCCGGGGTAATCACGAACAAGCCGTTGGGCTTCTTCCAGTCGCTGGCGATCTTGGCCAGGAACTTGTTTGGCGCCACACCGGCGGAAACAGTGATGTGCAACTGATTGGACACGCGGCGACGGATATCCTGAGCGATCCGCGTAGCACTGCCGCCGAAATGCGCACTGTCGGAGACGTCGAGATAGGCTTCGTCCAGCGACAACGGCTCGACCAGGTCGGTGTAATCGCTGAAGATCGTATGGATTTCTCTGGACGCCTCGCGGTAGGCATCCATCCTTGGCTTGACGATGGTCAGGTCCGGGCACAGCTTCAAGGCATGCCCGGAAGACATCGCCGAACGCACACCGTAGGCGCGCGCTTCATAGTTGCAGGTGGCAATCACCCCGCGCCGATCCGCTGATCCACCCACCGCCAGCGGCTTGCCGGCCAGGTTCGGGTCATCACGCATCTCAATGGCGGCGTAGAAACAGTCGCAGTCGACGTGGATGATTTTTCGCTGAGTCATGACAGAAAAGGCAACGTGGCGAGCCGGATCGGCAGTATCTCACTGACACCTGTATATAGCACCAGTGGTAAGAAGGTTCTTTTGCACCTGTAGGAAAACCCGGATGAATTTATTTTATTAATCGAAAAGCGGGATCCAATAGAGCTACAGCCCTTGCCCCGCCTGCGCCTCAGCCCCGCAAGCCGTCTCAGTCAAACGGCTAACTGATTGAACCTTAAGCTTTTTATCTGGATTGCGGGTTGACACCCCGGCGATCCTCTGTAGAATGCCGACACACAGACGCGGGATGGAGCAGTCTGGTAGCTCGTCGGGCTCATAACCCGAAGGTCGTCGGTTCAAATCCGGCTCCCGCAACCAAACATCAAAAAAGGCTACTCGAAAGAGTGGCCTTTTTTGTGCGCGTCAGTTTCTTCCTTTATAGAGAGCTGCTTATGGGTCTGCGCTGCAAAGGAATTCTTTAAGATTCCGGAACTTAGCGCCGCCCTGCGACAGAATGACGCGATTTGGCATTTATTTGAATCTTCTCGAGATTAGCGGTTGACACTCCGCCGTTCCTCTGTAGAATGCCGCCACACAGACGCGGGATGGAGCAGTCTGGTAGCTCGTCGGGCTCATAACCCGAAGGTCGTCGGTTCAAATCCGGCTCCCGCAACCAAACATCAAAAAAGGCTACTCGAAAGAGTGGCCTTTTTTGTATCTGTCGAAAAAGTCCTTTCGCAACAATGATCTGTCACTGTGCAGTGAACCGCTCAGGATCATCAAACCTGCTGTGCTGCGACTATGCTTGAGTCGCGGGCAACGGGTCTGCAATCCATGAGATGCCCTCGCCGATCCTCGGTGGGAGGCGTAATATTTTGTGATTATTTTTTCCTACAGGGATTGGTAACTTGGCTGGATACCTCCATCCTGTCGCGCACAATCCAAGAGGTGATTGATGCGCGCCAAATCGTCTGATCCACAAGACACCGTCACAGCGAACCAACCGATCAAGCCTGAGCGCCTGCGCTTGCTGGATCGAATCAGCAAATACCGGCAACCGATTGGTCTGGCCGTCACTCTGCTGCTGTTCGCCATCGCGCTGATTGCCTGTCGTCATCTGCTCAGCGAGCTGGATCTCGATGCGCTCCACGACTCTATTCTCGACGTTCCGCGACCGGCATTGCTCGGTGCTCTGGGCGCGACTGCGATCGGCTTCATTATTCTGCTGGGCTATGAATGGTCGGCCAGTCGTTATGCGGGCGTGACGCTGCCGCCGCAAACCCTGGCCATGGGCGGCTTCACAGCCTTCGCCATTGGCAACGCGATCGGGCTGTCGCTGCTGTCCGGCGGCTCGGTGCGCTACCGTTTATATGCACGCCATGGTCTGGGCGCGTCGGAAGTCGCGCACATGACCCTGTTTGCCAGCCTGTCTCTTGGCTGCGCCCTGCCCCCGCTGGCGGCCCTCGCCACACTGAGCGACTTGCCTGCCGCTTCCCAAGCCTTGGGACTGTCCGAGATGTTGCTGGGCAGCGTCGCCTCGGTGGTGCTGCTGCTCGGCGCAGCTTTGGCTGTCGGCATCTATCGCCGGCGCCTGCCGGAACAGCCTTACCGTGACAACCTGCTGGTCAAGGCCGGCCGCCGCACCCTGCGCCTGCCGGGTCGGCGCCTGACCTTCCTGCAACTGATCATCACCGCCCTCGACGTCGCCGCTGCCGCCACCGTGTTGTATCTGCTGCTGCCCGAGGCGCCGCCATTTGGCGCGTTCCTGCTGGTGTACTTGCTGGCCCTGGCCGCTGGCGTGCTCAGCCATGTGCCGGGCGGCGTCGGCGTGTTCGAAGCGATTCTGCTGGCTGCCTTTGCCGACAAACTGGGTGCCGCGCCGCTGGCCGCTGCGCTGCTGCTGTATCGCCTGATCTATGTGGTGCTGCCGCTGCTAGTGGCCTGCGTACTGCTGCTGATCAACGAAGGCCAGCGCCTGTTTCAGTCGCAGACGATGCGTGCGGCTTCCGGTCTGGCGGCGCCGATTCTCGCGGTGCTGGTATTCCTGTCCGGCGTGGTGCTGCTGTTTTCCGGCGCGACTCCTGAGATCGACACCCGTCTCGAGCACATTGGCTTTCTGATCCCGCATCGTCTGGTTGATGCATCGCACTTCGGCGCCAGCCTGATCGGCGTGCTGTGCTTGCTGCTCGCACAAGGCTTGCGTCGGCGCTTGTCGGCGGCATGGATGCTCACCACCATTCTGCTGCTGGTCGGCGCCCTGCTTTCGCTGCTCAAGGGTTTCGATTGGGAAGAAGCGCTTTTGATGACGCTCACCGCGAGTCTGCTGGGGGTGTTCCGCCGCTCGTTCTATCGCCCGAGTCGTTTGACCGAGTTGCCCTTCTCGCCGCTGTATCTGGTCGCCAGTCTGTGCGTGCTCGGTGCCTCAACCTGGCTGCTGCTGTTCGCCTATCAAGACGTGCCGTACAGCCATCAGCTCTGGTGGCAGTTCACCCTCGACGCTGACGCCCCGCGCGGTCTGCGTTCGTTGCTCGGCGCTGCGGTGTTGCTGATCGTGATCGCCCTGACCTGGCTGTTGCGCACCGCGCGCCCGGTGATCCACTTGCCGACGCCGGATGAGCTGGAACGCGCCTCGAAGATCCTGATGGCCTCGGCGCAACCCGATGGCGGCCTCGCCCTGACCGGTGACAAGGCGCTGCTGTTCCACCCCAACGACGAAGCCTTTCTGATGTACGCCCGCCGTGGGCGCAGTCTGGTGGCGCTGTACGACCCGATCGGCCCCGGCCAGCAACGCGCGGAAATGATCTGGCAGTTCCGTGACCTGTGCGACATCTATCACGCCCGACCGGTGTTCTACCAAGTGCGCGCGGAGAACCTGCCGTACTACATGGACATCGGCCTGACCGCGATCAAACTCGGCGAAGAAGCCCGGGTCGATCTGATTCGCTTTGACCTGGAAGCCAAAGGCAAAGAGATGAAGGACCTGCGTTACACCTGGAACCGTGGCACCCGCGATGGCCTGTCGCTGGAAATCCACGAGCCGGGGCATGCACCGATGGATGAACTCAAGGTGATTTCCGACGCCTGGCTGACCGGCAAGAACGTGCGCGAGAAAGGCTTCTCCCTCGGCCGCTTCAGCCACGATTACCTGAAGCATTTCCGCATCGCGGTGATTCGCTTCGAAGGCCGCCCGGTGGCGTTCGCCAATCTGCTCGAGACTTACAGCCATGACCTGGCCAGTCTCGATCTGATGCGCGCACACCCGGACGCGCCGAAGCTGACCATGGAATTCATGATGGTCGGCCTGATTCAACACTATAAGAGTCACGGATACGCGCGCTTCAGCCTGGGCATGGTGCCGTTGTCGGGGTTGCAACCCCGCCGTGGTGCACCGCTGACCCAGCGTCTGGGTTCGATGGTTTTCCGCCGTGGTGAGCAGCTGTACAACTTCCAAGGCTTGCGCCGCTTCAAAGACAAGTTCCAGCCTGACTGGGAACCCCGTTATATGGCCGTGCCCGCCGGACTCGATCCGCTGGTGGCGCTGGCCGACACTGCTGCCCTGATCGCGGGCGGCTTGACTGGATTGGTGAAACGCTGATGATTCAACGCTCCCTGAAGTACATCCTGGCCGCACTGATTGTGCTGGCAGTGATTGCCGGCGGCGGTTTCTGGTACCTCAAACGCCCGGCACCGGAACCGACCCTCGAACAGCTGAAAGCGGCCGATGGCACGGCCATGACCCGCATCATCCCTGGCACCAAGCCCAAGGCGCAGGTGCTGGTGGCCGTCACCGACGAACAGAAACTCAGCGACAAGCAACTGAGCACTCTGAGCCGCAGCGCCTCGGCGCAGATCGTTCAGGTGATTCTGCCCAAAGACTGCCTGCTGCAAAGCCGCGCGCTGCAAACCGGCCTGCGTGAACTGAACGGCCCGGCCACACTGGTCAGCGGCATAGGCCCTGGCGCGGTGCTGGCATGGCGCTGGTTGTCCGAGCAGAAAGACGACAAGGCCCAAGCCGTGTCCGTCGACCTCGCACTGGAAAAACCCGGCTGCACTCACCTGCTGCCGAAAGCCGCTGCCCACGGCCATTGGCTGGTGGCGTGGAACGACAACCCGGACGACGCCAGCGCAGGTTTCGTGCGCGATCAACCGAACGCCGAAACCAGCATCAGCGACTACGACATCAATCTGCCGCAAGTGCTGAACAACGAACTGCGCAAAATCCTCGTCGGCGGCGACAAAGCTGCCGGTGGTCTGCAGATTCCAGTGGTAGAAGTCCCGGCCGGTCAAGCCAAGGACACCGTAACCCTGTTCCTCTCGGGTGACGGCGGCTGGCGCGACCTCGACCGCGACGTGGCCGGCGAAATGGCCAAGATCGGCTACCCGGTGGTCGGCATCGACACCCTGCGCTACTACTGGCAGCACAAGAGCCCGGAGCAAAGCGCACTGGACCTCACCGAGCTGATGCAGCACTACCGGCAGAAATGGGGCACCAAACGCTTCGTCCTCACCGGTTACTCGTTCGGCGCCGACGTCTTGCCGGCGATCTACAACCGCCTGCCTGAAACCGAGCAGCAGCGCGTAGACGCTATCATCCTGCTGGCCTTCGCCCGCACCGGCAGCTTCGAAATCGAAGTCGAAGGCTGGCTCGGCAACGCCGGCAAAGAAGCCGCCACCGGCCCGGAAATGGCCAAACTGCCAGCGGCCAAGGTCGTGTGTATCTACGGTGAAGAAGAGGCCGATGAAAGCGGCTGCACCGACAAGACTGCGGTGGGTGAGGCGGTGAAACTGCCTGGCGGCCATCACTTCGACGAGAACTACCCGGCGCTGGCCAAGCGGTTGGTGGATCTGATCGAGAAGCGTCAGAGCAAGGATTCGGTTGCCGAAGAGTGATCTGAAGCCGACCTGACAAAAAGCCCTCGCAGCGTTATGGCTGCGGGGGCTTTTTTGTGGGCGGGCGGTTCATTTTCAATTGAAAGCGGACGCATGAGCGAGCGAAGAAAGGCGCCAAGGCCATTATCTCGCCATCACCCAAATCTCCAAGTAAACTAGTCCTATTTTTCAGGAAGGGAAACCGAGATGAGTGAGACGCCGCTGGTAATCAACCTATTCAAAAGACTCGAGCAACCCGACGACATTTTGCAAAAAGATGCCATAAAGCGGCTGGACCAACTGATCAGCGAGCAGCTGCAAACCATCCCTAAAGAGTCCTACACCGCATTCAGTGAAACGTCCCTGAGCTACACGCGCGCCCACAACGCTATCCTCGTAGAAGGTGGCCGAGGAAGCGGTAAAACCACGTTTCTTCTAAATGCACTCAAAAGGTTGGACAAACCAGAAGAAAAAGATCGGGCAGAAGACAAAAACCTTTCGGAACTGTCTGGCAAGCTTCATGTGCTGCCTATGATTGACCCCACGCTGATTGAAACCAAAGAAAACATCATCATTGTCATACTGTCGATGATCGAGGCAGCCATCGCGAAAGTTACGGACCAAAACGATCGGATGGAGAAGCCACGACAGGACTTGGCTGAAGGTCTTGGCCTATTGGATGGAATCGGACCCGATAAAGCTTATGGCAACGAATGGGAAGATGCCAACTGGATCATGAGCCGTGGATTGAACAAAGCCAAGAAAGGTCGGTCGTTTGAGCTTAAATTCAGCATTTATCTTGAAACTGCTCTGAGCATACTCAACCAGAAAGAAGCTTTCGTCATTGCCTTTGACGACGTGGATACAAACTTTAACCACGGCCACACGATCCTTGAGACCATCCGTAAATACCTGACATCTCCCCGGCTTGTTCTGTTGCTATCGGGAGACTTGGACCTCTATGGCCGACTGCTGCGACGCAATATTTACAGTTCGTTCGGGGAGCAGGTCATGAAGAATGACCCCACGATCATCGGCGGTGATAAACACAACCTCAGCCGCGCGGTGCTCGAACTGGAAGAACAGTACCTGCTAAAAATTGTGCCTCCACAGAATCGAATCCCGATGTTGCCATTGGGCGGAATCATGCAGCGCTCGGGGATTGCAGTTAAGACCAGCCAAGAGCAGGCCGCGTTACAAAACCTGCCTTTGTGGGCAGGCGAGAAAATCCGAAAGTTACTGCTGGAAAGGATGGAACAACGCAGCCGTTTTTTGACTTCGTCTCCATGGAACACCTGCGCTTGGTGATTGGATATCTACAAGCACTGAATCAGGACGACCAAAAGTTTAGTCGTCAGATGATTTTTAAGGTATTTGAAACTCGACTCAGAGCCAGTTTGATCCCCATCGATCTCATCGAACGAGGCAACTTCGATTACGCGCTCAGATCTGCGTTCGAATGGCTGACCAACCAGAGCGATGCGCCTGAGTTACTGCAATTTGGGGTTCCAATCGACCCTGTCAGGGCCGTTGTGCTGCACTGCTTAGCGTTAGCACTTGCCCAAGGCTTAGAGACGCGCAACGGGGGAGCATTAAGGGCACTGTTCGCCCTGGCGTTGCCCGTTACGATGATGCGACGTCCAGAGAACATCGACAAAGAGACCCGTACGTCGATTTTCAGCTTTCTTTGGACCAACTCATCCCCCTCCCTACCCGAGATAGCAGCGCGTATCGGTGCCATCGATAGGTCCCGCCGTCAAGAAATCGGCAAAGTACCTGCCAGCTCATTTGGGACCGTAGGACTGACTCACAAACTTTCCCCTAAAGATAATCTACTTCGCGTGTATGGCTTAAACGATCCTGTGAAAAGTGGCGATCACCTGACCATCGGGGATCTTTGCAACCTCAACGATGATGAGCTCAATCCCGCGGCCGCGAGTTGGATTTACCTTATGAATCACGCTGGATATGGAGATCGCCGGGTTCGCCAAAGTGTCAGTTGGTTCTCCATAGACGACCTTATTCAGGAGCGAAGTGGAAAGTTCAGCGAGATCCTGAGACTGATCGTCTACAAACGCTTCAGCGCGCGCGGTGAAATGTTTCGCACACTTTCAGCCCTGTCCCTTTTCGCTGTAATTGGTGACCTGTTGATGTCCATCGACATTAGCGACCTGACTGCTCATTCGGTCTTCGCCACCATTCCTCCGTTCAAGCGCGAAAAAACCCAAGATGAGCTCAACTTTGCGACCGAAGCCGACGAAGAGCTGAGCGATGAGGATTCGGGGAGCGGAGAAGATGGGGGCGACTCTCCTCCCGATGAAGATTTCGACAACTTTGAGCAAAACCTCAGAGACTGGCACGCCTTCGCACGCGCCTCCCACCTGAACGCCGCAGTTTCTCCTGCAACGCTTGGCAGCATTGCTTCGCGTATTCATGACGACCTGATGGATTTGGATGAAAAGGTGACGTCGTCTTGGAAAAGCGGACAGATTCTGCATCGGCAGATAGCCAACATCTTGCATGGCATTCTCGTACTCACCTCAGGTTTGTCCGGGCGTAAGGAAAGTCCGAAAGTTTCTGATCGCCCCTTGCGGGAGGCACTTGGACGCATTCAGGGATCCCGAACGGAGGCATCCCTTCATCCTTTGGCGATCATTGTCCTATCCTGCCCACTTGTGTGGGCTTTCCTGAATCCCAATGACGATGAAGATCTCGAAGACTGGACTCCCAATCCCCTGAAAGTCACCGCACTCCAAGCATTGACTGACTGGAGAGACAATCAAAAAGAGAATCGCTTCAAAGTTACTCCTAACTTTGAGAGTTGGCTGACTCCACCTTCCATTCGGATCAAAATCGGTCCTATCGTTCAGCCCGCCAACCAACGCACATTATCGGTTGAAGGCTTCTACCACGTCCTCAACGTCGTGCCACGCAATGTCACGAAATAAACCCGGGCAGTCCTCGCCCCTCGCCAACGAGCTGTTCGAGGCTCGTGAGTTGGTGGATTACGCCAAGTGCGTGCTGGGCAACCTCGACCTGATGCGCGCCTTCGAGCGGATGGCGCAATCAGCGCCCCTCGGGGTCGAGCCGCTCAAGCACTTCACTCGCGAGCAACAGGCAATCTTGAACGACGCCCACAGCACCGGACGTTTCCTGGAAATGCGCCGACTGCATCCTGCGTTGACCGATGAGGGCGTCGAGAACCGGATCGCGCGGATCGTGAAGCGGATCAATGGCCGCACCGCAGTGCCCGATCAGTATCCGGGCAGCCTGCGCCTGGGTCGTGGGCAGAATCCGCCGAAAGGCACGGACGATGACCTCAATGGCAATCTGCCGGAACTGTTGTGGTGCCTCGGCGACCTGTTCCTGTGCGAAGGTCGCGACGGTTCGATCCGCGTGCGCACACGCCTGTTGGAGCCGTGGCAGGATCTGGTGCTGGTGGTTCCGCCGCTGCTGATCACCTCGGCCTGGATGGCGCAGCGTCTGGACTTGTCCGACACCACTCCCTCAGCTCACGAGTTGCGGCGCGCTGTCAGCCGGATCAACGCATGGCTGTGCGATTCCACCCTGCCGGTGGACGATGATCCGTTTCTCGATCACCTGTGCCGCACCGAGGGGCTGGACGAAACCCATCTGCACCTCAACGGCACCACCGAGGCGGAAAAGGTCTGGTTCGACGCGCTGGAGCGCCCGGAACAGGTGGTCGGCGGTCTTACGGCCAAGACCATCAAACAAGACATCGGCATCAGGATCCCGATCGGCAATGGCGTGAAACGCTTGCTGCAACAAGAAGATCCGGACCTTTCCCCGGAGCGACTGATGCAGCGGGTCACCAGCGCTGCGGCACTGAAGGCACGCTTGTTGAACCACGCTGCCGGGAAAGTACCCCAGACGTGTGGCGAACCGCCGGTCGCGGCCTATCGACGTGCCCAGGAACACTGTTTGCGGCGCCTGTCTTCGCAGACGCCCAGAGTGGTCAAGGAAGCCTGGCAACTGGTGACACTGTTCAAGGGCTTCGATGAGCAACGGATGGATCACACCAGCGGCCTGCTGCTCTGGCACTACGCGTTGCTGCGCGCGCAGTTCTGTCGTTTGCTGATTCAGCAAGCAGATCAGAAAGGCTTCGATCAGTTTCAAAGCATCACCCTCAACGAGTTGCGCGAAGCGACAGAAAAGGACTACGCCGAGCGTTTCCGCCAGATCGAGCGCGGACAGCAAAAAGGCGTGGACTTCCTGGAAGGTCGCTTCACCCCGAAAATGACGCCCGATGACAGTGCAAAATTGCTCGGATTGATCTTGCGCGGTTATCTGGAGTTCCTTGGCGAAGCGGTGGCGCGACCTGCCGGGGTGATGCGCGAAGCACGCGAGTATCGCTCTCTGTCGGACTTGCTGAGCCGAGTCCGCCGGCTGGAAAAAGGCGATGATCAATGGCCTGGCATTTCGCCAGAGCAACCCGGTACCAGCCACATCCCCAGCTCGCCCCGACGCTTACGCCTGGGGCTGGTGCCGCACTTCGTCAAACAGAGCGACAAGAAGGAGCGCGAAAGCTTCTTCACCGGAGACAAACTGCGCGCGATTTGCCGGGACGCGAAAGTGCGCCGTGAATCCGATCAGCGTGCGCGAGCACTGGTGGCGCTGATCCAGCGCACACCCGGACTCGAAACGCTGATTCGCGGCATCGATGCCGCCAGCAATGAACGGCACGCCGGCCCTGAAGTATTCGCGCCGGTGTTTCGGCGCATGCGCCAGGCCGGGATTCGTCGCTTTACCTATCACGCCGGTGAAGACTTCGGACACATTGTCTCCGGCATACGCGCGATCCACGAGGCGGTGGTCTTTCTCGACTTCGATGCGGGCTGCCGGATCGGCCATGGCACAGCTTCCGGGCTGG
The DNA here is from genome assembly GCF_048822895.1 of Pseudomonas sp. P4795. Classification (NCBI taxonomy): domain Bacteria; kingdom Pseudomonadati; phylum Pseudomonadota; class Gammaproteobacteria; order Pseudomonadales; family Pseudomonadaceae; genus Pseudomonas; species Pseudomonas sp. P4795. The sequence continues at coordinate 556,464 of NZ_JBMFBT010000003.1, read as the reverse complement.
ATCCGAAAACGTGGTGGCAGGCAGTCAGCGGCTATGTGGTCATGCCGGCCGAAGAGCGTCTGGACGACTTGGTATTCGCCAGAGAAATGCTGCTGTCGACCCGCACCCACATTGATAGCCTGCCGTTGATTGAAGCGGAGATTCAGCACCTGTCGATGAGGATCTGGAACGAGCCACGTATAACTCCGGACCTTCTGGCCGAGTCGTGGAAACTGCGCTCCCTCGATCCTCTCGCGCAGAGCGCAAGCGTGGACGATGTAGATCCTAATCGCCGCTTCGAAGCCCGCTGCTTTGCCAACGCCCGCCAAGGCAACGCCAAAGCTCTCAGGCACTTCCTGCGCCGGCACGGCGTCGACGCGAGCAGCGAAGAGTTGAAGGCCGCGCGCGAGGACGTGGTCGTTTCGCGGGACAATGACGTATTGCGCCCCAAAGTCATCCGCGCCATCCAGAACGCGACGCTGCACTTGCTGCGTGAGCGCTCGATCGCGATTGAAACGCTGCCGAGCAGCAACCTGCGGATCAGCATCCACAAAAGCTATAACGATCACCACGCGCGCAACTGGCTGGGGCTGGGCAAACATCCGGTAGACGGTCCCGTGAGCGTGGTCATCGGCTCGGACGACCCGGGGATTTTTGCCACCGGATTGCGCCTAGAGTACGCACACCTTTCGCGCATGCTGCACGCACACGTGATGTCGCCCGAAAACGCCAAGGAATTGCTCCGCCGGATGTGCGTGGAAGCCAAGCAATACCGCTTCTGAAAACCCAGGTCGGACGCAAAAAAACAAAAAGCTCCCACCAGTCGCAAGACTGACGGGGGCTTTTTGTTTAGAGGCGGCGCTCCGCAGCGTCGTACACCTCTTCGTCACGCCGCGCGCCAACAGCGACGATCAACACCTGTATGGCCCTGCCATCGACTCGATAGACAATTCTCGTGTCGCCGGCTCGAATCCTTCTACAACCGGCAAGACTGGCTCTGAGCGGTTTACCACTTTTGTCCGGCTCGCCGTTGATGATCCGCTCCTCGATAACATCAAGTATCCGATTGGCTGCCGACGATCCCAGTTGATCCAGATCTCCCTGGACTTCCGGATGATAAATCACTCCCCAAACCATCCAGCGCTCCCTTAATCCTTTTTGGCGTACCTTGCCCGCATATCGTCATGGCTGACTGCCTTGGTCTGGTCAAAATTGCTTAGACGCTCGCGAGCTGCCGCTTCAATGCGAAGATTCTCAAGCTCATCCAGCATTTCCTGATAGGCCTGCACATTGATGATGACCGCTGCCGGTTGGTTGTCCTTGAAGATGACCAGACGCTCAGTGGCACGACTGGAAATCTCCTTGAGCTTCGCACTGAAGCTCCTGACCATGGCAGTCACGGAAATAGCTTGGTCAGCACGCTCTAATAATGCCGTCATAATCACCTCTCACTCACATGCTGATTCGCACAATAATGCACAGAGTATTGTGTTGAATTAAACACATTGCAACCTTCTGTTTCTGTTGGCCGACCAGCAGTCAGACCAAACAGTCAACCACAAAAAAGCCCCCGCCAGTCGCAAGACTGACGGGGGCTGTTAGTTGAGGCCGGTTTACATCTCCACCTGCGTCCCCAACTCAATCACCCGGTTCAGCGGCAGATTGAAGAACCGCAAGTTCCCATTGGCATTCTTCAACATGAACGCGAACAGCGCTTCACGCCAGCGGGCCATGCCTTCGAGTTTCGAGGCGATCACCGTTTCGCGGCTGAGGAAGTACGTCGTACGCATCGGGCTGAAGTCGAGGTCATCCAGATGACACAGCTTCAGCGCCTGCGGCACGTCCGGCTCGTCGGTGAAGCCGAAGTGCAGGATTACCCGGAAGAAGCCGTCTCCGTAAGCATCCACTTCGAAACGCCGTGATGGCGGCACGCGCGGGATGTCTTCGTAGACCACGGTCAGCAATACCACCTGCTCGTGCAGCACCTGGTTATGCAGCAGGTTATGCAACAGCGCGTGCGGCACGGCGTCGGAGCGCGCGGTGAGGAACACGGCGGTGCCCTGCACGCGGTGCGGCGGTTGCACGCGGATGCTGCTGATGAAGATCGGCAGCGGCAGCGCGCCTTCGTCGAGGCGCTCGACCAGCAACTGCTTGCCGCGCTTCCAGGTGGTCATCAGCACGAACAGCGCGATACCGGCGATCACCGGAAAGGCACCGCCCTGGACGATTTTCGGCACGTTGGCGGCGAAGTACAGACCGTCCACCAGCAAAAAGCCGAGCAATACCGGAACCGCGAAAATCGGTGGCCATTTCCACAGCAGCAACATCACTGCGGACACCAGAATCGTGGTCATCAGCATGGTGCCGGTCACCGCCACGCCGTAAGCCGAAGCCAGCGCGCCGGAGGATTCGAAGCCGAGCACCAGCAATACCACGCCGACCATCAGCGCCCAGTTCACCGCGCCGATGTAGATCTGGCCCTGCTCGTCGCTGGAAGTGTGCTGAATGTACATGCGCGGAATGTAACCGAGCTGAATCGCCTGACGGGTCAGCGAGAATGCGCCGGAAATCACCGCTTGTGAGGCGATCACCGTGGCCATGGTCGAAAGGCCGACCAGTGGAATCAACGCCCAGCTCGGCGCCAGCAGGTAGAACGGGTTACGCGCGGCTTCCGGGTTTTCCAGCAGCAATGCGCCCTGGCCGAAGTAGTTCAGCACCAACGCCGGGAGCACGAGGATGAACCAGGCGCGGGCAATCGGCTTGCGGCCGAAGTGGCCCATGTCGGCGTACAGCGCTTCGGCACCGGTCAGTGCCAGCACCACAGCGCCAAGGATCGCCACGCCCATGCCCGGATGCACGACGAAGAAATTCACCGCCCACATCGGGTTCATCGCATGCAGCACTTCAGGCGAGTGGCTGATGCCATAGACACCGAGGGCACCGAGCACAAGGAACCAAGTGACCATGATTGGCCCGAAGAGAATGCCGATCCGCGCTGTGCCGTGCTTCTGAATCAGAAACAACGCGACCAGAACGACCAGTGACAGCGGCACCACCCAGTGATCGATACCATCGAACGCCAGGCCCAGACCTTCAATCGCCGACAGTACGGAAATCGCCGGGGTGATCATGCTGTCGCCGTAAAACAGCGCAGCGCCGATCAGCCCGCAGACCACCAGCAGCGAGCGCAATTTCTTGCGCTCACCCGCCGCCCGCCGCGCCAGTGCCGTGAGCGCCATGATCCCGCCCTCGCCCTGGTTGTCGGCGCGCAGCACGAACATCATGTACTTGATCGAAACGACCCAGATCAGCGACCAGAAGATCAACGACAAAATGCCCAGCACCCCGTCGTGATTGACGGCCACGCCATAGCCGCCGGAAAACACTTCTTTAAGGGTGTACAGCGGACTCGTGCCGATATCGCCGTAAACCACCCCGACCGCCGCGACCAGCATGCTCAGCGGCTTGGAGGCCGAACCCTCGGCGCCTGCCGCGTGACTACTTGCCTGACCCATCCAACAACTCCTGATTCCAGACCGGCTTCGTTGAACGAAGCACTATGCTTTGTGTGCAGCATGCGCGTTTTTACGCCCTGTAACAGACGTTTTCTTGACTGTAAAAATTCAGTAAAGCGCAAAGGCGCGAAGCATAGCGCAGCACTCGTCGTATTTCCCTGCATAAAGCTGGTCAAGTGCGCTGTCCGCCGATAGAATTGCGCACTTTTTGATCAGAGGCGCAGCTCAAGCGCCCATCCGTCGATTCCCGAGTCAGGTGATCGATGTCACAAATACCGAGGTTAGACATGTCCACCACTCCTGCGCCAGCCAATCCCAAGGTTGGCTTCGTATCCCTGGGTTGCCCGAAAGCTCTGGTCGACTCCGAACGAATCCTGACCCAGCTGCGCATGGAAGGCTATGACGTGGTGTCCACTTATCAGGACGCTGACGTGGTGGTGGTCAACACCTGCGGCTTTATCGACTCGGCCAAGGCTGAATCGCTGGAAGTGATCGGTGAAGCGATCAAGGAAAACGGCAAGGTCATCGTCACCGGCTGCATGGGCGTGGAAGAAGGCAACATCCGCAACGTGCACCCGAGCGTGCTGGCCGTGACCGGCCCGCAGCAGTACGAGCAAGTGGTCAACGCCGTGCACCAAGTCGTGCCGCCGCGCAAAGATCACAATCCGCTGATCGACCTGGTGCCACCGCAAGGCATCAAGCTGACCCCGCGTCACTACGCGTACCTGAAGATTTCCGAAGGCTGCAACCACAGCTGCAGCTTCTGCATCATCCCGTCGATGCGCGGCAAACTGGTCAGCCGTCCGGTTGGCGACGTGCTCGACGAAGCTCAGCGTCTGGTCAAATCCGGTGTCAAAGAGCTGCTGGTAATCTCCCAGGACACCAGCGCCTACGGCGTCGACGTCAAATACCGCACCGGTTTCTGGAACGGCATGCCGGTAAAAACCCGCATGACCGAACTCTGCGAAGCGCTGAGCACATTGGGCGTCTGGGTGCGTCTGCACTACGTTTACCCGTACCCGCACGTTGACGAGCTGATCCCGTTGATGGCTGCCGGCAAGATCCTGCCGTACCTGGACATCCCGTTCCAGCACGCCAGCCCGAAAGTCCTCAAGTCGATGAAACGCCCGGCGTTCGAAGACAAGACCCTGGCGCGGATCAAGAACTGGCGCGTGATCTGCCCGGATCTGATCATCCGTTCGACCTTCATCGTCGGCTTCCCCGGCGAAACCGAGGAAGATTTCCAGTACCTGCTGGAATGGCTGACCGAAGCCCAGCTCGACCGCGTGGGTTGCTTCCAGTACTCGCCGGTGGAAGGCGCACCGGCCAATGACCTGGATCTGGAAATCGTGCCGGACGACGTCAAGCAGGATCGCTGGGATCGCTTCATGGCGCACCAGCAGGAAATCAGCTCGGCGCGTCTGCAACTGCGCATCGGCCGCGAAATCGAAGTGCTGGTGGATGAAGTCGACGAGCAAGGCGCGGTTGGCCGTTGCGTCTTTGATGCCCCGGAAATCGATGGCAACGTGTTCATCGATAACGGCAGCAACCTCAAGCCGGGCGATAAAGTCTGGTGCAAGGTGACTGACGCCGACGAATACGACCTGTGGGCTGAGCAGATCTAAACGCAAAAATCCAGAAAGCCCTGCTCTCTTGACGAGATGCGGGGCTTTTTTACGGCTATCGTTTGTGAGGGGAAGGACTCCCTCACACATGACAAAGAGGCTAACGGGCATGCGCCACCATTCGGTCATCCACACACCGAAGCTCAGCGATTACCAGGAACTGACCCGGGTCTGGGAGGCCTCGGTTCGTGCCACCCATGATTTTCTGCCGGACAGCTATATCGAGTTGCTGCGTAATCTGGTGCTGACGCGCTATCTCGACGCGGTCATGCTGATCTGCACCAAGGACGGCCACCAGCGCATCACCGGGTTCGCCGGCGTGGCGGCCGGCAAGATCGAAATGCTGTTCATCGATCCGGCCAGTCGCGGCCAAGGGTTGGGCAAGAAGCTGCTCAATTACGCGATGCAGCATCTGAACGCCGATGAACTGGACGTCAACGAACAGAATCCGCAGGCGCTGGGGTTCTACTTCAAGCAAGGTTTCGAGGTGATCGGCCGTTCCGAGGTCGATGGCATGGGTCAGCCGTATCCGTTGTTGCATATGCGCCTGCGCCAGAATCAACAACGCTCAGGCAACGGCTGAACATAGTTGGATCCCACAAGAAATACGAACACCCTACAAATGGAACCGGGCTTAACCGGCGCCAGGCAGGTACAATGCCCACCCATTTTTTGTTACGGCCGCTGAAATGACTGACCCGATTCGCCTCTCCAAACGCCTCATCGAACTGGTCGGTTGCTCCCGCCGGGAGGCCGAGCTGTTCATCGAGGGCGGCTGGGTCACCGTGGACGGCGAAGTCATCGACGAGCCGCAATTCAAGGTCGAAGGCCAGAAAGTCGAACTCGACAAAGACGCCAAGGCCACCGCGCCTGAGCCGGTGACCATCCTGCTCAATGCTCCGGCCGGTATCGATGTCGAGAGCGCCATGCAGTTGATCAGCGCCGAAACCCTCAGCGAAGAGCACCGCTACGGCAAACGCCCGTTGCGCGGGCACTTCCTGCGTCTGACCGCCAGTGCCGACCTGCAGGCGAATGCCAGCGGTCTGTTGGTGTTCACTCAGGACTGGAAGATCCTGCGCAAGCTCACTGCCGACTCCGCCAAGATCGAGCAGGAATACGTAGTCGAGGTTGAAGGCGACATGGTTGCCCACGGCCTCAACCGCTTGACCCACGGCCTGAGCTACAAGGGCAAGGAGCTGCCGGCGGTCAAGGCCAGCTGGCAGAACGAAAACCGTCTGCGCTTCGCCATGAAAAACCCGCAGCCAGGAATCATCGCCCAGCTCTGCCAGGCGGTAGGCCTGAAGGTGATCAGCGTGCGCCGCATCCGCATTGGCGGCGTGTCCATCGGCAAGGTGCCGGTCGGCCAATGGCGCTACCTGTCCGGCAAAGAGAAGTTCTGACAACTCTTATTTGCCGCCACACATTTTTGGCATTGCCCCCGCGCGATGCCCACAGCGAACGATCAGGATTGCCCACATGATTCATAACGACGTATTGCGCAGCGTGCGCTACATGCTCGACATCAGCGACAAGAAAGTCATCGAAATCACCAAGTCCGGCGGCATGGAAATCGCGCTGGAAGACCTGGTGAAATACCTCGACAAGAAAGAACAAGACGAAGAAGGCTTCGTGCGCTGCCCGGACGAAGTCCTCGCGCACTTCCTCGACGGTCTGGTGATCTTCAAGCGTGGCAAGGACGAAAGCCGTCCGCCGCAGCCAATCGAACTGCCGGTGACCAACAACATCATTCTGAAAAAACTGCGCGTGGCCTTCGAGCTGAAAGAAGACGACATGCACGCCATCCTCAAGGCTGCCGAGTTCCCGGTGTCCAAGCCTGAGCTGAGCGCACTGTTCCGCAAGGTCGGCCACACCAACTACCGCGCTTGCGGCGACCAGTTGCTGCGCAACTTCCTCAAGGGCCTGACCCTGCGCGTTCGCCCGCAGTAAGCCTATGACCTACAGCGTGTCCCCCATCGGCTTCGTCCGCTCCTGCTTCAAGGAGAAGTTCGCTATCCCGCGCCAGCCACAACTGGCGCCCGCCGCCCGTGGCGTGCTGGAACTGGTGGCGCCTTTCGATCAGGGCGATGCGGTGCAGGGTCTGGAACAGGTCAGTCATGTGTGGCTGCTGTTCCTGTTCCACCAGGCGCTGGAAGACAAGCCACGACTGAAGGTGCGCCCTCCTCGTCTTGGCGGTAACAAGTCCATGGGCGTGTTCGCCACTCGCGCGACGCATCGGCCGAACGGCATCGGTCAATCGGTGGTGAAGCTGGACAAGGTTGAAGCCAATCGACTGTTCATTTCCGGCATCGACCTGCTGGATGGCACGCCGGTTCTCGACATCAAACCCTACGTGCCTTACGCCGACATCATCGAAAGCGCCTCCAACAGCATCGCCAGCGCGGCGCCCCAGTTGATCGACGTGCAGTGGACGGATGAAGCGCTGCAGCAGGCGAACAGGCATGCGCTGCGTCTTGCCGAGCCATTGGTCGAGCTGATCGAACAGTGCCTGGCGCAGGATCCGCGCCCGGCGTATCAGACGCCGGCGCCGGAACGTGAATATGGCGCGCAGTTCTGGGATCTGGATGTGCGCTGGCACTATCCGACGCCCGAGCAGATCCGCGTCCTCGAAGTCATCCCCGCCGAAGCGTAAACCCCGGAAACGAAAAAGCCCCGATTGCCTTGGCAGGCAATCGGGGCTTTCTGTTGGTGCTTACTTCTCGACGAACGCGCGCTCAATCAGGTAGTCACCCGGCTCACGCATCCGTGGCGAAACCTTCAGACCGAAGCTGTTCAACACTTCGCTGGTTTCGTCGAGCATGCTCGGGCTGCCGCACAGCATGGCGCGGTCGTCCTGCGGGTTGATCGGCGGCAGGCCGATGTCGCTGAACAGCTTGCCGCTGCGCATCAGATCGGTCAGGCGACCTTCGTTCTCGAACGGCTCGCGGGTCACGGTCGGGTAGTAGATCAGCTTGTCGCGCAGTGCTTCGCCGAAGAACTCGTTCTGCGGCAGGTGCTCGGTGATGAATTCGCGGTAGGCGACTTCATTCACGTAACGAACGCCGTGGCACAGGATGACTTTTTCGAAACGCTCGTAGGTTTCCGGGTCCTGAATCACGCTCATGAACGGCGCCAGACCAGTGCCGGTGCTCAGCAGGTAAAGGTGTTTGCCTGGCTTCAGGTCGTCCAGCACCAGCGTGCCCGTAGGCTTCTTGCTGATGATGATCTCGTCGCCTTCCTTCAGATGCTGCAACTGCGAGGTCAACGGACCATCCGGCACCTTGATGCTGAAGAACTCCAGATGCTCTTCCCAGTTCGGGCTGGCAATCGAGTAAGCGCGCATCAGCGGGCGGCCGTTTGGCTGCTGCAGGCCGATCATCACGAACTGCCCGTTCTCGAAGCGCAGGCCCGGATCGCGGGTGCACTTGAAGCTGAACAGGGTATCGTTCCAGTGATGAACACTGAGGACACGCTCGTGGTTCATGTTGCTCATGTACGTGGGACTCCTGGGAATTAGTCAGCGCGGACTCTTCTGAGCGAATGCCGATAGTGCGCAATTGCATCGCATTCTAATAGCGACGACAATATCTGTTAACTAAATTATTAAGATAAGGGTTATCGGTTATATCGATATGCGATTTACTCTTCGTCAACTGCAAGTCTTTGTCGCCGTCGCCCAGCAGGAAAGCGTGTCCCGTGCTGCGGGCCTGCTGAACCTCTCGCAGTCGGCGGCAAGCACCTCGATTACCGAACTGGAGCGCCAGTCCAGCTGCCAGCTGTTCGACCGTGCCGGCAAACGGCTGAGCCTCAACGCCCTCGGCAAGCAGCTGTTACCGCAAGCGGTGGCCATGCTTGATCAGGCCAAGGAAATCGAAGACCTGCTCAATGGCAAGTCCGGTTTCGGCTCACTGTCGGTCGGCGCGACCCTGACCATCGGCAATTACCTGGCGACCCTGCTGATCGGCAGCTTCATGCAGCGCCATCCCGAGAGCCAGATAAAGCTGCACGTGCAGAACACTGCCAACATTGTGCAACAAGTAGCCCACTATGAAATTGATCTGGGTCTGATCGAAGGCGACTGCAGCCATCCGGACATCGAAGTGCAGAGCTGGGTCGAGGATGAGCTGGTGGTGTTCTGTGCCCCGCAGCATCCACTGGCCAAACGCGGCAGTGCGAGCATGGAAGAGCTGACTCACGAAGCATGGATTCTGCGCGAACAAGGCTCCGGCACGCGCCTGACCTTCGACCAGGCCATGCGGCATCATCGCAGCGCGCTGAATATCCGCCTTGAGCTGGAACACACCGAAGCGATCAAACGCGCGGTGGAGTCAGGACTGGGGATTGGCTGCATCTCGCGCCTGGCCCTGCGCGACGCGTTCCGGCGTGGCAGCCTGGTGCCGGTGGAAACGCCGGATCTGGATCTGGCGCGGCAGTTCTATTTCATCTGGCACAAGCGCAAGTACCAGACTTCGGCCATGCGCGAATTCCTCGAGCTGTGCCGCGCCTTCACCGCCGGGGTGCAGCGCAGCGACGAAATCGTTCTGCCGAGCATCGCTTAAAGCAGAATCACCGCCCACACCAGCGCGATCATGGTCAACGCCACAAACTGTGCGGCGCTGCCCATGTCCTTGGCGTTCTTCGACAGCGGATGCAATTCCAGTGAGATGCGGTCGATGGCCGCCTCGACTGCCGAGTTCAGCAACTCGACGATCAGCGCCAGCAGGCACACCGCAATCAGCAGCGCCTGCTCGACCCGGCTGACATTCAAGAAGAACGACAACGGAATCAGCACGGCATTCAGTAGCACCAACTGGCGGAACGCCGCTTCGCCGGTAAAGGCTGCGCGCAGGCCGTCCAGCGAATAGCCGGATGCGTTGAGGATGCGTTTCAGGCCCGTCTGGCCTTTGAAAGGTGACATAAAGTAGATAACCGACCGAAGAGAAGTGGGGAAGCTAGAGCAACAAAAGTCAAAAAAGCGTGAAGACGCCAACCTTTACTGACTCGGAATTGACTCAAGTTGTTGCAGCAGTAAAGCCGCTTGCGTGCGCGTGCGCACATTCAGCTTGCGAAAAATCGCCGTGACGTGGGCCTTGATGGTCGCTTCGGACACGCTCAGCTCATACGCAATCTGCTTGTTCAGCAGGCCTTCACAGACCATGGTCAGGACGCGGAACTGCTGCGGTGTCAGGCTTGCAAGACCATCGCTGGCAGCTTTGGCCTCGGCGGACACGCTGACCGCTTCGAACGCCTGCGGTGGCCAGAACACATCACCATCAAGTACCGCTTTGACCGCTTGCTGGATCACATCCAGCGGGCTGGACTTGGGAATGAAGCCACTGGCGCCGAATTCGCGCGACTTGACCATCACCGAAGCTTCTTCCTGCGCCGAGACCATCACCACCGGAATCTGCGGGTATTGCCCGCGCAGCAGCACCAGTCCAGAGAATCCGTAAGCGCCGGGCATGTTCAGGTCCAGCAGCACCAGATCCCAATCGGCCTTCTCGGTCAGGCGCGCTTCCAGTTCGGCGATGCTCGCCACCTCCACCAGTCGCACATCCGGGCCAAGGCCCAGCGTCACCGCTTGATGCAGTGCGCTACGAAAAAGTGGGTGATCATCGGCAATCAGGATGTCGTATGTGGCCATTTTTCAAATGATCCTGTTTTTGATGGCGGATCCGATGCATTCGGATCGCCAAGGCGAATCAAGATGCCAGCACTTTTGCAGTGGCATCCACAGGGGCACGTTCAACGCCAATCACAGACAAAACGGCGTTTCAAAGCCTGGCCGCACCCCAATCGGCGCCAAGCATGACCAGCGAAGCCTGGGTGGTCAAGCAGCGCGGCCAGTGCTTTAGCAGTATGGCCAGTATCAGGCCGGTACGGGTTGCGCGTTTCCTACAAACGGCAGCAGTTCTGCGTGAGCCGGGGTCGACAGATTGACGTCGAGTTGCTGTTTGGCGCCCAGGTAATGCTGGCTGAACACGTCGAAATAGGCGTCCAGCGCCGACGCGGCATCGCTGTCACCCGCCAGCTCCAGACACAGCGCCGCCACTTCGGCGGTGCACAGATGCTCGCTGCGCGTTGAGCGGCGCAGGCGGTAGCGCGACAGTTTGTCGGGCAGCAGGCTGAGGATCGGCAAGCGGTCGAAATACGGGCTCTTGCGGAAAATCTTGCGCGCTTCGGTCCAGGTCGCGTCCAGCAGAATGAACAGCGGACGCTTGCTGCTATCCACATCGACCGTGTTGGTCACCCGCGATGGCTCGACGTATTCACCGGGGAACACCAGATACGGTTGCCATTGCGGATCGCTCAGCAGCGCGAGCAACTGTTGATCAGGTTCGGTGCGCGACCAGATGAATGCATGGTTCTCGCGTACGATGTCGGCGATCAGCCACCCGGTATTGCTCGGCTTGAACACTTCCTTGCCGGTCATGATCAGACACACGCCGGAGCGCGTATCGACGGTTGGTCGCCAGGCACACAGGCAATGGCTGATGATCACCCGGCAATCGCGACAGCGTTCCGAGCGAAAGCCACGGGCCTGAATCGGCTTGATGCCTTCGTCCTCGCGTTGATCCCGCAAGCGGGCTACAGCGTTGGGATGATTCATTGCGGACGGCGCCAGCAGACAGGGGAACTCGACACGAACAGCACTCAGGGGCAATAAAGGCCGGCAGTTTACCAGAGCGACGGCCACAAGCCTGTACCCTCCCGACCGGCTCCCCTATAATTCGCCGCCACTGAACGCACAGTCACGTGACGGGTCGAACCACCAGTCACTGAACCAGGAGAGTTTCATGCTGCGCCTTATCGTTCCCACCGCTGCCATTCTGCTAGCGTCGTCCTTCGCCGCTCAAGCCGCGTCCCTGAGTGAGCAGAATCTCAACCGAGAGCTGCGCAACGTCGCCGCACAAAGCAGTGTCGGCACGCCGCGGGCGATCAGCGAGGACATCCTTGATCAGGGCTACACCGTTGAAGGCACCACGCTGATCAACCACCTGAGCGTGCAAAGCAGCCACGCGGAAAAAATGCGTGCCGACCCCAAAGCCGTGTATTTCCAGTTGGGCGCCTCTGTTTGCAACAACCCGTCGTACCGCAAACTGATGGCCAAGGGCGCGATCATGCGTTACGACTTCACCGAAGTGAAAACCAACCGTGCAGTTGGCTCTGCCAGCTATCAGGAATCGGATTGCCCGAAAGCCGGCCCGGCGAAGAAGAAGTAATCAGCGAGAATTGGCGCGCCGCTGTTCATCCTCGGCGCGCAGTTCGGCCAGCAAGGCCTGCAAATAGCGCGAGCGGCGCTCTCCGCCTGAAAGACGTCGGCAACACTCCTCTTCGAGACTCAAATGATTGGTCTCGGCTGCTGCTTTCAATAATCGATACAGCTGCGTATCGATGTCCAGAATCACTCTGGTCATAAGCCCTGCCTCCATGCCACCCGCAAATCCTTAATAGCCTGCACCTTGCGTACGATCGCTGACGCAAAGCTGTGGTATCACGTCTGTACTTTAGTAAATCAGAGGGTTGCTCACCCGGAGCAGCTTCGGACGAGTGGCGAAAGCACTTTGCAAAACCACAATAAGCAGTTGCCAGCAAAGACATTGCGGCGTAATCATCAAGTCAGCGAAAAATCACCCGAGGGTCTAGATTCAACGTATTCCCGCTCACCGTTTCGCGGCAGGAAAGGAGCTGCCGAGTAGAGGATTTTTTGCAGCACGGCACTGACGCTGCCCGTCAGCGCCCAAGGCACTGTGCAGAAGGAGAAGTTGAATGCCTTACCAACCGAATGACCTCCTCAGCCGTCATTTTCAGGAAAGCGGCCACGACCTCATCAGCAAGGTCGAAGAACAACTCAACCTGGTTTCCCCCAACAGCCCGAACATTCCGATCTATCGCGACATGATTCTGACCGTGCTGCGCATGGCACAGGAGGATCACAACCGCTGGAACGCCAAGATCACCCTGCAAGCCCTGCGTGAACTCGAGCAGGCATTTCGCACGCTCGAACAGTTCAAGGGTCGGCGCAAGGTCACGGTATTCGGCTCGGCGCGCACCCCCGTCGAACATCCGCTGTACGCGATGGCTCGAGAACTGGGCGCCGAACTGGCCCGATCCGAGATGATGGTGATCACCGGTGCTGGCGGCGGCATCATGGCCGCCGCCCATGAAGGTGCGGGCCGCGATCACAGTCTGGGGTTCAACATCACCCTGCCCTTCGAACAACATGCCAACCCGACTGTGGACGGCACCAACAACTTGCTGCCATTCCACTTCTTCTTCACGCGCAAACTGTTCTTCGTCAAGGAAGCCGATGCACTGGTGCTATGCCCAGGCGGTTTCGGCACGCTGGATGAGGCACTGGAAGTGCTGACCCTGATCCAGACCGGCAAGAGTCCGCTGGTGCCTGTGGTGTTGCTGGACACGCCGGGCGGTAAATTCTGGCAAGGCGCGCTGGATTTCATTCGCCAGCAGCTGGAAGAAAACCGCTACATCCTGCCGAATGATTTGAAGTTGGTGCGTCTGGTCTACAGCGTCGAAGAGGCGGTGCAGCAGATCAACGAGTTCTACAGCAACTTCCACTCCAGCCGCTGGCTCAAGCGCCAGTTCGTGATTCGTATGCACCACAAGCTCAGTGACCAAGCGCTGGAGCATATGCAGGAAGCGTTCGCTGATCTATGCCTGAGCGACCACTTTCATCAACACGCCTACAACGGCGAGGAACACGACAACGCCGAGTTCAGCCACCTTGCGCGGCTGGCGTTTGCGTTCAATGCGCGAGATCACGGGCGTTTGCGAGAGCTGGTGGATTTCATCAATCAGCCAGAAAACTGGGCATCTTCCAAGCCACCCACTTCGCAACGAGCTCGAGAACCATTGAAGGTGACTTAGAGGCAAAAAAAAACGGCCCGCTATCGAAATAGCGGGCCGTTTTTTTTGAATCGTTTAATCGTCCATGCTTCTGCCGCTGAACAAGCGGTTGATCAACTCCATCGAGAACCCGCGGTACGCCAGAAACCGGCCTTGCTTGGCTCGCTCTCTGGCATCAATGGGTAAATGCCCAGAGAACTTGCGTCGCCAAGTGTCCTCAAGCTGCGCCTGCCAACTGATCCCACTCTCGCGCAGGGCGAGTTCGATATCAGGGCGTTGCAAACCACGCTGACTGAGTTCTTCGCGTATGCGCAACGGACCATAACCAGAGCGGGCGCGGTAGGAAACGTAGCTTTCGAGGTATCGGGCTTCGGAGAGCAGCCCCTCTTCCGTCAAACGGTCGAGGGCTGTTTCGATCATTTCGGGTGAAGCGCCACGCTGACTGAGCTTACGTGTCAGCTCGACTCGACCATGCTCGCGACGTGCGAGCAGGTCCATGGCGCATCGCCGCACAGCGACGAGGGTATCGAGTACAACGACGGATTTCATCGGTGCAATCAGATGTCAGCGTCAGCCAGGTCGTCTTCAGTCTCTTTCACCGCAGCAGCAGCCTTGGAGTCGATGACGGTCGGCGTCAGCAGCTTGTCACGCAGTTGCTTCTCGAGCTTCTTGGCGATTTCCGGGTTGTCCGCCAGGAACTTGGCCGAGTTGGCCTTGCCCTGACCGATCTTGGTGCCTTCGTAGGCATACCAGGCCCCGGACTTCTCGACGAAACCGTGCAGCACGCCCAGGTCGATCATCTCGCCGTTGAGGTAGATGCCTTTGCCGTAAAGAATCTGGAACTCGGCCTGACGGAACGGCGAAGCAACCTTGTTCTTCACAACCTTGACGCGGGTTTCGCTACCAACCACTTCGTCGCCTTCTTTCACCGCGCCGGTACGGCGGATGTCGAGACGAACCGATGCGTAGAACTTCAGCGCGTTACCACCAGTGGTGGTTTCCGGGCTACCGAACATCACGCCGATCTTCATGCGGATCTGGTTAATGAAGATCACCAGGCAGTTGGCGTTCTTGATGTTACCGGTGATTTTACGCAGCGCCTGGGACATCAGACGGGCTTGCAGGCCCACGTGCATGTCGCCCATTTCGCCTTCGATTTCAGCCTTCGGCACCAGTGCTGCCACGGAGTCGACGATGATCACGTCAACCGCGTTGGAGCGCACCAGCATGTCGGTGATTTCCAGAGCCTGCTCGCCGGTGTCCGGCTGGGAAACCAGCAGGTCGTCGACGTTGACGCCCAGTTTGCCGGCGTACTCAGGGTCGAGGGCGTGTTCAGCGTCGACGAATGCGCAGGTCGCGCCGGCTTTTTGAGCCTGGGCGATCACGGACAGCGTCAATGTGGTTTTACCAGAGGATTCAGGACCGTAGATCTCAACGATACGGCCTTTTGGCAAGCCGCCAATGCCGAGCGCGATGTCCAGACCCAGAGAGCCAGTGGAGATAGCCGGGATCGCCTGACGGTCCTGATCGCCCATACGCATTACGGCACCCTTGCCGAATTGACGTTCGATCTGACCCAGGGCCGCAGCCAAGGCTTTCTTCTTGTTGTCGTCCATTAAAGTCCTCACGTAATCAATAAGGCCTGACGGCCAACACCTGTATAAGTAGCCAGTATTATTCCACAGCGTTCGCGGATCGCCTACCCCTGATTTTCGATTTCTCGTGCCGCTAGTCGCAGCAGCCCGTCTAGCGCGGCCTTCACCGTTTGTCGGCGGACTTCGTCGCGGTTGCCGGGAAAGTGCTGCACCTCACTGGAAACCACGTCGCCCACACCCCAGGCCAGCCAGACCGTACCCACCGGTTTGCTCGGCGAGCCACCGTCCGGCCCGGCCACCCCGCTGACCGCAACGGCAAACCGCGCCAGGCTTTTCTCCTGAGCGCCGCGCACCATGGCCTCGACCACCTCGCGGCTGACCGCACCCACGGTGGGAAACAGCTCCGTCGGCACATTCAATTGCTGGGTTTTCTGTCGGTTGGAGTAGGTCACATAACCGGCCTCGAACCACGCCGAACTGCCGGGAATGCGCGTGATCGCCTCGGCAATCCCGCCACCGGTGCAGGACTCGGCGGTGGTGACGTGAGCATTGAGCAATTGCAGACGTCGGCCGAGTTCGGCAGCCAGTTGGGTGATCTCTTTCACGGTGCTCTCCGGATCGAATGGAATGCGTACCACCGTACACGAGCCGGTTGCGCTTTCAATACACAAGCTTATTCAAAATGTTCGGGTGCCAGCGCTCTGATATAGGCCTGACAAGCCTGCAAGGCAATCAATCCACGGTCGCCTTCGCCGGTGATGGCGACAATTCGTTGAGCATGCGCCGGGTCAAGTCGGGCGCGTACGGCTGCATGATCCACGCTGCCGGCTCCGGAGGTGGCTGACACCCCGCAGCCTGGGGCAGCATCGCCTGCGTCGATGAGGACTGACAGGCGCAGATCAGCAGTGGCAAGACGATCGCGCAGGCGATCCTGATCACGTTGGGCATCGCTGAGCACTCGATAATGGGTTTGTTCACTGGCCGCGAGCCGCTGCTCAAGCCCCAGACGTTTGTCCTGTTCAGCCTTTTGCGCAGCCGCAGCCGTGAGGTTTAACTGATTCAACATTTCAGCGTGCAACCGCGCCTGCTCTGACAACTGCCGACCGTAGCGCCAATCCTGAAACTGCCAGGCCAGCGCGCCAGCAGCCAAAGCAAGCAGGCCAATGCCGATCAGTCGCCAGGAGACAGACATAACACCGCCCTCGCCCGCTCCCAGATATCCAGGCGATCCTGCAAGCCATTCAACCCGCCGTTGATCCGGCGGGTGATGCTGTTGAATTGATCGCGATCAGCCAGTTCGTTCAAACCGTTGACCTCCCAGAACCACGCTGCCGACTCTGCCGCCCATTGCGGTTGTTCGAGCAGCTCGGGCAAGCTCAGCAGCCGTTCATCGCCGAACAGTCCCAAGCTGCACTGGCGATAATTGCTGCGCCCGGTGATCTGAATCAGACCGCGACCGCGATACTTCTGCCCGTCGCCGTCGGCCTCTGGCGTGTTGCCCAGCCGCAACGCCAGCGTACCGGTGTCGTATTTGCTCAGATATTGGTTGTTGCCCAATTCGCGCACGTAGCGCAGTTGTCCGGATTCATGCCCGACCTGCGCGAGAAATGCAGCGATGCGTTTGGGCGTGTCGATGCGATGGCTGGCCATGGCGGTGTTGAGTGCAGAAACAAAAACGCCCGCTTGGCTGCGGGCGTTGGGCAATATCTGGATTAGGTTGCTTTCAGTTATTTGCATAATGCGTATTCCTCCCTGGATGCGCCGATTGAATCATGGTTGGGGACTTATGCCTGCCAGCCATTTCTTTGCCAGAGTTTTCACGGTGCTGTCCGGGGCAGATTTTTCAAGCGTTTCATTCAATGGCAAAACCTGGCCGCCAGATAACAGCCACTCTTGATACTCAAGCCAGTCGCGATTGGTCGGATCCTGCGGGATAAAGGCTGAACCCTCCATACGCAGTACGCCGCAAGCGGTGAGTTGATAGGTCATGGGGTTCACTCCTAGATTTCAGCGTCCGCTGTCCATTCAATCTGCAGCCCGTTACCGGGCTGGCTATTTACAGGCGTCACGGTACCAACTGCGAAACTACGCTGTGTCACGCTTTGCACAGATGTTCCGGTGCAGGCCGCTCCCGCCGTGTAGTTCCACACCTGATTGCTTTCATTTGCGGGGCAATACAACACGACAGTCGGATGCACTCTCTTCTGCACTTGCATGTCAACGGTCATACCGTATTGACCGGTATTTGCAGCCGCTGACTGGGTGAAAGTCACAATGCATGTACCCGTGCCATTGTTCGCACGAATCGTTAAACGGTTGGCAAAAGACTTCTCGAAATAACGTTGGCAAAGCATGAACTCTTCAGCAGCGGGACGGTATTCGAACGGCGTGGAGATCGGTCCCTCCTCTAACTGAACTCTCGCGAGATCAACGGTCTGTAAAACGTTTAGCGGAAGATCGAAAGCCAGCCTCAGGCAATCATTGACACCGAGCATTTTTCCCGCGATGACCGGGACCTGAAACGTAGCGCTGTACTTGGCCCAGGCGGTGGTCAACTGAAATGCGCCGACCACTTTCACGACGGCTTCCGACCCGCCGGTGCCGAAGTGCTGAGCTATCGTCACCGTCAAAGGCCGCGCGGCGTCGGATCGTGCCCAAAAGCTCACAGTGGCGGTTTTCCCGGCTAAGGTTCTGACCGATTCAATGCTCTGGGAAACTTTGTGCGTGGTTGCGCCGATACCCGCGGTGGTTTGTTGCCAGCGCAGAAAATAGCTTGGCTCGCCGGTCAC
The DNA here is from genome assembly GCF_048822895.1 of Pseudomonas sp. P4795. Classification (NCBI taxonomy): domain Bacteria; kingdom Pseudomonadati; phylum Pseudomonadota; class Gammaproteobacteria; order Pseudomonadales; family Pseudomonadaceae; genus Pseudomonas; species Pseudomonas sp. P4795. Next base: position 538,096 of record NZ_JBMFBT010000003.1, on the reverse strand, counting down.
TTCTGTCTGGCCGAGGGCGAAGTCCTGACGAGAGATCGTCACGGCGGCATTGCCATTCCAGTCGCAACGAAAACGATCAGCGACATAACCCCCAATATTTGGCCCTTGATTAGTCGTACCACGCTGCCAGATATCGAATCCGCCATTGATCAACAGATTCCTGCGGTACACCTGCACCGGAAACTGTTGCAAAGGATCGGGTTTGGACAATAGTCGAATTGCCTGAGCCAGTTGATTAGTCTGGTCCTCATTGGGCGTCAGACCGGCTGCGGTAATTGCATTGAGAATTTCCGCGGTGACGCTGTTTCCCCAACTCGCCGGAATCAACGATCCGGGTTTTCCATTGACCGGGTCCTCATCGACAAACCGGCCATTTTCCAGCCCCGCGCCGGGGACGCCTTTTGGATAATCCATTTTTAATCTGCTCCCTTGAGTAATTGAATCAGCCAGTCAGGTGCCAAAGGCCGACTGGTCTGCGCAGGAAATCCCGAACCGAGCGGCCAATCCCGCAACTCCTGGCGATAGTCCAGAAGCTCCTGAAAGTCCTCAATACTCAGGCTCAGTCGCCGACCCGCCGCTTCTTCGTCACGATCGCGATCCACCAGCCACTGGCTCGCCAGCAGTTGTGCATCGCGCCATTGACGCGCCGCGCCAGCCAGTTCTGCGACCGTGGCAGATGGCGCATCGATCAGAATCGGCAAGCCATCGACCGCGTGGCTGCGGACTTTTCCAGGTTCAGGATTGCCGATGACGGCGATAAAGCATTCGTCGGTAATGGGTACGGCATCATTGGGCATCCGGCTGTGGACGCCGGACAGGTAAACGCAGCCAGTGGACTGGCTATAAAAACGTTCCATGAACTCTCCTCAGCGCCCGATGGCGATTGCGCAAAAACCGCAGGGCAACAGATCGGCGTACAACAGAAATCCGGTCAGGGTTTTCGGACCGAGTGAAACGCTGCCCGGCGCCGAACCGTTCACGGTCGCCGGAAGCACCATGAAGCAGGCGTTGGGAAATGCGAGCGGAAAGCTCGAATAGGCGCCTTGTATGCCCAAGGTCGACGAGCCAATCCACTGGATTATTAGCCCCCCCATCCATGCCGGAAAAACGATGTAGCCGTTAGCGGTAAAGCTGACTGCAAAACCGAAGCGCAAAGTCTTCGGCGTGACGATTGTTGCGGTGTCTGTTCCGCTCTCGGTTTGCGCCTGAGTAGCCGTCTTCGCCACACCGGCCAACGTTTCGCTGGCCTGTACGAGCTTTTTCGCGATCGCCTGAAACACTCGCAACGGGGTCATTCGCTTGACGTTATCGGTGCCCTGCTCGGCCTCCAGAACACTGGCAGGAGCGACCACACTTTGGCTGATTTTCTGTTCGATGGCGGACGTCAACTGGGTGTTGTCATGCTCATCCGCGGCAAGGCCGGCCGACTGAATGACATTTAACAATTCTTCAGTAACCGCGTTGCCCCATTGCGCCGGAACCAACGAACCGATTGCCCCGGTCAGCGGATTTTCATCGACGAACTTGCCGTTGACCAGGCCCGTGCCTGGAAGGCTTTTTGGATAATCCACGCTAGGATCCTCTACGACTGAATGACAGGTAGGCAGATGCCGACAGCACTAAGCCGCCAGTGATGTTTCAAAGAGAAAAAGTTACACAGAGGGCAGTACAGCGCCTTTTCCAGGTTTGGCGGGCCAATCGATGTTCAATGGATAATCAGCCTGCAGCTCAATCCGGGACAATCTTATTGCGTAGCGTTTCCAGGCTTGCAATGCCGTCAATTGATCACTTCCCGCCTCGCCCAGTTCGTAAGCGTACTGCAGAGGCGCCACTCGAATAACCGCTTCGCATAGCCGGTTGTCACGCTCGATATCAGCGTTTGCCGCGAGCCCCAAACGCTGCGCTTCCTCATCTAGCGCCCAGTTATCGTTCTTCCATACGTGATATTGCGATGGTCGTGGAAGCGAGGTCAGGTAATCAGGTAGTGGCCCCAATTCAGACCAGTAAGTGGCCATCCCATCGGTTTTGTAATACGCAAGCGTGTTCCTCAAGTCGATCAGTTGGGAAGCCGTACCGCTGCGCCATACCCATACATAACCAGACTCGGCCAGTGGCAAGAGTTCCGTTAGTTCGATTGCATTTCCCGGTACTTGGATTCCTATTCCAGGAGTCACCGGCAACTCAATAGGTCCGGTAATTTCCCGGGTGACTTCATTAACCACATAGTAGTAAGGCACCGCTCGGTTTCCTTTTGGTTATATCTGGAGGGTTGCTTCAGATGAGTTTGATCCTGCCCGGGTAGGCGATGTTTCGCGGCCGGGTTTCAGAACCGCCAGTATTTTCGGTAAAGCCGAGGCTGATATTTGCTTGATTGAATAACGCATCAGGAGCAGCGTTTTGCGCCGAAACCAGAGGTACGCCCAACATGTCACTTTTCAACTCATGCCGATGAGACCGGAACATATCGAGCTGCCAACTGCCGATCGTACGGCCGATATCGATCCCGCGATTCTCATCGCATAATCTTATGAACTCCCCTCGACCATCCGGCCCGCGGAAGGTCAAGGTGCCGTCGCCGCTGGTCCATCCGCCCTCGGCCCCGACCCTCGCAGCCTCTGTTGTCAATGCGCCGGACTGTTGTGCGTGATCCCATAACCAGGGCCAATCGCTACGGCTGAACACGGCACTGTTCAGAGCACCGTAGCCACCGGGATTGAGGATCATTGTTGTCTCAAAAACAGGTCGGCCCAATGGCGTGCAATCGAATCGTCCGACTGGCCACCAGTTGCCCTCTCCATCACTGCGAAGATGCCACCAGTCTCCGGAGCCCATGAGCACAAAAAACGGGTAGCCGGCAGCGGCCAAGTGGGTATGAAACCTGACTCTGTCGGTTCCGGAGGCACGGACAACCAACCGGGAATTTGAGTTGTCGATACGCCGCAAAATAACGTCGCGAACCCCAAGCATTGCATCGGAAGGCGGCAGGCTGATTGTGGTTGCCCCGCTGGCTGCATTGACCAGCACAAGACCAAGTTCCGAAGCCGTCAGACCTTTGGAGGTCGACACATTGATCATTGACGAGCTCATCGGACTGGCGAGTAACAACAATGCTTGCAGTGCCTTGAGCAGTTGGCGATTGTCACCTTCTGCGGGGGTCAATCCCGCACCGGCGACAACGCTGAGTATTTCCTCAGTAACGGAATTGCCCCACACCGCCGGGATCAGCGAACCCGGGGTGCCGGCGACGGGGTTTTCATCGACAAACCGACCATCCACCAGGCCGACGCTGGGGACACTTTTTGGATAATCCATAGGATCTCGTTCCTCTGTAATGACAAATGAAGCGTGATCAAACGGAGGTCGATGCGACTCCGGTCACGCTTCGTTTCCAGAAAATAAAAAGCCCACTCGAGAGTGGGCTTGGGTAAAGCAGAGCGAAGTCTTACGAGGTACTGACCAACGCTCGGATGGCGATCAACGCTTCATCAGTCGCCGCGCGAGCCAAGTCCATCTGGCCCTTGCCTGCCAGTGCTCGAATCTGCGTTTTGGCTTTCAGGCGCAAAGTGCGCACGGTCAGTAAATGTTCGGTGAGCTGATCGGCCTTGCCGAGGATTTGATCTGCTGCCTGCTTGGCCGTGCGACCTTTGGCGACCCAGGCAGCCACCGACAGTGGCACTTCCTTTTTCGGGTAACCGGCATCCAGATAAGCCTGCGCGTCGGCAGCGGCCTGGGCGTATTCCATGGACTTGAGCGGGTCGCCGGCCAACGTGTTGCGCACAGCGTCGGCGGCGGCGTCGACCTGGGCGCACAGGCGTTCGGTTTCCTGTTGTTCGAGCAAGGCGACTTTGTCAGTGTTCAGCGACCATTGCCCGCCGTCCCAGTCATGGGCCGCCGACGGTTGCGGTAGGCGCAGGCCATCTTCGAACTGATGCAACTCTTGAATAACGATCATCGGATCAACTCCCATGTCAGCTGAGCATTGACGGCATCAGCAAAATTGACTGCGATGCCCGTCGCGTAATCAGTAACTGACAACCCCTTGATCCCCATGCCATGGAGCAACTCGTCCCGTCCGCCACTGCTGCTGCCCGCCTCATGCTGAACCTGGAACACCTGCCACATTGAACGCATTCGCGAATGGTCGAAGCTGGCAGTGAGGGTCGATACCGCTACATCGTTTGTAAAATTGTTAGAGTTGATCAGGCAAGGTGTGCTTGGCCAGCCTTGGTTGTAGGCGACCGTTTGCGCCCCTGGCGACAGGAAAGTGTAGCTAGACCCCATCCAACCCGCAGTTGCGAAACTCAAGTTACATTGACTTGTTACCGAAGGCGTAGGGTTGGCAGCGATCAACCGCGCCTGCCGTGCATGCGGGTCCAGTGGCAAATAAATAACTCCGGTGCCGTTGAGGGTTTGACTCCAGGACAGCCGCGCCCGGTTGTAGATTGTCAGCACCGCCGGCAACGTTCCCGGGGCGCCGGTCTGAATCCAGGCGAGGCAAATGTCCAGCTCGGTGGACGGGAATCCACCACCGGCCGCCGCGTCGGCCACCCCCATCAGCGACAGCGGTACCGGATCTGTCGGTAAACCGCGCTGCACATAAAACGTCAACATATCGCCAACTACCTGCCCGCGCAGAAAGTAATTGGAGTTGACCAACATTTCGGGGCTGCTCCAGTTCGCAGTGGAAAATGCCCGCGAGCGTCCCGTGCCCCCCCCCAACATTTTTTGCCCCAAACTGAGCAATACGCCCGCCGGGATCGAAACCCTGCCACCACTGGTGGAAGACGCCATCGGCGTGACGGCCAAGCGACCCTCCGCGTTCGCCACCGTCGGCAGCGGCAACGACCCAACAGGCAACGCCAGATCCAGATTCCAGCCCTTCGCCGATACACTCTGAATCGCCTGCAACAACTGATCGTATTTTTTCTCGTCCGGATCCAGACCTCCGGCCTTGATCACGTTGACGATTTCCTCGGTCACCCCATTGCCCCAGTCTGCCGGGATCAGCGATCCCGGAGTCCCGGTCATCGGGTTTTCATCAACAAATCTGCCATTCACCAGACCGGCACTGGGTACACTTTTTGGATAATCCACGTAAGGATCTCCCATCATTCAAGGTGGTTTTCAGAAAAACGCTTTTTTACTAAGGCTTGAAAAACATCAGGCGGGCAGTTGCGGCCAATCCACGCTTTGCGGGTAGCCCAGCTGTTTGTCGATCTTGTTGAGTGCCAACTTGTAAGTGGCGAAGGCTTTGAACCGGCGCATGTCATCAGTCTCCAGCAGGCCCGCGATGTAGGCGTCCGCCATGCCAACGGTTTGCTGATCGGCCTCTGTGAGCAAAAGATCGCGGCGTGTCAGGACAGCCGATTTCAGTTCGGTATCGAGCATTTGCGCGGTGTTTGGCAGGGGATGCTTGATGACTTTGCCTTCGGTCAATCTCCAGATTCCGTCACGCTCCTCGATGGTGCGTATAAATAGTTCGTCAGAGATTTCCATAGCGCTGGCAGGAATTTGCGTATGAAGTGTGGCGTCATAGCGCCCGAGGAGCTCGCCTTGGGCATCAAAATCTATATATCTCATCGTCTCACCTGGGAGTTCAGAAGCCCATCGCAAACCAGTTCCAGCCACCCGGGTCGGAATTGGAAAAGCGCTGGAACTGGCTCTGCGAGAGCCGGAAGAAGGAAAAACGCAGGTCCGTTAAGCCCGGCGAAATATCACCACCGGAAAGGAACAGCACCGCGTTCGGAAATGCGATCGGATAGGTCACGGTTTCACTCAGAGCGCCACCCGTGGCCAACCCCCATTGCAGGATCAGGCCGCTGGGCAAGCGTTGATAACCGCTGCTGCCCAATGATGCCGTGAACATCGGCGAGTACTTCAGAGCACCGTCACCCGAGTCGAGGCCCCATCCACCACCCAGCAACAGTCGTCGGAATGTCACGAAGCTACCGCCGACGAACGCCAGAGAAGTACTTGGAGCCCCATTGATGGTGCTCAAGCTCTCACCACTTCTGGCCTTGACCGTTAAACCGCCAGAGCTGGCCACCAGTGACACCAGTCCTCCCGGCGGAACGCGCGACCATTCCGGCAGCGTCACCGTGCTAGGCCCCGTAAAGATGGAGAGTTTGCCGACGTCAGCGAGCGACAACGCCACCTCACCGACATAATTGGTTTGCCCCGCCAGACTACCGAGTGCACGTTGGACAAATTCTGTGGTCGCTACCTTTTGACTGGCATCAAACTGTGCAGGTGTTTCAAACAGCGTCTGGCCGCGCAAAGCTTCCAGCAACTGGTTGTTCAATCCCTCTGTCGGCTCGATCCCGGCACCTTTGATGACTGACAACACTTCCTCAGTGAGCGCGTTGCCCCACTCGGCGGGAATCAACGAACCCGGTGTTCCAGTGATCGGGTTTTCATCGACGAAGCGGCTGTTGACCAAACCAATGCCGGGCATGCTTTTCGGATAATCCATCCCGCTACTCCCTAGTCATAATTGATGTGCACTTTGGTATGCGCCGGTGCGCTGCGGTGGATCAGGCATTCCAGCGCCGAGCCGGGATTCACGCCGAAGCGCTCGCCCCAATAACTCGCGCCGAAACGCCGACCGAGCAGCAGCCGTCCGCCGGTGTTGAGCGTCCACATGAATTGCGCTTCCCAAGTGCCGAAATGCGCCGCGCCGAAGCGTGCGCGGCCCATGCGCGGGGCTTCGAGTTCGGTGATGGTTGCGTTCGGGTAACCCTGGCTTTTGGCGATTTCGATGTAGTAGCCGACCGCCTGACTGCCGACCGCCAGCAGGCGCCGGCGCACAGCCAGACGGCGGTCGTCGAACAGTGGCGCGGCGCCGAGGCATGGGTCGGGCAGGTTCATCACCTGTTCCCAGTCCGGCACCAGTTCGCTGACGCCGGCCGGGTCCATCTCGTTCAGCAGGTCGGCGGCGCGCGCGTCGAGGCGCGCCAGTTCGACGGCTACGCCCTGCAGGACTTCCTCAAGCTCCGGCACGCGTTCCGGGTCCCACGCCGGACCGGACGGCAGCAAGGCGCGCAGTTGCGCCTGGTATTGCGCGGCAGTTCTTATGCCTGCCATACGCAACCTCCGAAGGTCAGCAATTCACTGTCGCCAGCCGTTACGTTGGCCACGGGTGCTGCGAGGATATGGTCGGTCTCGCCAGCGGCGCTGCTGATCGCTTCCCGGATGTGGCTGATCAACAGATCCTCGCCGAGATCGGCTTCGCGGTTGTGCAGATCGCGCAGCTGGGTTTCAACGGCAGCGCGCACTGCGCTGGTGTCGGGAATCAGCTTCAACTTATAGACCACCGGCACCTGCACCGGTGGCAGCACATGCACCTCGGCAGTCACCGGGCGCAGCGGCTCGATGTACGCCTGAACCTCGGCCAGTTGTTCGGCGTTGGGCACCGGTTGCGGATCGTCGTCACGCATGATGTAGACGCCGACAGTACCCGGCCCGAGGAAGCCGCCGCGGCACCATGCACGGGTCACACCGGGGCATTCCAGTGCCCAGGTTTCATAGTCCTGCGCCGAGCCGCCATGGGGGATGATCCGATAGGAACGAATCACCCGCGAGCGCAGGGATTCGAGGCTTTCACGCGCAACGCCGCCGTTCAGGCCGGGCGCCAGCACCACGAAACTGTTGCCGACAATACCGGCAATCGGTTGCGTCGGCGTCAGCGCCAGACCGGCCTCGGCGTTACCCAGGCTGCCGGCATCCAGCGCAGCAATCGTGGTGCTGTTGAGTCCATTGACAGCGGTGCGCGAGGTCGTGACTTTGTAGGTGCGGCCATCGCTCGCCTGCAACAGTGTGTCGACGTCGAGCACTGCGCCAGCCGTAGCAGTGAAACTCACGCTACCGCTGGCCACTTGCGCAGCTTTGCGCGGTTGATTCAGACGCAGTGCGGCGATGCGCTCAAGGGTCGATTCATCGGCCGTATCGGGCAGGATCTGCTCGGCGATCCAGTCAAGGTAGCCATACAAACCGTAAGCCGCGCCGCCCAGCGTTCGGGCGAGCACTTGCGCATCGGACTGGCGCAGCGAATCGCCGGCCAGGTCGCTTTGGGTGCGCTTGATCAGCACCGGCAGCGAAGGGGTTTCAAACGGCATAGATCACCTGCCAACTGTTATCGGGGTTGATGTCCAGACGTTCGCCGTCGGCCAGGGTCAGGACAGTGCGCAGGTTCAGGCGCTGGTCGTCGAGGCGTTCGCTGATGATGTCGAGCGCGCTGCAATGGCCGTCGTCGATCAGCCATTGCAGGGCTTCGCGGGCATAGAATTCGGCATCCATCTGGGTCTGTCGGGTCAGCTTGACCCGGCGCAACAGCCATAGCCGCGAGCCGATGCGGTCGTCGGCAACGCTGGGAAACGTGTCGCCCCACCAGCCGAAACGTTCGTCGTCATCGAGGGCATCGTCATCGGCGGCGCGGCGCCAAGTGAACAGGCTGATCAGCACCGCGCGGGTCAGCGCGGCGTGCAGGTTTTGACTGATGAACATCATTTGCCTCCTGCCGGCGCGCCGGTCTGACCGTTGCCCGCCTGCACGCCGACGTGCACGTGTTTGATCTGGCTGATGCCACCGGCAAGCTGATCGCCGGTGGAGACGATTTTGCCGGTCTGATTGATCACCGGCGTGTCGAAGTTCACCGCGCTGCTGGCGCGGATGTTCAGCGTGGCGGTTTCGATGTCGATGATCCGCCCGCGCTTGAAATGGATCTTGTCGCCTTCGTCGGTGTAGATCGCCACTTCTCCAGCGGCCAGCGCTTGCAGGCGATAGCGGCGGTCGGCGACCACCAGTGCGACGGCATGGGAACGGTCGCCGCCAAGAAAGGTGACGATGCCCTCGGCGCCGGCCAGTGGATGGCTGGTAAAACCGTAGGGTTCGAAGTGCTCCATGTCGTCGTTGACTTCACCGGCGGTGAGGCGCATTTGCAGCGATTGCAGCTTGTTTGCCGAACTGGCGAGCACGACAGTGCCGCGCGCCAGCAGGCGAGTCAGTAGGCTCATTTGGAATTCCTGTGAAATCTGGGCCGACGCCAAAAGATCGCAGCCTGCGGCAGCTCCTACAGGTCTACGCCGATTCAATGTAGGAGCTGCCGAAGGCTGCGATCTTTGAGGGCCTAGGCAGTTTTTTTCGGAGGGCTGGGATTGGCATCAAAAGTATGCGGCGGCGCCACGTGCAATGTGGTCACCGAGCCTTGCGCCGAGAGTGAATAGGTCACCTTGGAAATCAGCATGTCCTCATCGAACCCGAGCACCGGATCCTTGACCCGCACCAAGGTGTTGTGACGCCACAAATCACCGTTGGATTGCCGCCAGCCTTGCACCTGATAGGTAGTGCTCAAGGCGCGGCCCATGCGGGTTGCACTTTCCCATTGCGCACGTTGCTGCGCCAGTTCGAAGGTCAGTTGCGTGCCTTCGTTGATCACCGTGGTGCGCTGCCGTTTGAAGCTCAGATCGGCCGCGGACGATTCCACTTCGCTGACCGCTGCCCCGCTCTGCTTGTCGTTGCCTTTCTGCTGACCGATCACCCGGTAGATGGAAAACACCTGGCTGTAATCCATCGGCGCGTTGGCCGAGAGAATATTCTTGCCCAGCTCCAGCGCATCACTCGCCCTTCCGCCGCTGCCGGGGTTGGCCAGCACCAGCCGCCCTTCGGCGTCATCGGTGGAAAACACCCGGTACAACGACAGCAAACGGTCGATGGATTGGAACACCGTTTCCCCCGGCACGATGGTGTGCTTGCTCAGGCGCGCGGTCTGCGGGATTTCACTGACGACCATCAGCGAGTTGTTCATCGCCAGGTCCTGGACGATGCTCAGCAGCGGCTGTTCCTGCCATTGACCGGGGCGGTTGGTCGCCGCGCAATCCACCAGATCCTGAGTCCTGGAACTGCCTTCGATGCTCAGGCTGATCTGCCGACCGTCGTAGCTGATCGGCGCCTTGAACACATAACCGGTGAGCACCAGATCCTCACCGATTTTCACCTCGCAGGGATCACCCGGTTTGATCCGGTTGTCCACCGTCTGCCCCGGCCATTGCCAGGTGATATCGAGTTTGAAGGTGCGGAACTGACGCTCCAGATCCGCGGTGATTTCCACGCTTTTCCAGCCGCCGTATTCCATGTTGTTGACGGTCAAGGTGACGTGGTTGTCGATCTCGCTCATGGCTCACTCCCTGGAGACTTTCACTTCGTTGGGCGAAAAACCGGGATGGGTAATGCCGTTGCGCTGCTGCACTTCGTCAACCCGCGTCGCGTCGGCAAATTGCTTATAGGCAATCACCACAGCGGGAAAGCTCTCCTGAAACGATTTGCTGACCTGGCGCACACCGGACGATGCCACCGCTTTGAGGTGCGCGGTCAGCGCCTCCTTCACATCGCTGATAGCCTGAAAGTGTGCGGGGCCGGCCTTGTCCAGCATCGGATTGATCGCCGCAGCCACGGCGTCACGCAGGGCCTGCATGTCGTCACTGACCGGCACTTCCTGGCGGGCCACGGGGCTTGTCGCCTGCTGTCCCACGGAGGGTATCGATTGCAGCTTCACCGGCGCTTTCGCTACCGGCATCGACGCCACCCATTGCGCGACCTTGACCAGCATCGTGTCCTGCACCAGATCCGCCATGGCTTGCGCCGCCGCGTTGGTGTCCTTGCCGGTGGTGATCTTCGGCGCATCGGCCTTGCGGATGGCTTCGAGTTGTTGGGAAACGTCGGCAATCACGCCACGGTAACCCTCCTTGGCGAACGCCTTGAGCTCCTTGATATCGCCGAGCAAACCCTTGAATTCCGCCGCCACTTCCTTGGGCAATTCCTTGACCGCTTTGACCAGTTCAGTGATTTGCCGGTACTGCTCGATCAATGGTTTGAGCTGCTCTTTGATCACCTCGTACACGCCGGTCAGGCTGTTGCGCAGATTGGCAATACCGATCCGCGCAGCTTTGATTAACGTCATCGCCTGTTCGAAGCGCGCCACCGCCGAACCGAGCAGCGTGTCAGCCTTGGCCAGCAGCACTTTCTGCGTGCTGACCGTGGCTGTCGGAAACGGCAGCGGTCGGTCGGGATAGAACTTCAGCGTGAAGGTCACCAGCCCGCCGTCCTGGCGGGTGTGGCTCATGTCGCATTCGCCGACCTTGACTTGCAGGCGTCCGAGCCACGGGTGCACCAGTTCGCCGCTGCCCAGTTCCAATGCCTTGAGCAGTTTGTCGCGCTGCTCCAGGCAATCGGCGCCGACAATGAACGCCGTCAGATCATGGGTCTTGGCCTGCTGGCCGAGGTCCTCGAAAAACGGCAGATCACGCTGCGGGTATTCGTGCAATTGCCCCTTGCGACCGACCGGAGTTTTCGCCGAATCGATCCAGAACCCGACACCGCGAAAGGATGCCGGCAATAAACGGTCACGCCAGTTCATTGGAACCTCCCACGGACAGCGAGCGGTAGCCGATGCGCGAACTGAGCGCCAGCCCCGGTTGATTGGTTTGCGGTTGATCGGTGCGCAACCCGGCCGGCGCATTTTCGAAGCGCACGGTCAGGCCGCCTTCGAGTTGCGTACGGTTATTGGCGGCGCTTTGCTGGATCAGCGCACTGGAGGATTGCGGCAAGGAGCCGGCCTGCAACGCATTGCTACCTTGAGGTTGCACACTGGCGCCGAAGAACGCCGGCGCCAGTTCACCCTTGCCTTCGGCATTGGTCTGCCGCTGGGCCTGGGTCAAGCCTTCGACCTTGCCGGTGACTTTCGCCACCAGTCCGGCGAAGCCGCCGTCGAACAGCTCCTTGATTGGCGCGATCACGGTTTGCAGCTTTTGCCACAACTCGCCGAACCACTCGGTGATCGGCGCCCAGTTCTTGATGATCTGCCCCAACGGTGTCCACTCGAACATGTTGTGCAGAAACTCCAGCACCGGCGTGGCCAATGCTTGCACCACACCCCACAGCGCCGAAAACACTTCGCTGATCGGTTGCCAGTACGTCGCAATCTGCTCCAGTGGCGACCATTCGAACAGCCCGGCGAAGAAGCTCTTCACCTGCTGCGCAGAGGCTTGCAGCGCCGCCCAGATCGGCTCGAAAAAGCTGACGATACTGCCCCAGTTATTGACGATCATCCCCAGCGGGGAATAGTCGAACAGCGTGGCGAAGAAGTCCTTGATGACTTGCGCCGCCGGTTGCAGCGCCGTCCAGATCGAGGCGAAGAAGCTGGTGATCGCGCCCCAGTTGTTGATGATCATGCCCAACGGTGTCCAGTCGAACAGACCTTTGAGGAACGCCATGACCGGCACACTCAAGGCCTTGAGCAATTCCCAGATCGCCGAGAACAGGCCGGTCAACGGCCCCCAGTTTTCCACGATCATGCCCGCTGGCGACCACGAGAAAACCGACTTGAAGAAGTCGATCACCGGCGCAGTCAGCGCTTTGACCTTGTCCCAGATTGCCGAGAAGAAACCCGTAATCGGTTCCCACAGCGCCGCCAATGCAGCCAGCGGTCGCCAGTCGAGGATCGAACGCAGCGTCGCCATGGCATTCGCCCCGACGCTTTTCACCCCGTCCCACAGGCCAGTGAAGAAAGCCGAAATCGGCGTCCAGTTGGCCACGATCAAACCGGCTGCCACGGCAATGCCCATCGCAATCAGCATGATCGGATTGGTCTTGAGCACCATGCTCATCACGTCGAACACCTGAGTCGCGCCGGTCACCGCGGTTTGCATCGCCGAGAACGCGATAGCGCCCGCAGCGAGGCCCTCCACCAGTTTCGGATTGTCGGCAAGCAAACTGCCAAAGCCGGTCAACATTGGCTCAAGCCCGACCACCACGGCACCGACCGCCGGCACCAGTGCGGCATTCACCGCCGTCGAGACCTTCTCCATCGAAGCACTGAACACATCCATGTTCTGCGCTGCGGCTCTCGGCGCCGCAGGCATGTCGACGGTTTTCGCCGTCTCGCTGACTTCGGCCAACTTGCCCTGAAACGCCGCTGCCGACTTTATGCCGTCCACGAACGGCGTGATCACGCTGCCACCCTTGAACAGACCACTGATATCCAGTTTGCCGAGGCCGGTCTGTTCGAGGTTCTTCTTGAAACCCTCGACTTTTGCCCGCAGGGCGCCGAGTTTGGGTGACAGCTCATCGATGCCCGTGAGCAGCACCGAGGTTTTCGCTTTGGTATCTGTGTCTGCCATCACTGCACCTGCTGCATCGCATTGATCCGTTGCGCGTGCTCCAGCGATTCGCGGAGCACATCCAGTGGCCTGGCCATCATCTGTTCGGGGTCAACCTTCCAGAACCAGGCCAGGTCATAGGCGACTGCGATCAGGTCGGTGATGGCGCCGACGCCGCACTCATGAAAAAACTTGCGACGGCCCAGCTCAACGCGTTGAGGTCAGCCAGATCCAGCTGGTTGACCGACGACGGTGGAATGCCGGCGCACACCGCGATGTATTTCGCGGCGACGTCCATGTCGAGGCTGACCTCTTCGTTCTTGTCGATCTTGTACGGCAGCGCCTTGATCGCTCGCACTTCCTGCACCGTCGGACGGCGCAGGTCGAGTTCGGTCAGAGGCTCGCCGTGCGCTTCGATCGCAACCTGAAGCTGCACGGCGCCACTCATTGCCAGGTCCCCTTGATGCCTTCGAATTTCAGTTCGATGGTGGCGTCATCGCCTTTGGAGACTGGTTCTTCCACCAGGTAAGCACCGGCCAGTACGTAGACTTTGCCGTTGCTGAATTCGCAGGTGACGGTGATGTCGGTGCCTTCGATCAGCTTCTTCAGCGGGAAGTCGGCGGTGTGCAGCGCGGTCACTTTGAACGACGGCGCGATGTCGGTTTCCTTGTAGAAACCCGGCACTACGGTTTCCCGTTTGACCGCCAGCAACGGGGCTTCGCAGCCGCCATTGATAGTCAGTTGTGCGCCGTCGACCTTGACGTAGCAGGTGCCTGCAATCAGTTGACCCATGGTGTTACTCCCTTCAAATAAAAAGCCCACGCGAGGTGGGCTGAATTCACAGATTCAAACGTGCCGATCAGGCAGCGTCGTCGTACTGCAGACGGAACTGGTTGAGCAGTGCGAACACGCGCAGACCGTTGATGTAATCCGGCGGGAACAGCACGTTCACGCGGCTCGGGTCCTGCACGTCGCGCTCGACGACCAGGTGCTCGGCGAACAGCTCGGCGTTCTCCACGTGGCCTTCCAGTTCGAGCTTGGCGTATTGGGCGATCAGCTCACCGCGAATGGTGCTCGGGGTAACGATGGGCTGGCCGGCGCCGAAACGCGTGCCGTCGGAAGCCAGCTTGTGGCGGCCGTATTTGCTGGTGATCACGCTTTGCAGACGACGCACGATGTACGCCGACTGGTGCATGGTTTCGCTGTCCAGGTACGAGTTGTCAGCCTGGCCGTAAGCGTTCTTCTGGTAGGTGGTGATCGAACGCTGGATGCGCACATAACCGCCTTCGTAGTAAGCGGTGGCGATGCCGTAGTTGAGCAGCGACTGACGCTCGGTCAGGGTGAAACGCTCGCTGGCCGGGGCCGGATCAACGCCCGGCAGACTGCCGCTTTGCGTCGGACGGCTGGCGTCGGCGGAGATGAACACCGCAGTGCGCGCAGCCAGTGCAGCAGCCTGCACCCAGAACGGTTGCGGAACGCCCGGCTCCAGCGCCTGAATGGTCATGTGCTGATCGTTGCGTGCCTGACCTGCAGCCACCAGCGTGCCGACGGTGCCGCGTTTGGCGCTGTAGACGTGACCGAACAGTTGCTTGGCCCACGACCAGCGACCGGTGCTGTCATCCATGACCGCTTGCCAGGTGTTGAGGGTCGACAGATCCGACCATGGCAGCGTGATGAACTCGAACGGTTCGTCGCCCAGCGCAGCAATCGCCGCGACTTGATCCGGCACACCGGCGCCGCCGGTCATCGCGGTGATCGCACTGGTCAGGCCGGCCGGGGTCTCTTCGCCGTTGCTCTTGCCCAGGCGATTGAACTGCAGGCTGATGTCGTTGCCGCTGTCGCCAGTCCATTTGGCGCTCAGAGTGATCACACCTTCGGCAGCCGCAGCGCTGACCGGCAGATCGGCCGAAGCGTTGATTTTCTGCGCCAGTGCGGTGGCCGCTTGCGCAGCGGTGGCACCGTTGACCACGGTGGCTTGAACGCGAACGCCGCCAACATACAGATTAAGCAAACCAGCCTGAGTCGCGGTGCCGGTCAGGGTCAGCACGCCTTTGGCGATGGCGCCTTCGGTGTTGTGCAGCGGCAGGCACCAGATCTCGCCGATCGGGTCAGCCTTGCGGAAGGTCTCGTACATCGAAGCGAGCATCGAGCCTTGGCCACCGATGCTCTTGGCCAGCGCCACGCTGGACACCAGCACCAGTTTGCCGACTTCGGTCGGGGCGATGTTGTCGTTGACCTGCGCCACGATCAGTCGGCGCATGGCCGAGGTCGCGCTATTGGCGGCCGAGTTGTCCATTTCGGCATAGAACAGCGGTACACGAATGTCCGCGGGGATGTTGCTGAATCCGATCGCCATTATTTGGCTCCCTGTGGTTTAGCTTTTACGGTTTTGAGGGTGATATCGCCGTCGGCCAGACGTCGGCGCCACCAGGCGCTGTCCAGCACTTCACGGCCCTCGAGGGGCAGCAAGTCGCCCGCTTCCGGGTCAGGCACGGCACGGCCGGCGGCCGGCACTACGGTGATGCGATTGCTCATGGGGTTACGTCTCCAGAGAAGGTCATTTCCACGCGCCCATCAGGGCCCGGGCGTTTCAGATTGGGGTCGGCCGGGTCGATCGCATCGACCCGCACGGTGGCCCCGGTAAAGGACGCCAGAGCGTCCAGTTCACGTTCGTGCCAGCTCTGCGCAGGCTGATCGGGCAGGTTGCGCCCGAGCTGGAACTCGGCAAAAAAGCGCAGCCGGTAAAAGGCGCGACTGCTGTTGAGCGACACCAACTCGCCGCCGTCGTAGACGATGGCGCTGTAGTCGTTGCCAGGCTTGAAACCCACCAGTGCGCGCCACAGTTCGGCGCGCAGGTCATGCAACAGATCCAGCGCTTTTGTAGCGTCCGATGCGTCAAGCGCCAGGACGATGTCGAAGCGGTCGCGGATCGGTTGCAGGATCAGGTTTTGTGCGCTGCTGGCGCTGGCCACATCGGCAAGTGGTGTGACGTGAGCCGACGGTGTCGGCAGATTCGGGTTTTCTTGCAGGAGCGCCAGATCGACACCGACTGCGATGTGATCGGCCAAGCCAGGGCATTGCTCACGCAGCTGCGTGAGGATCGGGGAGATCTTCATGTGGGCAATCCAGAATGATGAGACTTGTGTGTGTGCCTGAGAAATCAGGCCTTGGGATCGAGACCGTTTGCCTCGATCAAGCAGCGATAGCTTTCCTCGCGCTTGCCGCTGGCGGTGACTTTTTCGATCGACCAGCGACCGCGCATGAAGTCAGGCCAAGTGTCATCGAGCACCAACAGGCCTTCGGCCGCCAGCAGCGGATTGCCCGGGCAGGTGACCTTCAGCTTGTATTTCTCGCGCAACATCTTGCGCACCTCGGCTTCGCCGATGGCTTTGGCTTCTTCTTCACTGGGCTGTTTCTGGCGAATCACCTTGTAGGGTTCGGAACCGGTTATCACCTCGCGCAGCTTGCCGGCAGCGATGTCCCAGAAGCAGGTCTTGCAACCCTGATTCTGGGTGCGAGCGGTCTCTTCCAGTGCGGCGCTGATGAAGGCGTGATCGCCCGGTCGATTGTTGCTCGTCACTGACAGCCTGACGTCAGGTATCACCTGGCCCGAGAGGTTTTTCAGCTGCGCCGGTTTCGCCAGTACGTAGAGGTCGTTGAAAGGTTTGGCCACCGCGTCGTACTTGCGCGCCAATCGCGTGATAAAGCTCATGTCGGTTTCGTTCGACTGATCAACATGAGCAATCCGGATCAGCGCCAACTCGGGATCGACGCGTGGCGAAAAACCGTGCGGCAAGACCAGCTGGCGAAACAGTGCGCCAAGGGTGGTGGGGCCATGGCTGGCCGTGCGCCGTTCCTTGAATCGGGTCTCATCCTTGCCGCTGAAAGGCGCTGCGGTAGCCACCAACGTCAAGCGTAACGGGAACAGCGTCGGTGTCAGTCGGGTCACCTTGAACTGGCCCTTTTCGACCAGCCCGGACTCCAGATAGCCGACCCGCAGGCCGATTTTTCCGCCCAGGGTCGGCAAGCCATCAAGGCCTTCGAGGTCGATCACCAGGGTCAGCTGATCGGACTCCATCCCGGCGGCATCAATGTGCTCCCAACTGATCAGACGCTGGTTAAGCAGGGCCTGGTTGGCGCCGTAGATTTCGATCGCCGGTGTAAATCCCTGTGCCATGCAACCTCCTTAGTCCCAAGCCAGAACCGGCTTGATCGCGGCGGGTCGGCTGTCGAGTTCCGGCAGCGTCACCCAGATGCCCGCCGGCAAAACGGGGCCGTATTCGGCCAGGGTCGAATTGAGTTTCCACAACGCTGCCTCGGCCTGATCGTCTGAGCGACCCGACTCGCGGTACAGCAGCAGATTGACCGAATCACCGGCCACGCTTCGGACCTTACGCATTGTTGAACTCCGCTAATTCGAGTACCCACTTGATCACCATCGCGGTGCCGTCATCGATGACCTCGCTCTGGTTCTCCTGAACGCTGATGATTCGCCACAAACCCCAGTTGCGACCGATGCCGTCGATCAACGGCAGCGGTGCTCTCAAGGCTTGCAGCGCACGGAGTTCATCGAGCCGTTCCATGGCCACGGCGTACATCGAGGTGCCGCCGATGGTCAGGCTTTCCGGCTTTTGTCCGGTCTGATGGGACTTGGGTTTGCTGGTGAGGATCGGCAATTCAGTCCAGCCACCGTCGGATTTGCGCGCCAGCGTGCTGTAGGCAAACTCGCGGGACAGACCGAAGATGAAACTGCCGAGTGCCATTTGTTGTTTCATGAAGTGGCTCCGTCAGTCAGGGCTGCGTCACGGCGGGTGGCCAGGGAATTGGTGCTCAACAGCGGCAGCATTTCGCCGTGGAATTGGCCGTGCAGTTGCTGGGCGATGATCAGGCGAATTTGCTCTGCACTGTCCGCATTCGGACATGTGACTTGAATGTTCGGCGAGAAGGTTATTTGCTGAGTTTGCGTCTGGGCACTGCCAAGGTTCTGGCTGACTTCGGCCGGTTTGGAGAGCTTGTCGGTGGCAGGCGTGAACAGCATTTCGCCCAAGGCCGCGCCAGCCTGGCTGCCGAAATAACCACCAAGCACTCCGCCAACTGCACCTCCAGCGATCGTAGCGGGTCCAGGACCAATGAACGTACCAACGAGGGCGCCCACCCCGGCCCCAGCGTAAGAGCCTGCCACTCCACCCGTTATAGCGCCCACGCCTCCGGCAACTTTTCTCGAATCCTTCTCGCGCACGCCCTGAACAACGTTGATACCTGCGTCGAGCATCATCAACGGCATGCTCAGAGGCCCCGCGATACGCCCGAAACGAGCACCGCTGCTGATCAAGCTGCGGCCCGGAGCTGATGCCAGGAATCTGGCCCGACTCATCGCCTCGGTGCCGAGGGCGCTGGCCCTCGCGAAGATGCTGCCGAGCCCGGACCTGACGCTCGCAACAGCCGTGCTCATCGACGTATGGGCTTGGGACGCAAACGTCTTCAGAGGTCCCCACGCCTTCATGCCGGCGATACCCAGGATCAACGCGCGGGTAAATTGCGGAGCTTCTTCTGCCACGTTGCTCAAACCATCGGCAGCCTGCCCGACCTTGTCGACCAGAAAGTCGAAGATTGGTAACACGGTGGCGCCTGCAGATGTATAGAGCCGCTCCTTTTGAGCATTCAAGGTGTTCAGGCGCGCTTGTGACGTATCCGCCTGTATCAGCGCAGCCTGATCGACCGCCCCGGGTTCGCCGTGTTTCTGCGAGGTTGCGTAGTCTTTTTTGGTCTTTACCAGTTCGAACGCGCGCTGCACGTCACCACTGCTTTGCAGCAGTTTGATAATCGGCTGATCGACGGAAAACAAGGTCGTCGCCAGCTTGGATTGCTGATCAGGCGATTGCTTGCCCAGTGCGTGCAACACCTTGAGAATCGCACCTGGAGCATCCATTTGCATTTCACCGGCCAAGGCGTTCGGATTCAGTCTCAGTTGTGCGATCGCCGCTTTCTGCTCAACTGAAGCCTTATCCCCCTGCGCCAGCGTCGTGGTGATTTTTTCCAACGCAACGCCCGCATCAGCCCGGTTTACCCCGGCATGGATCAGCGCCGCAGAAAATGCTGCGGCCTGCTCGGGTTGCATCCCGGCACCCTTTGCCGAAGCGCCGTAATTGCCGAGTATCGAGCCGATGTCAGCGGGCGATACGCTCAATCGGCTAGTCAGCACACTGGTAGCGTCAGCCAGGTCGAGGGTTTGCGGTCGATCAAGGCCCATCGCGGTACGTAAGCCGATCAACATATCCGCCGTATCCCGAGCGCTCATCCCGAAGGCTGTCGCTGTAACAGCGGCGTCGCGAACGAAATCCACCAGATCGTTGCGCCTTTCGTCCTCGTTCACATTGCCATTGGCATCCACGCGGTTGTTGCCTACACCTGCCCTGGCACCGGCGTATTCGACGTCTGCCAGTTCAACCGCCCTGGTTCCGCCGGCCGCCACTTTTGCTTCAGTGGCCATCTTGTCCAGGACAATCCGGTGCGCCTCGCGCTGATCGCCCTTGAAATCAATCACCTGCTGGAGCTTGGCCAGCGCTGCATCGAGGTTGACTGAGGGGGTAAGCGGCTTGAAGGGTGCAAAGTCATCCACCCCAGCGCTGAGCCAGTGCTGTTTCTTTCTGCGTGCCGGGGTGCCGAGCGGCTTCTGTCCCCCGCCGACTGCCGAGGGAACAGGCTGTGCTTGCCGGTCACTCATCGCCTGCTGCAACGATCGCTGCGAGGCCAGCACGCTGTGTATCGATACCAGAACGCCTCGCAGGCGAGCTTGCTCTGCCGTCAACTGCCGGAGTTCGACCGTCGCGTCCGACAATTCAAGGTTCAGACTGTCGATCGCACCCGCAAACCCTGAACTCGGCTGGCCCAAAGTCATGGCGGGCTGCTCGACCGGGCCGGATGCCATTGGCGATATCAGATCCGCAGCGTTACCGACAATGCTCGCGGACCAACCATCCTGGTTGATCTCAGTGAACTTGAGCGAACAATTGGTTTGTGCCATGGCGCTCTACTCCTGTTTCACGCCAAGGCGAGTGATCGCGATGTCGTAGCGGCGCAAGGCCTTTTCGGCGTCCCACTCCAGAATTTCCGCCTCACTTACCGGGTAAATGAGCGGCACGATATCGAGGATTACTTCGATGTCGCGCTCTGAAAGAAGGCCGCCGGCTGGTTTAAAAAATCGTCTATGCGCACCTGCAACTGAGTCCAGTCCGGGACGCTCAACAGCGCCAGATCGGGGATCATCAGCCCGGTGCAATGGGCGGTGATGAACTCGGCGCGTTCCTTGGCGGTTTTCAGTTTTTTCATCACTTTGGTGGCGCGCAGAACCGGCATTTCCAGGCTCAGCGAGGTCACGGTGCGGCCGGTGACGGCAAGCGGTTGCAGCAGTTGCACTTGATCGGGATCGTCGGACTTTTCCGCGTCTTCGATCTGGTCGAGAAAGTGCGACGCCGGACGGGTCGACATTTCGTGCACGTATTGCGCGATGGTCACGTAGTCCGGGCGTTTGAGCTGATCGAGTTCCTTGACCGACAGCCCGGTGGCGAGCAGCGCCAGCTCGAAGAACTGATCGTCTTCGTCATCGCCGGCACGGGCCAGCGCATCTTTTTGTGCGGCGTAGAACAGTGGCTTGAGCTGGATCTGGTTGATCTGCGAGCCGTCGTCACCGGTGATCGGCGACAACAAGTCATGCTTGGGTGGCATCCACGACATGAATGAATTCCTTGAGATTGCTGTGACCCTGTGGGAATTGCCCCCCACAGGGTTGGTGCTGGACCTGCCGAAACGACTTACGGCATCAGTACCGCGCGGCGTGCATCACCGAGAATGTCGACGCCGTTAAGCACGAACTTCTGGGTGCGCACGTCGATGTCGATCACCGGTACGCCGTTTTCCAGACGGTTGTAGGTGCGGCAGGACAGATCCAGCGTAGTGACGGGTTTGTTACCCATTTTCAGCGCGTCTTCGCCCAGAGTTTTAAGCTTGCCGCCCACGGTGTGATAGGTGAACCAGGTATTGCCATCCTGATCCTGACCGGCCTCACGCACGTTCAGCAGGATGTCGTCGCCGAGTTTCACGCCCATGGCGAGCAAGACTTCTGCGCCAGTGCCTTGAAGTTTGATCTGGGCGTTCAGCGGCTTGGCGCTCTTGGCCATCTCTTCGACGATGAAGCGGCCACCGGTCATGTTCTCCATGTCGAAATCGATCTTCGGCGGAGTGAATTCCTCAACGGTCGCCGACAACGGCAGGCCTTGCAGGGTGGCCGCGATGGCCTGTCTTACGCGGTTGGTAAACATTAGAGAACGTCCTCCAGGAACTGCTCGATGATTTCATCGCGGGCGTTGAGTTGATAAACCATGTGTTCGTTCGGCGCGTAGCGGCCGTAGTCGATGACCACGAACCAGGTGCCGTTCTTGTACTTCTCGACGCTGTTGAGTTCCGGGTGCAGGTACACGCTGCCGCCGGGAATGGTTTCGTCGGCGACCAGGGTTTGCAGCCAGTCGTTGATGCGCTTGACCTCTTGATCCATGAAGGATTTGGTGAGGTTTTTGGCCATGGCTTTCTGACCGGCCTTGACCAGCTTGCGGCTGATCGCATCTTCGAGGCCGACGTAGCTGATGAACTTGCCGGTGACCGAGCGGTTACCCAGCAGCGAGAAGCCGCCGAGCACGGTGCGGGCGTAGTAGCTGATGCCGTAGCGGTTGAGCAGGTCGCCTTCGGTGGAGGTGTCGAGGATGTTGTATTCCACCACCCGCGACACGTCTTCGGCGTAGGTCACCTGGTTGCCCGGGCTTTCCCACTGCTTGACCTTGGCCAGCGCGGCAATCGCCAGGCTGGAAGGCGAGAGGAAGACGTTTTTCTTCGCCGCTTTCGAGTACACGGCGGGCATGTTGTGCACCACCAGGCAACGGTCGAAACCGAGGTCGGCGCCGCCCAGTTCCTGGCTGTAAAGCACTTGGTCAGCGACCGCAGCGTCTTTGCCGTCCAGCACCACGCGAGCCTTGATGCGTTTGCCGAACGAAGCGAACTCGCTGGCCACCGCTTTGGTGCCGGTGAAGCCCGGCGCGCCAATGATGGTCAGGTCTTCCGGGACACTGCCCAGCGCAGCCAGACCGAGCTTGCGACCGGTCAGCGGCTCAACGCCACCAATCACCGCGTTGACGGTGTCGGCCGGGGTTGCGCCTGCTTCGACGATCACTACATACACCGGCACCTTGACCACTTTGAGGATCTGGTAGACCGCGTGGTACAGCGTGCCTTCTTCCGAACCGGTCGGGTCGAGCAATGCATGGGTGGTGAAGCTGTTGATGCGAAACGGCGCGTTACGCGGAATCAGCGGATCGGCTTTCGGCGCGGTGCCGACCAGACCGATCACGTTGTCACCCAGACCACCCATGGCCTCGGGGGATTCGGTGGCATTTACGGTAATGCCGTTGTGCTCGAAGTTCAGAACCTCAGCCATATTCAGTCAGCCTTCTTGGCAGCGGCCTTCACGGCCTTGGTGGTAGATGTTTTCAGCTCGAGGCGACCGGCGAAGCGCAGTGCACTGGCCTCGACGTCGAGCAGATCGAGTTCCTGGCCGATGCTCGACCAGTGACCACCCCCGGTGGGGAATGGAACGAGCACGGTGTAGGTTTGGCGGTTGGCCATTTTTCGTTTCTCCATAAACGGGAAAGCCCCTCGAAGGGAGGGGCTTGGCGGGTGATGAGTGTTTTTGGGCGGATAAGAAAACGCCCCGGGGTGCGGGGCGGTTATTGAATGAGGATGAACAGCCACTGCGGCATCAGCGGACGTTGCTCGCTAAAGGGAAATTCGCCTGCCTCTGGCCAGCCACGAAGCAAGCGACGATAAGCCTGCACCTCAATGTATTGCGCTTGAGTCAGCGTGGTCGGCATTCCCTCCTCCAACTCGTCACGGTGGCGAGTAACTACACCGTCAGTCGCGGCGAGTCGAGAATTTCGCCATATCCGCTCGACGGTTTCGAGCTCCGCGAGGGGAAGAGGCGGTGCATCTATCAGCGCGGGCTTGCCATCTTCCCCCCAGGCAATCATCTGTCCTGAGGCTTGACCGGCCAGCAAATGCGCGTGCAGCTCTGCAGATATTGCAACAGCGTCATCCGGGATCTGTGGATGAATATCCGGATTGTAAAAGCCTTGTGTGGATCTTGAAGCAAGCATGCAATTCTCCTTAATAACCGACCACTCGATAACCACCCGCCTGCGTGGCAACCGTTGTCGACTGATTCCAGAACCGGGCTTGAGTGGTAGAGAGGCTGTAGACGTTAATCCCGGGTATTCCCGGACCGGAGGCACCACCTGCCAATGCGAATCCCAATGCCCCACCGGGAAATGCAATCGGATAAGTAAGCACTACCGAACCATTGGCCGGTATGGACGGCACAACCCCCCATTGCTCAATCAATCCAGATGGATTTTTCTGATATCCATTGAGCGAAAACAGAGCCGCAAACTCATTGGAGTACTTCAGCGCAGAACAGCCTTCTTCAACAACATGGTTCACGTCCCCACAAGTGACAACGGCGTTGGAAGAGCTTTGTATGGTGAAACTCGTTAGCGTTTTGGCCAGTACGGAGATGGAGTCTGTACCTTGACGAACGACAGTGATATCCGCCGCTCCCATGTTGAAAATGTAGAATTTTGACCCGACGGGGCTCGCCGCCAATAGCGGCAGGGTCAGCACACCTGGACCGCTCACCACGATCCGGCGCCCGGCCATGGCCGGGGTCAGTGTGGCGGGAAGGGTCTGGATAGTGGTCTGACCGCTGAAACTCCCTTGAGCACGCTGCACAAACTCCGTGGTCGCGAACGTCTTGCCGTTATCAAATTGTGGTGCTGTTATCCAATGCGCTCCGGACATGATCGGCGAGTACTTCAAAGCGCCGTCGCCCCCCTCCATTGTCCAGCCCAAGCCATTACTCAAGCGACGAAAGGCCGAGACCGTCGATTGCGGCTGAGTAAAGGGGCCAATAGCGCCGTTGATCGCGATCAACGTCTGTCCGCCTTTGGCTTTGAACGTTGCCCCATTCAGACCCGCCAGAACGGTGACGATCGATCCTTGAGGAACGGAGCCAGCGTCAGGCAGTGTGACAATCGAAGCGGACCCACCAGGTGCAATCAACTTCCCGACATCGCCCGCCGTCAAATCAACGCTGCCTGGATAAGTCGTCAGATCGGCATAACTACCTAACGCCCGCTGCACAAATTCGGTGGTTGCCAGCAACTTGCTGTTGTTGAATTGAGCCTGTGTGGGCGCAGCGGGACTATCCAGAAACGTCGGGGATTTCAGAGGGGCGAAGCCGAAGGTAATGTTCTGGAATGTGAGCGCGGTAGCGTCCAGCACAACAGCCCCATCAGTGATCAACTGCCAGATCGTGTCAGCCTGCGTCGCGCCCTGCTCGACCGAAACCAGCAGGCCCGAAGTGACTTTGAGACTGGTGTCCGCATCTTTCGCACGGGTCCAGCCAGTATTGGCCACCACATAGATGCCATTGTCTTTGGCGAGCGTCTGATTCTTCGCCAGCACCCGGTCACCTGCAACGACCGCGACTCCATCAATCGTTTGCGCTGCGGTCAGAACAATGTTCGTCGTAGTGGCGACTCGTACTGATTGTTTGGCATCAAGCTTGGCCAACTCGTCTGCGACGTATCCAGCGACCCACGCACGAGTAGCCTTGACCACGGTGTCATCAATCAACAACGTCACCAGCGACGCATTGCTCGTCTCGAAAATCGAGCGAATGTAGAACTCTTTGCCCGAACCCGACGTAGCCAGAACCGGTTTGAACGACTCCGGATACTTGACGATTGCGTACAGCACGCCAGTGTCAGTCCACAGCCCGGCTTCGCGCACATACCAGCCGCCAACATCCGGCGGAATGGTCACTTCGGCGAGCAGCCAGCTCGGGTTTTTCTCGTCCTGGAACAGTGCATTCAGCGGCCCGCGCCAGACTTCGCGTCTGAGCTCGGTGGCGGTGGCGGCCGGGTTGTAGACCCCGCCCTCGCCGCCGTCGCCGACGGAAATCTGCGTCAACTTGATCGGCGTGCCCGCTGCCTTGCAGGCAGTTTCGTAGGCAATCCCTGCGTTGGTGAGCAGGGTGTAATAGTCAGCCATTCAGGCCCCCTGAGGATAAATAGTGGATGTTTCGACGGTGTACAAAGCAGCGGCCATGAAGGCTTCGCCTGACGCCTCAAGCCCTTCGATGAATACCGGATAAATCGTGCTCAGCTCGCCGCAGACAGTGGCGGCGCCGATGTAATGGCTGCCGAAAGCGCTCAAGCCGACCGAGACCGAGAGAATGTCGCGTTCGCTTTTGGCATCGGCCAAGCGTCGGTCGAGGCGCGCGTCGATGGCTGCGCTGTAGGGTTGATCGCTGAAGGCGCGCACGGAAAAACTGTAGGGCGCACCAGGTGGCGTCTGCTCGTACCAGGCGCGGATTTGCGGGCGCAGTTGCAAACCCTTGGCAGCGTTTTCCAACGCCTTGCGGGTGCCAGCCTGGCGCGCGGTGGGCCAGGCCAGTTCGACGGTCAGGCGTTTCTCCGCTTCCGGCGCATTGGTGCTCCATTCGGCGACGCCGCGATCTGCCGCGAGATACGGCAGAAACGCCACCGGGGTGTGTTGCGGATTCATCAGGTCGGGAAACGGCGGCGCGATGCGATCGAGCAAAGCGCCGAAGCCGATATCGAGCGCGCGTTCCAGCGCCGAGCTGTTGGCCGGCAGTAACGTCGGGCGTGGCGATTGGTCACTCATATCGTCAACACCTCGACCTCGACCGCCGTGCAGTACGGCGCCTGAAATGCGCTGGCAATGACCGGATCCAGCGGTTCAAGAATCTCCAGTTGCACGGCACCGGCGCTGTGCAGCGTGTAGTCGATCCAGCTCGGATCGACCCGGCCTTCGAGGCGATGACAACTGTCGGCATACGCCTGCAACTGTTGCTGCGCAGCGACTTTGGTCAGGCCCGAATCCGGACCCGAATTGATCTTCGCCACGACGCGGATTTTGTAGCGCTTGATCTCGGCGCCTTGCACGGTGACGAGGTCGGTTTCCGGTCGCACGTCAGGGCGGGCAAAGTGTTGGCGCACTCCGCTGAGCAAAGCTTCGGGCGCCGTGCCGTCGCCGTCGCGAGAAAGCACGGTGACGCGCACTTCGCCGGGCGCGGTGCGACGGCCGTTACCATCCTTGACCTGAGCCGCGAGACCGTCCGGGTCGAAGGTGTAAGTGACGTTGACCACACCCGCGTCGGTGGATTCGACCTTCACCGTTGGACGTTCGCCAAGGGTGAAAATTTCGCGGCGATACTGCATGCGTGAGCCCGCTGCCGGCGCATGCGGCGCCAGGTAATAACGCAGCCGGGCGTCATCGTCGCTTTCGTAAATCGGGGCAATCGGCGGGAAGGCCGCCGGGTCGCCCGGATCGAGCAATTGCCGCTCCAGGCCCATGTCTGCCAGCCGCGCATCAAGATTGCTGCCAGTCGCCCACCACGCCAACATCTGCTTGATCCGGGCGTTGTATTTGCGTTCGTGGGTTTGCAGTCGCACGCAGAAAGCTTCAAGCGCCAAGGTCAGCAATTCGCTTTCGTTGTCCAGACTGGTCTTGAGTTTTACCGCGCTGTCCGGCGAGCGTGCGCCGACGTATTCGATGACGAAGGTCTTGAACTCGGCGAGCAAGTCTTCAAACGCTTCGACGGTGATCAGCGCCGGTTCGGCCAACTGGTTCTGGCCGGGGATCAACATGCTCATATCACTACCTCGAAGGTCTGTTGACGGTTTTTCCAGGTACCGGCGAACCGCAGCAACAGACCAGCACCCTGACGTGTGGCGACGATCACTTGCGGCTGAAAATCGCTGATGCCGTTTTGTGCGTTGTAGAACGTTTGCGCTGCGTGGCTCTGCGCCAGAAGCAGCACATCGTCGCCGAGGTTCTGCCCGAGCAACGTCGGGATCAGCGAGCCATATAGCGGGCGCTTTTGCCGAGTGCCGAGCGGCGTGGTCAGGGCACGGGTCGCGCGCTGCACAAATTGCAGCCAGTCGTCGACCGTGGCCCCGCTGTCTCTATCGATTCCGATCATGGAAGGCTCTTATGCGGTGCTGATGACGCGTCCCTGGTGATCCACCAACGGGCCGCTGAAGTGCACGCCGGCGTTGTTGATCGACAGGCCGACGGCGCCGAGTTGCAGGTCAATCGACTGTGGCGTCATGGCCAATCGCGCCGGGCCGATACTCAGTTCCAGCGTTTCGCGAGAGCCTTTGAACGTAGCCGGGCCGTTTTGCCAGTGCAGGACGTGAGTCGCATCGTCGTAAGCGCTTTCACTGCCGTCCTGATGGATGCGCCGGGTCAGCGTGGGCACAGTTGAGGTCGGTGGAAAGCGCTCGCTGTTGAGACCGAACAACGCCACGGCCTGCGCGCCGCTTTCGCCGCTGCCGTAGTTGAGTAGCAGACACTGCTCGCCCAGCGACGGAATGCGCGATTCGCTCTGGGCACCGGCGCTCGGGTTGAAGAACTTGATCAACGGCGTGAGCAATCCACCGTGACTGACCTTGCAGGTGTTGCTTGCGGCGTCGACCTCCTGGCAAACGCCGATGCGACAGAAACTCTCGGCGCGGCGGTGCAGGTCTTCGATCTCGGTTTCCATTTCGGCCAGCCGTTCGATGATCGGGCCGAGCTGCATGCGCAGTAATGCGTCGAACATCGGTCAGGCCTCCATCGTGGTGTAGTTGTCCGGATTGTCGATGTCGCTGACTTCCCAGGTGCGGGCAAATTTCGGCGTGCCCAATGGGTCGTCGAGCAGAGTTGGTCCGAGGTACAGGGTCTGGCTGAATGAGAGTGTCCAGGCCTTGTATTGGCGGTCTGCAACGATGAGCAGTGAAGGCAATCCATCGAGGTTGATCGGCAGATCGCATTGATCGCCAGGCAGGCCCCAGCGGTTGTCGGTGGCCAGGTTCTTCAGTGCCGCGATCAGATCGCAGGCGGCGAATGCTGTGGCAGAAACCGCCGGTATGACTTGCAGAGACAACGTCAGCACATGAGCGATGCGCCCATCAGCGGCACGTTCGCCCGGCCCGTTGCGTTCGATATCGATCAGCACCCAGGCCTGAGCGCCGGGCGCATCGAAATCCTGATGATTGCCGACCTGCAGATTGAAACCGGCGGTATTGCGCAGGGTTGTCGCGATAGCCGCGAACAGTTGCGACGGCTGCTGGATCGGTGTGGGCATAGGTGACCTCCTTTTCAATCGTCCACGCGCACCCCTGCCGCCAAAAATGGCGGCACGGAGAGATCAGTGTTTAAGGTTGATCGCGTGGCGGAACTTCACAGACGCCGATGCGTTTTGCGGCCCAGCGTTCGTACAAGCCGATAGCAACATCGGCACCGGCCATGGCGGTCAGGCAGCCAAAAGCGCCGGCGGCCCAAATCGACAGCCCGGCGGCATACAGCAGCATGATGGCCGAGACACCGCAGATCATGCAGGCGCCGGAGCGCAGGGCCAGACGCCGCATCAGTGACCAGCCGCGAGCGCCCTCCTTGTCGGCGCGCCACATTTCGCCGGACACCCCGCCGATGACGGCGAGGAAAATGACCAGCCAGATCGGCATGTCCGCCAACGCTTGTTGCTCGTTTGTCATGTCACGCCTCCGAGGATGATGGGTGAGTGGTGTGTGTTGGATTCAAACTTTTTCTCTTGAGGCAGGCATTCCAAAAAGCCCGGGATTTGATCCCCGGGCTTTTCAGTAATGCGCTCCTTCGCCTTCCTTCAATCCTGTGTTCGAGAAGGAAGCTGACTTTTCGGCGCTACTGGCGCGGTACGAGTCCATTCAGATTGTTTTTCCGACCGCGGTCCCTGCCCGCCGGATAACTGCTTTTGGTGCTTTACGCTGCACACCCGGGTCAGTTGCCAACCCTCTGAATCGTTGAGGCCGATTCATCGCTGCCTGTTCTTGTGGAACTAAAGAGCTTTCGTTTCCAGCCGCTTTGTCGAGCGGCTTGGTGGTCATGATATGCATGGATGCATATACAGTCAATGCGCAAATGCATTTATTTATGCATCTGGCATGCATTTGTGCATGAGAGCCGCGCAGGTCGGGGGGTTGGTCATTTTTCGCGGGCGAAAAAAAACCCGCCGGATGGCGGGTTTCATTTGGAAAAGGTGCGGTTAGCGGGCGTACATGCCCCACCAGAAGACGTGGCCAATGATGACGATCTGCTCTTCCTGGATTTCCTGGAAGCTGTAATCTTCATCCGGATGCTCATCGCGATTGAAGCTGCGCAAGCGGATGCCGGTAGGCAGACGATAGAGCTGCTTCACCCGCAACTGACCATTGTGATTGATCGCATACAGGTCGCCATCGATGATGTCGCCGATGCCGCACTTGCCTGCGTTGACGCCGACCGTTGCGCCATCGCGCAGCACCGGCAACATACTATTGCCGCGCACGGTCACGCATTTGGCCTGGTCGAATTGCACACCGTTATGACGCAAGCTCCGTTTGCCGAAGCGTAGACTAGAGCGCTCGCTCTCTTCCACGACGAATCTTCCTGATCCAGCAGCCAATTCAACCTCGCGCAAAAAGGGTACAGACACCTCGTCATCATCGACCGGCGTGTCGTCGTCCCACAGGCTTATGTCCTTGAGTTCAAAATGCACCTCATCGCGCCCGGCTGCCGCGCTCGGCGCAACATCCGCGCGCCCGCGCAACTGATCGGTGCTCACGGCGAAGTACTCAGCGATCTTCGAGATATGTTTATCCGAAGGATCGACAATCTTCCCGCTGAGAATCCGCGAGAGCGTGGATTGAGGCACGCCGGTACGCCGGTGAAGCTCCGTAGGGGAGATCCCGTGCTGATCGAGCAATGCTCTTAATACGGTAGATACGTTGCGTTTTTGCATAACGCGCATAGTGCTTGAAGTTTTTCGGGATGACAAATGCTGATTTGCATAAATCCTGCATATAGAAACTTTTCACGGTAGAAAGACGTCACCCGACCGTCATCCCTGCGCCCACCAGACCGCCCATGGTAATCTTGCGCCCATCGCGCAAAAGCCGCGCCTGTGCCCCGCTCTTGCCCTACACCTTCGAACGAGTTTTCTGACAATCCGATGAATAAAGCCGTCTCCGACCTGTCCTCCCACACTCCGATGATGCAGCAATACTGGCGCCTGAAAAATCAGCACCCGGATCAGCTGATGTTCTATCGCATGGGCGATTTCTACGAGATCTTCTATGAAGATGCGAAGAAAGCGGCCAAGTTGTTGGACATCACTCTGACCGCTCGTGGGCAGTCGGCAGGTCAGGCGATTCCGATGTGCGGGATTCCTTACCACGCGGCGGAAGGTTATCTGGCGAAACTGGTCAAGCTCGGCGAATCGGTGGTGATTTGCGAGCAAGTCGGTGATCCGGCCACCAGTAAAGGTCCGGTCGACCGTCAGGTAGTGCGGATCATCACGCCGGGTACGGTCAGTGACGAGGCGTTGCTGGATGAGCGTCGTGACAACCTGATCGCGGCGGTATTGGGCGACGAGCGTCTGTTTGGTCTGGCGGTCTTGGACATCACCAGCGGCAACTTCAGCGTGCTGGAGATCAAAGGTTGGGAAAACCTGCTGGCGGAACTGGAGCGGGTCAACCCGGTGGAGCTATTGATCCCGGACGACTGGCCGAAGGATCTGCCGGCAGAAAAACGCCGTGGCGTTCGTCGTCGAGCGCCGTGGGATTTCGAGCGTGATACGGCGTTGAAAAGTCTCTGCCAGCAGTTTTCCACCCAGGATCTGAAAGGCTTTGGCTGTGAGAACCTGACCCTGGCCATCGGCGCTGCCGGTTGCCTGCTGGCCTACGCCAAGGAAACCCAGCGCACCGCCCTGCCCCACTTGCGCAGCCTGCGTCACGAGCGGCTTGACGACACTGTGGTGCTGGACGGCGCCAGCCGTCGCAATCTGGAATTGGATACCAACCTCGCTGGCGGTCGCGACAACACGCTGCAATCTGTAGTGGATCGCTGCCAGACCGCGATGGGCAGTCGTTTGCTGACGCGCTGGCTGAACCGTCCGTTGCGCGATTTGAAGGTATTGCTCGCACGCCAGACCTCGATCACTTGCCTGCTCGACCGCTACCGTTTCGAAAACCTGCAACCGCAGCTCAAGGAAATCGGCGACATCGAGCGGATTCTCGCGCGGATCGGCCTGCGCAATGCGCGTCCTCGTGACCTCGCGCGCCTGCGTGACGCCCTCGGCGCGTTGCCTGAGCTGCAAGCGGCGATGGCCGATCTGGAAGCGCCGCACCTGAATCAACTGGCGACCATCACCAGCACCTACCCGGAACTGGCAGCACTGTTGGCCAAAGCCATTATCGACAACCCGCCCGCCGTCATCCGTGACGGCGGCGTGTTGAAAACCGGTTACGACAGCGAACTCGATGAGCTGCAATCGCTGAGCGAAAACGCCGGTCAGTTCCTGATCGATCTGGAAGCCCGGGAAAAGGCTCGCACCGGTCTGTCCCATCTGAAAGTCGGCTACAACCGCATTCACGGTTACTTCATCGAGTTGCCGAGCAAGCAGGCCGAGTCGGCGCCCGCTGACTACATTCGCCGTCAGACCCTCAAGGGAGCCGAGCGCTTCATCACGCCGGAACTTAAAGAATTCGAAGACAAGGCACTGTCGGCCAAGAGCCGCGCCCTCGCTCGCGAGAAGATGCTCTATGAGGCGCTGCTGGAAGACCTGATCAGCCAGTTGCCGCCATTGCAGGACACCGCTGCAGCACTGGCCGAACTCGACGTGCTGAGCAACCTCGCCGAGCGTGCGCTGAATCTGGACCTGAACTGCCCGCAGTTCGTCAGCGAACCGTGCATGCGCATCACCCAGGGTCGCCATCCGGTGGTCGAGCAAGTGTTGACCACGCCGTTCGTGGCCAACGACCTGAGCCTGGACGACAGTACGCGCATGCTGGTGATCACGGGCCCGAACATGGGCGGTAAATCCACCTATATGCGTCAGACCGCACTGATCGTGCTGCTGGCGCACATCGGCAGCTTTGTGCCGGCCGCCAGTTGCGAACTGTCGCTGGTGGACCGCATCTTCACCCGGATCGGCTCCAGCGATGACCTCGCCGGCGGGCGTTCGACCTTCATGGTGGAAATGAGCGAGACCGCCAACATCCTGCACAACGCCACCGAGCGCAGCCTGGTGTTGATGGACGAAGTCGGTCGCGGCACCAGCACCTTCGACGGTCTGTCGCTGGCTTGGGCTGCGGCTGAGCGTCTGGCGGATCTGCGCGCCTACACGCTGTTCGCCACGCACTACTTCGAACTGACAGTGTTGCCGGAAGCCCAGCCGCTGGTGGCCAACGTGCACCTCAACGCCACCGAGCACAACGAGCGCATCGTATTCCTGCACCATGTGCTGCCAGGGCCTGCGAGTCAGAGCTACGGCCTGGCGGTGGCGCAACTGGCGGGCGTGCCAAATGAAGTGATCCTGCGTGCTCGCGAACACCTGAGCCGCCTGGAAGATACCGCTCTGCCGCACGAGCAACCGGCGCCCGTCAAAGGCAAACCGGCCGCGCCGATGCAAAGCGACATGTTTGCCGCGCTGCCGCACCCGGTGCTGGATGAGCTGGCTAAACTGGACCTCGACGACCTCACTCCGCGTCGTGCTCTCGAAATGCTCTATGCACTGAAGAACCGGATATAACGCAAACGGCTTCAAGCTGTTAGAATCTCGCGCGGTTTGGGATGCTGCTGGCTAATAGCCTGGCCAGCAGGCATCGCTCCCGAACCTGGCGACCCCAACCGTGAAGGGGCAACGCTGCCGCCGCCTGAGGAGAAAATTAGAAATGACCTTCGTCGTCACCGACAACTGCATCAAGTGCAAGTACACCGACTGCGTAGAAGTGTGTCCGGTGGACTGCTTTTACGAAGGCCCGAACTTCCTGGTGATTCACCCGGATGAGTGCATCGACTGCGCCCTGTGCGAACCAGAATGCCCGGCCGTTGCGATTTTCTCCGAGGACGAAGTCCCGGAAGACATGCAAGAGTTCATTCAGTTGAACGTCGAGTTGGCGGAGATCTGGCCGAATATCACCGAGAAGAAAGACTCGATGCCGAATGCCGAGGAGTTCGATCGCGTGATCAACAAGTCCGTCGGCAGCAAGCTGAAAGACCTCGAACGCTGATTCACCGAGCGCTCTGCAAAAAGGCCCCATGCGGGCCTTTTCGCTTTTCTGCAGGCAAAAAAAGGGGCGGTTTGACCCGCCCACATTTTTTCCCTATTCCCTGTATTCCTTTTCATCGTCCTGATGAATCGCTTCCTGCGATGTCCATTCCCCTCGTCCTTGAAGGGCGTGTCTGTCCGTCGACACAGTTCAGATACTAGAGAATTCGCCGTCAGGAGCAACCGCTCCTGAATGCTGGAAATTGTTGCAATAAGCTGTTCATTTAAAATAATAACGATCTAAATCAGAGTGTTAGACCTATTCATTTGAAGCGATAGACGTCTACCCCGGTGTAAAAATAACGAACACTTACGGGACAGTCAGCAAAGGCTTACAACGCGAGACTACAAATATCGGCAACAGCCATGCTTTCTTTTCGGCTACAAAAAACCCCGAACCAGTCGGGGTATTTTGCGGGCGGTCATGCAAGACGCTTATTGGAACAGCGACTCGCTCGACAGGCCATTTTTCTCCAGGATCTCGCGCAGGCGTTTGAGGCCTTCCACCTGGATCTGCCGCACCCGTTCCCGGGTCAGGCCGATCTCCAGGCCAACATCTTCCAGCGTGCTGCTCTCGTGCCCGCGCAGGCCGAAGCGGCGAATCACCACCTCGCGCTGCTTGTCGGTCAGCTCAGAGAGCCACTGATCGATGCTCTGCGACAGATCGTCATCCTGCAGCAGTTCGCATGGGTCGGTTGGGCGATCATCCGTGAGGGTGTCCAGCAGGGTTTTATCCGAATCCGGACCCAGCGAGACGTCGACCGAAGAAACCCGCTCGTTCAGGCCAAGCATGCGCTTGACCTCACCCACCGGTTTTTCCAGCAGGTTGGCGATCTCTTCGGGTGAGGGTTCGTGATCGAGCTTTTGTGTCAGCTCGCGTGCAGCCCGCAGGTACACGTTGAGTTCCTTGACCACATGGATCGGCAACCGGATGGTCCGGGTCTGATTCATGATCGCGCGCTCGATGGTTTGACGAATCCACCAGGTTGCGTAGGTCGAGAAGCGGAAGCCGCGCTCGGGATCGAACTTTTCTACCGCGCGGATCAATCCGAGGTTGCCCTCTTCAATCAGATCCAGCAGCGACAGCCCCCGATTGACGTAACGCCGGGCGATTTTCACCACCAGCCGCAAGTTACTTTCAATCATGCGCTTACGCCCGGCAGGGTCGCCACTTTGCGACAAACGCGCAAAATGAACTTCTTCTTCCGGTGAGAGCAATGGGGAAAAGCCGATTTCGTTGAGATACAACTGCGTGGCATCAAGTGCCCGCGTGTAGTCGATGTACTTATGTTGTTTAAGTGAAGCGGAGTGTTTGGATTTGGCGCGAACAGAAGGTGGAGCAGCCCCTTCATCATTCGACATCGAATCCGAATCGATGCCGGTCTCCATCAGGAGAACCTCATCGTCGATGTCAAACTCCGGCACTTCTTTACTGAGAGCCATTGTTATAGTCCTTTGGTGAGTTCGACCCCAAGCTCAAGCGACGCCTCTATCCTTGGCAACGCTGGAGCCTGTCCCCTCTACGTGAAGAAACAGGCTGGTCTACAAATCAACGTCTTGGCAGGAACTGCAGCGGATCTACAGGTTTACCTTGTCGGCGAATCTCAAAATGCAGTTTCACCCGGTCTGTACCCGTTGACCCCATTTCGGCAATTGTCTGTCCGACCTTGACCTGCTGCCCCTCCCGTACCAACAGCCGACGGTTGTGTCCGTAAGCACTGACGTAGGTTTCACTGTGTTTGATGATGACTAATTCGCCGTAGCCCCTTAAGCCACTCCCGGCGTATACCACCGTCCCATCAGACGCAGCTAAAACAGGCTGTCCCAAATCTCCGGCGATATCAATTCCTTTATTCAAACTACCGTTTGAGGAGAATTTGCCGATGAGAATGCCATTAGATGGCCATCCCCAGCCGGTCGGGGCCGGGCCTGCCGGAGGCAGTGGAGCGGGTGCGGACTTGTTGCCGACGGACGGTACGACCACCGCAGAACCAGCCGCAGTACCGGTGGTTGTGGTGGTGGTCGTGCCATTCGCCTGACGCCGGATTACCGTGGTTTTGCTCGACGAGAACGGTGAGGAACTGGAGTTGCTGACCACCGCTCTCGGTGTTGAACCGGTGCGTCCGTCGAAGCGAATTGTCTGACCCGGATGGATCGTATACGGCGTAGGAATATTGTTCCGGGCAGCGAGGGCTTTGTAGTCCCAGCCGTAGCGAAACGCGATCGAGAACATCGTATCGCCCGGACGGACTACATACTGTCCGGTCGTCACTGTAGGACGCTGAGCCGCCGAATTGTTGCGATCGACTACCCGCACGTTGCTCGATTTGGTGCTGGAGCAACCGACCAGCAAGGTGCTCAAGACAAGGCCAGTCACCAGGCGCTGAAAGCTCGTGTTACCCATACGCTGCGCAATGACAGTGAGACTCACCCGCCGCTCCCTTTGTGGTGGCTGAAAAATATGGAATGCCGAATTCCGGCATGTAGCGTCGCAAGTATAACGGGCCGAACGGCCTTCACCTTTAATGTAGCGATAACGCTCGGCGCACACGTTTGCCTGCCGACAATCAATCCTGTTTAAGCGATCACTGCCGCTGTAAGACAGAGGCGCGGCGAAGGAATTCAGCGCCGTTAAACAAATGCTCAGGCCAGCGGCCCATTGAGCAATGGCACGAAACGCACAGAGCCGAGAATGCGTCGGGAAAAACCGTGTTCTTCACGCACGATCAGCATCAGTTGCTGCACTTCTCCAGAGCCGACCGGGATCACCAACCGCCCGCCCGGTGCCAATTGATCGAGCAACGCCTGCGGCACATCAGTGGCCACAGCTGTGACAATAATGCCGTTATACGGCGCCAGTGCCGGCCAGCCTTCCCAACCATCGCCCCAACGGAATACCACGTTGCGCAGGTTCAGTTCGACCAGACGCTCCTTGGCGCGGTCCTGCAAGACCTTGATGCGTTCAACCGAGAACACCCGCTCGACCAGTTGCGACAGTACAGCGGTCTGATAACCCGAACCGGTGCCGATCTCCATGACCTTGTCCAGCGGCCCGGCCTCAAGCAGCAGCTCGCTCATGCGCGCCACCATATAAGGCTGGGAGATGGTCTGGTTGTGGCCGATTGGCAGCGCGGTGTCTTCATAAGCGCGGTGCGCCAGCGCTTCATCGACAAACAGATGACGCGGCGTGCGGCGGATGACTTCCAGCACCTTGGCGTTCGATACGCCTTCTTCATACAGACGCTGGATCAGCCGTTCGCGAGTGCGCTGGGAGGTCATGCCGATACCGCTGCGCAGTCTGTCGTCCTGTTCACGAGCCATCAGCCGAGTCCCTCCAGCCAGCCGTCGAGACTTCTGAAGGCATCATTAAAAGTGCGATCAAGCTGCAACGGCGTGATCGAAACATAGCCTTGCATCACAGCATGAAAATCGGTGCCCGGGCCGCCGTCTTCAGCGTCACCGGCAGCGGCAATCCAGTAGCCAGCCTTGCCGCGCGGGTCGACCACTTTCATCGGCGCCGCCGCGCGGGCGCGATGGCCCAGACGGGTCAGCTGAATCCCGCGAATGTGATCGATGGGCAGATTGGGAATGTTCACGTTCAACACCGTACGCGGTGGCAGATCGAGACCGGCATGGGCCTCGACCAGTTTGCGCGCAAAGTGGGCGGCTGTGGCGAGGTTGTCGACCTGGCGCGACACCAGCGAGAAGGCGAAGGACGGACGCTCAAGGAAACGCCCCTCAAGAGCGGCCGCCACGGTGCCGGAATACAGCACGTCATCGCCCAGGTTGGCGCCGAGATTGATGCCCGAAACCACCATGTCCGGTTGCCGCTCCAGCAAGCTGTTAAGCCCCAGGTGCACGCAATCGGTCGGTGTGCCATTGAGGCTGATAAAGCCGTTGGCCAGATATTGCGGATGCAACGGACGGTCGAGCGTCAGCGAACTGCTGGCGCCACTCTTGTCCTGCTCCGGGGCGATAACCACGCACTCGGTGTAATCCGCCAGCGCAGCATAAAGCGCGGCGAGACCGGGTGCGGTTACCCCATCGTCGTTCGAAATCAGAATACGCATGGGCTGTCCGTCTGCCCCACCGGCACCAGATCAACGAGCTCGCGCACCAATACGGTGGCAAAGCATCCGGCCGGGAGGACGAATTCCAGTTGCAGAATGTCAGGCTCGGGATAATGCCACGTCAACCCGCCAATGGGCAGTCGAAGGATGCGACGTTCGTGGCTCATACCGGCGTTTATCAACCAATCGCGCAGATCCGCTTCACGGGCGGCAATTTTCTGCTCCAGATCATGGACAGCGCCAGCGGCTGGTGAGTCACCTTCGCCCCACTGCGGGCCGGTCGGATGCAGATCGAGAATCGCCAGACGCGGGTCGCTGCACTCGGCCTCACCGGCCGGAAAAAAGCTGCGGCTGTCGGTAAACGCCAGCAGATCACCGACCAGAGCACGCTGCCAGGTGCCATCGGCAACCCGCGCCGCCAACACCTGATTGAACAGAAAACTGCGCGCGGTCGAGAGCAGGCGCGAGCGCACGTTGCGCTGCTCCGGCAAGGCCTTGCGCGCTGCCCAGTCTCGAGCATCGACCACATTGCCGCCATCAAAGCCGAAACGCTGAGCGCCGAAATAATTCGGAATACCTTGTTTAAGGATCAGTTGCAGCCGTTCTTCGATCGCAGCCTTGTCGCCAGTGAACTGGGTCAGGCGCAGAGTGAAACCGTTAGCCGAGTGCGCCCCGCGTTGCAGCTTGCGCTTGTGGCGCGTGGTCTTGAGGATCTTCAGCGTGTCGTTTTCCGCCGCCGACAGATCCGGATCAGCCTTGCCCGGCAACTGCACGCTGAACCACTGACGGGTCAGCGCCTGGCGATCTTTCAGCCCGGCGTAGCTGACCGTGCGCAATGGTACGCCGTCAGCCTTGGCGATCCGCCGCGCGGCTTCTTCAGTGTTCAAGCCGCGTTTTTCCACCCAGATCCACAAGTGCTCGCCATCACCGCTGAACGGGATGTCGAGCACTTCATCGACCTGAAAATCTTCGGCGATGGCTTTCAGTACCGCGGTGCCGAGGGCGTCACCATAGGCGCGCGGGCCAAGCAATTGCAGTTCGTTCATGCGCGCAGCAACAGGGCAACGGAATGCACGGCAATGCCTTCTTCGCGACCGACGAAGCCGAGTTTTTCAGTGGTGGTGGCTTTCACGTTGACTTGATCCAGTTCTACTTGAAGATCCGCGGCAATCAGCGCGCGCATCGATTCGATATGCGGGGCCATTTTCGGCGCCTGGGCAACGATGGTGTTGTCAACGTTGCCGACTTTCCAGCCTTCGGCGTGGATCAACGCGACCACATGCCGCAGCAGAACACGGCTGTCGGCGCCCTTGAATTGCGGGTCGGTATCCGGGAAGTGTTTGCCGATATCACCCAGCGCCGCGGCACCGAGCAAGGCATCGCTCAAGGCGTGCAGCAGGACGTCACCGTCGGAATGAGCGAGCAGCCCGAAGCTGTGTGCAATGCGCACGCCGCCCAGAGTAATGAAATCGCCTTCAGCGAAACGGTGCACATCATAGCCGTGGCCAATACGCATAAAAAAAACGCCCCGATTTTTGTCAGGGCGTGATTCTACCTGCATTAGCCCTTGAGGGCGCGTGCATGATGCTGCAAGTGGTCGTCTATGAAGCTGGCGATGAAGAAATAGCTGTGGTCGTAGCCCGGTTGCAGGCGCAACGTCAGCGGATGACCCGCTTGTTTTGCCGCTTGTTGCAGGGCTTCGGGCTTGAGCTGATTCTCGAGGAAGTCATCGCGATCACCTTGATCGACCAACAACGGCAGCTTTTCATCAGCTTCGGCGATCAGCGCACAGGCATCCCATTCCTTCCACTTCGACCGGTCTTCACCCAGATAACGCGAGAAAGCCTTCTGGCCCCACGGGCAATCCATCGGGTTGTTGATTGGCGAGAACGCCGACACCGATTGGTAACGCCCCGGATTGCGCAAGGCACAGACCAGCGCACCGTGACCGCCCATTGAGTGGCCGCTGATGCTGCGTTTGTCCGACGCCGGGAAATGCGCTTCGACCAGTGCAGGCAATTCCTGCACGACATAGTCATGCATCCGATAGTGCCGCGACCAGGGTTCCTGCGTGGCATTCAGATAAAACCCGGCACCAAGGCCGAAATCCCACGCGCCATCCGGATCACCCGGCACATCCGGGCCGCGCGGACTGGTGTCCGGCGCAACGATGATCAGCCCGAGCTCGGCGGCCATGCGCAGCGCGCCGGCCTTATGCATGAAGTTTTCGTCGGTGCAGGTCAGGCCCGACAGCCAGTACAGCACCGGCAACTTGCCGCCCTGCTCTGCCTGCGGAGGCAGGTACACGGCAAACACCATGTCGCAACCGAGCACATCCGAGCGATGTCGATAGCGTTTGTGCCAGCCGCCAAAACTTTTCTGACAGGAGATGTTTTCCAGGTTCATGTAAAGACTCCTACGCGACTACGGCTGCTTACCTACGCAACCGTAGCTGTCGCGAATGATCAGAAATGAATGACGGTACGGATGCTCTTGCCTTCGTGCATCAGGTCGAATGCCTTGTTGATATCTTCCAGGCCCATGGTGTGGGTGATGAAAGTATCCAGCGGGATTTCACCGCTCTGGGCCATCTCGACGTAGCTTGGCAGTTCGGTACGGCCACGTACGCCGCCGAACGCCGAACCGCGCCAGACACGACCGGTCACCAACTGGAATGGACGAGTGGAAATTTCCTGACCGGCACCGGCCACGCCGATGATCACCGATTCGCCCCAGCCTTTGTGGCAGCACTCAAGCGCTGCGCGCATCAATTGCACGTTGCCAATGCATTCGAAGGAGAAGTCGACGCCGCCGTCAGTCATGTCGACGATCACTTCCTGAATCGGGCGATCAAAATCCTTCGGATTGACGCAATCAGTAGCACCAAGCTGCTTGGCGATTTCGAACTTGGCCGGGTTGATATCGATGGCAATGATTCGCGCAGCCTTGGCTTTCACTGCGCCGATGACTGCCGACAGGCCGATCCCGCCGAGACCGAAAATGGCCACGGTGTCACCCGGCTTGACCTTGGCGGTGTTGAGCACGGCGCCGATGCCGGTGGTGACGCCGCAACCGAGCAGGCAGACCTTCTCCAGCGGCGCGTCCTTGGCGATTTTGGCCACGGAGATTTCCGGCAGCACGGTGTATTCGGAAAACGTCGAAGTACCCATGTAGTGGAAAATCGTCTGACCCTTGTAGGAAAAACGCGAAGTGCCGTCCGGCATCAAGCCTTTGCCCTGAGTCGCGCGAATCGCCTGACACAGGTTGGTCTTGCCCGACTTACAGAATTTGCACTGGCCGCATTCCGGGGTGTACAGCGGAATCACATGGTCGCCGACGGCAACCGAGGTCACGCCCTCGCCGATTGCCTCAACGATCGCACCACCTTCGTGGCCGAGGATCGACGGGAAGATGCCTTCCGGATCGGCGCCGGACAAAGTGTAGGCGTCAGTGTGGCAAACCCCGGAAGCCACCACGCGCAGCAACACTTCACCGGCCTTGGGCATGGCAACATCGACTTCTACGATTTCCAGCGGTTTCTTGGCCTCGAAGGCAACGGCGGCGCGTGACTTGATCATGCTGACTCTCCAGTGAATCCATTAAATAAAAAAGCAGGCAGAGAGTGTAATACACAGCTCTACGATGAATAATCTGGACAAAAGCAAAACATTATTGCCATACAGGGATAATCCTGATGTCCGAAAACCGCTGGGAAGGCATTGACGAGTTTGTTGCCGTTGCCGAATGCAGCCAGTTCACCGCTGCCGCTGAACGCCTGGGGGTTTCTTCCTCACACGTCAGTCGACAAATCGTACGACTGGAAGAGCGTTTACAGACGCGCCTGCTGTATCGCAGTACCCGCCGCGTGACGCTGACCGAGGCCGGACAGACCTTTCTGCAACATTGCCAACGCCTGCAGGATGGACGCGAAGAGGCTTTGCGCGCGGTTGGTGATCTGACCAGCGAACCCAAAGGCATGCTGCGCATGACCTGCGCCGTGGCTTACGGCGAACGATTCATCGTGCCGCTGGTGACGCGGTTCATGGGTCTGTATCCGCAATTGCGCATCGACATCGAGTTGAGCAACCGCCAACTCGACCTCGTGCATGAAGGTCTCGATCTGGCGATCCGGCTCGGCCGTTTGCAGGATTCGCGGCTGGTGGCGACACGCTTGGCGCCGCGCCGCATGTATCTCTGCGCGTCACCTTCCTACGTCGAACGCTACGGTCGCCCACACAGTTTGTCGGAACTCAGTCGGCACAATTGCCTGATCGGCAGCTCCGACCAATGGCAGCTTGAACAGAATGGGCGGGAGTTTTCCCAGCGGGTGCAGGGCAACTGGCGTTGCAACAGTGGGCAAGCGGTGCTCGATGCGGCGCTGCAAGGGGTGGGGTTGTGTCAGTTACCGGATTACTACGTGCTGGAGCATCTGCACAGCGGCGCGTTGATTTCCCTGCTGGAAGCGCATCAACCGCCGAACACAGCCGTGTGGGCACTGTATCCGCAACAGCGACACTTGTCGCCGAAGGTGCGCAAACTGGTGGATTTTCTCAAGGAAGGCTTGGCCGAACGGCCGGAGTATCGGCTCTAGCGGCGGTTGGCCCAGCGCTGGCGCAGCGATTCAAGGTCTTCAGGACGGGTGACTTTGAGGTTGTCCGCGCGACCTTCGATCAGACGCGGTGCCAAACCGGCCCATTCCATTGCCGAGGCTTCATCGGTAATCACTGCGTCCGCTACCAGACTGTCCGCGAGCGCGCGGTGCAATGCGCCGAGACGGAACATCTGCGGCGTATACGCCTGCCAGATCACACTGCGATCCACGGTTTCAACCACGCGACCGTGCTTGTCGACCCGCTTGAGCGTGTCTTTCGCAGGCACCGCCAGCAGACCGCCAACCGGATCGTCCGCCAGTTCACTCAGCAGTTTGTCGAGATCGTCGCGGCTCAGATTGGGCCGTGCCGCATCGTGCACCAACACCCAGTCCTCATCGTCGGCACCTTGCGCATGCAGGTGCAGCAAAGCGTTGAGCACTGAACCGGAACGCTCGCTGCCACCCTCGACACGCTGAATACGCGAGTCGCTGGCGCAGGCCAGGTTCGGCCAATACGGATCATCAGAAGCAAGACTGACCACCAACCCCTTGAGGCTCGGGTGATCGAGGAAACAGCCGAGGCTGTGTTCGAGAATTGTGCGCCCACCCAGTTGCAAGTATTGCTTGGGACGGTCGGCGGCCATTCGGGCACCGACGCCCGCGGCAGGAATCACGGCCCAGAAGGCCGGCAGGGAATCGATCATTGGGCCAACTGGTAAAGAGTTTCGCCGTCCTTGACCATGCCCAGTTCATGGCGAGCTCGTTCTTCAACGGTCTCCATGCCTTTCTTCAGTTCACTGACTTCGGCGTCCATCACCCGGTTGCGTTCCAGCAAGCCTTCGTTCTCGGCGTGTTGATCGGCAATCTGCTGATTCAATTCGGCCACTTGCGCGAGGCTGCCATTGCCCACCCACAGGCGGTACTGCAAACCGGCCAGGAGCAAGAGCAAGACGAGAAACAACCAATAGGGACTGCGCATCGAATATCAGGTATCCAGTGAAAAAAGACAGCCGTGCAAAACTTGAAGCATCTGATAGCACGAAGCCTGGAAGATCCAGGCTTGTGCATATAAGGCATCAGATTAGTGGCAAATTCATCGCTGTCGCGAGTTTTTCGACACAATCCGCTGTCTTTTTACCAGCAATCGCTTAACCGCGGAACTCGGAGC
The DNA here is from genome assembly GCF_048822895.1 of Pseudomonas sp. P4795. NCBI lineage: Bacteria > Pseudomonadati > Pseudomonadota > Gammaproteobacteria > Pseudomonadales > Pseudomonadaceae > Pseudomonas > Pseudomonas sp. P4795. The sequence goes on along the minus strand of NZ_JBMFBT010000003.1, from coordinate 494,880 downwards.
GACCGTTGTACTTGGCTTTGCCATTCAACTGCTCTTCGATACGCAGCAGTTGGTTGTACTTGGAAACGCGGTCGGAACGGCACAGCGAACCAGTCTTGATCTGGCCAGCCGAGGTGCCCACGGCCAGGTCGGCAATGGTCGAATCTTCGGTTTCGCCCGAACGGTGCGAGATCACTGCAGTGTAACCGGCAGCCTTGGCCATCTGGATGGCTTCCAGCGTTTCGGTCAGGGTGCCGATCTGGTTGAACTTGATCAGGATCGAGTTGGCGATCTTTTTATCGATGCCTTCTTTCAGGATCTTGGTGTTGGTCACGAACAAGTCGTCGCCAACCAGCTGCACTTTCTCGCCGATTTTGTCGGTGAGGATCTTCCAGCCAGCCCAGTCGGACTCGTCCAGACCGTCTTCGATGGAGATGATCGGGTAACGCTCGGTCAGACCTTTGAGGTAGTCGGCGAAACCTTCAGCAGTGAACACCTGGCCTTCGCCGGACAGGTTGTATTTGCCGTCTTCATAGAACTCGCTGGCCGCGCAGTCCAGCGCCAGGGTCACGTCGGTGCCCAGCTTGTAACCGGCGTTGGCCACGGCTTCGGAGATCACTTTCAAAGCGTCTTCGTTGGACGCCAGGTTCGGTGCGAAACCGCCTTCATCACCAACAGCGGTGCTGAGGCCACGGGCCTTCAACACAGCTTTGAGGTGATGGAAAATCTCGGTGCCCATGCGCAGACCTTCCGAGAAAGACTTGGCGCCAACCGGCTGCACCATGAATTCCTGGATGTCGACGTTGTTATCAGCGTGCTCGCCACCATTGATGATGTTCATCATCGGCACCGGCATCGAGTAAACACCCGGCGTGCCGTTCAGGTTGGCAATGTGTGCGTACAGCGGCAGGTCCTGATCCTGTGCAGCCGCCTTGGCCGCAGCCAGGGAAACCGCGAGGATGGCGTTGGCGCCCAGGGTTGCTTTGTTTTCGGTACCGTCGAGCTTGATCATCGCGTGATCCAGCGCTTTCTGGTCGCTTGGGTCAGTGCCCAGCAGCAGATCGCGGATCGGACCGTTGATGTTGGCTACTGCCTTGAGCACGCCCTTGCCCAGGTAACGGCTCTTGTCGCCATCACGCAGCTCGAGTGCTTCACGCGAGCCAGTGGATGCACCGGACGGCGCGCAAGCGCTGCCGATGATGCCGTTGTCGAGAAGCACGTCCGCTTCCACGGTGGGATTGCCACGGGAGTCGAGAACTTCACGACCTTTGATGTCGACGATTTTTGCCATTGTTGTAAACACTCCAAAGTTGACGAAAACGACGCAGCTAGAGGAAATCTTCAATCGTCGGCAAGCGAGGTACAGCGGGCAGACTTGCAGACGACATCGCTCATGCCCGAGGGCATGAGCGACAAATCGTGCGGTACTTTACCGGAGATTCGAGTGTTACGCGGTTTCTACCGTCGGAAAACTCTTCACCAGTTCGTCCAGAGCTTTGAGCTGGGCCAGGAATGGCTCCAGTTTGTCCAGGCGCAAGGCACAAGGGCCGTCGCATTTGGCGTTGTCCGGATCCGGGTGAGCTTCGAGGAACAGACCGGCCAGCGACTGGCTGATGCCAGCCTTGGCGAGGTCGGTGACCTGGGCGCGACGGCCGCCAGCGGAGTCGGAACGACCGCCAGGCATTTGCAGCGAGTGGGTCACGTCGAAGAACACCGGGTATTCGAACTGCTTCATGATGCCGAAGCCGAGCATGTCGACCACGAGGTTGTTGTAGCCGAAGCTCGAACCACGCTCGCACAGAATCAACTGATCGTTACCCGCTTCCACGCACTTGCTGAGGATGTGTTTCATCTCGTGCGGTGCAAGGAACTGGGCTTTTTTGATGTTGATTACGGCGCCGGTCTTGGCCATTGCAACCACAAGGTCGGTCTGGCGCGACAGGAAGGCCGGCAACTGAATGATGTCGCAGACCTCGGCGACCACTGCAGCCTGTTCAGGCTCGTGGACGTCGGTGATGATCGGCACGCCGAAGGCTTCCTTGATGTCCTGGAAGATGCGCATGCCTTCTTCCAGGCCAGGACCGCGATAGGAGGTCACAGAAGACCGATTGGCCTTGTCGAAGCTGGCCTTGAACACGTAAGGGATACCGAGTTTTTCGGTAACCTTCACGTACTCTTCGCAAACCTGCATGGCCATGTCACGGCTTTCCAGCACGTTCATGCCGCCGAACAGCACCATGGGTTTGTCGTTGGCAATCTCGATGTCGCCGACGCGGATGATCTTCTGTGCCATCGGGGTTACGCCTTCTTCTGGTGTTGAGCCAATGCTGCCTTGACGAAGCCACTGAACAGCGGATGACCGTCACGTGGTGTCGAGGTGAACTCCGGGTGGAACTGGCAAGCGACGAACCATGGGTGATCCGCAGCTTCGACCACTTCAACCAGCGCTGCGTCAGCGGAACGGCCGGAAATTTTCAGGCCGGCTTCCATCATCTGTGGCAGCAGGTTGTTGTTCACTTCGTAGCGATGACGGTGACGCTCGACAATCACATCCTTGGCGTAGCAATCGTGCACTTTGGAGCCGGCTTCAAGCAGGCATTCCTGAGCGCCGAGACGCATGGTGCCGCCCAGATCGGACGCTTCGGTACGGGTTTCGACCGCGCCGGTAGCATCTTCCCACTCGGTGATCAGACCCACGACCGGGTGGCCGCTCTTGCTGTCGAACTCGGTGGAGTTGGCGTCTTTCCAGCCCATCACGTTACGTGCGAACTCGATGACCGCCACTTGCATACCCAGGCAGATGCCGAGGTATGGAATCTTGTTTTCGCGAGCGAACTGAACGGCAGTGATCTTGCCTTCCACGCCGCGCAGACCGAAGCCGCCCGGTACGAGGATCGCGTCAACACCTTCGAGCAAGGCAGTGCCCTGGTTCTCGATGTCTTCGGAATCGATGTAGCGCAGGTTGACCTTGGTGCGGTTGCTGATGCCGGCGTGACTCATCGCTTCAATCAGCGACTTGTAGGCATCCAGCAGCTCCATGTACTTGCCGACCATCGCGATGGTCACTTCGTGTTCCGGGTTCAGCTTGGCGTCAACCACTGCTTCCCACTCGGACAGGTCAGCGCTGCCGCATTGCAGGCCGAAACGCTCAACCACGAAATCATCCAGTCCCTGCGAATGCAGAATGCCCGGGATCTTGTAGATAGTGTCGGCGTCTTCCAGCGCAATCACCGCACGTTCTTCAACGTTGGTGAACTGGGCGATCTTGCGACGCGACGAAATGTCGATCGGGTGATCTGAACGGCAGACCAGTACGTCTGGCTGCAGGCCGATCGAACGCAGTTCCTTGACGGAATGCTGAGTCGGCTTGGTTTTGGTCTCGCCAGCGGTGGCGATGTACGGCACCAGCGTCAGGTGCATCAGCATCGCGCGCTTGGCGCCGACTTCGAAGCGCAGTTGACGGATGGCTTCGAGGAACGGTTGCGACTCGATGTCACCCACGGTGCCACCGATCTCGACCATTGCCACGTCAGCATCGCCCGCGCCTTTGATGATGCGGCGCTTGATCTCGTCGGTAATGTGCGGAATTACCTGGATGGTTGCACCCAGGTAGTCGCCACGACGCTCTTTGCGCAGCACGTGCTCGTAGACACGGCCGGTGGTGAAGTTGTTGTTCTGGGTCATGGTCGTGCGGATGAACCGCTCGTAGTGGCCCAGGTCCAGGTCAGTCTCGGCGCCGTCGTGGGTGACGAACACCTCACCGTGCTGGAACGGGCTCATGGTGCCCGGATCGACGTTGATGTACGGATCCAGTTTGAGCATGGTGACCTTAAGCCCCCGCGCCTCCAGGATCGCCGCCAATGAAGCCGATGCAATGCCTTTCCCCAAAGAAGAAACAACACCGCCCGTGACGAATATGTAGCGCGTCATGAAAAACCCTAGAAGTCTGCGTTAAAGCGGTACGAGCCGCCGGGGAAAGCGAAGGAAGGCCGAAGCCCCCGATCACCTGCATTAATCACAGTGCACCTTTCAAAAAAACCGCCGCGTTGGGACAGACCGGCAGGTGAAACACCGGTACGTTGCTCGCTACACATTTTTTGGAATCGCCCAGCAAAGACTGCTTGGTAATCGGCAACTCCTGCAATTCAGGCGAATCCACAGAAGTTGTATCAAGAAGGGAGCGTAGTCTACCGGAATGCCCCTTTCATCTCAAACCTTGATCTTCATCCGAGGGACCCCAATGCAATCGCCAGCCTTGCTGCGGATTGCCGTCGAGTCCCGGCAGGTTCGCCACCGCGAGCAATTCTTCGCCACGAAACAGCAGCGGCAATCTGCCACGCACGAAGCCCGGCACCGCGCGCTCATTAAGCAGGCGTTTGAGGTCACGATGGCCACGCTCGGCCAGATGCAGCACCTCACCGCCCTGCCGATAGCGAATGTGCAGCGGGCCTGCGGGAGCCGGACCGCTGAACATCACATGACCGTTATCGGCCAAGCGTAGTGCCTGCATCGGGTCATGCCAGAGCCCACTGACCACCGGTGTGCGCAGCCATTGATTGCTCAGCCACCACACACGGCCTGCGCTTCTGTGCAGTTCGCCATCCGCCAAACGCCAGATCGGCGAGGCGTCGCCGGTGGCGTTGCACAGATCCGTCCAACCCGACCAATGGTCAGTGTCTGGCAGTCGCGTCAGCGCTTGCAGCCAATGACCGAGCGCATTGCGCTGACGCGCGGGTGACAGCGTCGTCAGTGCGGTCATTTGCAAAGAAGGAATTCGCAGCCATTCGAATTCATGCGAAGTGTTGGCGCCAGCCAGATCGATCTGCGCCAGCTCGTCGAGCAATCCCTGCGCCTCACGCAGATGCGCGGCACTGCGCGCCATGCTCGCCTGTGCTCGCGGCCAGCGCGCGGTAAGCACCGGCATTGCCTGATGCCGCAGATAATTACGCGAAAACTGCTGATCCTGATTGGACGGATCTTCGATCCACTTCAGCTGATTGGCCTGCGCATAGGCTTCCAGCTCCGCGCGGGTAACGTCGAGCAACGGCCTTATCAGCCTGCCCTGCCCCAGCGGACGCTCGGCCGGCATGCCGGACAAACCACGCACGCCGGCGCCACGCAGCAGCCGGAACAGCAGAGTTTCCGCCTGGTCGTCACGGTGCTGCGCGGTCAGCAGGACATCATCGGCTTGCGTTATGGAACTGAACGCCACGTAGCGAGCATCCCGCGCGGCGCGCTCCAGGCTTGCACCCGCTTGCACCTGCACGCGAACCACCTGTAATGGGACGCCTAGCGCATCACAGAACGCCTGGCAATGTGCTGGCCACGCGTCGGCCGCAGGCTGGAGGCCATGATGGATGTGGATAGCGCTGAGCGCCGGCATGGGGCCAAATTTTGCGAGATGGGCGAGGATGTGCAAAAGGACGGTGGAGTCGAGACCACCGGAGAAGGCGATGCGCCAGTGAGGGGCGTTGCGCCAAGGCTCGAGATTCAGCAGAAGCCGGGAGAGCAGATCACTTTTCGAAGTATTCATGGAGATTGATCACTTCTCATAAAAACCTGTAGGAGCTGCCGCAGGCTGCGATCTTTTGATCTTAAAACAAACAAGGTCAAAAGATCGCAGCCTGCGGCAGATCCTACAGGGTTACTGCGGTCGACTTAGAGACCGTAGCTCATCAGTCGATCATAACGGCGCTTGAGCAGCGCTTCGTTATCGAACTTCTGCAACATCGCCAGTTGCGAACTCAGCTCGGCACGGATCGATGCAGCAGCCGCAGCCGGATCACGGTGGGCGCCGCCCAGAGGTTCGCCAATCACCTTGTCCACAATGCCCAGACCTTTCAGGCGCTCGGCAGTGATGCCCATTGCTTCTGCGGCATCCGGTGCTTTTTCGGCGGTTTTCCACAGAATCGAAGCGCAACCTTCCGGCGAGATCACCGCGTAGGTCGAATATTGCAGCATGTTCAGTTGGTCGCAGACGCCAATCGCCAGTGCGCCGCCGGAACCACCTTCACCGATAACAGTCGCGATGATCGGAGTTTTCAGGCGTGCCATGACACGCAGGTTCCAGGCGATGGCTTCGCTCTGGTTGCGCTCTTCAGCGTCGATCCCAGGGTAAGCGCCCGGCGTGTCGATGAAGGTCAGAATCGGCATTTTGAAACGCTCGGCCATCTCCATCAGACGGCAGGCCTTGCGGTAGCCTTCCGGACGCGGCATGCCAAAGTTGCGACGAACTTTCTCGCGCACTTCGCGGCCTTTCTGGTGACCGATGATCATCACCGGCTGCTCGTCGAGGCGAGCGATACCGCCAACGATTGCCGCGTCGTCAGAGAAGTGACGGTCGCCGTGCAGTTCGTCGAACTCGGTGAAGATATGTTCAATGTAGTCCAGGGTGTATGGACGCTTCGGGTGACGCGCCAGACGTGCGATCTGCCAGCTGGTCAGTTTGCCGAAGATGTCTTCGGTGAGCGTTTTGCTCTTGTCCTGCAGGCGGGAGATCTCATCGCCGATATTCAGCGAATTGTCATTACCGACCAAGCGCAACTCTTCGATCTTGGCTTGCAGGTCGGCGATCGGCTGTTCGAAATCTAGAAAATTCGGGTTCATAGGCGTCCGTCTTGGGTCGTGTCCCAAATGAGCTTGGGCCGGCCGGTTGTCTATTCGCGCCCTACCTTAAGGAAAAGGCGCGCTAAGGTCGAGATTAAAAATTCAGGTCGCGGGCAAGGCGCTTGGTGGCACCCTGCCGGTCAACGGTATTGGAGGAAGACGTTGTCTCGCCCGAACTGGTCACGCAGGGCTTGAATCAACGCATCCGCCGGATCGATTCGCCAGGTCTCGCCGAACGTCAGCAAGGTCTTCGCGTCGGGGCTGGTGTACTCCATGGTGATCGGGCACGCGCCGCGATGACGCTTGAGCAGGTCACCCAACCAGCGTAGCTGATCGCCCTTCAGATCCTGAGTCTGCAGCTTCAGACGCAAGCTTTCAGCCAGATTGGTGCGCGCATCTTCCATGCTCATCACGCGCTTGACCCGCAGGCGCAGGCCACCGGAGAAGTCGTCGTTGCTGACTTCGCCCTCGACCACCACCATCGCGTCGGTCTGCAACAGCGATTGCGCGGAGTGGAACGCTTCGGCAAACAGCGACGCCTCGATCCGTCCGGAGCGGTCGTCGAGGGTGATGAAGCCCATCTTGTCGCCCTTTTTGTTCTTCATTACCCGCAGGGCGATGATCATCCCGGCCACAGTCTGGGTGTCGCGGGCCGGTTTCAGGTCGATGATGCGCTGGCGGGCGAAACGGCGGATTTCGCCTTCGTATTCGTCGATCGGGTGACCGGTCAGGTACAGACCCAAGGTGTCTTTCTCACCTTTGAGCCGCTCCTTTAGCGTCAGCTCCTTGGCCTTGCGATGGGTCGCGTAAACATCGGCATCGGCCTCGACGAACAGTCCGCCAAACAGGTCGGCGTGACCGCTGTCATGGGTGCGCGCGGTTTGCTCGGCAGCCTTGATCGCCCCTTCCATCGCCGCCAGCAGTACCGCGCGATTGCGATCGATGTTGGCCTGATACGCCTTCTGCTCTTCATGGAAGTACGGACCGAGACGATCCAGCGCGCCGCTGCGGATCAGGCCATCGAGGGTGCGCTTGTTGATGCGCTTGAGGTCGACCCGGGCGCAGAAATCGAACAAATCCTTGAACGGCCCGTCCTGACGCGCCTCGGTGATCGCCTCGACCGGCCCCTCGCCCACACCCTTGATCGCGCCGAGGCCATAAATGATCCGGCCTTCGTCATTTACCGTGAACTTGAATTCCGAAGTGTTCACATCCGGCGCGTCGAGACGCAGCTTCATGGTGCGAATTTCTTCGATCAAGGTCACGACCTTGTCGGTGTTGTGCATGTCCGCCGACAGTACCGCAGCCATGAACGGCGCCGGGTAATGGGTTTTCAGCCAGGCAGTCTGGTAAGACACCAGACCATAGGCGGCGGAGTGAGACTTGTTGAAGCCGTAACCGGCGAATTTTTCCACCAGGTCGAAAATGTTACCGGCGAGGTCAGCGTCAATATTGTTGGTCTTGCAACCTTCGATGAAACCGCCGCGCTGCTTGGCCATTTCTTCGGGCTTTTTCTTACCCATGGCCCGACGCAGCATGTCCGCACCGCCGAGGGTGTAACCGGCCATGACCTGGGCAATCTGCATCACCTGTTCCTGATACAGGATGATGCCGTAGGTCGGTGCCAGAACTGGCTTGAGGCCTTCGTACTGGTAGTCCGAGTGCGGGTAAGCCAGTTCGGCGCGACCGTGCTTACGGTTGATGAAGTCGTCAACCATGCCCGATTGCAGCGGGCCCGGACGGAACAGCGCCACCAGTGCGATCAAGTCTTCCAGGCAGTCGGGCTTGAGCTTTTTGATCAGCTCTTTCATGCCGCGCGACTCGAGTTGGAATACCGCTGTGGTTTCGGCTTTTTGCAGCAGTTGATAAGTCGGCTTGTCGTCCAGCGGGATGAAGGCGATGTCCAGCGGCGGCTGATCGACCTTGGCGCGGTCGCGGTTGATGGTCTTCAGCGCCCAGTCGATAACCGTCAGGGTGCGCAGGCCGAGGAAGTCGAACTTCACCAGACCGGCGGCCTCGACGTCGTCCTTGTCGAACTGGGTCACCAGACCGTCGCCAGCCTCGTCGCAATAGATCGGCGAGAAGTCAGTCAGTTTGGTCGGCGCGATAACCACACCACCGGCGTGCTTACCGACGTTACGCACCACGCCTTCAAGCTTGCGCGCCATCTCCCAGATTTCAGCCGCTTCTTCATCGACCTTGATGAAGTCGCGCAGAATCTCTTCCTGCTCGTACGCTTTCTCGAGAGTCATGCCGACTTCGAACGGAATCATCTTCGACAGACGATCCGCCAGACCGTAGGACTTGCCCTGCACCCGCGCCACGTCACGCACCACAGCCTTGGCGGCCATGGAACCGAAGGTGATGATCTGGCTTACCGCGTTGCGACCGTATTTCTCGGCCACGTAATCGATTACCCGGTCACGCCCGTCCATGCAGAAGTCGACGTCGAAGTCGGGCATGGATACCCGTTCCGGGTTGAGGAACCGTTCGAACAGCAGGTCATATTCCAGCGGATCGAGGTCGGTGATCTTCTGCACATAGGCCACCAGCGAACCGGCACCCGATCCACGACCCGGGCCGACCGGCACGCCGTTGCTCTTGGCCCACTGGATGAAGTCCATAACGATCAGGAAGTAACCGGGGAAGCCCATCTGGATGATGATATCCAGCTCGAAATTCAACCGGTCAACGTAGACCTGACGCTTGGCCTCGTAGTCCTCGGTGGTGTCCTTGGGCAGCAGGACCGACAAGCGATCTTCCAGACCTTCGAACGATACCTTGCGGAAATATTCATCGATGGTCATGCCATCGGGAATCGGGAAGTTAGGCAGAAAGTGCGTGCCCAGCTTCACTTCGATGTTGCAGCGCTTGGCGATCTCGACGGTGTTTTCCAGCGCCTCGGGAATATCGCTGAACAGCTCAGCCATTTCTTCCGCGCTTTTCAGGTACTGCTGATCGCTGTAATTCTTCGATCGCCGCGGATCGTCGAGGGCGCGGCCCTCACCGATGCAAACGCGGGTTTCGTGGGCAGCAAAATCTTCCTGCTTGATAAAGCGTACATCGTTGCTCGCCACCAGCGGCGCGCCGAGCTTGTCGGCCAGGGCCACGGCGCCGTGCAGTTGTTCTTCATCGTTGGGGCGATTGGTGCGCTGGATTTCCAGATAGAAACGATCCGGGAAGACACTCATCCATTCGCGCGTCAGGGCCTCGGCTTCAGCGATGTTGCCGCTGATCAGGGCCATGCCGATTTCGCCCTCTTTCGCCGCCGAGAGCATGATCAACCCGGCGCTGGCCTCGGCCACCCACTCGCGCTCGATGATCACCGAGCCGTTGCGCTGGCCGTCGATGAAACCACGGGAAATCAGTTCGGTCAGGTTGCGATAGCCCTGAGCGTCCATCGCCAGCAGGCTGATCCGGCTCAGCGGCGCGTCCGGATCCTTGTTCGACAGCCACAGGTCGGCGCCGCAGATCGGCTTGATCCCGGCACCCATGGCGTTTTTATAGAATTTGACCAGAGAACACATGTTGTTCTGGTCGGTGACCGCAACGGCCGGCATGTTCAGGCTGTTCAGGGCCTTGACCAACGGCTTGATCCGCACCAGCCCGTCGACCAGGGAGTATTCAGTGTGCAGGCGTAGATGAACGAATGAAGCCGGCATAGTGATCCTGCATTTAGTCATGAAAACAACAAGGCCCGGATTGTACCGGGCCTTGGCGAAAACATCAGCCTTGCACTTAAACCTGCGTCAGGCCTTCCAGCGCCTCGTACGCCAGACGTACCGGGGCGAACGAGCGACGATGAATCGGCGTCGGGCCCAGCCGTGCGAGGGCTTCCAGATGAACGGGCGTCGGATAGCCTTTGTGCCCGCCGATGCCGTAACCCGGATAGATCAGCTCGAACGCCGACATCTCGCGATCACGACTGACCTTGGCCAGAATTGACGCCGCGGCAATGGCCGGAACCTTGCTGTCGCCCTTGACCACGGCCTCAGCTCGCATCGGCAAATGCGGGCAGCGGTTGCCGTCGATCATCGCCAGTTTCGGCTGAATGTGCAGCCCGGCAATCGCGCGCTGCATCGCCAGCATGGTGGCGTGCAAGATGTTCAGCTCGTCGATTTCTTCGACTTCGGCGCGGGCGATACACCAGCTCAGGGCTTTCTCGCAGATTTCGTCGTAGAGCTTTTCGCGCCTGGCTTCGGTGAGCTTCTTCGAATCGTTGAGGCCGAGGATCGGCCGGTTCGGATCAAGGATCACCGCAGCGGTAACCACCGCGCCGCACAACGGACCGCGTCCGACTTCATCGACACCGGCCACCAGCTCTTCGACTTCGGCGACCAGGGTGAAATCGAGGCCCATCTGCATCGTTGTCTTGCTCATCGTGTTTGACCGATCAGGTTCAGCACGGCTTGCGCCGCTTGATTGGACGCGTCCAGACGCAGGGTGCGGTGAATCTCGTCGAAACCGCGCGTCTGCTCTTCCCCGCCTTCGATCAGTGGCGAAAGAGTCTGCGCCAGCGCTTCGACCGTCGCATCGTCTTGCAGCAATTCCGGCACCAGCAGGCGCTGAGCCAAGAGGTTTGGCAAGGACACATAAGGGCTCTTGACCATGCGTTTGAGAATCCAGAACGTCAGCGGTGCAAGACGATAGGCAACCACCATCGGCCGCTTGTACAGCAGCGCTTCAAGCGTGGCAGTACCGGAGGCGATCAACACCGCGTTGCACGCCGCCAGTGCCAGATGCGACTTGCCATCGAGCAGGGTTACCGGCAGATCACGCCCGGCGAGCAATTCTTCAAGTTGCACCCGACGCTGCGGGCTGGCGCAAGGCATGACGAAACGCACACCGGGGCGCATCGCGCGCAGACGTTCGGCGGTATCGAGGAACAACGCGCCGAGACGACCAACTTCGCCGCCACGGCTGCCGGGCATCAATGCCACCAGCGGCCCGTCAGGCAAGCCCAACTCGGCACGCGCGGCTTCGCGATCGGCCTGCAGGGGAATGGCATCGGCCAGCGAATGGCCGACGAACCTTACCGGTACGCCCTTCTCTTCGTAGAATTTGGCTTCAAACGGGAACAGCGTGAGCATCAGATCGCAGCCTTCGCGAATCTTCAGCACGCGTTTCTGGCGCCATGCCCACACCGACGGGCTGACGTAATGCACGGTCTTGATCCCGGCCTGACGCAGCTTGAGTTCGATATTGAGGTTGAAATCCGGGGCATCGATACCGATGAACACCTCCGGTTTCTGCGCGATCAGCATCGCGATCAAGTCCTTGCGGCGCTTGAGCAACTCACGCAAGCGCCCGAGAACTTCCACCAGGCCCATCACCGACAGACGTTCCATTGGAAAATGCGAGGTCAGGCCTTCGGCTTCCATCAGCGGGCCGCCGACGCCGATGAACTCGACCGTCGGGTGCTGAGCCTTGAGAGCACGCATCAGACCGGCGCCGAGAATGTCACCGGAAGCCTCACCCGCTACCAGCGCAATACGCAGATTGGCCATGATCAGCGAGTGATGCCGCGAGTCGACGACTGGATCGAGTCACGGAAAATGGCGACTTCCGGGAACTGCGCAGCGGGCTCAGCCAGTTCGCCCAGCGCTTGCTCAACGGTCAAGCCTTGACGGTAAACCGTTTTGTAGGCGCGGCGCAAAGCGTGGATCGCGTCTTCGCTGAAACCACGACGGCGCATGCCTTCGAAGTTCATGCTGCGCGCTTCGGCCGGGTTGCCAAACACGGTAACGAACGCTGGCACATCCTTGCCGATCGCCGTACCCATGCCGGAAAAGCTGTGGGCGCCGATATGGCAATACTGATGCACGAGGGTGAAACCGGAGAGGATCGCCCAGTCATCGACGTGAACGTGCCCGGCCAACGCGGTGTTGTTGACCAGAATGCAGTGGTTGCCGATAACGCTGTCATGACCGATGTGCGCGTAGGCCATGATCAGGTTGTGATCGCCCAGCGTCGTTTCGGAACGATCCTGCACGGTGCCACGGTGAATCGTCACGCCTTCACGGATGACGTTATGGTCACCGATCACCAGACGGGTTTCTTCACCCTTGTACTTCAAGTCAGGCGTGTCTTCGCCTACCGAGGAAAACTGGTAGATGCGATTGTGTTTGCCGATGCGGGTCGGCCCCTTGAGGATCACGTGTGGCCCGATCACTGTACCCTCGCCGATTTCCACACCTGCGCCGACGATCGACCACGGGCCGACCTCGACGCCGTCAGCCAGGACGGCAGACGGATCGATGATTGCGCGAGGGTCAATCAAACTCATACTTTTTGTTCCGCGCAGATGATTTCAGCGGAGCAGACCGGCTTGCCATCGACCGAAGCCTGGCATTCAAACTTCCAGATCTTGCGCTTGCAGCTGATGAACGTTGCCTCGAGGATCAACTGATCACCTGGCTTGACGGGCTGGCGGAAGCGCAGCTTGTCGGAGCCGACGAAGTAGTACAGGGTGCCATCAGCCGGCTTCACGTCCAGCATCTTGAAGCCCAGAATCCCCGCAGCCTGAGCCATGGCTTCGATGATCAGTACGCCGGGCATGATTGGATGCGCCGGGAAGTGACCATTGAAGAACGGTTCGTTGATGCTGACATTCTTGTAGGCGCGAATGCGCTTGCCTTCCACATCCAGATCCACGACCCGGTCCACCAGCAGGAACGGGTAACGGTGAGGCAGGTATTCGCGAATCTCGTTGATGTCCATCATTTCGGGAGGAAGCCTATGTAAAGATTGGGAACGCGCGACTGACGCGCGCTCCTCTAGCAAATCAAGGAGGCAGTCCAGAGGCTGTGCACTCTTGATATGGAAATGGTATCAGCCTTCAGATGAAGCATTACCGTCAGGGGTCACTTCCCCGGAGCGCTTTTCCAACTGGCGCAATCGTCGCGCGATGTCGTCCAGCTGACGAATGCGGGCCGCGCTTTTGCGCCACTCGGCCGCCGGTTGCATGGCTGTACCGGATGAATAAGCGCCCGGCTCGGTAATCGAGTGGGTCACCATGGTCATCCCGGTCAGGAAAACGTTGTCGCAAATATCGATGTGTCCGACCAGGCCGACACCACCGGCGAGCATGCAATGCTTGCCGATTTTGGTGCTACCGGAGATCCCCACGCAAGCGGCCATGGCGGTGTGATCACCGACCTGAACGTTGTGGGCGATCTGAATCTGGTTGTCGAGCTTCACGCCATTGCCGATCACGGTATCGGCCAACGCACCACGGTCGATGGCGGTATTCACGCCAATCTCCACATCGTCACCGATGGTCACGCCACCAATCTGGGCGATTTTCTGCCAGATGCCTTTCTCGTTGGCAAAGCCGAAGCCTTCACCGCCGAGCACGGCGCCGGACTGAATGACCACACGTTTGCCGATGCGCACGTCGTGGTACAGCGTCACCCGTGGAGCGAGCCAGCCACCTTCACCGATCTCGCTGCGAGCGCCAATGAAGCAATGCGCACCGAGTGTCACGCCCGCAGCAATCCGCGCGCCGGCTTCAATCACCACAAAGGGACCGATGCTGGCGTCAGGATCAACTACCGCGTCCGCCGCGATCACTGCAGTGGGATGGATACCCGCAGCGGCTTTCGGTTTTGGATCGAACAGATGGGAGATACGTGCGTAAGCCAGATAAGGATCCGGCACCACCAACGCATCACCGGCATAACCTTCGGCATCAGCAGCTTTGAGCAACAGTGCTGCAGCCTGTGAGTCAGCCAGGTATTTACGGTATTGGGGATTTGCCAGAAAGCTCAACTGAGCTGGGCCAGCCTCTTGCAAAGTGGCTAGCCCAGTAATTTGCTTTTCCGCGTCGCCACGCAGGGTGGCCCCGAGGAACTCGGCCAACCGGCCGAGTTTGATAGTCACGGTCATGGGTTACTTCAGCTGATTCATGCGCTCGATAACCTGGCGCGTGATGTCGTACTGAGGTTTGACATCGATGACTGCACCACGCTCGAAGACCAGGTCGAAAGCACCTTTCTTGATGACTTCTTCCACTGCGCCATCCAGTTTCGGCTTCAGTTGCTTGAGCATTTCACGGTCAGCAACGGCTTTGGCTTCGTTCAATTCCTTGGACTGGAACTGGAAATCACGGGCCTTTTGCTTGAATTCAAGCTCCAGACGCTCACGCTCGCCTTGCTGCATCTTGTCGCCGCCGGCCATCAGACGATCCTGAATGCCTTTGGCGCTGCTTTCCAGAGTCTTCAGTTTGGTCAGTTGCGGACCGAACTTCTTCTCGGCGTCCACGGCATATTTCTTTGCCGCATCGGATTCCAGCAGAGCCATCTGATAGTTCAGAACGGCGATTTTCATGTCGGCAAATGCCGGGCCTGCCACCAGTACGGAGGCCAGGAGAACCAATTGAGTCAACTTACGCACGATGCACTCCTACAAAATCCATTGTCGTTATCTTGGGTCAGACGCTTAGAACGTCTGGCCGAGGGAGAATTGGAACACTTGAGTTTCAGCGTCATCCGGTTTCTTGATCGGCATCGCCAGTGCGAAACTCAGAGGACCCAGTGCGGTGACCCAGGTCACGCCTACACCGACAGAGCTGGCCATGTTGCTGAGGCTGATGTCGTTGCACTGCGTGTTGGATTTCGAGCCATCGGTATTTTTGGTGTCTTTGCACTGGGAATCGAACACGTTACCGACGTCCCAGAATACCGAGGTACGCAGGGAACGCTGATCCTTCACAAACGGCAGCGGGAACAGCACTTCAACACCGCCCTGGATCAAAACGTTACCACCGAATGGCAGCGGATCCTGATCCGGGTCTCGCAAAGTACCATTGGCACCGGTACTCGGGGTACTACGAGGACCCAGAGTGCTGTCCTTGAAGCCACGAACCGAGTTGAAACCACCAGCATAGTAGTTTTCATAGAACGGCAAGCCTTCGGTCGAACCATAACCATCGCCGTAGCCCAGCTCGGTGTGCAGGCGCATGGTGTAGTTTTCGCTCAGCGGCTGGAACAACTGGCCACGATAGTCGAGTTTGAAGAACGACAGATCGCTGCCTGGAATCGTGCTTTCCAGCGTCAGGCTCTGGGAACGGCCACGAGTCGGCAGAACACCCTTGTTCAGCGTCGACTCGGACCAGCCGGCGGACGCCTTGAAGTTCAGGTAGTTGTCGCCTTCGCGGTTAACGAAGTCGAAAATCTCGTCGACGGTGTACTGACCGGTCTTGATCTTGTCCTGTTGCACCGACGCACCGAAGGTCAGGCGCGACGTCTCGCTGATCGGGTAGCCGACGTTGACGCCAGCGCCCAGGCTGTCCACCGCGTAGCTTGCTACGTCGACATCGAGGTCATCGTAGTCAGTGGTGCGATAGAAAGCGTTGTAACCCAGGCTCACGCCATCAGCAGTCCAGTACGGATCAACATAGCCGAAGTTGTAGCGGCTCTGGTATTCACTGCGGGTCAGGCCGACGCTTACGCGGTTACCGGTACCGAGGAAGTTGTTCTGGGTGATCGAACCACCGAGGATCAGACCGGCACTCTGGGCGAAACCGACGCTGGCGGTAATCGAACCGGAAGCCTGCTCTTCTACGCTGTAGTTGACGTCAACCTGGTCGTCGACACCTGGAACGGCCGGGGTTTCAACGTTGACTTCTTTGAAGAAGCCCAGACGCTCAAGACGGGTCTTGGATTGGTCGATCAGGTAAGTCGAAGCCCAGCCACCTTCCATCTGACGCATTTCACGACGCAGCACTTCGTCTTCCGACTTGGTGTTGCCACGGAAGTTGATGCGGTTGACGTAAGCGCGCTTGCCCGGATCGACGGCAAACAGGATATCTACAGTGTGATCATCGTCATGCGGCTGAGGAACGCCGTTGACGTTGGCGAAGGTGTAACCCTCGTTACCCAGACGACGGGTGATCAGTTCGGAGGTGGTGGTCATCAGCTTGCGCGAGAACACCTGGCCTTTCTGCACCAGCAGCAGGGATTTGACCTGGTCTTCAGGCACCTTCAGGTCACCGCTGAGCTTGACGTCACGAACGGTGTACTTCTCGCCTTCAGTCACGTTGACGGTGATGTAGACGTGCTTCTTGTCCGGGGTGATCGACACCTGGGTCGAAGCGATATCCATGTTGATATAGCCACGATCCAGATAGTAGGAGCGCAGACGCTCCAGGTCACCGGAAAGTTTTTCACGGGCGTACTTGTCGTCGTTCTTGAAGAACGACAGCCAGTTGGTGGTCTTCAGTTCGAACAGGTCGGTCAGGTCTTCTTCAGGGAAGACCGTGTTGCCTACCACGTTGATGTGCTGAATGGCAGCGACGGTGCCTTCGTTGATCTTCACTTTCAGACCAACACGGTTGCGCGGCTGCGATACCACTTCGGTATCAACGGTCGCCGAGTAACGGCCTTGAGCAACGTATTGACGTTGCAGCTCGTTACGCACACCTTCAAGGGTGGCGCGCTGGAAGATTTCACCTTCGGACAGACCGGATTGCTTCAGGCCTTTCATCAGGTCTTCAGTCGAGATCGCCTTGTTGCCTTCGATCTCGATACTGGCAACCGACGGACGTTCAACGACCGTGATTACCAGTACGTTGCCTTCGCGGCCCAGCTGGATATCTTGAAAGAAACCGGTTTTGAACAACGCACGAGTGGATTCCACCAGGCGACGATCGTCCGCCTGCTCGCCGACGTTCAACGGCAAGGCACCAAAGACGCTACCCGCAGAGACCCGCTGGAGGCCATTGACGCGGATATCAGAGATAGTGAAGGACTCGGCGTGAACTTCGGCGATCATCAATACGGTGAGAACCGCAGTTAGCAGCAGACGTTTCATGAAGTCCTTTCTTATTCCAACTGGCAATAAACAAACTGCCGCAAAATGCGGCAGATTCGCAATTCAGCGAAGCGTTACAGTCGACCCAGATCGTTGACCAGAGCAAGCAACATCACTCCAACCACCAAACTGATACCGATCTGTATCCCCCAACCCTGCACCCGATCTGACAAGGGGCGACCACGCACCCACTCGATCAGATAAAACAACAAATGCCCCCCATCCAGTACCGGAATGGGCAGCAAATTCAGAACGCCCAGGCTAATACTCAGATAAGCAAGGAAATTCAGGAAATCAGCGACGCCCGACTGGGCAGAAGCGCCCGCCACTTTAGCAATGGTTATCGGTCCACTCAAGTTTTTTACCGAGAGCTCGCCGAACAGCATTTTCTTGAGTGAATCGAGAGTCAGTACACTCATGGTCCAGGTGCGCTTGGCGCCCTCGCCAATTGCCGCCAAAGGACCGTAACTGACCTCGCGGATCATCTCCGGTGGCCAGTCGACAGCCTTCACACCAGCGCCCAGATAACCGCTCGGCGCTTTGCTTTCGCCGCGAGCGGCCAGCGTCACCGGGACGTCGATTTGAGCACCATCGCGCTCGATCCGCAGCATGATTTTGGTATCAGGACGCGTACGAACGGTATCTACAACTTGCTGCCAGTCGCCCAGCGCCTGGCCATCAAGCGTCAGCAGACGGTCACCGGTTTTCAGACCGGCCGCCTGGGCCGGGCCTTTTGGATCAAGCTCAGCCAGTACCGGCGGCAACGCCGGTCGCCATGGACGAATGCCGAGAGAGCGAATCGGGTCGGGCTCGTCAGCGCCTTTAAGCCATTGATCCAGCGCCAGTTCGTGCGGCGTGTCAGCAGTCGAGCCTTGCTCGCGGACCAGCAACTGCAGAGCACCACTTTCACCCAACCGGCGAACCAACTGAAGATTGACCGCAGCCCAACCGGAAACCGGCTCGCCGTCGATCGCGATAATTTCCTGACCGGCATTCAAACCGGCCTTGGCCGCGATGCTGCCGGACTCAACCGCACCGATGACCGGACGGATCTGCTCGCTGCCGAGCATCGCCAGGACCCAGAAGAACACCAAGGCCAGCAGAAAGTTGGCAATCGGGCCGGCAGCGACAATCGCAATGCGCTGACGAACGGATTTGCGATTGAACGATTGGTCGAGCTGATCAACGGGCACTTCGCCTTCGCGCTCATCAAGCATCTTGACGTAGCCGCCCAGCGGGATCGCTGCGACGACGAACTCGGTGCCTTGCTTGTCGTGCCAGCATAGCAGCGGCATGCCGAAGCCTACGGAAAAACGCAGAACCTTGACGCCACAGCGACGCGCGACCCAGAAGTGGCCGAATTCGTGAAAGGTGACCAGCACACCCAAAGCGATCAGGGTGCCGGCAATCATATAGAGCGCGCTCATCTACTTTCTCCGCAATCCCGTTCAGTGCCGCGTGAAGCCATGTATTTCAAAATCTATCGAGCGTGACGATTCAGCCATTGTCCAGCGAGGTTTCGCGCTGCTGCGTCCGCCGTAAACACCGCATCGAGATCATCCAGTGCAACCACCGGCTCAAGGTTCAAGACCTCCTCGATGATACTCGCGATTTCCGGGTAGCGAACCCGCCCGTCGAGAAACGCTGCCACCGCCACTTCATTCGCCGCATTGAGCATCGCCGGCGCACTGTTGCCAGCCTCGGCAGCCTGGCGCGCCAGTCGCAGACACGGGAAACGCTCTTCGTCGGGCGCCTCAAAATCCAGGCGCGCAATTGCGAACAAATCCAGCGGCGCTACACCTGAATCAATACGCTCAGGCCAGGCCAGCGCATTGGCAATCGGCGTACGCATGTCGGGGTTACCCAACTGCGCCAGCACCGAGCCGTCGACATAATCGACCAGCGAGTGAATGACGCTCTGCGGATGGATCACCACTTCGACCTGCGCAGGCTTGGCGTCGAACAGCCAGCAGGCCTCGATCAACTCAAGCCCCTTGTTCATCATGCTGGCCGAATCCACCGAAATCTTGCGACCCATCGACCAGTTCGGATGCGCACAGGCCTGATCCGGTGAAACATGCATCAGTTCAGCCATCGGCGTCTGCCGGAAGGGGCCGCCAGAAGCTGTAAGTAAAATCCGACGTACACCGACATTACCCAAGCCACGGGCGAAATCCGTTGGCATGCACTGAAAGATCGCGTTGTGCTCGCTGTCGATCGGCAGTAGCACTGAGCCACTTTTACGCACCGCCTGCATGAACAGTGCGCCGGACATCACCAGCGCTTCTTTATTCGCCAGGAGGATTTTCTTGCCAGCCTCGACGGCTGCCAGGGTCGGACGCAACCCGGCAGCGCCAACGATAGCCGCCATCACCGCATCGACTTCAGGCGCGGAGGCCACTTCGCACAAGCCCTCCTCCCCCACCAATACGCGAGTTGGCAGGCCAGCGGCACGCAAGTCGTCCTGCAGACCGCGCGCGACGCCCACCTCGGGCACCACTGCAAACTGTGGCACATGGCGCACGCATAGAGCGAGCAACTCACTCAAGCGAGTGAAACCGCTCAAGGCAAAAACCTGGTAACGCTCAGGATGGCGAGCAATGACGTCGAGAGTGCTCAGACCAATCGAACCGGTCGCTCCAAGAACGGTAATCTGTTGTGGACGGCTCACGCTGCTGCCATCCACAGGAGTGCGGCAAAAACTGGAATCGCCGCTGTCAGGCTATCAATGCGATCGAGCACGCCACCATGCCCAGGCAGCAGATTGCTGCTGTCCTTGATGCCGGACTGACGCTTGAACATGCTTTCGGTCAGGTCACCGACTACCGAGATGAATACGATCACCGCAGCGCCAATCAACCCCTTGAGCAATTCGACCAGCGTCCAGTCACGCACCAGACCTACCACCGCCGTGATGACCAGGCTCAACGCCAGACCACCATATACGCCTTCCCAGCTCTTGCCGGGACTGACCTGCGGCGCCAGTTTGCGCTTGCCGAAGGCACGGCCGGAAAAGTAGGCACCAATATCAGCACCCCAGACCAGAACCATTACCGCCATGATCAACCAGTTACCCAGCGGATACTGTTTGATCTGCACCAGACCTTGCCAGGCTGGCAACAGGATCAACAAACCGATCACCAGCTTGCAGGCGGCGCTGGACCAATGTGCGGCCGAGCGCGGATAGGTCAGCACCAGCCATGTCGCCACGATCCACCAGAGAACAGCAGCGCCCAATACCCATGGCGCCAATCCCGGCAAGATGTACATGACGAACAGCATCAGTGCGACCACTACGGCGTAGCCCACGCGGAAAGCTTGTGCAGCAAAGCCAGCCAGACGCGCCCACTCCCAGGCACCCAGGCTGACCACCAGCCCGATGAACAGCGCAAAATTTGCGCCTTCGAGCAGGAAAAACCCGCACAGGGCGATTGGCAGCAGGATCAGTGCAGTAATGATTCGTTGCTTAAGCATTAAACCCGGGCTCCCGCTTCGATCTGCTCGCTCGTTTTACCGAAGCGGCGCTGACGCGAAGCGTAATCGGCCAGCGCATTGCGCATGGCATCGTGTTTGAAGTCCGGCCAGAACAGGTCGGAGAAGTACAACTCGGCGTAAGCCAGTTGCCACAGCAGGAAGTTGCTGATGCGGTGCTCGCCACCGGTCCGGATGCACAAATCCGGCAACGGCAGATCGCCGGTCGCCAGACAGGTTTGCAACAGATCCGGAGTAATGTCTTCGGGGCGCAGATGACCGGCCTGAACTTCGCGAGCCAGGCGCTGCGCAGCTTGCGCGATATCCCACTGGCCACCGTAGTTGGCGGCAATCTGCAGGACAAAGCGATTGGCACCGACAGTCATGGCTTCCGCTTCGCGCATCGCGGCTTGCAGCTCCGGATGGAACCGCGAGCGATCACCGATGATGCGCAAGCTGATGTTGTTGTCGTTGAGGCGCTTGGCCTCACGACGCAACGCCTTGAAGAACAGGTCCATCAAAGCGCTGACTTCATCCGCCGGACGCTGCCAGTTTTCACTGGAGAAAGCGAACAGCGTCAATACCTCGACCTTGGCCTCGGCACATACTTCGATCACCGCCCGAACAGCATCCACACCCGCTTTATGCCCGGCAACACCCGGCATAAAGCGTTTTTTCGCCCAGCGATTGTTGCCATCCATGATGATCGCGACATGGCGCGGCACCGCGGATGGCGTAGCCTGCTTGGTCTTGTCCATTAAAAACTCGACCCTTATACGGCCATCAGGTCTTTTTCTTTCTCTTCCGTGGCCTTGGTGATCTGGGCCTCGGACTCCTTGGTCAGCTTGTCGATATCAGCGACAGCACGACGCTCTTCGTCTTCGCTGATTTCTTTGTCTTTGACCAGTTTTTTCAGATCGCCCAGGGCATCACGACGAATGTTGCGCACAGCAACACGAGCGTCTTCAGCGGCACTGCGCGCCTGCTTGGTGAAGCCCTTGCGGGTTTCTTCAGTCAGGGCAGGCATGGAGATCAGCAACAACTCACCGAGGTTGGTCGGGTTGAGGTTCAGGCCAGCGCTCTGGATTGCCTTGTCGACAGCCGCGAGCATGTTGCGCTCGAAAGCCACGACTTGCAGGGTGCGCGAGTCTTTTACAGTGACGTTGGCCACGCCGCTTAGCGGTGTGTCAGCACCATAGTAAGGCACCATGACGCTACCCAGAATGCTTGGGTGCGCCTTGCCAGTACGAATCTGGCCAAATGCGTGGCTTAGAGATTCAAGGGATTTCTGCATACGCTCTTGAGCGTCTTTCTTGATGTCGTTGATCATTGTTGACCTTCCTCGATCAGAGTGCCTTCAGCGCCGCCATGCACGATGTTCAGCAGGGCGCCGGGCTTGTTCATGTTAAATACGCGCAGCGGCATCTTGTGGTCGCGGCACAGGCAGATAGCCGTCAGGTCCATTACACCCAGCTTGCGATCCAGTACTTCATCGTAGGTCAGATGATCGAACTTCTCGGCATGCGGGTCTTTGAACGGGTCAGCGGTGTACACGCCGTCAACCTTGGTTGCCTTGAGCACGACGTCAGCGTCGATTTCAATGGCACGCAGGCAGGCTGCCGAATCCGTGGTGAAGAACGGGTTGCCGGTACCGGCGGCGAAAATCACCACTTCCTTGGCATTCAGGTGGCGCATGGCTTTGCGACGATCGTAGTGATCAGTCACACCGACCATGGAAATCGCCGACATCACGATGGCCGAGATATTGGCACGTTCCAGCGCGTCGCGCATGGCCAGGGCGTTCATCACAGTGGCCAGCATGCCCATGTGGTCGCCGGTTACCCGGTCCATGCCGGCAGCGCTGAGTGCTGCACCGCGGAACAGGTTGCCACCACCGATCACCAGACCGACCTGAACACCGATGCCGACCAGTTGGCCGACTTCCAGCGCCATGCGATCGAGAACTTTCGGATCGATCCCGAACTCTTCCGAGCCCATGAGGGCCTCGCCGCTAAGCTTGAGTAGAATGCGTTTATAGCGAGCCTGATAACCACTGCCCTGCTGAGCCATTGCGAATCTCTCCTGCGGCGTATTTTAAAAATTCTTTGCGAGCTGTTTACAGCTGGCGTTCACTCTAGCTTGGCGCTGCTTCAGCGCCATCGGAACATGGCTTTGTAAGTCAGTTCCAAGCGCAAACCAATTAAAAATTGGCAAGCGTATCTGAAAAGAGGCTGCGCGCGTGAGCGGGCAGCCTCTTCAGGGCGACAGTTGAAAACTGTCTTATTGCTTGGCGGCAGCCAGCTGGGCAGCAACTTCTTCAGCGAAGTTGTCGACCGGCTTCTCGATGCCGTCGCCTACTTTGAAGTAGGTGAAGGAAACGATTTCAGCACCGGCTTTCTTGGCCAGGTCGCCGACCTTGATTTCAGGGTTCTTGACGAACGCCTGCTCAACCAGGCTCGCTTCAGCCAGGAACTTGGCGATACGACCTTTGACCATGTTTTCAACGATGTTTTCCGGCTTGCCGGCGATCTTGTCAGCGTTCAGGCTCAGGAACACGCCTTTCTCACGCTCGACCGCTTCAGCGGAAAC
This sequence comes from Pseudomonas sp. P4795, assembly GCF_048822895.1. Lineage (NCBI taxonomy): Bacteria > Pseudomonadati > Pseudomonadota > Gammaproteobacteria > Pseudomonadales > Pseudomonadaceae > Pseudomonas > Pseudomonas sp. P4795. The sequence continues at coordinate 471,423 of NZ_JBMFBT010000003.1, read as the reverse complement.
TTCCGATGGCAGCAGGAATTCAGGGTTGGTCGCCGCTACGTGCATAGCGATGTCCTTGGCCAGCTCAACGTCGCCGCCTTTCAGGACAACTGCAACACCGATTTTGTTGCCGTGCAGGTAGCCACCGACAACATCACCTTCAACGCGTGCCAGACGACGGATGTTGACGTTTTCGCCAACCTTGCCGACCAGTACCAGGCGAGCAGCTTCTTGAGCTTCGATCAGCGGAGCAACGTCAGTCAGTTTGTCGGCGAACGCTTTTTCAACGCTTGCAGCAACAAAGGCCTTGAAGTCGTCCTGCAGAGCCAGGAAGTCGGTCTGCGAGTTCACTTCCAGCAGAACGGCGGATTTGCCGTCTTCTTTCAGAGCGATAGCGCCTTCAGCAGCTACGTTGCCAGCTTTCTTGGCAGCCTTGATGGCGCCCGAAGCACGCATGTCGTCGATGGCTTTTTCGATGTCGCCGTCAGCCTTTTCCAGGGCTTTCTTGCAATCCATCATGCCTTCGCCGGTACGCTCACGCAGTTCTTTGACCAGCGCTGCAGTAATTGCTGCCATTTTCAAATTCCTCTTGGATAGGTTTTCAACCATTCCACCCGATCTATCGGGCGTTCAATTCTTCTCGACCCCATCTTGTAGCCGCTGCAGGTTACAAATACTGCAACTGCGCTGCCGACAATTGGTTTTCGAGGTGGCAAAAAGGGGGCCAAGCCCCCTTTTTGCTTACTGAGTCAACGCCAGGGCGTCAATTACTCAGCTGCAGCTGCCGGAGCTTCTTCGACGAACTGCTCGGCGCCACCAGCAACGTGGTTGCGACCGCGGATTACAGCGTCAGCCATCGAACCCATGTACAGCTGGATAGCGCGGATTGCGTCATCGTTGCCTGGGATGATGTAGTCAACGCCTTCCGGGCTGCTGTTGGTATCGACTACGCCGATAACAGGGATGCCCAGCTTGTTGGCTTCGGTGATAGCGATGCGCTCGTGGTCAACGTCGATCACGAACAGTGCGTCTGGCAGACCGCCCATGTCCTTGATGCCGCCCAGCGAACGATCCAGCTTCTCAAGATCACGAGTGCGCATCAGCGCTTCTTTCTTGGTCAGCTTGGTGAAAGTACCGTCTTCGGCTTGCACTTCAAGGTCACGCAGACGCTTGATGGAAGCACGAATGGTTTTGAAGTTGGTCAGCATGCCGCCCAACCAGCGGTGATCGACGTACGGCGAACCGCAACGTGCTGCTTCTTCAGCAACGATCTTGCCAGCGGAACGCTTGGTGCCGACGAACAGAATCTTGTTTTTGCCCTGGGCCAGACGCTCTACGAAAGTCAGAGCTTCGTTGAACATTGGCAGGGTTTTTTCAAGGTTGATGATGTGAATCTTGTTACGCGCGCCGAAAATGTATTTACCCATTTTCGGATTCCAGTAACGGGTTTGGTGACCGAAGTGCACACCGGCCTTCAGCATATCGCGCATATTGACTTGGGACATGATAGTTCCTTGATAAGTCGGGTTGGGCCTCCACGCATCCCAATGACCAACCAGTGATCCGAAGATCAAAGGCACCCAGGCCATCGTGTCGACACGTGTGTGGGTTAGTGCTCTCGGAGGTATCCCCGGAAAGCGGCGCATTTTATACCACAGAGATGACGCAAACGGAATACGGAATCTGCAATCGCGCCAGGCACATGCGCGCCAGCCCCCTTGGAATCGGCTCAAGGCGCACCATTGTATAGAGAGAAGCGATGCACGCAGGGGCGGATTTGCCCCTTTGGTCTGTTAGAATCGCGTTTTTCAGGGTCGCAAAATGTACACCCGCGCCCTATCCGTATCAGCAAGCGCCGCCGAGCGCAGAGAGAGCCTGTATGACCGTCACCCTCAAAACCCCCGAGGACATCGCCGCCATGCGTGTCGCCGGCAAACTGGCCGCCGATGTGCTGGAAATGATTGCCGAACACGTAAAACCGGGCATTACCACCGATGAGTTGAACCAGATCTGCCACGACTACATTGTCAATGTGCAGCAGGCCATCCCTGCCCCGCTCAACTACAAGGGTTATCCGAAGTCCATTTGCACTTCGATCAACCACGTGGTCTGCCACGGCATTCCGAATGACAAACCGCTGAAAAACGGCGACACGTTGAACATCGACGTGACCGTGATCAAGGACGGCTACCACGGTGACACCAGCCGCATGTTCCACGTCGGCACTGTCCCGGTGTGGGCCGAGCGTCTGTCGCAAGTGACTCAGGAATGCATGTACAAGGCGATCGAAATCGTCAAACCCGGCTGCCGCCTCGGCGACATCGGTGAAGTAATCCAGAAACACGCGGAAAAGAACGGTTTCTCGGTAGTACGCGAGTTCTGCGGCCACGGCATCGGCAAGGTGTTTCACGAAGAACCGCAGATCCTCCACTACGGCCGCGCCGGCACCGGCATGGAACTGAAGGCCGGCATGACCTTCACCATCGAGCCGATGATCAACCAGGGCAAGGCCGACACCAAAGTGCTGGGCGACGGCTGGACCGCGATCACCAAGGATCGCAAGCTGTCGGCGCAGTGGGAACACACCCTGGTGGTAACTGACACCGGCTACGAGATCTTCACCTTGCGCAGCGATGACACCATCCCGCGCGTATCGGCCTGATCCACACACCGCTCCCAGCCTATAGAAGGAAAGCCAATCGATGCCGCAGGTGGATCCCGAACTCTTCGACCGCGGCCAGTTCCAGGCTGAACTGGCCCTGAAAGCGAGCCCCATCGCGGCATTCAAGAAAGCTATCCGCCAGGCTCGCGAAGTGCTCGACGCACGTTTTCGCAGCGGCCGTGACATTCGCCGGTTGATCGAAGACCGCGCGTGGTTCGTCGATAACATCCTGCAAAAGGCCTGGAGCCAATTCGACTGGAGCGAAGACGCCGACATCGCGCTGGTCGCGGTCGGCGGCTATGGCCGCGGCGAGTTGCACCCGTATTCCGACATCGATCTGCTGATCCTGCTGGACAGTGCCGACCACGAAGTTTTTCGTGATTCCATCGAGCGTTTTCTGACGCTGCTGTGGGACATCGGCCTGGAAGTCGGTCAGAGCGTTCGTTCGGTAGATGAATGTGCCGTTGAGGCCCGCGCCGACCTGACGGTGGTCACCAACCTGATGGAAAGCCGCACCATCTGCGGCCCCGAGCGCTTGCGTCAGCGCATGCTCGATGTCACCAGCACCGCACATATGTGGCCGGCCAAGGAATTCTTCCTGGCCAAACGCGCCGAGCAGAAAGCCCGCCACCACAAGTACAACGACACCGAATACAACCTCGAACCCAACGTCAAAGGCTCGCCCGGTGGACTACGCGATATTCAGACGATTCTCTGGGTCGCGCGGCGTCAGTACGGAACCTTGAACCTGCGCGCACTGGCCGGCGAAGGCTTTCTGGTCGAGAGCGAAAACGCCCTCCTCGCCTCCTCCCAAGAGTTTCTGTGGAAGGTTCGCTATGCCCTGCACATGCTCGCAGGCCGCTCGGAAGACCGACTGCTGTTCGATCATCAGCGCTCGATCGCCACGCTGTTGGGCTTCGAGGGCGACGACGCCAAACAAGCCATCGAAAACTTCATGCAGCAGTACTACCGGGTGGTGATGAGCATCGCCCAGCTCAGCGACCTGATCATCCAGCATTTCGAGGAAGTCATTCTCGCGCCGGAAGACGAAGCGCCGCCGCAGCCAATCAACTCGCGTTTCCAGCTGCATGACGGTTACATCGAGGCGCGCAACGACTACGTGTTCCGCCGCACCCCGTTCGCCATGCTCGAGATCTTCGTGCTGATGGCGCAGCAACCGGAAATCAAAGGCGTGCGCGCCGACACCATCCGTTTGCTGCGGGAAAACCGCCATCTGATCGACGACGATTTCCGCAACGATATCCGCAATACCAGCCTGTTTATCGAACTGTTCAAATGCAAGATCGGCATTCACCGCAATCTGCGGCGGATGAACCGCTACGGCATTCTCGGGCGCTACCTGCCGGAGTTCGGCTTTATTGTCGGGCAGATGCAGCACGACCTGTTCCACATTTATACGGTCGATGCGCATACGCTGAATCTGATCAAACACCTGCGCAAGTTGCAGTACACCCAGGTCTCGGAGAAATTCCCGCTGGCCAGCAAGCTTATGGGCAAACTGCCGAAACCCGAGCTGATCTATCTGGCCGGCCTGTATCACGACATCGGCAAGGGCCGGCATGGTGATCACTCGGAAATCGGCGCAGTCGATGCCGAGGCGTTCTGCCAGCGCCATCAGTTGCCGTTGTGGGACAGCCGCCTGATTGTGTGGCTGGTGCAAAACCATCTGGTGATGTCGACCACCGCTCAGCGCAAGGACCTGTCCGATCCGCAGGTGATTCACGATTTCGCACTGGCGGTGGGCGACGAAACGCGCCTCGACTACCTGTACGTGCTGACCGTCGCCGACATCAACGCGACCAACCCGACGCTGTGGAACTCGTGGCGCGCCAGCCTGTTGCGCCAGCTCTACACCGAGACCAAGCGTGCCTTGCGTCGCGGTCTGGAGAACCCGGTGGATCGCGAAGAGCAGATCCGCCAGACCCAGAGCGCAGCGCTGGATATTCTGGTGCGCGGCGGTACCGATCCGGACGACGTCGAGCAGTTGTGGTCGCAACTGGGCGATGACTACTTCTTGCGCCACACCGCTGGCGACGTGGCTTGGCATAGTGACGCGATCCTGCAGCAGCCGGCCGACGGTGGACCGCTGGTGCTGATCAAAGAGACGACCCAGCGCGAATTCGAGGGCGGCACGCAGATCTTCATCTATGCCCCGGATCAGCACGACTTCTTCGCCGTGACCGTGGCGGCGATGGATCAGCTCAACCTGAACATTCATGACGCGCGGGTAATCACCTCCAGCAGCAAGTTCACCCTCGACACCTACATCGTGCTCGACACCGAGGGCGAATCGATCGGCGACAACCCGACGCGGGTCAAACAGATCCGCGAAGGTCTGACCGAAGCGCTGCGCAATCCGGATGACTACCCGACAATCATCCAGCGCCGCGTGCCGCGCCAGCTCAAGCATTTCGCGTTCGCACCGCAGGTGACAATCCACAACGACGCGCAACGCCCAGTGACAGTTCTGGAACTGACTGCGCCTGATCGTCCTGGCCTGTTGGCGCGGATCGGCGGGATTTTCCTTGAGTTCGATCTGTCGCTGCAAAACGCCAAGATCGCCACGCTGGGCGAACGGGTGGAAGACGTGTTCTTCATCACCGACGCGCACAACCAGCCGCTGTCCGACCCACTGCTGTGCAGTCGTTTGCAAGATGCGATCGTCGAACAGTTGAGCGTCAATCAGGAACCCGATATCAAACTGTCGCGCATCAGTATCTGACTGCGCGCCCGGATTAACCGCTTTGCACGAGACCCCGCACCGATGAACAACGCTCTGAACCAGTTGCAGCCCTACCCGTTCGAAAAGCTCCGCGCCCTGCTCGGTACCGTCACGCCAAACCCGGACCAGCGCCCGATCGCGCTGTCCATCGGTGAGCCGAAACACCGCTCGCCAAGCTTTGTCGCCGAGGCGCTGGCGAGCAATCTGGATCAGATGGCCGTGTACCCGACCACGCTGGGCGTTCCAGCCCTGCGCGAAGCCATCGCCGGCTGGTGCGAACGTCGCTTCAACGTGCCGGATGGCTGGCTCGACCCGGCGCGCAATGTACTGCCGGTCAACGGCACCCGTGAAGCGCTGTTCGCCTTCACCCAGACCGTGGTCAACCGTGGCGACGACGCGCTGGTGGTCAGCCCGAACCCGTTCTATCAGATCTACGAAGGTGCTGCGTTCCTCGCCGGGGCCAAGCCGCATTACCTGCCGTGCCTGGATGAAAACGGCTTCAACCCGGATTTCGACGCGGTTGCGCCAGACATCTGGAAACGCTGCCAGATCCTGTTCCTGTGCTCGCCGGGCAACCCGACCGGCGCGCTGATTCCGGTCGATGTGCTGAAGAAACTCATCGCGCTGGCTGACGAATACGACTTCGTGATCGCCGCCGACGAGTGCTACAGCGAACTGTACTTCGACGAGCAAACGCCGCCGCCGGGCCTGCTCACCGCGTGCGTTGAACTGGGTCGCAAGGACTTCAAGCGTTGTGTGGTGTTCCACAGCCTGTCCAAGCGCTCGAACCTGCCGGGCCTGCGTTCGGGTTTCGTTGCCGGTGATGCCGACATCCTCAAGGGTTTCCTGCTGTACCGCACTTACCACGGCTGCGCGATGCCGGTGCAAACGCAACTGGCCAGCGTTGCTGCGTGGAATGACGAAGCCCACGTGCGTGCCAACCGTTCGTTGTATCGCGAGAAATTCGACGCAGTGCTGGCAATTCTCAGTCCGGTGCTGGATGTGCAGCGTCCGGATGGCAGTTTCTATCTGTGGCCGAACGTACAAGGTGATGACGCAGCTTTCTGCCGCGACCTGTTCGAGCAAGAACACGTGACCGTGGTGCCGGGCTCGTACCTGTCGCGCGATGTCGATGGCGTCAATCCGGGCGCCGGGCGCGTGCGCATGGCACTGGTAGCGCCGCTGGCCGAGTGCGTTGAAGCGGCCGAGCGCATCCGCGATTTCGTTCTGCGTCGCAAGTAATCCGCTTAAATCCCGTGCCGGACAATCCGGCACGGGATGTTCAAATATGACGTAACAGTTCACACAACTTTGCATTGCACTTCCCTGTCGGCCAGACGTTAGTCTTGAGCCGCGCAGTGTGCTGCGTCTGAACAACTACTTACTTTCAACTTCAAGGATGAAGCTACATGCACGAACTTACTGACTGCCAACTCATTCAATGGCCCGACGATCAAGCGGCTTACATGGCCGCGATCAATGAAAACCCGGCCAATGCCGGCACAACTACTGGCACTCGGCGCAAACGCTCAGTGTTCAATTACTCAAAACTCTGGGCCAACGGCCGAACTTTGAAGATTGCCTTCATGGACGAGCCGGCAGCAGATCTTAAAAACCAGATCATTGCCGCCGCGAGTCAATGGTTGCCATATATCAACTTGAAATTCGAGTTCGTCGACGATCTGAGGGGCGATATTCGGATTGCCACCCAAAACAACGACAACAGTTCGATGCTCGGCACTGACGCACTGCTGATTCACCCAGACTACCCAACCATGAACCTTGGTGTAAAACCGGAGCACGCAGACTTTGAAGTCATCGTGATCCATGAGTTTGGTCATGCACTGGGCGCGATGCATGAGCACCAGCACCCGCAGGCGAACATTCCATGGGATAAGCCCAAAGTTTACGAGTTCTATCAGAATCGCGAGATGAATCCACTGACGCCGGAGCAAGTCGACAGAAATCTGTTTGCCTCTTTCGACACACTGGACGCGATCTACACTTCTTATGATCGCAGGTCGATCATGCACCACCCAGTGGCGAATACATTGACACTCGGGGACTGGGAAGTGCCGATCAACCGCAAGATCAGCAAGAAAGACAAGCGCCTGATGAAGTTGCTCTACCCGAAATAACAGCCGCTATTTGACCTGTCCCAAGTTGGCCTCGCTCAGATCCAGTTCCCCCAAAACCTCCCGCAATACGTCATCACCAATCTGGTGCTGACGGCTCAGGCTGTACAACTCAAGGCGCTGTGCCCGCAGCGCCTTGAGCCGCAAGCGCCGTTCCAGCAGATCCATTTGAAACGCCAGCGCCTGTGCTTCGGCGGAATCATTGAAGACTTCAAGCTGATGACGATATTCGGACATGATCCGCGCCTTGAGTTCAGCCGCCAGCGCCGCCTCAGCCGCATCTGCCGGCTTGGCTTCTTCGACTTCCAGCGCATGAATAGCCGCTTCGGCAGTCTTGCGCCAGGCGTCACGCACTTCCTGGTGGCGTTTGTCGTCCGGGCTTTTTTCGATGCCGCGCAGCAACAGCGGCAGTGCGATGCAGGCCGCCACCAGCGACAGCAGAATCACCCCGGCGGCGATGAAGATCAGCAGGTCACGCTCGGGAAATGCATCGGTGCCCATCAGCATCGGCACCGACATAACACCGGCCAGCGTCACCGCGCCGCGCACGCCGCCAACGGTCAGCAACCAGCAGGAGCGCGCAGTCGGCACTTGTGTCAGCTCACCTTTGCCGCGCAAGCGTCGCAGCAGAACCGACAAACGCCAGATGCTCTGCACCCAGATGAACCGCAGTAGTACCAGCGCGAGAAAAATCGCCACCACATCGAGGCAGCGATAGAACAACGTCGGCCATTTGTGTTGTGGTTTACAGGGAATCTTCAAGAACACTAATAAGTCGTTGAAGGCAAATTCCAGCAGCGACCACACGCTACGGTTGAGCAGTCGGGTACTGGTCTGCCGTGGCAGCAGATCGAGCCAGCTCTGCATCATCCCCGCCGCCACCGCCGAGAGAATCCCCGATGCGCCGAGCCGTTCGGCCAGCACATACGCGGCGAACGGCAGCAACAACATGAACACCACGTGTGTCGCCGGGTCGTCCCAGCCACGGGCGATCATCCATGCGCGCAGACGCCCGACCAGCCAGCTCAGGGCCACGCCGACCGCCAGGCCGCCGACCGCGACCAGCACAAAAGTCAGGCTGGCATTGGCCAGCGAGAAGGCGCCAGTGATCGCCGCCGCCAAAGCGAACTTGAACGTCACCAGGCCCGACGCGTCGTTCATCAGCGCCTCGCCTTGCAGCATGTGCATCAGCGGCGTCGGCAAGCGGTTTTGCGCGATGGCGGAAACTGCCACGGCATCCGTTGGCGAAAGCACGGCGGCCAAAGCGAACGCCACTGGCAGCGGAATTGTCGGCAGTAACCAATGAATGAAGTACCCGGCGCCAACCACCGTGAACAACACCAGCCCCACCGCCAGCGTCAGAATCGGCCCACGCAGCTTCCACAACTCGCGTTTGGGCATGCGCCAACCGTCGGAGAATAGCAACGGCGGTAGGAACAGAAACAGGAACAATTCGGGATCGAGGGCCACGTGCAAGCCGAGGGTCGGCCAGGCGAGCAAAGCGCCAGCGGCGATTTGCACCAATGGCAGCGGCAGCGGGATAACGCGTCCGACGAGCCGCGAGACGCTGACCAGCATCAACAGGATCAGGACGGTATAAGCGGTTTGCATAAAGCGCAGATCTCAGACAATCGACAGCGTTGAACTGCCATATTAGCGGCTTAGGCTGTGGCTGGCCGTTGCACCTAGGTCGCACAATCGCGAGATCAGGCCGGCAACAACGGGACAAACCCCGGCCAGCGGCGACGCCGAAACCGTTTGGTCATGGCATAATCCGTCACCTTTTCTTTCCGACAACCTGTAAAGGGGGCAATTCCTTGACCGTTTCAAGCAAAACGTTGCACCTTTTCGGCATCAAAGCCTGCGACACCATGAAAAAGGCGCGCACCTGGCTCGATGAGAATGCTGTCAGCTACGATTTCCATGATTACAAGACCGCCGGCATTGACCGTGAGCACCTGACCCAATGGTGTGACGAACATGGCTGGCAAACGGTGTTGAACCGCGCAGGCACGACCTTTCGCAAACTCGAAGACGAACGCAAAGCCGATCTCGACCAAGCCAAAGCCATCGAACTGATGCTCGCTCAACCCTCGATGATCAAGCGCCCGGTGCTAGATCTCGGTGACCGAACCCTGATTGGCTTCAAGCCAGATATCTACGCGGCCGCCCTCAAGTAAGCAGCCCGTCATTCTTTGTAGAGGTATTCACATGTCCAATTCCCTATTCAGTATCGCTTTCGGCGTCGGCACCCAGAATCGTCAAGGCGCGTGGCTGGAAGTGTTTTACGCACAGCCGCTGTTGAATCCGTCGGCCGAGCTGGTTGCGGCTGTTGCGCCGATCCTCGGTTACACCGAAGGCAACCAGGCCATCACCTTCACCACCGCGCAGGCTGCGCAACTGGCTGAAGCGGTGAAGGGCATCGACGCAGTACAAGGCAAACTGCTGACCCGCCTGGCTGAAAGCCACAAGCCGTTGGTCGCCACCCTGCTGGCTGAAGATGCACAGCTGACCTCGACGCCTGAGGCCTACCTGAAGCTGCACCTGCTGTCGCATCGTCTGGTCAAGCCGCACGGCGTAAGCCTGGCCGGGATCTTCCCGTTGTTGCCGAACGTAGCGTGGACCAGCCAGGGCGCGATCGACCTGGCCGAACTGGCTGAAATGCAACTCGAAGCGCGTCTGCGCGGCGAGCTGCTGGAAGTGTTCTCGGTGGACAAATTCCCGAAAATGACCGACTACGTGGTTCCGGCCGGCGTGCGTATCGCTGACGCCGCGCGTCTGCGCCTGGGCGCCTATGTCGGTGAAGGCACCACCGTGATGCACGAAGGTTTCATCAACTTCAACGCCGGCACCGAAGGCCCTGGCATGATCGAAGGCCGCGTCTCCGCCGGCGTATTCGTCGGCAAGGGTTCGGACCTGGGCGGCGGCTGCTCGACCATGGGCACCCTGTCGGGCGGCGGCAACATCGTGATCAAGGTTGGCGAAGGCTGCCTGATCGGCGCGAACGCCGGTATCGGTATTCCATTGGGCGACCGCAACACCGTCGAGTCGGGCCTGTACGTGACCGCCGGCACCAAAGTCGCGCTGCTGGACGAGAACAACAATCTGGTCAAAGTGGTGAAGGCGCGTGATCTGGCTGGTCAGACTGACCTGCTATTCCGTCGCAACTCGGAAACCGGTGCTGTGGAATGCAAAACCCACAAATCGGCAATCGAGCTGAACGAAGCGCTGCACGCTCACAACTAAGCAGCACATTGATAACCTGTGGGAGCGAGCTTGCTCGCGAAGCTTTTTGGCGTCCTCAAGGACGCCTTCGCGAGCAAGCTCGCTCCCACAGGGTCAGGCGTATAACCCATGATGATTTCTTCTCCCTGGCGCGCCGATTTCCCGGCCATCGCCGCTCTGCAACGGCAAGACCAGACCTATCTGGACAACGCCGCCACCACGCAAAAACCTCAAGCCCTGCTCGATGCGTTGACGCATTACTACGCCAACGGCGCGGCCAATGTGCATCGCGCGCAGCACCTGCCCGGCGCCCACGCCACGCAGGCCTTCGAGGACAGTCGGCTCAAGGTTGCGCAATGGCTGAATGCTGGAGACAGCGGGCAGATCATCTTCACCCACGGCGCCACCAGTGCGCTGAATCTCCTGGCCTATGGCCTGGAACATCTATTCCATCCGGGCGATGAAATTGTCATCAGCGCTCTGGAGCATCACGCCAATCTGCTGCCGTGGCAGCAACTGGCACAACGTCGTGACCTGAAACTGGTGATCCTGCCGCTGGACGCTGACGGCGTGATCGACCTTGGCGCAGCGCTGCGCCTGATCACCCCGCGGACGCGCTTGCTTGCGGTCAGTCAGCTGTCCAATGTGCTCGGCGCCTGGCAACCACTGCCGGCCTTGCTGGCGATGGCCAAGGCGCAGAACGCTCTGACTGTGGTCGATGGTGCGCAAGGCGTGGTACACGGGCGGCATGACGTGCAGGCGCTGGGTTGCGACTTTTACGTGTTTTCCAGCCACAAGTTGTATGGCCCTGATGGCGTCGGCGTGCTGTTCGGGCGCAACGCTGCGCTGGAGCGACTGCGCCCGTGGCAATTCGGCGGCGAGATGGTGCTGGAAGCCAACTATCACGACGCGCGTTTCCGTGCGGCACCGCTGGGTTTCGAGGCCGGGACGCCGCCGATTGCCAGCGTGATCGGCCTCGGTGCGACCCTGGATTATCTGACGGGCCTGGATCAGGACGCGGTGTCGGCCCACGAGGCGGCGCTGCATGACTACTTGTTGCGTGGCCTCGCTGCGCGTAACGGCATTCGTCTGCTGGGCAAACCGCAACTGGCGCTGGCGAGTTTTGTCGTCGAGGGTGTGCATAACGCCGATCTCGCGCATTTGCTGACCGAGCAAGGCATCGCCGTGCGCGCCGGGCATCACTGCGCGATGCCGCTGCTGAAAAGTTTTGAATTGGCCGGGGCGATTCGGGTTTCGCTGGCGCTGTACAACGATTCCGAGGATCTGGAGCGCTTTTTCGAGGCGTTGGATCAGGCGCTGGAGTTGTTGCGATGAGTTTGCCGGTCGAGGCCGCAGAAGCATTACAGACTTTTCAAAACGCCGCCGGCTGGGAACAACGCGCGCGACTGCTGATGCAGTTTGGTGATCGTCTGCCAGCGTTGAGCGATGCAGACAAGGTTGAGGCCAACCGTGTGCATGGCTGTGAGAGTCAAGTGTGGCTGGTCGGTGAGTTGCGCGACGGGCAGTGGCAATTCAGCGCCAGCAGTGATGCGCGGATGATTCGCGGGTTGGTGGCGTTGTTGCTATTGCGGGTCAACGGGTTGACCGCCCATGAGTTGCAGCAGGTGGATTTGCCGGAGTGGTTCAATCACCTCGGCCTTTCGCGCCAGTTATCGCCGTCGCGCAGTAATGGATTAAATGCCGTTCTACAAAGAATGCGGACTCTGAGCGACGTGTAGGAGCTGCCGGAGGCTGCGATCTTTTGATTTTCGGCGGTCTTGAGAATTAAAAATCAAAAGATCGCAGCCTCCGGCAGCTCCTACAGGGAGTTAGGCTTTGGCTTCAGGTTTAACCCGCTCTGCCGGGCGCCGCACACCCGCCACAATCTTATCCACAGCCTTGGTCGCCGCGACCATACCAAACGTCGCCGTGACCATCATCACCGCACCAAACCCGCCGGCGCAGTCGAGCTTCACCCCGTCGCCGACAAAACTCTTTTGCAAACAGATGCTGCCATCCGGTTTCGGGTAGCGCAGTTGTTCGGTGGAGAACACGCACGGCACGCTGTAATGCCGGGTCATGGTGCGCGAAAAGCCATAGTCGCGACGCAACGTGGAACGGACTTTCGAAGCCAGCGGATCGTTGAACGTGCGGTTCAGATCGCAGACCTGAATCAGCGTCGGATCAATCTGCCCGCCCGCGCCACCAGTGGTGATGATCTGGATCTTGCGCCGCTTACACCAGGCGATCAGCGCAGCCTTGGCGTTGACGGCGTCGATGCAATCGATCACGCAGTCGATGTTCGGCGTGATGTATTCGGCCATGGTCTCGCGGGTAACGAAGTCCGCCACTGCGTGCACCGTGCAATCCGGGTTGATCCCGCGCAGGCGCTCGGCCATCACTTCGACCTTGGGTTTGCCGACCGTGCTGTCGAGTGCGTGCAACTGACGGTTGGCGTTGCTCACGCAAACGTCGTCGAGGTCGAACAGCGAAATCTCGCCCACGCCGCAGCGGGCCATGGCTTCCGCCGCCCAGGAACCGACGCCACCGACGCCGACGATCGCCACATGGGCCGCACGCAGGCGCGCCAGGCCCTCGATGCCATACAAACGGGCGATGCCTGCAAACCGTGGATCTTCTGTACTCATGACCATTACCCCAAAAACCGGCGCGCATTATAGGGCTACACAGCGACAAGTATTAAGCTTCACGTTAAAAGTGTAAGAACTTAAGTCAAAGTGGATTGCCCAACGTCAGGCATTTCCCTGCGTGTTGTATGACTCTGGGAAGTGCCGGTGTAGGATGCGCGCCCTCTTGGCGTCATCCAGCCGATCCTTCGTTCCACAGCCTTTGGAACCTGATACAGCTATGTCATCGCGTAAATTTGGACTCAACCTGGTGGTGGTTCTGGCAATCGCCGCCCTGTTCACCGGTTTCTGGGCGCTGATCAACCGCCCGGTCTCCGCGCCCAACTGGCCGGAGCAGATATCCGGTTTCTCTTATTCGCCGTTTCAGCAGGGCCAATTCCCACAGAAGGATCAGTTTCCTTCTGACGAGGAAATGCGCCGCGATCTGGAAATCATGAGCAAGCTCACGGACAACATCCGTACTTACTCGGTCGACGGCTCACTGCAGGACATCCCCAAGCTCGCTGAAGAATTCGGCCTGCGCGTGACCCTGGGGATCTGGATCAGTCCGGACCAGGAGCGCAACGAACGCGAGATCGTACGCGCCATCGAACTGGCCAACACCTCGCGCAGCGTAGTGCGCGTAGTGGTCGGTAACGAGGCGATCTTCCGCAAGGAAATCACCGCCACCGAACTGGCGATGATCCTCGACCGCGTGCGCGCAGCAGTCAAAGTGCCGGTGACCACTTCCGAGCAGTGGCACGTCTGGGAAGAACACCCGGAACTGGCCAAGCACGTCGACCTGATCGCCGCCCACGTTCTGCCTTACTGGGAATTCATCCCGGTGGACAAGGCCGGGCAGTTCGTCCTCGACCGCGCCCGCGATCTGAAAAAAATGTTCCCGAAAAAACCGCTGCTGCTGTCCGAGGTCGGCTGGCCGAGCAACGGGCGCATGCGCGGTGGCGCCGATGCGTCGCCGGCAGATCAGGCGATCTACCTGCGCACGCTGGTCAACAAGCTCAACCGCCAAGGCTTCAACTACTTCGTGATCGAAGCGTTTGACCAGCCGTGGAAGGCCAGCGACGAAGGTTCGGTGGGCGCCTACTGGGGCGTGTTCAACGCCGCGCGTCAGCAGAAATTCAACTTCGAAGGCCCGGTCGTAGCGATTCCGCAATGGCGCGTGCTGGCGGTCGGTTCGGTGGTATTGGCGCTGTTGTCGCTGACCCTGCTGATGATCGACGGCTCGGCCCTGCGTCAGCGCGGTCGCACATTCCTGACCTTTACCGCGTTCCTCTGCGGTTCGGTGCTGGTGTGGATCGGTTACGACTACAGCCAGCAATACAGCACGTGGTTCAGTTTGACCGTCGGCTTTTTGCTGGCGCTCGGGGCGCTCGGGGTGTTCATCGTGTTGCTCACCGAAGCGCATGAACTGGCCGAAGCGGTGTGGACGCACAAGCGCCGCCGCGAGTTTCTACCGGTGCTCGGCGACTCGGACTATCGCCCGAAAGTCTCGATCCACGTGCCGTGCTACAACGAGCCGCCGGAGATGGTCAAACAGACTCTCGATGCCCTGGCCGCCCTCGATTACCCGGACTACGAAGTCCTGATCATCGACAACAACACCAAGGACCCGGCAGTGTGGGAGCCGGTGCGCGATTACTGCGAAACCCTCGGTCCACGCTTCAAGTTCTTCCACGTTGCGCCATTGGCCGGGTTCAAGGGCGGCGCGCTGAATTACCTGATTCCGCACACCGCCAAGGATGCCGAAGTGATCGCGGTGATCGACTCCGATTACTGCGTGCACCCGAACTGGCTCAAGCACATGGTGCCGCACTTCGCCGACCCGAAAATCGCTGTGGTGCAGTCGCCGCAGGATTATCGCGACCAGAACGAAAGTACCTTCAAAAAGCTGTGCTATGCCGAGTACAAAGGTTTCTTCCACATCGGCATGGTCACCCGCAACGACCGCGACGCGATCATTCAGCACGGCACCATGACCATGACCCGTCGTTCGGTGCTTGAGGAACTTGGCTGGGCTGACTGGTGCATCTGTGAAGACGCTGAACTCGGTCTGCGCATTTTCGAAAAAGGCCTGTCGGCGGCGTACTACCCCGACAGCTACGGCAAGGGCCTGATGCCGGATACCTTCATCGACTTCAAGAAACAGCGTTTCCGCTGGGCTTACGGTGCGATCCAGATCATCAAGCGTCACACCCGCAGCCTGCTGCGCGGCCAGGACACCGAACTGACGCGCGGCCAGCGTTATCACTTCCTCGCGGGCTGGTTGCCGTGGGTCGCGGATGGCATGAACATCTTCTTCACCGTCGGCGCCCTGTTGTGGTCGGCGGCGATGATCATCGTGCCGCAACGGGTCGATCCGCCGTTGCTGATTTTCGCGATACCGCCACTGGCGCTGTTCGTGTTCAAGGTGGGCAAGATCATCTTCCTTTATCGTCGCGCGGTTGGCGTGAATCTGAAGGATGCGTTCTGCGCGGCACTGGCCGGCCTGGCGTTGTCGCACACCATCGCCAAAGCGGTGCTGTACGGCTTCTTCACCAGCAGCATTCCGTTCTTCCGCACGCCGAAAAACGCTGACAATCATGGTTTCTGGGTAGCGATTTCCGAGGCGCGCGAAGAGATGTTCATCATGCTGCTGTTGTGGGGCGCGGCGCTGGGGATCTTCCTCGTGCAGGGCCTGCCGAGCAATGACATGCGCTTCTGGGTAACGATGTTGCTGGTGCAGTCGCTGCCGTACCTGGCGGCGCTGATCATGGCGTTCCTGTCGTCGCTGCCAAAACCGGCGCCGGCGCCTCAGCCAGTCCCGGCGGTCTAAATCCTCACCGATGCACTAAACGGCGGCCAATGGTCGCCGTTTTGCTTTAAGATAACCGCCATTTTGCGCGCCTTGCCCCCAGCTTTCGGAGTTTTCCATGACGGCCCACGCCGACCTTTCGCCGACACTTCAACTCGCCATCGACCTGATCCGCCGTCCGTCCGTGACGCCGGTCGACGCCGATTGCCAGAAGCAGATGATGCAGCGCCTGGGCGATGCCGGTTTTACCCTCGAACCAATGCGCATCGAGGATGTGGATAACTTCTGGGCCACTCACGGCAACAACGACGGCCCGGTGCTGTGCTTCGCCGGCCACACCGACGTGGTACCCACCGGCCCGGTCACCGCGTGGCAGATCGACCCGTTCAACGCGTTGATCGATGAACACGGCATGCTCTGCGGCCGTGGTGCGGCGGACATGAAAGGCAGCCTGGCGTCGATGACTGTCGCCGCTGAGCGTTTTGTCGCCGACTACCCGAACCACAAGGGCAAGGTCGCGTTCCTGATCACCAGCGACGAAGAAGGCCCGGCGCATCACGGCACCAAGGCTGTGGTCGAACGCCTCGCCGCGCGTAACGAGCGTCTGGACTGGTGCATCGTCGGCGAACCGTCGAGCACCACGCTGGTTGGTGACGTTGTGAAAAACGGCCGTCGCGGTTCGCTGGGCGCCAAGCTCACCGTCAAAGGCATTCAGGGCCACGTCGCCTACCCGCATCTCGCGAAGAACCCGATCCACCTCGCCGCCCCGGCTCTGGCCGAACTGGCCGCCGAGCATTGGGATCACGGCAACGATTTCTTCCCGCCGACCAGTTTCCAGATTTCCAACGTCAATTCCGGCACCGGCGCGACCAACGTGATTCCGGGTGATCTGGTGGCGGTGTTCAACTTCCGTTTCTCCACCGAATCCACCGTCGAAGGCCTGCAAAAGCGCGTGGCCGACATCCTCGACAAGCACGGTCTGGACTGGCACATCGACTGGGCATTGTCCGGTCTGCCGTTCCTCACCGAGCCAGGCGCGTTGCTCGATGCCGTGGCATCGAGCATCAAGGACATCACCGGTCGCGAGACCAAGGCGTCCACCAGCGGCGGCACTTCCGACGGGCGCTTCATCGCAACCATGGGTACGCAGGTGGTTGAGCTGGGGCCGGTCAACGCGACCATTCACCAGGTCAATGAACGCGTGCTGGCCGCCGATCTCGACGTGCTGACCGAAATCTACTACCAGACCCTGATCAAGTTGCTCGCCTGATGCTCGCGTGCCCGATTTGCAGTGCGCCGCTGAGCGCGGTGGACAACGGCGTGGCCTGCCCCGCCGGACATCGCTTCGACCGTGCGCGTCAGGGTTACCTGAATCTGCTGCCGGTGCAGCACAAGAACAGCCGCGACCCTGGCGACAATCAGGCGATGGTCGAGGCGCGCCGCGACTTCCTCAACGCCGGCCATTACGCGCCGGTGGCCAAGCGTCTGGCCGAGTTGGCCGCGAGTTATACGCCGCAACGCTGGCTCGACATCGGTTGTGGCGAGGGTTATTACACTGCGCAAATCGCCGATGCACTGCCAAATGCCGATGGTTACGCTTTGGACATTTCGCGCGAAGCGGTCAAGCGCGCGTGCAAACGTAATCCGGCCCTGACGTGGTTGATCGCCAGCATGGCCCGCGTGCCGTTGGCGTCCGGCAGTTGCCAGTTTCTGGCGAGTGTTTTCAGTCCACTGGATTGGGAGGAAGCCAAGCGCTTGCTCAGCGTCGGCGGCGGTCTGATGAAAGTCGGCCCGACCAGCGGCCACCTGATGGAACTGCGCGAACGCCTGTACGACGAAGTGCGCGAGTACACCGACGACAAGCACTTGGCCTTGGTACCGCAAGGCATGGCGCTGGCGCACAGTGAAACACTGGAGTTCAAGCTGACGCTGGATAAACCTCAGGATCGCGCCAACCTGTTGGCCATGACCCCGCACGGCTGGCGCGCGAGTGCCGAACGTCGCGCGGCAGTGATCGAGCAGGCCGAGCCGTTCGAGACCACGGTCTCGATGCGCTACGATTATTTCGTTCTTCAATAACTTTTGGTCTCGGGCCAATGCCCGGGGCCGGCTAAATCCGCGAATGGATTTTTCAGACCCGCAGTGAGGACATCCATGCGCCAACCGGACATCGAGATTTACCTGAAAGACGCCGACGTCGACCACAAGGCCATTGCGGCCTGGCTCGGCGCAGCACTGGGCCCGTGCAGTGAATGGGTACAGAGAGGCCAGACCTACAAGTGCAAGGCCGGCAACGTGCCGGTGACCTGGCTGCCGAAAGCCGTGGGCAAGTGGAACAGCTTGTTCCTGGAAAGCGACCAGACGCCATGGGACGACGACATTGCCTGCGCCCGCGCCGCGTTTGCCGCGCTCAACGTCGAAGTGCGCTGCGCGCCGGGCACGTGGGTCGAAGAAGAAGGTGAAGAAACGGCGGACCGCTGGATGCGCATCAGCGAAGACGGTGAAGAAGAAATCACCTGGAAAACTGCCTAAAAGCAAAAGATCGCAGCCTGCGGCAGCTCCTACAGTTTTGGAATGCATCTCCCTGTAGGAGCTGCCGAAGGCTGCGATCTTTTGATCTTAAAGATTACAAACCAACAACATCCTCAGCCTGCAACCCCTTCTCGCCGGTGATCACGGCGTACTCAACCTGCTGCCCTTCCGTCAGCGACCGATGGCCTTCGCCACGAATCGCGCGGTAATGCACGAACACGTCCACCCCGTCCTCGCGCTGAATGAAGCCGTAGCCCTTGGCGTCGTTGAACCACTTCACGTTGCCGGTTTCACGTGTTGCCATCTGTTCATACTCCTTTTTTATTATTGAACAGGCTTTTCGCAGGAAAGCCTTTGAGGAACGTCAGCCTGCATCCGACGTCCATAAAGGGCCCCGGCGACAGAGCGCCGAGTATATGACAGGCGCGAAAACTCTCAACAGGAGTTTGGTTCGCGGCTTTTTTGCCGATTTTCCGCTAATCCGGCACACTACCGACCGCCCGAGCATCTGCTCGGTTTTATCCACTCACGCAGAAGCCGTATGACCCGCTCACCGTTCCGTCGTCTTGTGTTTGGCACCTTGCGCCGATTGTTGTACCTCTGGGTTCGCTCGGAGACGATCAACCAGTCGTCGTTCACTCTCAACCTCGACCGCAGCCGTCCGGTGTTCTACGTCCTGCAAAACCCGTCGCTGACTGATCTGGCAGTACTCGACACCGAGTGCACCAAGGCCGGATTGCCACGACCAGTGCTGCCGGTATCAGTGGGTAATCTGATGGAACCGGCTGCGTTCTTTTACTTGACGCCGGAGCCGGACTGGCTCGGGCGCCAGGACAAACGCGGCGCACCGCCGGCGCTGACCCGCCTCGTCAGCGCCCTGAGCCAGAATGCTGCCGAAGACGCGCAGATCATTCCGGTCAGCGTGTTCTGGGGCCAGTCGCCGGATAGCGAATCGAGCCCGTGGAAACTGTTGTTCGCCGACAGCTGGGCGGTCACCGGGCGTCTGCGTCGCCTGTTGAGCATCATGATTCTCGGGCGCAAAACCCGCGTGCAATTCTCCGCGCCGATTCATCTGCGCGAGCTGATCGAACACAACAAAGGCCACGAACGCACCGTGCGTATGGCCCAGCGCATCCTGCGCGTGCACTTTCGCAACCTCAAAGCTGCCGTGATCGGCCCGGACATTTCCCACCGCCGGAATCTGGTCAAAGGCCTGCTCAACCAGCCGCTGGTCAAGCAAGCGATCCTCGACGAAGCCGAACGCGAAAATATCTCCCCGGAAAAAGCCAAGGCTCAAGCCTTGCGCTACGGCAACGAGATCGCCTCGGACTACACCTACACCGCGATCCGCTTTCTGGAAGTGGTGCTGAGCTGGTTCTGGAACAAGATCTACGACGGGGTCAAGGTCAACCACATCGAAGGCGTGCAGAAGGTCGCGCAGGGTCACGAAGTGATCTACGTGCCGTGCCACCGCAGCCACATCGACTATCTGCTGTTGTCGTATCTGCTGTTCCGCAACGGCCTGACCCCGCCGCACATTGCCGCCGGGATCAACTTGAACATGCCGGTGATCGGCAGCCTGCTGCGCCGGGGCGGCGCGTTCTTCATGCGCCGCACGTTCAAGGGCAATCCGCTGTACACCTCGGTGTTCAACGAATACCTGCACACGCTGTTCACCAAAGGTTTCCCGGTCGAATACTTCGTCGAGGGCGGCCGCTCGCGCACCGGGCGTATGCTGCAACCGAAAACCGGGATGCTCGCAATCACCCTGCGCAGCTTCCTGCGTTCATCGCGGATGCCGATCGTATTTGTGCCGGTGTACATCGGCTACGAGCGCGTTCTCGAGGGTCGTACTTACCTCGGCGAACTGCGCGGCGCGAGCAAGAAGAAAGAATCGATCTTCGACATCTTCAAAGTCATCGGCGCGCTCAAACAACGCTTCGGCCAAGTGGCGGTGAACTTCGGCGAACCGATCAAACTCGCGGAATTCCTCGACAGCGAGCAGCCCGACTGGCGTCAACAGGAACACGGCCCGCAGTTCAAACCGGCGTGGCTGAATGAGACCACCAACCGTCTGGGCGAGAAAGTCGCGCAGCATCTGAACGAAGCGGCGGCAATCAACCCGGTCAATCTCGTAGCACTGGCACTACTGTCGACCACGCGCCTGGCGCTGGATGATCGAGCTATGGCGCGAGTGCTGGATCTGTACCTGGCACTGCTGCGCAAAGTCCCATACTCGCCGCACACCACCTTGCCGGAAGGCGATGGCCGTGCGCTGATCGAGCATGTGAAGGACATGGACTTGCTCGCCGAGCAGAACGACGCGCTGGGGAAGATCCTCTATCTGGACGAGCAGAACGCCGTCCTGATGACCTACTACCGCAACAACGTGCTGCATATATTTGCGCTGCCTTCGCTGCTGGCAAGTTTCTTCCAGAGTACCTCGCGCATGAGCCGCGAACAGATCCTGCGCTACACCCACGCGCTGTATCCGTACCTGCAATCGGAACTGTTCATTCGCTGGAAAACCGAAGAACTCGACGCCGTGGTCGATCAGTGGCTGGAAGCATTCGTCGAACAAGGCCTGCTGCGTTTCGAAAAAGACGTGTACCTGCGCCCGGCGCCGAGCTCACGGCACTTCGTGCTGCTGACCCTATTGTCGAAGAGCATCGCGCAGACGCTGCAACGCTTCTACATGACCGTTTCCCTGCTGCTCAACAGCGGCCAGAACAGCATCAGCGCCGAAGAACTGGAAGACCTGTGCACAGTCATGGCCCAGCGTCTGTCGATCCTGCATGGTCTGAACGCCCCAGAGTTTTTCGACAAGAGCCTGTTCCGCCACTTCATCCAGACCATGCTCGATCTGGGCGTACTGCGTCGCGACGAAGCGGGCAAGTTGAGTTATCACGAACTGCTCGGTGAACTGGCTGAAGGCGCGGCGAAACGCGTGTTGCCGGCGGATATACGTTTGTCGATCCGACAAGTAGCGTTACATGGAAACGAACAGGCCGCAGAGACAGCCGCAAGTTAACAACTACGCGAAAGTTTTCCACGCAGAAATAAACGGATGTATTTCTGCGGCGAACACACTTTCAAACAACGCTAGTATCTCCGGGCCTGATAACAGGCCCATATAAAAGGAGATCAACATGAACAAATATATCTCAGGGAAAGTTCTTTTCAGCAACACGCCTTACGTAGTTAGCAAGAGCTTCAAAACAAGTACCAGCCTTTACAAACTCGTTAACTCTGCCGAGTACGAACTGGTAAAAACCAACTCGCAAAACTCACTTGTTCATGATTGGTGGGAGTTCGAATTTTTGATCGAACAAGCGCCTGGCGAAGCTTCACAACACCAATACCAGATTGTTGCCGAGGTATTTATCGAGCAGGGCGAACTTCTTGCCAGTGCAAAAACCATCATCAAAGTCGACTTCAATTACGGTAGTCGGCACCACGAGGATCTTTATCTGGAACCGGTTCTGATTATTTGAGTCCAGTCCAGCCACGCGATTGGCTTTGACCGACTGCCCCCCCCCTCAGCAGGCACGGGCTAAAAATTCGCAGACGAAATTGCTGGTGAAATCCGCTAGATTGTCATTGGCGCTGGCCTTCTTCAGGCGCCGATGACAAGGATTCAATGCATGAAAAGAATTACTCTACTGGCCGCGGCCACCCTGCTCAGCGCCTGCCAATCAACTTCACCAGCCGGCAAAGTCAGCCTCGATGGCGAAGTGTTCTACCTGCAACGCATCGCTTTGCCGCCGAGCGCGACCCTGAGCGTGAGCCTGCAAGACGTCTCACTGGCCGACGCGCCTGCCGTGATACTCGACGAACAGAAAGGCCCGGTCAAAGACCAGGTGCCGCTGCCGTTCCACTTGAGCTACGATCCGGCTCAGGTCAAACCCGGCCACCGCTACTCGGTCAGCGCACGCATCGAAGTCAACGGCGAACTGATGTTCATCACCACCGAGCATCACGCCGTACAACTCGACGGCAACGATCCGCAGCCGCTGAAAATCCGCGTCGACGCCGCCCGCTAATTTTTCGAACAAGGAAGCTGCCATGCTCCGCCCCACCCTTCGCTTCTCCGCCCTGTGCGCCGGCTTGATGATCTCCGCCAGCGCTCTGGCCCTGTCGCTCAGTGACCTCTCGCAACAAGACGCCACCGGCGGCCTCAAGGACGCCCTGACCCAAGGCGCACAACTGGCCGTCAAACAGCTCGGCACTCCGGGCGGCTTCAGCAACAACCCGGAAGTGAAAATCGAACTGCCGGGCAAACTCGGCAAAGTCGCGAGCAAAATGAAAGCCTTCGGCATGGGCGCCCAGGTCGATGAACTGGAAACCGCCATGAACAAAGCGGCAGAAAGCGCCGTGACCCAGGCCCAGCCAATCCTCGTCGATGCCGTGAAGAAAATGAGCGTGGCCGACGCCAAAGGCATCCTCAGCGGCGGCAAGGATTCGGCCACCCAATACCTCGACAAATCCAGCCGTGAACAGATCCGCGCCAAGTTCATGCCGATCGTCAAACAGGCGACCGACAAAGTTGGCGTGGCGCAAAAGTACAACTCGTTCGCCGGCCAGGCTGCAACTTTGGGCGTGGTCGACGCGAAGAGCGCCAACATTGAGAGCTACGTGACTGAACAAGCGTTGAACGGCTTGTTCGAGATGATTGGCAAGCAGGAAGAAACCATTCGTCAGAACCCGGCTGCTGCGGCCACGAGTCTGGCGAAGAAGGTGTTTGGGACGCTTTAATTTCACCGTTTGATGAAAAGCCCGCTGACCTTAGAGGTTCAGCGGGCTTTTTTGTATTTGTAGATCCATTGCTATGGATCAGGTGCTTGGGGAGATCGTTGTTCTCCCCCTGACCACCCGGCCCTCACCCTAGCCCTCTCCCAGAGGTAGAGGGGATCGACCGTGAGATGCTTGGGAAATACGCCGACCTGAAAGAGCTCTTGTGAATCCATAATCGATACACAAATTCAGGTCGATGTAAGTCCGGAGACATCTCGGTCGGCTCCCTCTCCCTCGGGAGAGGGCTGGGGTGAGGGGCGAGTCCAACACAAAATCCAGATCAGATAACCCACCACCAACTCCCAACAGCGGCGCAGCCGCCCCACTCAACACAATGAGCGTTAGCTCGAGTACCGCTTTTGACGTACCGGCCCCTTCGGCAGGCTGAGTGGAGGGATTCATCCGGGGCTGGCGCGCAGCGCCGTTCGACGCAGTCGAACACATCGAGAGGAGGTGCAGCGCAGCAAACCGGAGGCGATGCCCCCGGATGAATTCCGGAGCGAAGGAACCCCGAGCCCCAGCGAGGGGCCGAACGCCGGGGCCCAGACCTTTGCTTCCTTTGGGGCGTTTGCCAAAGGAAGTCGCTGTAAAAGCGAAACCGCCAGCCGCAACACCCGAAGCAACGGATATAAACCCAAAACCCCAAGAGCCTGGTCGGCCCAAAGGCCGCCACGCCTTAAAAGATCAAGAATCCTTACGCACCCGAAACCACCCCGCATACAACGCCGGCAAAAACAAAAGCGTCAAAGCCGTAGCCACAATCAACCCCCCCATGATCGCCACCGCCATCGGCCCAAAGAAAACGCTACGAGACAAAGGAATCATCGCCAAAACCGCCGCCAGCGCAGTCAACACAATCGGCCGAAAGCGCCGCACGGTCGCCTCGATAATCGCATCCCAAGGCTTCAGCCCAGCCGCAATATCCTGCTCGATCTGATCCACCAGAATCACCGAATTACGCATGATCATCCCCGACAGCGCAATCGTCCCAAGCATCGCCACAAACCCGAACGGCTGACGGAACACCAGCAAAAACAGCGTCACCCCGATCAGCCCCAGTGGCGCCGTCAGAAACACCATCGCCGTACGCGAAAAACTGCGCAGTTGCACCATCAGCAACGTCAGCACCACCACGATAAACATCGGCACGCCGGCATTCACCGACTTCTGCCCACGCTCGGAATCCTCAACCGTGCCGCCGACATCGAGCAAATAGCCGTCGGGCAATTCAGCGCGAATCGGATCAAGCGTCGGCATGATCTGTTTCACCAGCGACGCCGGCTGCTCCTTGCCATAGATGTCCGCACGTACGGTCACAGTCGGCAGGCGATTACGGTGCCAGATGATGCCTTCCTCAAAGCCATATTCCAACGTGGCAATCTGCGACAGCGCCACGCTGCGGCCGTTATCGGTCGGCACCGCCAGACTCGGCAGCAACGACAATTCAGTACGCTCATGCACGGTGCCGCGCAGCAGGATCTCGATCAATTCGTTGTCTTCGCGGTACTGGCTGACGCTGGAACCGGTCAGCGAACTCTGCAGGAATTTCGCCAGATTAGCGGTACTCACACCCAAGGCCCGAGCGCGATCCTGATCGACGTTCAGGTATACGACCTTGCTCGGCTCTTCCCAGTCCAGATGCACGTTGACCACATGCGGATTCTCGCGAACCTTGGCCGCGACTTTGCGTGCCAGCGCGCGGACTTCTTCGATGTGTTCGCCAGTCACGCGGAACTGCACCGGATAGCCAACCGGCGGGCCGTTCTCCAGCCGCGTGACACGCGAGCGCAGCGCCGGGAATTGTTCGTTGAGCGTGTCGATCAGCCAGGTGCGCAAGGTTTCGCGCTCCTCGATGGTCTTCGCCAATACCACAAACTGCGCGAAGCTCGCCGCCGGCAACTGCTGATCCAGCGGCAGGTAGAAACGCGGGGAACCGGTGCCAACGTAAGCCACGTAATTGTCGATACCGGCGTGATCCTTGAGCAGCGCTTCGAGACGTTTGACCTCGCCAGCGGTGTTGCTCAGCGACGCGCCTTCGGCAAGTTTCAGATCGACCATCAACTCCAGCCGTCCGGAAGCCGGGAAGAACTGCTGCGGCACAAACCGGAACAACGCCACCGAGCCCATAAACAGCAGCACCGTCAGCACGATCACGGTTTTACGCCGACGCACGCACCAACCGACCAGACGCCGCACCCGCTGGTAGAACGGCGTGCCATACGGGTCAGTCTGCCCGTCAGCCGTGCCGTGTTTGGCTGCGTGAATTTTCGCCAGATCCGGCAGGAGTTTTTCCCCCAGATAAGGCACAAACACCACCGCTGCCACCCACGAGGCGAGCAAGGCGATGGTCACTACCTGGAAGATCGAGCGGGTGTATTCGCCGGTGCCGGACTGAGCGGTAGCAATCGGCAGGAAGCCTGCGGCAGTGATCAACGTACCGGTGAGCATCGGGAACGCGGTGCTGGTCCAGGCGTAGCTTGCGGCTTTGATCCGGTCGAAGCCCTGCTCCATTTTGATCGCCATCATCTCCACCGCGATGATCGCGTCGTCCACCAGCAACCCCAGCGCCAGCACCAACGCGCCGAGCGAGATTTTGTGCAGGCCGATGTTGAAGTAGTACATGCAGGCGAAGGTCATCGCCAACACCAACGGAATGGTCAACGCCACCACCATGCCGGTGCGCACGCCGAGGGAGAAGAAGCTCACCAGCAACACAATCGCCAGCGCTTCGACCAACACCTGAACGAACTCGCCGACCCCGGTTTTCACCGCAGCCGGCTGGTCGGAAACCTTGCGCAACTGCATGCCGGCCGGCAGGTTTTTCTGGATGCGGTCGAACTCGATTTCCAGCGCCTTGCCCAACACCAGAATGTCGCCGCCGCCCTTCATCGCCACCGCCAGACCAATCGCGTCTTCGGCCATAAAGCGCATGCGCGGCGCCGGTGGATCGTTGAAACCACGCCGCACGTCGGCGACATCGGAGATACGGAACGTACGATCACCGACCCGGATCGGGAAGTTTTTTATCTCATCTACTGTCTGAAAATTCCCCGAGACCCGTAGCTGCAAGCGCTCGCTACCGGTTTCGAAAAATCCTGCGGTGGACACCGCGTTCTGCTCTTCAAGTGCCTGCTGCACGGCTGCGAGCGGCAAGCCGAGGGTAGCGAGTTTGACGTTGGACAGTTCGACCCAGATTTTCTCGTCCTGCAGTCCCAGCAACTCGACCTTGCCCACGTCCTTGACCCGTTGCAGCTGGATCTGGATGCGGTCGGCATAATCCTTGAGCACTGCGTAGTCGAAACCGTCGCCGGTCAGCGCGTAGATATTGCCGAAAGTGGTGCCGAACTCATCGTTGAAGAACGGCCCCTGAATCCCCGGTGGCAAGGTCTGGCGAATGTCGCCGACCTTCTTGCGCACCTGATACCAGAGATCGGGGATTTCCACCGAATGCATCGAGTCGCGGGCAATGAACGTGACTTGCGATTCGCCGGGGCGCGAGAACGACACGATGCGCTCGTACTCGCCGGTTTCCATCAGCTTCTTTTCGATGCGTTCGGTGACTTGGCGCGAGACTTCCTCGGCCGTTGCACCCGGCCAGCGGGTCTGAATCACCATGGCCTTGAAGGTGAACGGCGGATCTTCACTCTGGCCGAGTTTGGTGTAGGACAACGCGCCGACGATCGCCAGCAAAAGCATCAGAAACAGTACGATCTGGCGATTGCGCAGCGCCCAGGCGGAAAGATTGAAATCCATCGGAACCTACTCCTTGTCCGCCAGATTGACTACGCGGTTGGAGCGATCCACCGGGCGTACCTGTTGCCCGTCGAGCAGCACATGCACGCCGGCGGCGACCACCCAATCGCTGGCATTCAGGCCTTCAAGCACCGGAACGGTTTTTTCGCCAAACGCGCCAACGCGCACCGGGGTTTTCTTCAGAGTGTTATTGGCGTTCACAACCCAGACGTAGGTCGCGCCGTTTTCGGCGGTCAGCGCCGAGAGCGGCACTGACAAAGGGATGACCCCGGCCGTCTGCACAAACACCCGAGCGCTTTGACCGAGTTCGGCCGGGACTTTGCCGGCGGTGAAAGAGATGCGTGCTGCGAAGGTGCGGGATTTGGGGTCGGCGGCTGGCGACAGTTCACGGATCTGCCCGGCGAAGCGCTGGTTCGGCTGCGTCCATAACTCAACCGAAACTGGTTGGCCGACCTTGAAGCGGCCGAAACTCTGTTCCGGCAGGCTGATCAACACCTCGCGCTCGCCATCGGTGGCGAGGGTAAACACCGTTTGCCCGGCAGCGACCACTTGCCCGACTTCCACCGAACGCTTGGCCACCACGCTGTCCTGTGGCGCACGCAGCACCGCGTAGCTGGCCTGATTGGTCGAGACGTTGAATTCGGCTTTGATCTGTTTAAGACGCGCTTCGCCGGAGCGGTAGAGGTTCTCGGCATTGTCGTAAGCCGAACGGCTGACCATTTGCCGATCCATCAGGGTCTTGTAGCGATCGCGCTCGGCACGTACCAGATTCAGATTGGCTTCGGCGGCGCTGACCTGCGCGCGGGTGGCTTCGAGTTGCAGGCGCACGTCCTGCGGGTCGAGTTCGGCCAGAGGTTGATCGGCCTTGACGCGCTGGCCTTCCTCGACCAGTCGTCGGCTGACTTTGCCGCCGATGCGGAACGCCAGATCCGGCTCGAAGCGGGCGCGTACCTCGCCCGGATAACTCTCCATCGCCTGTGCTGAAGGCTCTGGCTGCACCACCATGGCCGGTCGCACGGCGACTGGCGTCACCTCTTCCTTGCCACACGCCGATAACAACAACGCCAGACTGACTGACAACGCAAAGGACAACGCATGGCGGAACATGGTGACGGACCTTTCGCTAATGGTGCTTGGAATAATTATACTGGCCGGTATGTTATTAATAGCAAACTCACCAGTCCAGTATTAAAAGCGAAGAATGTCGAACAATCTTTCCACTTCAAACGGCCCGGGCCGTCCCAAGGATCTGGCAAAACGTCAGGCGATCCTCGAGGCGGCGAAAATTCTGTTTCTGAGTAATGGCTATGCCAACACCAGCATGGACGCGGTGGCCGCGGAAGCCGGCGTGTCCAAGCTGACGGTCTACAGCCATTTCAACGACAAGGAGACGCTGTTCTCCGCTGCCGTAATGGCCAAATGCGAGGAGCAATTACCGCCGCTGTTCTTCGAGCTGCCGGAAGGTATCGCCGTGGAAAAGGTGTTGCTGAACATTGCCCGGGGCTTTCATCAGCTGATCAACAGTGATGAATCGGTGAATCTGCATCGCTTGATCATGGCGCTTGGCAGTCAGGATCCGAAGCTGTCGCTGATCTTCTTCGAAGCGGGTCCGCAGCGCATGGTGGACGGAATGTCGCGTCTGCTGACGAAGGTTCACGAGACGGGCGTGCTGAGCATCGACAAACCGCGTAATGCGGCCGAGCACTTTTTCTGTCTGATCAAAGGGGCGGGGAATTTTCGCTTGCTGTATGGCTGCGGTGAGCCACTGGATGCCGAGGCGGCGCAGAGTCATGTGCAGGAAGTGGTTGAGTTGTTTATGCGCGCGTATCGACCCTGAGTTCTTTGGTGTCAGGGTTGATGCCATCGCTGGCAAGCCAGCTCCCACAGGTTTTAGCGGTGTGCACACAAGTTGTGAACACACTGCAAATCCCTGTGGGAGCTGGCTTGCCAGCGATCGGGTCAACTCGGTCTCAGGACTTCAACGCTTTCTTCGGATAGATGTCATAGCGGCTCGACTTTCCATCCAGCGCATGACTCGGCTTCGGCCCTTCAATGCACGGCGCCTTGCGCGGGCGCTTGACCACCACGCGGTGCGTCGCCAGCGCCAACGCGGCCGCGAGCAATGCCGGCGCATCCGGATCATCACCGACCAGCGGCCGGAACAGGCGCATTTCCTTTTTCACCAGCGCGGTTTTCTCCCGGTGCGGGAACATCGGATCGAGATAGATCACCTGTGGCGCCTCGCCTTCCCAGT
This sequence comes from Pseudomonas sp. P4795, assembly GCF_048822895.1. Lineage (NCBI taxonomy): Bacteria > Pseudomonadati > Pseudomonadota > Gammaproteobacteria > Pseudomonadales > Pseudomonadaceae > Pseudomonas > Pseudomonas sp. P4795. Next base: position 441,907 of record NZ_JBMFBT010000003.1, on the reverse strand, counting down.
TGCGCATCACCTCGATCGAGTTGCCGTTGAGCAGCTTCATCCGCGCGACAATCGGCGCCACCTCGAAATCTTCCGCGCCACGCGCCAGGCCATCCTCAAGCAACGCGCCGATCAGCGGCTGACGCTCGATCAGGCTCATCTCGCAACCAAGGCTCGCCAGCACGAACGCATCCTTGCCCAGCCCCGCCGTGGCATCCAGCACTCGTGGACGCACGCCTTGCGCGACGCCGACAGCCTTGGCGATCATCTGGCCGCTGCCGCCACCGTACAACCGGCGATGCGCCGCGCCGCCCTCGACGAAGTCCACGCGCACCGGCCCCGGTGCGTCCGGCCCCAGCTGTTGCAGTTGCAAACCCTGCTCGCCGATCTGCACGGCGAACTCGGCGTCGGCGATCTGCAACGGCAGATTCAGGCGTTCGGCCCATTGTTCGGCCTGCGCTGCATACGTCGGGCCAAGGGCCTCGACATGGATGCGGCAGGCCGCGGGTTGCTCAATCATGGAAAACACGCTCAAAAAGTTAAGGATCGGCAAAAACGGCCGATAACTCATTCAACGCGCATTTTGCCAGAGCTGAGCGGCATCCGAAAAAAATGTCAGGCATTCTTCCCACATCGATTGGCTACATTTCGCCCCATGGCGATTTCAGCCGTCACAATACTCAAGCACTGAGCGGCGTCAGTCATCTGTGGCAGGATTTCTTTGCCCAGGCGCTGGCCGAGCAGTCGAGTGATGTGGTGCCCGCCTGCGGCACGTTCCCACCGGTTGATCTGGCCAGTGCTGAAGAGCCGACCGTCGGCAGCGAATTGCACGCGCACATCATCAGCCAGCGCGAATGCGATGTGGTCGAAACTCAGGTGCGTCCCCCGGAGCCGCTGTTCCTGCCGATCGCAGAATTCGAAATGGAGCTGGCTGACAAGCCGTTCCCACCGTTCCCGCCAGAAGAAATCCAGGCCCAGCAAAAGGCTCAGGATTTCGACAGCAGTTGGGTTCGCCCGATTGTGGTCAATAACGGTCAGCCGCTGCCGGAACCTGGCGTCGCGCCGCAAAAACGTCCGCTGTACCTGCCGATTGCCGAATTCGATCTCGACTTGCTCGACAAGCCCTTCCCGCCGTTCACGCCAGAAGAAATCACTGAGCAACAAAAAGCCCTGGATTTCGATAACGGCTGGGCACGCCCGATCGTGCTGCAGAACCTGCGCATCGCCGCCTGATCCCTTAGCGACACACGCTCCAGCGCCCGACATCAACATGAAAGTGATTGCGATGCGCTGTGTTGTAGTCCGGACTCAACACCACACTGAACACCGCGCAGGCGCCGTCACGTACTCTGCGCAGAAACTGTGCGTCCTGATTTTGCTTCGGCCAGTCTCTGAGCACATTAACGGTTCGACCATCGGCCAGACGAAACCCGGCGATATCCAGCGCATTGGCGCTCGCGTGCTGGCTGAGCGCGCCATTCTCACGGTTGTACATATTGCGACAGGCAAAGCTTCCGAGATGATCGACGCGCGTTACTTTCTGGCCGTAAGTGGCTTGCGCCGCCGGTTGCAGGCTGTGGCGTTCGAACATCGCGTAGGCGACCGCCAGAGGGCAACTGGCGAGGAAACTGCTGCTCAGCGCCACCTCGCCGCCCTGCACGCGCAAAGCGCCGATCAAAGGACACTTGGCGTCAGGGCTGTTGGCCTGAGGCGCAACGCGCAGCTCGGAACTGCTCAGCGCCTGTTCACACAACTGCGCATCGCTGCGCAGGCGCATCAGTTTGTAGCCGGTCAGCCAGTTAGGCGTTGCCTTGACGTCGAGCGGCGCCCAGGGATTCCACTCGGGCGGCACGTCGAGCCAACCGCGCCAGACAGCGACGACCGCACATGCGATGCTCAGCAACAGCAGCGGTAGAAACCAGCGCCTCATGCCTTAAAGCTCATGTTTTGAAAAAAGCGTTGGCCTTGGCGTACGGCATCGAATGTCCGGTGAAAGCGAACGTGCCCGATTGCTGGATTTCTTCAGCCGCGCGGAAAAACTCGCCATACGCCGCCAACGCCAGTGCCGAACCGGTGCTGATGCGCTTCACACCCATTTCCTCCAGTTGCTGCACGCTCAGCTTCAAGCCGCCGGACATCAACACATTGACCGGTTTCGGCGCCACCGCGCGCACCACCGCCAGCACTTCTTCAGCGCTACGCAGGCCCGGTGCGTAAAGCACGTCGGCGCCAGCCTCGGCGAAGGCCTGCAAGCGGTGAATGGTGTCATCGAGATCGGGATTGCCGTGCAGGTAATTTTCAGCGCGGGCGGTCAGGATGAACGGAAATGGTAGCGTGCGCGCGGCGGCGACTGCAGCTTCGATGCGCGCGACGGCGTGGTCGAAACAGTAGATCGGCGAATCAGCACGGCCAGTGGCGTCTTCGATGGAACCGCCAACCGCGCCCGCCTCGGCTGCGCGAATCAGACTGAGCGCGGATTCTGCCGGAGCGTCGGCAAAGCCGTTTTCCAGATCCACCGCCACTGGCAGTTCGCTCGCCGTAACAATCGCACGGACATTGGCCAACGTATCCTCAAGGCCCAACCCGCCATCCGCCCTGCCTTGGGAAAACGCATATCCAGCGCTGGTGGTGGCCAATGCCGCGTAGCCCAGACTGGCGAGCATCTTCGCCGAACCGGCATCCCACGGATTGGGAATGACGAAAATCCCCGGACGCTCATGCAGAGCTTTGAAGGCTTCGGCTTTACGCACTTGTTGTTGAAGGGCTTGTTGTTGACGGGCTTGGGCGTCCATCGGCAGGCTCCTGGGCAGGAAAAAGAATCCGCCTCAGAGCAGGCCAAGTTGCTCGGCGGCGGGTTCTCTATATAGCTCAGGCAGAGGTGGCAAGCCAGGCAAACGTTGCATCAGTTGTGCGTGGAAACGTTGCGCCAGCTTCGCCGCCAGCAGATTGTCGGCGGTGTGCAGGAAGATATACGGCGTGCGGCCCTCTTCGATCCACTCGGCGATTTTCGCCACCCACGGCAGCAGAAACGGATCGTTGGCTTCAAGCTCGGGATGGCCAATGAAACGCACCTGCGGAAACTGCGTGAACGCCGCCGGGCGGGTTGGCACTCGCGGCTTCTTCGACTGGGCGTGGATCACTGAGGACTCGGTCGACAGGCAACTGAACAATGCGCGCGGATCGAGGCAGATGCGCTCGACACCGCGATCCAGCAACAGCCGATTGAGCAGGCGTTCGCTTTCACCTTTGGCGAAGAACTGCTCATGCCGCACTTCCACCGCGAGCGGCCGGTCCAGCGCATCGATGAACGCGGTCAACTCGGGCAAGCGTTGCGGAGTGAAGCTTTTCGACAGTTGCAGCCACAGCGGAGCCACACGCTCGCCGAGCGGGCTGATCAATTGGGTGAAGGTTTCGGCGGCGGTCAGTTGATCGCGCAAGTCCCCGCCGTGACTGATGTCACCAGGGAACTTGGCGGTGAAGCGAAAGTGCGCGGGCATGACCTCGGCCCAACGCTGCACGGTGGCCGGCGAGGGGCTGGCGTAGAAGGTCGTGTTGCCTTCCACGGCGTTGAACACTTGCGAATAGAGGCCGAGAAAATCGGAAGTCTTGGCATCTACCGGATACAGATACTCGCGCCAGGCATTTTCGCTCCAGGACGGGCAACCGAGGTAGTAAGGCAGATCCATCAGATATACAGATCGAGGCCCAGCACGTCTGCATCCCAATCGACAAAACCGGCAGTGCTCAGGTAGCTGGCCAGAGCCATGGCCACGCTGCGCTTCATTGCGCGGTGATAAATCATGTCTTGTTGACGGGCAGGCAGATTGCTCAGGCGTTGCGCTGTTTCTTTAGCGGTACGACGGGCAGCGAGTTGCTCTTCGGTGGGAAATTCCAGTTCGCCGTCGATATCGTCGACGGACTCATCCAGCGCCGGATTGCCTTTGCGAGGCTTGCGCTTGATGGGGTAGGAATGAGAGGAAACGCCGTCTATACGCATAAAGTCATGCTCGGAATCAATGATGGCAATTTAGCGGCACTTGACCGACTTAGCAAACTGCCGAGTGATAACTAGAACACATAAAGCGCAAAAGGTTTAAAGCGTGGGGTTAGAAAGTGACGGTTGGCAGCGAAGCGCACGATATTAAGTCGTCGGGGCAGGTTTTTGTGGCGAGGGAGCTTGCTCCCGCTGGGCTGCGAAGCGGCCCCCTCAGTCAGTCAGGCACATCGGGAATTCAGGTTTGACGACTGCTGCGCAGCCGAGCGGGAGCAAGCTCCCTCGCCACAGGGGAATATTCAGCGGGCTTTGGGGGTGGCCACTTTGTCGCGCAGGTAGACAGGCTGAGCATCGTCGGCCGGAACCGACTCACCGCGTTCCCAGGCGAAGCGCGCCAGCGTCAGCAAGTCTTCAGCGTGGGGCAGCATGCCCGCGTCGGAACCCGCCAGTTCCACAGCGATGCGCTCTGCATAACCCCAACCTGTCCCCGCGCCGAACCATTCGCCACTGGCATCAACCGGCAACGCCGCCACTTCCGGCGGCAGCACAGCCTCGACACCCACCAGACGCATCTCCCCCGCCGTTTCGCGATAGCAGCCCCAATACACTTCATCCATGCGCGCATCGATGGCCGCTGCAACTTGACTGACGCCATGTTCGCGAAGGGCACGTTGCGCCAGCACCGCCAGGTTCGACACCGGCAATACCGGACGATCCAGCGCAAACGCCAAGCCTTGCACCACACCGATGGCAATCCGTACACCGGTAAACGCACCCGGCCCGCGACCAAACGCGATGGCATCGACCGCTTGCAGCGTGGTGCCCGCATCGGCCAGCAGTTGCTGGATCATCGGCAGCAATTTTTGCGCGTGCAGGCGCGGGATCACCTCGTAATGGCTCGTGACCTTGCCGTCATGCAGCAAAGCAACGGAGCAAGCTTCAGTCGCGGTGTCCAGGGCCAGCAAGGTGCTCATCGATGTGTCCGTAAATCAGGAAGGGAAAAGTGCGCCAGTATAAACAACTACGGCCCGCAAGCGGGCCGTGGATGATGCAGCAAACCAGGTTTTTCAGCTCAGTGCTTCAAGTACCTTGGCGGTGATTGCTTCTACCGAACCGACGCCAGGAATGTGGCTGTACTTCGGCTTGCCGTTGGCAGTCGACAGCTTCTGGTAGAAATCCACCAGCGGCTTGGTCTGCGAGTGGTAGACCGACAGGCGATGACGCACGGTTTCTTCAGTGTCGTCCTTGCGCTGCACCAGCTCGTCACCGGTGATGTCGTCTTTACCGGCAATTTTCGGCGGGTTGTAGACGATGTGGTACACGCGGCCGCTGGCTTCGTGAACGCGACGACCAGCGATACGCTGAACGATTTCTTCGTCTTCAACGGCGATTTCGACCACGGCATCCAGTTCAACACCGGCAGTGACCAAGGCTTCAGCCTGCGGAATGGTGCGCGGGAAACCGTCGAACAGGAAACCGTTGGCGCAGTCAGCTTGAGCGATGCGGTCTTTGACCAGCGCGATGATCAGGTCATCCGACACCAGGCCGCCAGCATCCATGATGCCCTTGGCTTGAACGCCCAGCGGGGTGCCGGCCTTGACCGCAGCACGCAGCATGTCGCCGGTGGAAATTTGCGGAATGCCGAATTTCTCGGTGATGAACTTAGCCTGAGTACCTTTACCGGCCCCGGGAGCTCCCAGCAGAATGACGCGCATCGATGTGCTCCTCAATTTTTTATATAAAAAACAACAGACTTGCCTCGTGGGGCGAATCTTGAAAAATAGGGTCGTGGCCGCCCAAACGGCCAAAGGCTGATCAAGATACACAGCAGGCTGCGCCCACACAAGACGCCAAAAGTCGGAGAAACCGACGCCCGCCGCGACCTTGCGACGCGGTTGCCCTGGTCGCAACCCCATCATTAACTGTCGCCTGCCCGCACGTAATCGGTGCAGATCAAGCGGCGCCCGAGTCTCCCCTCGGGTGCCCCGCCCGTGCAGGAAACCTTAGCCGGTATTTCGCAAACCGGCGGCGATCCCCGCTACAGACACCAGCAGCGCCTGTTCCACCGGGCTGCCCTGCTCCACTTCCTGCTGCCGCGAGCGTGCCAACAGCTCAGCCTGCAATAGATGTAGCGGATCGAGATAAGTGTTGCGCAGACGAATGAATTCCAGGGTGTCCGGGCTATGTGCCAGCAGCTGCGACTGGCCAGTCAGGCCAAGTACCACGGAACATGCCTGCGACAATAGGTCGCGTAAATGCACACCTAAAGGTAACAAGTCCGACTCGACCAGACGATCGTCGTAGGACTGCGCGATATCCGCGTCAGCCTTGGCCAGGACCATTTCCAGCATGTCGATGCGCGTGCGGAAGAACGGCCACTGCTCGCGCATCTGCCCCAGCAGTTCACCTTCGCCGCGCTCCAGCGCTTTACTCAGCGCCGATTCCCAGCCGAGCCACGCCGGCAGCATCAGCCGCGTCTGCGTCCAGCCGAAGATCCACGGGATCGCGCGCAGGCTTTCGATACCACCGGCACGACGCTTGGCCGGGCGACTGCCGAGCGGCAAACGACCCAGCTCCTGCTCCGGCGTCGACTGGCGGAAATACTCGACGAACTGCGGATTCTCGCGCACCACGGCGCGGTAGGCGCTGACACCGTCTGCGGCCAATTCGTCCATCAGATGGCGCCATTCCGGCGTCGGCGGCGGCGGTGGTAACAGCGTCGCTTCGAGCACTGCCGCGAGGTACAGATTGAGGTTCTGCTCGGCGATGTCCGGCAGGCCAAATTTGAAACGAATCATTTCCCCTTGCTCGGTAGTGCGGAAACGTCCGGCCACTGAGCCCGGTGGCTGCGACAGAATCGCCGCGTGCGCCGGACCACCGCCACGGCCCACGGTGCCACCGCGACCGTGGAACAACAGCAGTTCGACTTGTTGCTCACGGCAGATTTCCACCAGACGTTCCTGCGCCCGGTACTGCGCCCAGGCCGCCGCGGTAGTGCCCGCGTCCTTGGCCGAATCGGAATAACCGATCATCACTTCCTGGGGGCCGTGCAGGCGTGCGCGGTAACCCGGCAGCAGCAACAGACGTTCGATCACCGGACCGGCGTTGTCCAAATCGGCGAGGGTTTCGAACAGCGGCACCACGCGCATCGGCCGCAGCACGCCGGATTCTTTGAGCAGCAGTTGCACGGCCAGAACATCGGACGCCGCACCCGCCATCGAGATGACGTAGGAACCCAGCGAAGCAGCCGGCGCCGCCGCGACTTCCTTGCAGGTCGCGAGTACTTCGGCGGTGTCTGCAGAAGGTTTGAAATGCGCCGGCAGCAATGGCCGGCGATTGGCCAATTCACGTATCAGGAAGTTGATGCGGGCTTCTTCGTCCCAGTCTTCATATTTACCCAGACCGAGATAATCAGTGATTTCGGTCATGGCGGCGCAGTGCCGCGAAGAATCCTGACGCACATCGAGGCGCACCAGAAACAGGCCGAACGTCACCGCCCGACGCAGGCAATCCAGCAACGGTCCGTCGGCGATTACGCCCATGCCGCATTCGTGCAGCGAGTTGAAACACAGCTCCAGCGGATCGAGCAGATCGCGGTTGTCGTGCAGGACATCGGCCGGTGCCGTGGTCGTTGCGGTCAAGGACGCATGCGCCCAGTTGCGCGTAGCACGCAGGCGTTCGCGCAATTGCTTGAGCACTGCGCGATAGGGTTCAGCGCTGTCGCCAGCCTTGGCCTTGAGCGCATCGCTGGCCTGTTGCATCGACAATTCGGCGGCGAGGTGATCGACGTCACGCAGGTACAGATCGGCAGCCATCCAGCGCGCCAGCAGCAACACTTCGCGGGTCACTGCAGCCGTGACATTCGGGTTGCCATCGCGGTCGCCGCCCATCCACGAAGCGAAGCGAATCGGCGCAGCTTCCAGCGGCAAACGCATGCCAGTCGCGGCATGCAGTGCCTGATCGGCCTTGCGCATGTGGTGCGGAATCGCCTGCCACAGCGAATGCTCGATTACCGCAAAACCCCATTTGGCTTCATCGACCGGGGTGGGGCGAGTGCGGCGAATTTCTTCGGTGTGCCAGGCTTCGGCGATCAGGCGTTGCAAGGTGGTGTGGATCTGTTCGCGCTCGGCGCTGGTCAGGTCGCGATGATCCTGTGCGGCCAGTTGCGCGGCAATCGCGTCGTACTTCTGGATCAGGGTGCGCCGTGCGACTTCGGTCGGATGTGCAGTGAGAACAAGCTCGATTTCCAGCCGCGATAACTGCCGGGCGAGGGCGTCGGCACTGTGCCCTTCGCTGCGCAACCGCGCGAGCAGTTCCGGCAACACACGGGATTCGAACGGTGCAACCTGAGTCTCTTCGCGACGATGGATCAACTGGTACTGCTCGGCGATGTTCGCCAGGTTGAGAAACTGGTTGAACGCCCGCGCCACCGGCAGCAGTTCGTCTTCGCTCAGCTGATTGAGGCTGGCACTGAGTTCGGCGTCCATCGAACCGCGCCGGTCAGCCTTGGCGCCCTTGCGGATCTGCTCGATCTTGGCGAGAAATTCTTCGCCGTACTGGTCACGGATGGTGTTGCCCAACAGCTCACCGAGCAGGTGAACGTCCTCGCGCAAGCGTGCATCAATATCGGTCATCAGCAGAGCTCCAGCAGTTATCCCGGTTGCATGGACAGTAGCGTCTCGAACCCAGAGAGTGCCGCTCCAAACCAGTTCTTACAAGCACGCGACGAAGGGACTTTAAACCTTGCGCGTTGCAGCTAGTCTCAATACCAAGCCCTACAACGGCTTGCCGCCGGCCCACGCCGGACACTCACCAGGACTTGCCACGAGCAGGTACGCCATGAGGTTTTTATGAAAATTCGTGAACTCGCCCAGCATTGGGAAGAAAACGCCAAGGGTCGCCTGACCGACACTGGCTACACGATTCATCTGGATGTGGAAGCCGCGGCACGTCTTGCGGCGATTGCCGAGATGTACCCCAAACGCCACCCGGAAGAACTGCTCGGCGAACTGATCGGCGCCGCCCTCGAAGAGTTCGAAGCAAGCCTGCCGTATATCAAAGGTTCGACCGTGGTTGCGACCGATGAGGAAGGCGATCCGTTGTACGAAGATGTCGGCCCTACCCCACGTTTTCTGGCGCTGTCGCGGCGTCATCTGCATGAGCTGGCCAGCAGCAGCGACAAGCAAAAACACTGATTTGCCCCGCTCCTTTTCTGCACCGAAAAACCCTCTGCCCGAGCCGAAAATAGCTCGGGCATACCCCTGCAAACCGCGAAAGTTCCCGTGTTAGAGCCTTGTCCGTTCGATCAGAATTTTTTTTGGCGATTAGCCATCTTTTCTGAACTTTTGAAAAACGCCACCGGTCGGAAGCATTAACCACGCCTGGGACGAGCGTTTCAAAACGCACTAGCTACATGACGGTTGCGGCTCCGCTACCAGGATGGAATTCGCAGTTCTTAAGGAGTTAACCAATGGAGTTGAAGACCATGAAGACCCAAACCTCGTTCTCACACCTGCGCGGTCTGAAACTGGCCGCTCTCGCCATCGGCACCGGCTTCGTGCTGGCCGGTTGTGCCGGCAATCCACCGACCGAGCAGTACGCCGTGACTCAATCTGCAGTCAACAGCGCGGTCAGCGCCGGTGGTACCGAGTTCGCTGCTGTCGAGATGAAGCAGGCGCAGGACAAACTCAAACAAGCCGAAATCGCCATGCACGACAAGAAGTACGAAGAAGCTCGTACCTTGGCCGAGCAGGCTGAGTGGGACGCTCGTGTAGCAGAACGCAAAGCTCAGGCGGCCAAGGCTGAACTGGCTGTGAAGGATTCCCAGAAAGGTGTTCAAGAACTGCGTCAGGAAAGTCAGCGCACTGTGAAGTAAGCGCGCATCCCGATCGCAACGCTGAAACTCTTATCGATAGAAAGGACGAACGATTATGCGTAAACAACTGATGATTCCTGCTCTGCTGGCTGCAAGCGTTGCACTGGCTGCCTGCTCCACGCCGCCAAATCCGAACCTGGAAAACGCTCGCACCAACTACTCCGGCCTGCAAGCCAACCCGCAGGCGAGCAAAGTCGCGGCACTGGAAACCAAAGACGCCAGCGACTACCTGGACAAGGCCGACAAGGCTTACATGGACAAGCAGGACGCGGCCAAGGTTGACCAACTGGCTTACCTGACCAACCAGCGTGTTGAAGTGGCCAAGCAGACCATCGCCCTGCGCACCGCTGAGAACAACCTGAAGAACGCCGCTGCCGCCCGTGCTCAAGCGCGTCTGGACGCTCGTGATCAGCAGATCAAGCAGCTGCAGGATAGCCTGAACGCCAAGCAGACCGATCGCGGTACGCTGGTGACTTTCGGTGACGTGCTGTTCGCCACCAACAAGGCTGACCTGAAATCCAGCGGTCTGGTGAACATCAACAAACTGGCGCAGTTCCTTCAGGAAAACCCGGATCGCAAAGTGATCGTCGAGGGTTACACCGACAGCACCGGTGCCGCTAGTTACAACCAGAGCCTGTCCGAGCGTCGCGCCAACTCCGTGCGTACTGCACTGGTGAAAATGGGCGTTGATCCAGCGCGCATCGTCGCTCAGGGTTATGGCAAGGAATACCCGGTTGCCGAGAACGGCAGCGTCTCTGGTCGTGCGATGAACCGTCGTGTGGAAGTGACCATTTCCAACGACAACCAGCCAGTGATGCCGCGTTCGGCTATTAGCTCGAACTAAGCTTTACGCTGGAATGTGAAAGCCCCGCCTGAGTGATCAGGCGGGGCTTTTTGCATTTGCTTCAGGGTGCTCGGCTTACGGGGTGTGGCGTGCTTGAGACCGTAGCCCCTCACCCCAGCCCTCTCCCGAGGGAGAGGGAGCCGATCGGGGGATGCTTCAGGCATACGTCGATCTTAGAGTGCTTCGCCGAATCCATAATCGCCATAATCTTTCAGGTCGATGGATAGCGTCAGACACTTCGGTCAGTCCCCTCTCCCTGTGGGCGGTCCGACGTTTCGGGAGGGCTAGGGTGAGGGCTGAGCCTGCAGAATCACAACTCCCGCGAACTACTGCTCGAGTTTCTGCGGGGTCTCTTCCCCCATGCAGCGCACAGCCTTTTTCTGGGCGTTGACCAAGACTCCGGTCAACCCTTTCTGTTCGGTATCAAACAATACCAACACCCCGTCAATGCACTGCGCGACTTGCGGTGCCGGGGCCAGGGAGATTTTGTAGTCTTCGCCCGGAACGGTCTTGAGCATGGTGAAATCGCTCAGCAGCAGTGCATCTTCAGGCTTGGCGAAGTGCAGGTAGCCGTAGAACCACAGCGCACCGACGGTGCCGAGGATGGTGCCGATACCGGTGATGATCAGGGGGATGGCGTTACGTTCTTCACTCATTGCGGACTCTCATCTTCAGAATTCGGGGGGCGCGGGTAATTGGGGATCTCACCGAGGCGGCGCAGGCCGTTGAAATGCTCGGGGTCGTCGAGGTAACGCAGCATCACCTGACGCCAGACCGGATCGCCGAAGGTCTGCACATGGCCGCCACGGGTCAGTTGCAGCACGCGTGGTGGCGGCGCAGCTTGATACAGACGGATCGCGTTGGAAAGGGGCACGAGCGGATCGTCGAGACTATGGAAGATCAGTTTCGGCACGCCGTTGAGCTGCGCGATCGAGTTGATCGGGCTGTCGGCATCCGGCACCAGCCATGACAGCGGCACCTGCAATGGCCAGGTCAACCATGAAGTGCTCAACGCATATTGGCCGACGCTGCGGTAACTTGCTGGCACACCGTCGAGCACCAAGGCCTTGAGCTGCTTTTGCCGCTCAGGATGTTGCACCAGCCAATGTACCGCCATCGCGCCGCCGAGGCTTTGCCCGAGCAACACCAGCGGTTTGCCTTTGACTTCTGGCGCCTTGTCCAGCCAGGCGAATGCGGCGTCGATGTCCTGATAGATCGCCGGCAGACTCGGTTCGCCCTCGGACAGACCATAACCGCGATAGTCCACCAGCAGCACCTGATAACCCTGTTCTGGCAACCACCAGCTCCCGCCCAGATGCATCGGCAAATTGCCGCCATTGCCGTGCAGATGCAGCACGGTGCCTTTGACTTCAACGCCGGGTTTGACCGGCAACCACCAGGCATTCAGCTTGAGGCCGTCGGCGGTGGTGAGGGTTACGGCGCGATATTCGAGCTTGGCCTTTTCCGGGGTGAACAACTGGCCCGGCTCGGGGTAGAACAGCAGCGAGCTGCAACCGCCAAGCGTCAGGAGCAGGCAAAGCATGCCGAGGATTCTCATCCGGTGAAACCTCGCAGTGATTGCTCAGAGGATGTTCGAGTAGTCCGCTTCGATCCGGTCCAGGCTCAGGTGATTGAGGAAGTTGGAGAAGCACATCCACGCTGACAACGCGTTCAGATCGCGGAACTGGTCCGGCAGATACTTCGGCGCCACCACCAGTCCTTCATCCACCAATTGCCGCAAGGTGCGCATGTCTTCCAGCGTGGTCTTGCCGCAAAACAACAGCGGGATCTGCTCAAGCTTGCCCTTACGCACGGCCAACTGAATGTAGTTGTAAACCATGATAAAGCCCTTGAGATAGGACAAGTCTTTGGTAAATGGCAGGCCGTTCGGCACCGATCCACGGAACACCCGACTGGCATTGCCGTAGCTCTCGGCCATTTCAAAGCCTTGCTCGCGGAAGAACTCGAACACCTGCAAGAAGTCCGCGCCCTCCTCGACCATATGAATCGCGCGGGTACGGTTGGTCAGTTTGCGCAGACGGCTCGGGTAGGAGGCGAAGGTGATGATTTCCATCAGGATCGCCAGACCTTCCTGGGTCACTGTCGACGACGGCGGGCCTTTGGACAGGAAGGTACAGATTGGCTGGTTGAGGCCGTTGAGCGTGGTGCCGACGTGCACCAGGCCTTCGTGAACTTCCAGCGCACGCACGTCGCGGTCGTTGAACATCGCGTCGGTGCGGATCTTGATGTAGTCGGCACCCGCCGCCGCGTCGGCAACAATGCCGTCGGACTCGAATACGCGGATGGTTTCCTCGGCCTCGCCGAAGACCTTGTTCAGGCGGGTCTGCAGCAGGTGTACGGCATCCTTGGCGGTGAGGATTTTCGGTTCGTCCTTGAGGTCGCCACGGCCGTCGATGTTATTCAGGTAGTCGGACATCATCAGGCCGAGGTCGGCCAGGGTCGGGTCGCCGGCGTGGAACGCATCGGACGCCGCGCCATACAGTTCCTGGGAGATCAGGCCGAAATCCTCGGTGCCGCGCGCTTCGAGCATGCGCACCACCATCCGGTATTCCTTGCACATCCGGCGCATGATCTGGCCAACCGGGTTGAACTGGCCGAGCTGGCGGGTGATGTCGCGCTCGATGTTCTGGAATTCCAGTTTGACCTTGCTCGAATCGAACGCCAGCGGCCGATTGAGGTAGTAGTCGCGATCCACCGCGGGCATTTCCTTGCCCTTGGCCTTGAGGAACCCCTTGCGGATGCTCTCGTCCCACTTGACCGCGTCAAGGACACGGATCGGCGTCTGCGCCAGCACTATGCGATCGGACAAAATGCGTATCGTCTGCTGGTAATCGTCCACCCGAAACTCCTGTAGAAAACCTGATGTACATAGCCTGATTGGCTTTCATGCAAAACGCCCTATGCACACGCTTTCCCCGCTGGGGATCACGCCGACGCGAGCACCAGATGCATGTAGCGCGTCAGAATGCCGAGCATTTCCGCTTCGGCCAAAGGCTCGGCGTCGTTGAGCAGGCCCTGATATTCCATCCGACCGATAATCGCCGTCAACACCTTGGCATCCTGCTGCGGCTCACGCGAGCCCAATACCTGGAACAACTGGCAAGTGCCCTGCAACAGAATCTGCTGATGCGAACGCACCAGCAGCGCCAGCCTTGGATTGAGCAGCGCTTCCTGACGGAACGCCTGCTCCGCCATCAGATGCTCACGTCGGTTGACCAGTTGCCGGTGCACATAGTCCGCCATCAGCCGCGCGATGTCGTCCGCCAGTTGCGAGCGCGACTCCGGGCTGCCATCGGCGCTGACCACCATGTCACGCAGCAGGCCTTCGTTGTTGTTCCACAACTTGGCCATGTACTCGGCACTGCGTTCCACGTATTGGGCGAAGGTATCGGTGAGCAGGTCATCGATGTCCTTGAAGTAATAAGTGGTCGCCGACAGCGGCACCGCAGCCTCGGCCGCCACCGCTCGATGGCGCACGGCCCGCACGCCATCGCGCACGACAATGCGCATCGCTGCGTCGAGAATATCCTGTCGACGCTGCTCGCTGCCCTGCCGGCTGGCCTTGCGGCCTTGGTACTGAACACTTTCGGCAACCGCCGTAGCGATCCCCGCTGCACCTTCTTGAGCCATTGCACCAATCACGACAGGCATTCCTCTGTTATTTCAAAAGTAACCATTTGATACGTTTGTACCAGACAGGCAATAAAAAGCCGCCTGTTTTAGGCGGCTTTTTTACTGAAACGTTTACGCTTGCGGTCGCATGTGCGGGAACAGGATCACATCGCGGATCGACGGTGAGTTGGTCAGCAACATCACCAGACGGTCGATGCCGATACCTTCACCCGCCGTTGGCGGCATGCCGTACTCCAGCGCACGCACGAAGTCGGCGTCGTAGTGCATGGCTTCGTCATCGCCGGCGTCCTTGTCGGCCACCTGCGCCATGAAGCGCTCGGCCTGGTCTTCCGCGTCGTTCAACTCGGAGTAGGCGTTGGCGATTTCACGGCCACCGATGAACAGCTCGAAGCGGTCGGTGACGTTCGGGTTGTCATCGTTGCGACGGGCCAGTGGCGACACTTCGAACGGGTATTGAGTAATGAAGTGCGGCTGCTCGAGTTTGTGCTCGACCAGTTCTTCGAAAATCATCACTTGCAGCTTGCCCAGACCTTCGAAGCCCAGCACCTTGGCGCCGGCCTTCTTGGCGATGGCGCGGGCCTTGTCGATGTCGTTCAGATCATCGGCAGTCAGTTCAGGGTTGTACTTGAGGATCGAGTCGAATACCGACAGACGCACGAACGGCTCGCCGAAGTGGAAGACTTTGTCGCCGTACGGCACGTCAGTGCTGCCCAGAACCAGCTGCGCCAGTTCGCGGAACAGCTCTTCGGTCAGGTCCATGTTGTCTTCGTAGTCGGCATACGCCTGGTAGAACTCCAACATGGTGAATTCAGGGTTGTGACGAGTCGAAACGCCTTCGTTACGGAAGTTGCGGTTGATCTCGAACACTTTCTCGAAACCGCCGACAACCAAGCGCTTCAGATACAGCTCAGGCGCGATACGCAGGAACATTTCCATGTCCAGCGCGTTGTGGTGGGTTTCGAACGGCTTGGCTGCCGCGCCGCCAGGAATGGTCTGCAGCATCGGCGTTTCGACTTCGAGGAAGTCACGCTTCATCAGGAAGCTGCGGATGTGCGCAATCACTTGCGAACGTACACGGAAGGTCTGACGCACGTCTTCGTTGACGATCAGGTCAACGTAGCGCTGGCGATAACGCTGTTCGGTGTCGGTCAGGCCGTGGTGCTTGTCCGGCAGTGGGCGCAGGGATTTGGTCAGCAGGCGCACGCTGGTCATTTCAACGTACAGGTCGCCTTTGCCGGAACGGGCCAGGGTGCCTTCAGCCGCAATGATGTCGCCCATGTCCCAGGTTTTCACCGCGGCCAGGGTGTCTTCGGACAGGGTTTTACGGTTGACGTAAACCTGAATCCGGCCGGTCATGTCCTGAATCACCATGAACGAGCCACGGTTGAGCATGATGCGACCCGCAACCTTGACCGGAATCGCAGCTTCTGCCAGCTCTTCCTTGGTCTTGTCCGCGTATTGTTTCTGCAGTGCATCGCAGTAGTTTTCGCGGCGGAAGTCGTTCGGGAAGGCGTTACCCTTGGCGCGCTCGGCAGCAAGCTTTTCCTTGCGCAGGGCGATCAGGGAGTTTTCTTCCTGTTGCAGGGCTTGCGGATCGAGTTGTTGGTCGCTCATGTCTTTAAATATTCCATCAGGTTCATTGCCCTCAGCCTGCGGCTGAGGATCACCGGCTAGCCGGCTCCCACAATTTTTTACAGCCCGGATTTCAGGCTGGCTTCCAGGTATTCGTCAATATCGCCGTCGAGCACCTTGTCGCAGTCACTGCGTTCGATGTTGGTGCGCAGGTCCTTGATTCGCGACGCGTCGAGCACGTAAGAGCGAATCTGATGACCCCAGCCGATGTCCGACTTGGTGTCTTCCAGGGCCTGGGAAGCGGCGTTGCGCTTCTGCATTTCCTGCTCGTACAACTTGGCCCGCAGCATTTTCATGGCGGTGTCCTTGTTGGCGTGCTGGGAACGTTCGTTCTGGCAGCTGACCACGGTGTTGGTCGGTACGTGCGTGATACGTACGGCCGAGTCGGTGGTGTTTACGTGCTGACCACCGGCACCCGAGGAACGATAGGTGTCGATGCGCAGGTCTGCCGGGTTGATTTCGATTTCCACCTTGTCATCGATCTCTGGCGAGACGAAAACAGCGGAGAACGAGGTGTGGCGACGGTTGCCGGAGTCGAACGGGCTCTTGCGCACCAGACGGTGCACGCCGATCTCGGTACGCAACCAGCCAAAGGCGTATTCGCCCTTGATGTGCACGGTGGCGCCTTTGATCCCGGCGACTTCACCGGCCGACAGCTCCATGATGGTCGCGTCGAAACCGCGTTTGTCGGCCCAGCGCAGGTACATGCGCAGCAGGATGTTGGCCCAGTCTTGAGCCTCGGTGCCGCCGGAACCGGCCTGGATATCCAGGTAGGCGTTGTTCGGGTCCATCTCGTGGCTGAACATGCGGCGGAATTCGAGCTTGGCGAGGTTTTCCTCGAGACGGGCCAGCTCGGCGACAACATCGCCCACTGCGCCTTCGTCGTTCTCTTCGACGGCCATGTCCAGCAGGTCGCGGCAATCGGCCAGACCGGTGTTCAGTTCGTCGAGGGTATCGACGATCTGTGCCAGCGCAGAGCGCTCGCGGCCCAGCTCCTGGGCGTATTCAGGTTTGTTCCAGACACTCGGATCTTCAAGCTCGCGATTGACTTCGGTCAGACGCTCATGCTTTTGATCGTAGTCAAAGATACCCCCGAATAGTTTCGGAGCGTTCGGACAGGTCCTTGATGGTGTTCAGGATCGGGTTGATTTCCATGGCAGGCAGCACTCGTTGGCGAACTTTTGAAAGCCGGCGAGTATAACGTAATCGGGCTGGGACGGCAGCCCGTCTGGCGGGTCTTGGGGGAATGCCTTGCGGGTTGGTGTCTGGCTTGAGATTGCCTGCCCTCACCCTAGCCCTCTCCCAGAGGTAGAGGGGACCGACCGAGATGTCTTTCGTCATGCATCGACCTGAAACTCCGGGTCGATTATGGATTCAGCAAAGCTGTTTCAGGTCGATGTATCTCGCAAATATCCCCCGGTCGGCTCCCTCTCCCCCGGGAGAGGGCTGGGGTGAGGGGGAAGGCCGTTACTCAATCCCAACCTGATTGCGTCCATTGTTCTTGGCCAGATACAACCCGCGATCCGCCGCCGAAATCAGCAACCGGCAATCACTGCCCGCCTCCGGCACCATGGTCGCCAGTCCGATGCTGATGGTCAGGATCGCGCCATCATCCGGCGAATGATGCGGAATCTTCAGCGCGGCCACGGTCTGGCGCAGCTTCTCGGCCACCAGGCGTGCGCCGCCCGGTGAAGTATTCGGCAGCACCAGCGCAAACTCCTCGCCACCGTAGCGCGCAGGCAAGTCCGAAGGCCGGGCGCTGGCGTCGCGGATGGCGGTGGCGACCTTGCGCAGAGCTTCGTCACCTTCAACGTGGCCGAAGGTATCGTTGTACGACTTGAAGTAATCGACGTCGATCATCAACAGCGACAACTGAGTCTGATCACGCAACGAACGGCGCCACTCCAGCTCCAGGTATTCGTCGAAGTGGCGGCGATTGGACAGCCCGGTCAAGCCGTCGGAGTTCATCAGGCGTTGCAGCACCAGATTGGTGTCGAGCAACTGCTGCTGGCTGACGCGCAGCGCGCGATACGCCGCGTCACGTTGCAGCAGCGTCATGTAGGAGCGCGAGTGATAGCGTATGCGCGCCACCAGCTCGATGTTGTCCGGCAGCTTCACCAGATAGTCGTTGGCGCCTGCGGAAAACGCCGCGCTCTTGATCAGCGGGTCTTCCTTGGTCGACAGAACGATGATCGGGATGTCCTTGGTCGCCGGATGATTGCGATACTCGCGCACCAGGCTCAGGCCATCGAGGCCGGGCATCACCAGATCCTGCAGGATCACCGTTGGCTTGATCCGCACCGCATTGGCGATGGCCTGATGCGGGTCGGAGCAGAAATGGAAGTCGATGTTCTCTTGATTGGCCAGCCCACGGCGCACCGCTTCGCCGATCATCGCCTGATCGTCCACCAACAACACCATGGCGGCGTTTTCGTCGGTCTTGATGCCATCGATCTGTAAGTCATTCATGGGCGGTCACCTGAGTGCTGCGGGGGCCAGGGTTGTGGAGGGATCGGTTCATTTGGGGAAAATCTCCAGCAAACGTGGCGCTATCTTTTCCAGTGGACGGATTTCTACGGCCGCATCGATCGCCGCAGCGGCCTTAGGCATGCCGTACACCGCACTGCTGTGCTGATCCTGCGCGATGGTCATATACCCCTGTTGGCGCATGAGCTTAAGCCCTTGCGCGCCATCGCGTCCCATCCCGGTCAATAAAACCCCGACTGCATCACCGTTCCAATAGCTGGCGACGCTTTCGAAAAACACGTCGATGGAGGGTCGGTAGATCTCGTTGACCGGTTCGGCGGTGTAGGCCAACGTGCCGTTTTTCAACAAACGGATATGGTGATTGGTGCCGGCCAGCAGCACTGCGCCACTCTGCGGCGGCTCGCCCTCGCGGGCCAGACGCACGTCAAGGCCGCTGGCACTGGCCAGCCATTCAGCCATGCCGGCGGCAAACACCTGATCGACATGCTGCACCAGCACGATTGCCGGGGTGAAATTGCGCGGCAGGCCTTTGAGCAGTACTTCCAGCGCCGCTGGCCCGCCCGCCGAAGAACCAATCGCCACCAGCCGCTGACATGAACCGGAACTGCGTGGTGCAGCGGGCGCCTGTCGGGAGCGCGCAGGCTTCTCGCCGATCAGCCAGCCGATATTCAGAATCTTGCGCAACAGTGGCGCCGCGGCTTGCTGAGCATCACCAGCACCGATGGCCGGGGTATCGACCACATCCAGTGCGCCGTGGCCCATGGCTTCGAACACCCGGTGCACGTTCTGCTGGCGATCGACGGTGACGATGACGATCGCGCACGGGCTCTCGGCCATGATTCGCCGCGTGGCTTCGACGCCATCCATCACCGGCATGATCAGATCCATGAGGATCAGATCCGGGGTATTTTCCGCACACAGACGCACGGCCTCGGCGCCGTTGTAGGCGACCCACACCACCTGATGCGCCGGCTCGAACGCCAGCGCCCGGCGCAGCGCCTCCACAGCCATCGGCATGTCGTTGACGATTGCGATCTTCATGCCCGCGCTCCTCCGATAAGCTCAACCACCGCGTCGAGCAGGGCGTCGTCATGAAAACTGGCTTTGGCTAGATAATAGTCGGCCCCGGCGTCCAGTCCACGCCGGCGGTCTTCCTCGCGATCTTTGTAGGAAACCACCATCACTGGCAGCGATTGCAGACGGTTGTCGCGGCGCAGCAACGAGACCAGTTCGATGCCATCCATCCGCGGCATGTCGATGTCGGTAATCAGCAGATCGAAATCCTCCGAACGCAGCGCGTTCCAGCCGTCCATGCCGTCGACCGCGACGGCCACGTCGTAACCGCGATTGAGCAGCAGTTTGCGTTGCAGTTCGCGCACGGTCAGCGAGTCGTCGACCACCAGAATCCGTTTGCGCGCTGCTTCTGCTGCGTGATTACCGGTTCTGGCAATACGCTCCAGACGCCCGGTGTTGAGCAATTTGTCCACCGAGCGCAGCATGTCCTCGACATCGACGATCAGCACCACCGAGCCGTCGTCGAGCAAGGCGCCAGCGGAAATGTCCTGAACCTTGCCCAGCCGTTCATCCAGTGGCAGCACCACCAGCGTGCGCTCACCGATGAAGCGTTCGACCGCCACGCCATAAATCGCGTCACGCTCGCGAATCACCACCACTTTCAGGGTGTCACCGCTGTTCTGACTGGCCGGACGTTGCAACAACTGACTGGCCGCGACCAGCCCGACGTGCCGCCCTTCGTGCCAAAAATGCTGGCGACCTTCAAGCTGAACAATGTCGTCCGGCGCCAGATCGCACATGCGTTCGATGTGCGCCAGCGGAAACGCGTAAGCCTCATCGCCGACCTCGACCACCAGACTGCGCACCACCGACAGGGTCAGCGGCACTTCCAGATGGAAACGACTGCCCTCGCCCGCCGTCTGCTCCAGCACCACGGCGCCGCGCAACTGCCGCACCATGTGCTGCACCGCGTCGAGACCGACGCCACGCCCTGACACTTCGGTGACCTTGTCGCGCAGACTGAAACCCGGCAGAAACAGGAAGGTCAGCAGTTCTTCTTCGCTCAACTGCGCGGCGGTTTCGGCTGGGGATAACTGCCGTTCGACGATGCTGCGGCGGACTTTTTCCAGATCGACGCCGTTGCCGTCATCGCTGAGTTCCAGCACCAGCAATCCAGCCTGATGCGAGGCGCGCAGGCGGATCAGGCCTTCTTCGGATTTGCCTTTGAGCAGCCGCTGTTCCGGCGATTCGATGCCATGATCGACCGCGTTGCGCAGCAAGTGTGTGAGCGGCGCTTCGAGTTTTTCCAATACATCGCGATCGACCTGAGTCTTCTCGCCTTCAATCTCCAGGCGCACCTGTTTGCCGAGGCTGCGACCGAGGTCACGGACCATCCGCGCCTGGCCCGACAGCACGTCGGCGAACGGGCGCATGCGGCAGGCCAGTGCGGTGTCGTAGAGGACTTGTGCGCGCTGGCTGGCTTGCCAGGCGAATTCGTCGAGCTCGGCGTTTTTCTCGGCGAGCAAGTGCTGAGATTCGGAAAGCAGACGCCGCGCATCCTCCAGCGCCTCCTGAGCCTCAAGACTCAGGGCGTGTTCTTTCAGATGGACGTTGAGGCTTTCAAGGGCACGCAGACCGTTGTTCTGCATGCGTTTGAGGCGTTGCATGGTTGCCAGATGCGGCTTGAGGCGCTGGGTTTCCACCAGCGATTTGCTCGACAGATCGAGCAGGCTGTTGAGGCGCTCGGCGGTGACGCGCAGCACGCGCTCGCCACCTTCGGTGGTGCGGCGGTTCTGCCGTAGCGTCGGTTCGGAGACTTCCGCAGGTAGCTCAACCAGCGGCGCAGCTTCGAGCACAGCAGGCGCTTCAAGCTGCAATTCAGCCATCGGTGGCGCGGCGAAGGGAACCGATGGATCCAGCAAACGCCCCATCAACGCTACGTAAGCTTCGATGTCGGCTGGCTGCGGACCATTGGCCGGCGTGGCGATGCGCATCAACAGATCAGTGCCCTGCAACAACGCATCAATATGCTCCGGACGCAGAAACAGCCGCCCTTCCTGCGCGCTGACCAGACAATCTTCCATCACATGCGCGACGCTGACGCCGCTGTCGATGCCGACGATCCGCGCCGCGCCCTTGAGCGAGTGCGCTGCACGCATACACGACTCGAGTTGATCGGCTTGGGTCGGATTGCGCTCCAGTGCCAGCAATCCTGCGCTGAGCACCTGGGTCTGAGCTTCGGCTTCAAGGCTGAACAGTTCGAGCAACGAGGCGTCGCGCATTTGCTCGGGGGTCATGTGAGGCTCCGGGACACGGCGGATAACAACTGTTCTTCATCGAGCCAGCGCAGGCTGCGCCCTTTGAAGGGCAAAACCCCGCGCGTGTATTTGGCGCTGGCCTGAGTGCCTGAGCTTGAAGCGGTCTCAAGAATTCGCTCGTCGATGGCGTGAATGCCGTCGACTTCATCCACCGGCACCACCACCGGCCCTCCTTGCGCTGCGATGATCAGCATGCGCGGCATGATCCGCGCGCCAGTGGCCGGGGCGACGTTGCTGTCGAGGTCGAGCAGTTCGACCAGCGACAGGCACGCCACCAACGCACCGCGCACATTGGCCACGCCGAGCAAGGCCCGCGAGCGCTGATGCGGCAGCGAGTGAATCGCTTGCAACGGCGCGACTTCCACCAGACTGCGCGTCGCCAGCCCCAACCATTCTTCGCCGAGCCGGAACATCAGCAGCGAACGGGTTTTCAGGTCGACTTCAACCGCCGTCGCCACCGGATCGCGCTCGTCCTGTTGCAACGCATAACGGTCGAGCAGGCGTGTGGCGGCAGCGGAATACACCGCGCAGTTACGGCAATGAATATGTTCTTCGAGTAACGGGCAGGATTTGTCGCCGTGGATACCGATGCGGTTCCAGCAGTCGTCGATCGCGCGGGCGTCTTCGTGGGTGACGTTCAAGGTGTCGGCGATCATCATTTACGCTCACTGTCAGCGGTGCGGCCGCTGCGGGCGGCACGCTCCTGCAATCGTCTGGCGCCCGCTGTGTCGCCCTGGGCTTGCAGCAACGCCGCCAGATGCATCAACGCTTCGGGGTGTTGCGGTTCGAGGTACAACGCTTTGCGATAAAAGCCCTGCGCTTCGAGGGCTCCGCCGGCCACATCGCTGAGCAGACCGAGCCAATAGAACACCTGCGCGACCGGTTCGTGGCTGCGCAGATACTGTTCACACGCGGCGCGGGCCTCGGCGCTTTTACCTTCATTGGCCAGTGCGGCGATGTTCGCCAGCAGCGTTGCAGCATCCGGGTTTTGCGCTTTGCCGGTAGTCGGCAATGGCGCCACAGAGGCGAACGGGCGACTGCGCACTGGCGGCGGTGGCGCACTGCGAATCGGCTGACGCATTGGCAACGGTGCCGGCACCAGTGTCGGCAACGGTTCGGGTTGCGGTTCGATGTGCCGACTGAAGGCGAACGACTGCGGGATGCCGATCGAACGCATGCCCAGACGTCCAAGCAAACTGCCCTCGGCCGGTCCGATAAACAGTACGCCGTCATCGTGGGTGAAGCGCTTGAGCACTTCGAACACTTGCTTCTGGGTCGGCTGATCGAAGTAGATCAGCAGGTTGCGGCAGAACACGAAATCGAACGGCGGTTCATTCGCCAGCAGCGTCGGATCGAGCACGTTGCCAGACTGCAAACGCACCTGTTCACGCACGTATTCATTCAGGTGATAGCCGTCGTTTTCCGGCATGAAATGCCGATCGCGGTAGGCCAGATCATCGCCGCGAAACGAGTTCTTGCCGTACTGCGCACGCTTGGCCTTGTCCACCGAGAGGGGGCTGACGTCCATGCCATCGACCTTGAACTGATGCGGCTTGAGGCCGGCATCAAGCAACGCCATGGCAATCGAATAGGGTTCTTCGCCGGTGGAGCACGGCAGGCTGAGGATGCGCAGCGCGCGCATATTGTTCAGCTCATCCAGACGTTTACGTGCGAGTTTGCCGAGGGTCGCAAAGGATTCCGGATACCGGAAAAACCAGGTTTCGGGGACGATCACCGCTTCGATCAGTGCCTGCTGTTCATCGCGCGAACCTTGCAGGTTTATCCAATACTCATCGGCTGTCGCTGATTGCGAAAGAGTGATGCGCTGACGCACGGCGCGCTCGATGATCGCCGGGCCGACCGAGGCGACGTCGAGGCCGATGCGCTCTTTGAGGAAATCGAAAAAGCGCTGATCGCTGCTCATGGTTGCTCCTCGAGCTGCGCCGGATCGCGCGGCGGATCGGGGAACAACAGCGTGCGCACCGACTGATCCAGCAAGTCGTTGACGCGCACCCATTGCACCAGCCCTTGAGCGTCTTCGCGCACCGGGCCGAGGTACGGCGCCTGACGATTGTCGAGGCCGTACGGGCGGAAATCTTCCGGGCTGCAACGCAGGGTGTCGGTGGCCTGTTCGAGGATCAATCCGAGCCATTGCGCCGGTTGCGAACCGTCGCCGCGATAGTTCACCAGCACCAGTCGCGTGCTGGTACGCGCCTCGGCGGGTTGGCCGAAAGTCAGCGCGCTGAGATCGATAACCGGCACCACCGTGCCACGGTAAGCGAACACCCCGGCAACCCAGGCTGGCGCCCGCGCAATCGGCTTCAACGGCAGGCGCGGCAGCACTTCCGCGACTTCGGTGGCGCGCAAGGCGTAGCGCTCGCTGCCGATGCGAAACAGCAGGAACAACGCCTGCCGCGCCACCGGAGCGGCGCTGCGTTTGGCGATGATGTCGCTCATCAGACTTTAAATCGCGAAACGCCGCTGCGCAGGCCGACGGCGACCTGGCTCAGTTCGTCGATGGCGAAACTGGCCTGGCGCAATGAGTCGACGGTCTGGCTGCTGGCATCGCCCAACTGCACCAGCGCATGGTTGATCTGCT
Source organism: Pseudomonas sp. P4795 (assembly GCF_048822895.1). Lineage (NCBI taxonomy): Bacteria > Pseudomonadati > Pseudomonadota > Gammaproteobacteria > Pseudomonadales > Pseudomonadaceae > Pseudomonas > Pseudomonas sp. P4795. Next base: position 417,511 of record NZ_JBMFBT010000003.1, on the reverse strand, counting down.
CGGCACCGGTGGCCTGGGCCTGCATGCCTTCGTTGACCATCAGCACCCGTGGCGCCAGCGCCTGGACCTGATGAATGATCTGCGACAACTGCTCGCCAACCTGCTGCACCTCGGACATTCCACGGCGCACTTCTTCGGAGAACTTGTCCATGCCCATCACACCGGCAGACACCGCCGACTGGATCTCGCGCACCATCTGTTCAATGTCGTAAGTAGCGACGGCAGTCTGATCCGCCAGACGTCGAACTTCGGTGGCAACCACGGCAAAACCACGGCCGTATTCACCGGCCTTCTCGGCTTCAATCGCCGCGTTCAGCGACAGCAGATTGGTCTGGTCGGCGACCTTGACGATGGTCACCACCACTTGGTTGATGTTGCCGGCCTTCTCATTGAGGATCGCCAGTTTGGCGTTGACCAGATCCGCCGCACCCATCACCGAATGCATGGTGTCTTCCATGCGCGCCAGGCCTTGCTGCCCGGAACCGGCCAGCACCGAAGCCTGATCGGCAGCGGTGGAGACTTCGGTCATGGTACGAACGAGGTCGCGCGAGGTCGCGGCGATTTCCCGCGAGGTGGCGCCGATTTCAGTGGTGGTGGCTGCGGTTTCAGTGGCGGTGGCCTGCTGCTGTTTGGATGTCGCGGCGATCTCGGTCACCGAGGTGGTGACCTGCACCGACGAACGCTGCGCCTGGGACACCAGCGAAGTGAGCTCGGCCATCATGTCGTTGAAGCCGGTTTCCACCGCGCCGAATTCGTCCTTGCGGTCGAGATTCAATCGGCTGCTCAAGTCGCCGGTGCGCATGATGTCGAGAATCTGCACGATGCGATTCATCGGCGCCATGATCGCGCGCATCAACAGCAAACCGCAGAGGCCGGCCGCGACTATCGCGATCAGCAACGAGACGAACATGCTGACTTTGGCCGCTGCCACCGCCTCGTCGATATTGGCCATGGCCTGGTCGGAGATTCTCTTGTTCTCACCGATGATGTCGTTGAGCTTCATCCGCCCGCTGTACCACGCCGGCGTCAGCTTTTCGTTGAACAGCTTGATTGCATCGGCTTCCAGATTGCGTTTGTGCAAATCCAGCACCGAATCCTGAATTTGCATGTAGGCATCGTGGTACTTCTCGAACACCGCGAATTCGCTGCGATCCTTATCCGTGAACATGGTCGTGCGGTAACTGGCCATGTGTTCTTGCAGACGAGTCTCGAACACCTTGTATTCGGCAGCGTCTTCGGTGCTGACGCCCTGACCTTCCTTGAGGCCGAGCAATTCCTGAGTCTGCAGATAACTGTCGACCCACGCGCCACGAATCATAGAGCTGTAGTAGACCCCCGGAATCGCGTCGTCACGCACGCTGCTCTCACTGGCTTCGATCTTCAACAGCCGTGAATACGAGACGACCACCATCAGCAACATGATGGCGATAATGACCGCAAAGCTCGCCAAAATGCGTTGGCGCAACGTCCAGTTCTTCACAGTAATTCCTCGTGCGGGCGGTCGAAATGCGGGGAGTATAGCTGAGGGCCGTGTTTCATTTATAAGACGCTTTTGCCGAATTCTGTAACGTCATCTCGTGAATCATCAGCAATGATGTCATCCGGCCATTGTGCGCAACTTCTTGCGCACTCAAATGTGGATAACCGTGTGGATACATTGCTGAAGGGTTGGTAGCCCGTCGCCTACAGACGAGTGCGCAACTTCTTGCGCAGTACTGCGCAAGAAGTTGCGCACTTTCAACCTCGCGACTGATCAAAAAACACTCAATTTATTGAGCCAGAACGCTCTAGTCCACGGCTCCCGGGGCCGCACCAAAAAGTGGCACGACTCTTGATAACAGTTCAGCCACCCACCGGGCGATTTTCGCCTCCGGGCACTCTCAATTTCAGCAAGGAGCACACCCATGGCTACACCAGCGTACATGTCGGTTACCGGCGAAAAACAAGGCCTGATCACTGCCGGCGCGTTCACCGCTGACTCCGTTGGCAACACCTACCAGGAAGGTCACGAAGACCAGGTCATGGTTCAGGCGTTCAGCCACGACGTAATCATCCCGCGTGACCCGCAATCCGGTCAGCCAACCGGTCAGCGCGTGCACAAGCCAGTTGTGATCACCAAGGTCTACGACAAGGCTTCGCCACTGCTGCAAGCCGCTCTGACTTCCGGCGAGCGCATGAGCGAAATCGTTATCCAGTGGTTCCGTACTTCGGCTCAAGGTACTCAAGAGCACTACTACACCACCAAACTGGAAGACGCGATCATCGTCGCCATCAACAACAAAATGCACAACTGCCAGGATCCAGGCAACTCGCACTTCACCCACCTGGAAGAAGTGCAGTTCACCTACCGCAAAATCACCTGGACCCACGAAGTATCCGGTACTTCGGGTTCCGATGACTGGCGTGCTCCAGTCGTTTAATTACGGCTGATCGCTACAAAACATCGGCCAGCTCTGCTGGTCGATGTTGTTTGCACCCCCCAGAATTTCGCGCGCGTTGATCCGCCTGGCGGTCATCGACGAGCGCCGCTGTACAGCACGAGGAACAAGGGATGTTCGCGCCGGCCAATGAAACCCATTTTGCTCTGACCATTGAAGGTCTTTCCGTCGACTTTCAGGTGTTTTCCCTGCAAGGCCGGGAAGCCATCAGCCAGCCTTTTGTGTTCGAGGTGGAGCTGGTCAGTGAGCAGCCGTCGCTGGACCTCGAAACCCTGCTGCACAAACCGGCCTTTCTGCAACTGTCGCCCGACGGCAGCGGCATTCACGGCCAGATCTACCGCGCCGCGCAAGGCGATTCCGGCAAACGCCTGACGCGCTACGCCGTGACCCTGCGCCCGCAGCTTTCGTACTTGGCGCACCGCGTCAATCAACGGATCTTCCAGAACCTCACAGTGCCGAAAATCATCGGCATGGTGCTGGAAGAACACGGCATTCAAAGCAACGCCTACGCCTTCCAGACCGGTTCGATCTACCCCGAGCGCATCTACTGCGTGCAGTACGACGAATCGGATCTGCATTTCATCCAGCGCCTGTGCGAAGAAGAAGGTATTCATTACCACTTTCAGCACAGCGCCACGGCGCACAAACTGATTTTCGGCGATGACCAGACGGTGTTCCCGAAACTCAAACCAGTGGCCTATCAGCAAGATTCGGGCATGGTCGCCAGCGACCCGGTGATCAAGCGTTTTGACCTGCGCCTGGAAACCCGCACCAGCCGCACCACGCGCCGCGATTACGACTTCGAAAAACCGCGCATCACCCTCGAAAGCGAAAACCGTGGCGACGCCCTGCCCGACCTCGAAGACTACGACTATCCGGGCCGTTTCATCGATCGTGAGCGCGGCAAACACCTTGCCAAGCGCGCCCTCGAACGTCATCGCAGTGACTTCCAATTGGCCGAAGGCAAAAGCGATCAGCCACTGCTGGTCAGCGGCCACTTTCTCGCGCTGACCGAACACCCAAAAGCCAAGTGGAACGACCTGTGGCTGCTCACCGAAATCCTGCACGAAGGCAAACAGCCGCAAGTGCTGGAAGAGTCGGTGACCAGCGACACCACCGCGCTGAAAGACGATTTCCATCAGGGCTACCGCAACCGCTTCCAGGCCACGCCGTGGGACGTGCCGAATCGCCCGCCGCTGAAGCACCCGAAACCGCGCATCCTCGGCAGCCAGAGCGCCGTGGTCACCGGTCCCAAAGGTGAAGAAATTCACTGCGACCAATACGGCCGCGTCAAAGTGCAATTCCACTGGGACCGCGAAGGCCAGGCCGACGACAAAACCAGCTGCTGGCTGCGCGTCTCCAGCGCCTGGGCCGGCGCGCAATACGGCGGCATCGCCATCCCGCGCATCGGCATGGAAGTCCTCGTCACCTTCCTCGAAGGCGACCCCGACCAACCGCTGATCAACGGCTGCCTGTACCACAAGGAAAACACCGTCCCCTACGCCCTGCCGGCGAACAAGACGCGCAGCACCTTCAAGACCCTCAGCTCGATGGGCGGCGGCGGCTTCAACGAACTGCGCATCGAAGACAAAAAAGGCCAGGAACAAATCTTCCTGCACGCCCAGCGCGACTGGGACGAAAACATCGAGCACGACCAGAAAATCCGTGTCGGCAACGAGCGCCACGACACCGTCGAAAAGAACAGCTACACGGAATTCAAAGCCGAAGAACATCACACGGTTTATGCCGATCGCAAGGTCGAGGCGCAGGCCAATGATCACCTGACGGTGGGTGTGAATCAGCACGTGAAAATCGGTACCGGACAGTTCATCGACGCGGGTCAGGAAATCCATCTCAGCAGCGGCATGAAAGTGGTGATGGAGGCCGGCGCGGAGCTGACGCTGATTGGCGGGGGGAGCTTCATCAAGATCGACAGCGGCGGCGTGACCATGAGCGGGCCGGTGATCAACATCAACTCCGGTGGTGGACCGGGAAGCGGGACTGGCGCGGCACCGTTGTTGCCGGGGCCGTTGAAGCAGGCGGATGCGGATAAGGCAGGTTTGTTACTCCTGCCAGCCTTGCGGCAAACCCTGCAACGAGCAGCCGTTACCGCGCAGCCAGTCTGTGAAATTTGCCAAAAGTTGAGAGCCGCGAAATGACCCAAAACGTCGCCCGCTATCTGCTTCTGGATGGAGCAAAGATCGAAAACCTGCCGTCCCGTTTGTACAGCCTCGATGAGAACCCGACTATCGAATGGCTTTATCACGCCACGCCGTACAAAGAAGTGTTTGATGTCGGTCCAGCACTGGTACTCCTGCGCAACAACGGCGCCCTTGAACAAGCCTTCACGGAGCACTGGCAACACGATGCCGGCCTGATGATTGAAAGCGACGCACCCCTGCCGCAACTGGCTGAACACCTGCGCAGCATGATTCACGCGCGGGTAACGGGTGACGTAGCGTTGCTGTTTCGCTATTACGATCCGCGCGTCATGCGCCATTGGCTGCCCGCCCTGATCCCGGGCGAAAAAGATCGCATAATGGGGCCGGTCAGCCGCGTGCGTCTGCCCGCGCGCGGTGGCCAAGCGGAACAATGGATCGTGCGTGAACAACGCCAACAAAACGCCGAGCAATATGCCGTACGTCCATGGCTGTATCTGGACGATCAGCAGCTGCAACAGCTCAACCAAGGCAAGCTGGAAACTTTCGATCAGCAGCTGCTGGAACACGTCCACACCTACTTTCCCGACTGTCTGGCCCAACGCTCGACTGCCGACCAGCAGGAGTGGGCTGTGCTGTGTCGCGAAGGTGCCGCCCGCCACGGCTACTCTGCGCCCAAGGAAGTGGTGCGCTGGTCGGCGCTGGTTGCCGAACACGGCACCACATTCCCCCAAGCGCCTGAACATCAGGCCTACCGTGAGATTCTGCAACAGCCAACGCTCAACGCCACACAACGCCTGGATGCCTTGTTGGTAGAACTGCACCGCCATTGGTTGCTGACTGACAAGGAGTCAATTGCATGACCACCGCAGCACTCGATAAAAACCGCAACCTGGCAGCTGCCGACCACGCCGCACAATGCCAGTTCGGCGACGAAGACTTGTCCAGCCCGGCCACCACTTGCCCTGCGCAACAACCCGAAATATTCGTGGTTCCCAGCCGCTACGCAATGGCCGAGCAGGCCGCCGAACACGCCGATTTCGCACCCACCAGCCCGACCAAAAGTCACCCTATGGCTTTGCGCCGCTTACGCGCGGGTTATGTCTATCTGTGGCATGCCGAAGGACCACTCAAACGCTACGCAGTAGCGGCTGATGGTTTGCTGGTAGAACAATCGCTGACGCAGCCCCACGCCGCTCTCACGACCGGCGAAAAGGCCGGGATCGCTTTGAACAAAAGCACCGACGCGTGGATGCTCTACAGCGAAGTGCCTCTGGGCAAAGAAGCCTGCGAACGCCTGAAAAAGAGCGGCGAACGACGTAAGCGCATGCGTCAGATCGCCCTCACCGACGTCGCCAAGCGCCTGTCAGCCAAACACTGCCCACCGCTCGAAAAAGCCCCGACACTGGTGGCCGAACTCATGCCGAAAGTGCGCGAGAAAACCCTCGCACATGACCATCAGAAGAACGGTGCAACCGCCCGCGAAGGCGTGAAAGAACAACGCAAAACCGCGCAAGCCGCACCGACCCAAGACAACATCAAAGCCTACTCTGCCAGCTCGCAATCTCTACACGAACGCGAACAGGCCGCTGCAGCCCAGCCACCGGGCGAACCGGTGGTAGAACCCGGAAGCTGGAGCGCCAGCCCATGGGAACTGGCCCCCACGCAAGCCTGGCTGGATAAAGCCAAGAGCGAGTCGCCACCGTTGTATGCGGTGTTTGCTGCGCTGGATGATGATTTGGGGGTGTTGCGGGATATCAACTTCGAGCAGGAGTCGGTTGAGGCCGGCCATGAACAATGGGTGGGTGATAACAACCTGCGCTTGAGCATCGGTGGGTTCGTTCGCAGCCTTGTCAGCGAAGACGGAGCCGAGTTGGCCAGCACCCTCAACTATCGCTACAAGGATCGAGATATCACCCTCACGCCTGCTCAGGGCAAGGTCATACTCAACGCCCAACATCAGTTGGATGATCAGCTCAAGGCAGAAACCCAGGCGCGCCGCTACGGTGGGCAACCGAGCACGACTGAAGCAGCCGTTCGAGACGCACGCATTGCCGAAATCGTCGCGCCTGTGCGGGCCTTCATCCCGGCAGATCTGTACAACGAAGCGGAATTCGTGGTTCGCGAATACCGTGCCGAGAAACAAGCTAACCTCGACGATGATTTCCTCAGCGCCAAGGTGAGCAAATACATCGATCTGGAGGCGATGAACACTTGGCTGGATACAACTGCACCCGGTCATTTCCAGCAGATCGAAAAACGCCATCAAGTGCTGTTCAGTGATCGAGAGGTGTACCTGAAGCGTTCCTTCAACGGTACCTGGTTTGTCGATTACGACGACCTCGACGCACGAAACTGGCTGACCGAATTGGCCACTGGTTGTCTGACCGCCCAATGCATCCGCGCCCAAGGGGCCGAGCAATACGCCGACTATGTACGGGCAGCGGACGGCGGTGCACTGACGCAATTGTTCCGTGCCTGGACGCCCTCGATCGATGCGGGCATTAACAACGTCACTCGCTACGGAGAGTGGATCGCGGCATTGGAGTCGAAAAATATTGCAGCGACCCACCAGGCGCTTGCGCCACTGACCGCGGTGGTTCTGGACCACATCGCAGAGATGGCTCGAGATGCCAAAAGCTCCTGGAGCGTGCTGGTCAACCGTATGGCGGCTGCGTTGCTACTGCTCAAAGGCGGAAAAACTTTCAGCAGCTCTTGGCTAGGCGTTTTAATCGCCGCTCGCTTGGGCAGCGACACGGGTTTACAAGCGGTAAGCGAAAGTGGCCGACAAGTATGGAAGCTGTTGGGTAGAGGTGCCGAAGGATTGACGCAATGGGCCAGCAGCACGGGCAAAGCCATCGGCCTCGGGCGCCTGTCAGGCATCACCAACTCCCCCCTCGTCGCCGACAGCGGTGGAGTCGTCCCCCTCGCAGCACTCCTGCTGAACACGCTAAATGCCAGCAATTACCTGAGTCAGGCCGGCACGGTGGAGGGCATGGACGCCCAGCGTGTCAACGACACAGCATCTGCGTCTTTGTATGCCGCTGCGGCGTTGACGGCGGTGATTGATAGTCAGGTGCGCAATGGGTTGGGAATTAAAGAAATTGGTAGAGGGCGATCCATGGCTCCGACCCTGACCTTATTTGGGGGGGTGATTGGTGGGTTGTCATTTGGCGCAGCAGTAAATGAATACAGATCTCTGCAAAAACAACTGGAGAGCGCACAAGCTCATATCGACCCATGGCTCGAGATGCGCCAGTCAGTGGTCGCGGGACAAGCGGCCGCTTATGGTACTCAGGCGTTACTTGGAATGAGTCAAACGGGCAAAGCCTTGGCAGGATTGATTGAAGGCGAAACCGCTATTATGCGTTACTCGCTGCGCATGGGGCCGTTGAACTGGGTTATTGCCGTGCTGGGTGCGCTGTATCTCATCAGTTGGATCTTTCAGCAAACACCGCTGCAAAACTTTCTCAACTTCTGCTGCTGGTCAAAAGCTCGCGCGAAGAATCTTGATCCTATTGCGGCCAAAGTCCAACAAGATGAACTAAATCAGCTTTATGCGATCCTGTACACACCTCGCGTCAGCATGGAGAGTAGTTCGGTGACGGCCCCGTCAAGCGCTCCATCTGGAATGATCTATGTCAGTTCCATCGATAGTCTAACCATTGACTTGCCAGGAGCAGAGCCGAATAGCGCCTATTTGGAACTAAGCCTGACTGGAGACCCCATAGATACTCAGCGCCATCGCGATCTGATAAAAAACAGCCCTTCCAACAATTACAAACCACCTAGCCCATTGCGAGACATGGCATCTGACTGGCTGGCCGGCAGCACTTGTAATTGGATACCCGTCAATGAAGGCCAAGGCTTGCGTATGACTGGCGCCTTCAAAACCGTCCCTGGTGTTTTTGGCTCAAAGCCCCGCACAGTTTCCCTACGCCTGCGGTATCGCACTCCCTTGATCGCAATGCTAGGCGCAAGCAACTTTATCGGTGGTGAGCGGGGCATAGCCTTTACCTTGAATCACTACTCTGGCGTCATTAGCCTACGGGACGATCCGACACCCGAGTTGGATCGTGTGCCAAGCTATACGCTCGGCGATGGCAAGCCCGGCGCCCTTTACTTGCAACCCAAGGACAAAGCATGAGCACGCCACCGGCAGGCACCACAAATAAACGGATATTTTCGCAAAACGATTACTTAGCACCTCTGCCAATTCCCACTGGAGTAAAACCGCAGGACGTACTTAATACCATTTGGAGTAAGAATGACGTTTTTTTAGACATAGGTAGTTACAGCATCGGCTCAGCAGTTATGGTGATCTGGCCCACCGCGCTGCTGTTCGCCCTTTTGAGTTACATCACGCCTGACCCTCTAATTTGGGGGGGAGGATTAATCATTGTGGGGATCCCGATCCTGATCTTGATTCAAGGGTTATTTCGCGATGTGCCTTTACCAATTCGCTTCAACCGCCAGCGCCGTGAGGTGTGCGTCCCGCGAGAGGGCGGCGACTACTGGATCGTCCCTTGGGAAAGCGTAACCGCAGCAGCAACGCAACAATCCTCAGTAAGTCAGGCCGGCAAAGCCACCATGGGTTTGCTGATCATTGGTTTTGAGAACCCTGATCAGCAGGCAAAAGAAGAAAACAAACATTTTTCGCTCGGTTTCAACTGTGGCGGCGGTACGACGGCTATGGCGTTGTGGGAGTGCACCCGCAGCTATATGGAAATCGGGCCGGACGCTGTGCCTGATAGCCGAGTGGGCATTGCACCCTATGAAGAAACACAGATCGGTTCAATCATTACCGATTTGCGCAAGGGAGATCTTTTGAATGCTTTATGGGGGATATTCTGCATCACGATTCTGGGAACCTATCTCGCAGAGAAACTGCAGGATTTGAAGCTGTCGCATCCGCCCGAGCTCACCGATCCCACCATCGTCGAATGGTCCAAACCGTTGCCCCCCGAGCAGTGGGCCAAGCGTTCCCCGGAGTTGGAGGCGGCCATCGCCAAGCGGGAGGCGGAACTGGAGCGCAACGAGCAAGCCGCATGACTGCTCAGCAGCAAGCAAGTTGACTGGATGAAAGTCTGTACCGCCGTGCAACCGATGTATGGAATTCGGTTATTAGGAAACCAAGGACAACGCATGAGCGCGCCACCGGCAGGCACGACAAAAAAACGCATATTTTCGCGCGATGACTATTTGGCGCCACTGCCAATCCCTACCGGCGAGAAGCCCTCAGATGTACTCAACGCTATCTGGCGTAAGAACGAGGCGTTTCTAGATATTGGTATTTACAGCGTGGGTTCCACAGTAATGGTCTTGTGGCCAACACTAATGCTGTTTTTATCTCTGGCCTTTGGTTTAAGAAATATTGCACCCGACCTCAGTGTTTTTATTCTTGTTGGTGGTGGGATCATTATCGGAATTCCTTCATTGATTTTGGTGCAGAGTTTGTTACGCCCAGTACCTTTACCGGTGCGGTTCAATCGCCAGCGCCGTGAGGTATGTATCCCGCAAGAAGGCGGAAAATACTGGATAGTCCCGTGGGAAAGCGTAACAGCAGCGGCAACCCAGCACTCGTCGGTGAGCCAAGCCGGTAAAGCCACCATGGGCCTATTGATTATCGGTTTTGAGAACCCTGACCCGCAGGCTAAAGAAGATAATAAGCATTATTCGTTAAGCTTTAACTGTGGGGGCGGGACCACTGCCATGGCGTTGTGGGAGTGCATTCGTAGCTATATGGAGATCGGGCCGCAAGCTGTTCAAGATCAGACCGCTCGCTTCGACAGATCCAAAGGAATATGGGCAACGTATCTGGACGACCTCATCAAGGCCGCAAAGTTGAGAGGCTGGTTTATAACCGTCCTTTGGGAAGGCTTCTGCGGGTTTTTCATCTTCAACACGCTACTGATAGATGTACTTGAACGCTGGAAATTGAATCCACCACCCGACCTCATCTACCCCGCCATCGTCGAATGGTCCAAACCATTGCCCCCCGAGCAGTGGGCCAAGCGCTCCCCGGAGTTGGAGGCGGCCATCGCCAAACGAAACGCGGAACTGCAGGCCAACGCACAAGCCGCATGACTGATGGAGGCGTCCAAACCACCGACGCCCCCAGCAACCCGCAAGATTTAAGTCAGAGCCTGCCGCACCTGCTTCTCCAACTCCACCTTCAACCCCGGCTCCAGCTTCAACTGCCGCGCCAGTTCATCCAGATAGCTCTTCTCCATGAAGTTCTCCTCATCCACCAACATCACGCTCGCAACGTACATCTCAGCCGCCATTTCCGGGGTGCTTGCCGCACGGGCGACGTCGGTCGGGTCAAGGGGTTTGTTGAGTTCGGCGTGTAGCCAGTTCTTGAGTTCTGCGTCGTTGTCGAGTTTGGTGAATTCGCCTTCGATCAGTTGACGTTCGCGGTCGTCGATGTGGCCGTCGGCTTTGGCGGCGGCGACCAGTGCCTTGAGGATGGCCTGGCTGTGTTGTTCGACTTGCGCGGGTGGTAGGCGGTCGAGAGTCTGTGGTTCTGACTGCGGGGCCTTGCCCTGTTGGGCGTTCCAGTTGCCGTAGGCTTTGTAGGCGATGACGCCCAGCGCGGCGAGGCCGCCATAGATCGCGACTTTGCCGCCGACCTTGCGCACTTTCTTGTTGCCGAGCAGCAGGCCCATGGCCCCGGCTGCCAATGCGCCGCCACCGGCGCCGGAGAGCAGGCCACCCAAGCCGCCGCTGCCGGAAGACCCGCCAAGCAAGCCGCCGAGGCCACCGGCAGAGGATTTGTTCTGAGTGCCGCCAGTCTTGTTCTGCAACATGTCCTGGCCGGACTTGAGCAGTTGATCGAGCAATCCACGGGTGTTCATGTTCCGCCTCCAAACAGGGATAATCCGGATCAATAAGGCCGTCAGACTAGTTCGAAAGTGCCGCACACCTCAGGGCGAGTGTGCTTCCAGATGTTGCTAGAGCTGCACTTACTCGCACAACCGCAAATCGATCACTGGCGGCATCTGATGCTCAAGCACTGATGCTCGCGGGAGGGGGTAGTCAATTTGATTTCGACGTGCTTTTCGGCCAGATTACCCGTCGCGTCGAAAGGCACCGAATTCAAACTTTCAAGGAAGTCACACATGCAGATCAGCCAGGGGCAACGGTTGCCGTTATCAAAGATCCTTCAGGGACGCGCACTGACGCTCTCGATCAGGATCGACGCCGCGCAAGTGATCGACTTCGTCTGCTTCGGCGTCGATGCGCAAGGCAAGCTTTCGGATGACCGCTACATGGTCTTTTTCAATCAGCCGAGCACGCCCTGCGCCAGCATCAAGATCACCGACGGCGGCCGCTTCGCCATCAACCTCGATTCGCTTCCGGCATCGATCGAGCGCCTGGTGTTCACCGCCTCGATCGACGGCGCTGGAGCGATGAAGGACATCCGCGCCAGCAGCTTCGAAGTGCTCAGCCCGGCCGGCGACACGCTTGTATCTTGCCCGTTCTCGGGGGCCGATTTCACCGGCGAAAAAGCGATCATGGTCGCCGATCTGTATCGCAAGGACGGTGAGTGGCGCCTCGCGGCCAACCTTCAGGGCTATGCCGAGGGACTGGATGCGCTGGTCAAGCACTTCGGTGGCGAAGTTGCCGAGGAAGCGTCACCCATACCGGTGAAAGTCTCTCTGGAGAAACGTGTTGGCGACGCCGCGCCGAAATTGGTCAGCCTGGCGAAGAAAGCTCAAGTCAGCCTCGAAAAAGCCAATCTCACTGAAACCAAGGCCCGCGTGGTGCTGGTGCTCGACGCAACCGGTTCCATGAACGGCCAGTATTCCCGTGGCCGGGTACAGGAAGTGCTCGACCGGGTGATCCCGCTCGCCGTTTCGTTCGATGAAGACGGCGAACTGGAATGCTGGGCATTTGCCGAGAAACCACTGCAACTCTCCCCCGTCACACTCCGCAACTATGAGCGTTTCATCGACACCGACAGCCAGGGCTGGAAGAAGTGGAATGTCGGCGGTCGCTTCAACGATGAACCGCGAGTCATTGAAAAGGTGTTGGCGTCGTTCCAGCAGTCCAATGACCAGACGCCCATGTTTGTGATCTTCATCAGCGACGGCGGCGTTTCGAAGAATCGTGAGATCACCAAGCTGATGGTGGACGCGGCCAACCTGGGGATTTTCTGGCAGTTCGTCGGCATTGGCGGCTCCAATTACGGTGTCCTGGAAAAGCTCGACACCCTGTCCGGACGCGTAGTCGACAACTGCGGTTTCTTCGCGCTGGATGACTTGCATGACATCAGCGAGGAACAGCTGTACGACAAGTTGATGGCTGAATTCCCGTCTTGGCTCAAGGAAGCCAAGTCGAAAAACATCATTCGCTGACCCGCGAAACGCTCAGGGCACATCGCGAACGCGGTGTACTGCACTTTATCCATGGAATAGGGATCTCAATTGAATCAGTCACTCAAGCCCGGCGAAAACACCAATCTGAACAGCGCGCAGGGGCGTGTCGTGGTCACGCACGCGGCAGGCGCCAATCTGGATGTCAACCTGACCGCGTTTCTGCTCACCGACACCGGCAAGGTGCTGGATGACAGCGGCATGGTGTTCTTCAACGTTCCTGAACATCCGTCCGGCGCGGCGACTTTCGCCGCGCCGGTCGTTCAGGGCAGCGTGATCAGTCACAGCATCAGCTTCGATCTCGCGCGCCTGCCGGCCAACATCACCAAAGTCGCCATCACCCTGACGCAGGACGGCAGTGCTGGCGGGTTCGAGGTGGTCAAGGAGCTGCAAGCCACAGTGATTGCCGGTGCTCAGGTGCTGGAATTGGCACCCGAGCCATTCTCCAAAGAGACCGGGATCATCGTGCTCGATCTGTACGTGCGCAATGGCCAGTTCAAGGCGCGCTCGGTATGGCAAGGTTTCGCTTCGGGCTTGGCTGGTCTGTGTGGGTTGTACGGAGTTGAAGTCGAAGAAGAAGCGCCACCTCCGCCACCAGCCAAACCCGTCAGCATGCAGAAGTCGCTGATCACCTTGGACAAGGTCGGCAGCAGCCACAAGGTCTCGCTGGAAAAAGGCCCGTCTGCGCCGAAAGCCATCCGTGTCAGCGCCACCTGGGTGGATAACGGTGACGACTGCGACAACGACGACCTCGATTTGCGCATCGGCATCCTGCGCCCGGACGGGCGGATGTCGATCATCCAGGCACCGGACAAGCGCGGCGAGTTTGACCTCGACCCTTACGTGTTCCATACCGGCGATGTGGTCAGCGCCAGTGCCAACGAACCGGCGGTGGAAACCGTCGACATCAATCCGGCGATCTCGCAACTGATGGGCGGCAAAGTGGCGCTGGTGTGCAGCGTGTACTCAGCGGTCGACAACGGTGCGGTGTCAGTGGCCTCGCTGAAACCGAAAATGCGCATGGAATACGGCAACCAGATCGTCGAGTGCGCTTTCGAGTTTCCCCAGGATCATGCTGATGACGATGATGACTTCAGCGACATGATCTACACCTACGTCATCGGTCTGATCGAAATCGACCAGGATCACATCGTACTCAGCCCGTCCGGCGCCACCTCCGAATCTTGCAGCGAAGCCACGCCATGGCTGTCCCGCAATGGCGACAAACTCAAGCTGACGATGGACGGCCCGGAAGTGTTCAAAGGCGAGCCACTGCAAAACAGCGGTTCGAAACGCTACGTCTGAGCCAGCCACTCCGAATGCCCCGACCCAGGACTTTGAACTGTACCTCTGAGTCGGGGCGGCGAAAGCGCTCGCCTCAGGTGCCAGGCGATTGCAGGAAGGTAGTGCCGTTCCAGGTGAATTTTTGCGTGCTTTCGACACTTGGGCAGCAGTTGGCATCGTCCGGGCCGACGCTGAGCATTTTCACTGCAAGGGTTTGCGGCGCGATGACTTCAACGGTTTGCACGCCTGATCCCACGACCAGTTTTGCGCGGTGGACCCAACCCTGAGGTGTCGAGTAAAACGTCGCCAGCGACTGGAAGTAGCCATTGCCACCACCCTGCCCCTCAAGGGTGTAAAGCACCACCGCGTCGTTGGTCCCGTCACCGTTCAGATCCGTCAAAATGATTTGGCGGGCGTCCTTGTACTCATCACCGCCGTCCTGTGCGATTTCGCTGGCAATCTCACGGTCAATCGCCGCTTCAAGCAACCCGGTGACAACGGCAACAGCAGGCGCTGCTGGCGGAGTTTCTACAGGAGCTGCAGCGGCTGATGGTTCGCTGATTGCCGGGCGTTGCGCAACCGGATTGGAATCGCTGATCTTCTTCAGTACAGCAGCCCTGAGTGCCAGCATGTCTGATTCGAGAAACAGTTGGTTTCGCGTATCGCCGAACGGCTGAGCCTCGCCCAGCACCCAGCGCGCGAAAATCCCCGGACGCTTCTTTTCCTGGCGATCTATCAGGTCGTCGATGACTTCGTTGGCCGCTTTGGCGAAGCGTTCATAGCCATCCTCGCCCACGGCTTTGATCAACGTGTCCTTCTCGCGGGCAAGGTTGCTGCGGGCCAGTTCGAGCATGACGATGTTGGTGTCGACCAATCTGCTTTCGCATTCGTTGGTGTAGTTGCCTAGGCAATTCTGCCGGTATTCCTGAACAGCGTTATTGGCTTTGAAGTCGTCGTAAGCGCCACAGCCAGACAAAACTGCCAACACACCAACCGTCATGACCCCGCGAAGCGTTCCCATTGAAAAAATCCTTATCCGTGCCGCATCCTGCTGAACTGCCCGTGTGATCCGACGCAGTCGCGCTTGGCGAAAATGTTTGTGTATAAGTTTAATGACCAGCGAATTGCTGGCCCGTGAAAATTCTGCAGGCAAGAAAAAGCCCCCGGCAAACGCAGGGGGCTCTAGCAACCCTTTCGGGTTAGCCGATGTTCACGCCGTGTTCTTTAGCCAGTGGCGCCAAGCCGCCGGCAAAGCCTTGGCCGATGGCCTTGAACTTGAACTCTTCGCCGTTGCGGTACAGCTCGCCGAAGATCATTGCGGTTTCGGTCGAAGCGTCTTCGCTCAGGTCGAAGCGTGCCAGCTCTTTGCCGTCAGCCTTGTTCAGGACGCGGATGTAGGCATTTTGCACCTGACCGAAGCTCTGCTTGCGCGCGTCCGAATCGTGGATGGTCACAGCGAAAACCAGTTTCTTCACTGCAGGCGCCAGGCCGGTCAGTTTGACAGTGACTTGTTCGTCATCGCCTTCGCCCGCGCCCGACTTGTTGTCGCCCATGTGCTCGACCGAGCCATCAGCAGACTTCTTGTTGTTGTAGAAAATGAAGCTGTTGTCGTCGAGCACTTTGCCGTCTTCGCCAACGATGAAGATCGAAGCGTCGAGGTCGAATTCGGTGCCGTCGGTGACGCGTGGGTCCCAGCCCAGGCCAACGATGACTTCAGACAGGCCTGGAGCTTCTTTGGACAGGCTGACATTGCCACCCTTGCTCAGTGATACCGCCATGTTCAGATTCCTCTTGGTTGTGTGAGTCAGGCCCTGAATTCAGGGCCTTGCAAATCAATTGGCAAAATGCCGGATCTTAGAAGTTCAGACCGAAAGAATTAGCGACAGCCTTCAGGCCACCAGCATAACCCTGGCCCACAGCGCGGAATTTCCACTCGCCGTTGTTGCGATACAGCTCGGCAAACATCATAGCTGTTTCGGTGGAAGCGTCTTCAGCCAGGTCATAGCGTACGACTTCAGCACCAGATACTTCGTTCACGACACGAATGAACGATCCGCCGACCTGGCCAAAGCTCTGCTTGCGGGCTTCGGCGTCATGGATGGTCACGACAAACACGACTTTTTCGACGTCGGCCGGGACACGGCTCAGGTCAACCTTCAGTACTTCGTCGTCGCCGTCGCCAGCGCCGGTACGGTTGTCACCGGTGTGCTCAACCGAACCGTCGGCGCTCTTCAACTGGTTGTAGAAGATGAAGTCTGCGTCGCTGCGAACCTTGCCGCTTGCGCTTACCAGAAACGCGCTGGCGTCCAGGTCAAACTCGGCACCGTCGGTAGCGCGCGGGTCCCAGCCCAGGCCAACCAGAATTTTGGTCAGGCTAGGGTCGGTTTTGGTCAGGGACAGGTTGCCACCTTTTTGAAGTGTCAAAGCCATCGGTACATCTCCTTGTGGTTGATGCTGCTACTCAATTGTTTTCGGTTTGGGTTTCTTCCTGACCCGGGAAGATCAGGCTCGCCACTACGCCGATTGCCAGGACAACCATAACAATCAACAGACTGGTGTTGGCGTCAATGGTGTAGCCGTGGTGGAACATGTGGTCGGTGGCGTTCAGGCCAAGTTTGACTGCGATGAAGAACAACAGCGCAATGACCGATTTTTCCAGATGCACCAGGTAGCGTTTCAGCGCTTCGAGCACGAAGTACATGGTCCGCAGGCCAAGAATCGCGAACAGCATGGCCGAGTAAACGATCAGCGGTTCACGGCTGACCGCGATCACTGCCGGCACCGAGTCGAACGCGAAGAGGATATCCGACACTTCCGCGACCACCAGGCACAGGAACAGCGGCGTGGCGAACAACGTGCCTTTGGCCGCCAGGGTCATGCCCTGGTTTTCCGGTTTCTGCAGCTCACCTTCGAGCACCTTGCGGGTCACGAAGAAGTTATGGCCGTACAGTTTTGGCCACACCGGGAACAGCTTCTGTGCGAAGCGATACGCCATGTGCTTGGAGTAGTCTTCTTCCTCGTCATCGTCCCCACCGGCGCGCAACATCATCACGGCCGTCCAGGCAACGATCACCGCGAAGACAATTTCCACCCACGGACCGAAAGCCAGCAGGCCGGTGCCGATCGCCACGAACACGCCACGGAATACGATGGCGCCGATGATGCCCCAGTACAGAACGCGGTGACGCAGGCCATCCGGCACTTTGAACCAGGCAAAGATCGCCATGAAGACAAACAGGTTGTCGACACTCAGGACTTTTTCCAGCGCATAACCGGTGACGAACAGGCTGGCCACTTCAGCGCCGTGCTGCACGTACAGGAAACCTGCGAACGCCAGCGAAATCGCGATCCAGAAGATCGACCAGATCGAGGCCTTCATCAGCGAAATGGGCTTGTCTCCACGGTGCGTGACCATGTCCAGCAGCAGGGCGCCAACCGCCAGCCCTACAAACACCGCCATGGTCAGCGGGGGAAATCCGATTTGCGTTTCCACAGGTACCGCTCCTTAAAGATCGAAGTCAGCCGGGTTCAGACCCAGCTCGGCGCAGATCAAACGGCACGCCGCTTTTTCTTTGTCATCGAATGAGCCGTCCGATGCGCCAATGGAGCAGGCAACGCGAACCAGCAGGCGCGCAGCACCCGGGTCGTTCTTGATCTTGCCGATGACTTTCAGTGCTTCGGCCTGACCGATCTGGAAGTCGAACTCGAACTTCTCGCAATGCGTCGAGAAGGACTTGATCACATCAGCCGTATTGAACACTTTCAATTCAGGCGAGATGTTGATGAAGCCGATCATCTTCTGCTTTTCAGCCGAAGAAATATCGCCGTCCGCCGCAGCGACGATGGCGCAACTGGCCGTCATCGCTTCCATGAACTTCTGGTTCTTGAATTTACCGACTTCAGTTGTCAGTTTGTCGCGAGCCGCTGCCGCGTTTTCTTTAAGCCATGCAAGCATTTGCAAATCTCCTCAAGGGGCGGGGCCGAAAAGCCCCGCCATCCGTATTATTTCGAACCGGCGCGCCAGTTCATGCCCCAGCCGTAAGCCTTGTCGACTGCCGCATGCCCACGATGGAAGTCGACGCGGCGTGAAACCTTCACCGCACCGTCAACGTTCTCGAGCATGGCAATCGCACACATGCCTTCGCGGCCACCTTCTTCATTGAGGCGTACCTCGATGTCCGGCTGGCCGGGAATGTAGATGGTCACAATGCCGTCAGTCTCTTTCCAGTTCGGCGCGCCTTCATAGATGAAGGCGAAAATCAGAATGCGTTTGACCTCGCCCCACTTCGCGCCGTTGATGTGCATCCATTCCCCGCCGGCCACCGAGCCGGTGCGGTCATCGCCCTTGAGCTGGATGTAAGGCCGGCCACTGAGGCTGCCGAAGCAGTTGCCCAAGGCTTGCACCACGCCTTTGTCGCCGTCCTGCAGTTCGAACAGGCAGCCAACGTCCAGGTCGACGGATTTGTTGCGGCTGAAGAAGCCGCCGCCACTGCCCTTGTTCCAGTTCAGGTTGACCTTGATCTCGCCGAAACCACCGGCGGTTTTCTCCAGGCTGATCGACGAGCGAGTCTTGTCGAGCGTGATCTTGCTCAGACTGATCGTCGATTTCGCTGCCGGAGGTGCAGGTGCAGGTGTTGGCGCTGACTGAACTGGCGCAGGCGTCGGCGCAGCGGCCGGAGCCGCTACTTCAACACCGAAATGCTTGGCCAAGGGTTCCAGACCGCCGTTGAAACCTTGCGCAACGCAGCGGAATTTCCACTCGCCCTGACGACGATAAAACTCGCCAAGGATCAACGCAGTTTCCTTCATGCCGGCAGTCGGCAACTGAGCTTCGATGCCGCCCGAGACCGCCACGGACAATTGCGAGACACGCTCGAAACTGGCCTTGTTCTCGTGGATGGTCGCCGACAGCGCGACTTTCTCGACCGCTGCTTCAAGACGACTCAGATCGACGGTGAACACCGCGCGCCCGGCTGCCGCCTCGGTCATCTGCAACACGCCACCGAGCACGCTGGTCTGGCCGTAGAAGCACATGTCGCCATCGCCACGGACTTTGCCCGAAGCGTTCAGAACGAACGCTGACACATCAATGTCGACGCCCGGAATCGGCGTGTAGTTGATATCAACGCGAAGCTGGCCGCTGGCAACCGGCGCATTACCACCAGGCACGAGAGTGGCCATCAGCGCAGCGCCTGTACGGCCAGATTGACCAGGTCGTCAGCGGTGCGCCCGCGAGTGGTTTCGCCGATGGCCTTGAAGTCCCAATCGGAACCTTTGCGCGACAGGCTCGCCATCACGATGCCGGTGTGACCGCCCTTCTCGGACAGGTTGAAACGGGCCAATTCCGATTTTTTGTCGGCGTTGACGACGCGGCAGTAGGCTTTTTCGACTTTTTCGAAGGTCTGCCCGGTGAAGCTGTTCACGGTGAAAATCAGATGCTCGACGCTGGCTGGCAGACGCGACAGATCAACGTGGATGGTTTCGTCATCGCCATCGCCTTCACCGGTACGGTTGTCGCCGGAGTGCTGGATCGAGCCGTCCTGCGACTTCAACTGACGGAACCAGACCAGGTCGATTACTTGCAGGCTGCTATCGAGCAGGATGCACGAAGCGTCGAGGTCGACTTCCCCGCCGCCGCCCATCAATTTGCCGAGAAAGCCTGCTTTCACCGGGTCCCAACCGAGGCCAAGGCTGATGCGGGTCAACGCGCTGCCGGCCGTTTTTTCCAGAGAAATACTTTGCTGTTTGCTCAGGGTAAGTGCCATCGTTACGCTCCTTGTTGATCGTCAGTGTTCACGTCGCGATCAGGTTTGACCGCGCTTTTTGCTGTCCGCAGACGTCCACGACGCCATGCTGGATGAAAGTGTCGCCAGTGCGCGTCTTGCGCCGCAGCAAGCAATTCGTGATCGCCACGGGTGTCGCCCCAGGCTTTGAGCCGGTATTCGGTCAGCGGCCCGTAGACCTCCTCCAACCGCAGAACCTTGTTCTCGCAACGGCAGTTGTTGCCGGAGATACGTCCGGTCAACTTGCCGTCGATCACTTCGAGTTCGGTACCGATCAGCTTGATACCCAGGCGATCGGCGAAGGGTTGCAGCACCAGTGCCGGCGAGGCCGAGCACAAGGTGACTTGCGAACCGGCGGCGATCTCGCTGGCAATCGCCATCAAGCCTGTCGGGCGCATCAGCTTGGTCCAGAATGCCTCGCAGTACTTCGCCGCTCGCTGGCTCACCCACTCCGGGTCAACGCCGCTGAGAAAACGGCTGATCAACTGCGCCTTGAGCTCGTCACGGCTCATGCGTCGCGCGAGGAATCGAATGCTCGGCAGCGCAAGCGTCAGCACCCGTCGGGCGAACTCGCGTTTGCCGAATGCAAACTTCAGGAACGGTACGAAGCTGTCATGGCGGGTCAGGGTGCCGTCGAAGTCAAAGACGCAGAGCACTTTTTTCCCCGGCCGGTCAGGCCCGGTATTTGGCTGGGTCATCGAATGGCCTCGGCTAGTCGGATGGGTGTTTCACCGTGGGCAGCATCGGGTTGGCGCACGCCATGCCACTCGGCGCGTTCGAGGATTTTCATCGCCCACTGGTAATGGGTCGCCGGCTCGCACATCACATCGTTGTGCTTGAACACGGCCGGGGCCACGTCGCTGACGATCAACTTTGCACTGTTGAGGTCTTCGAGGCTGACGCGCAGCGCATCCTGAATGATGCTGATCTGACTCGGGTGAATCGCGGTCTTGCCCACCAGACCGTGGGCGATGTCCAGTTCGAGCTCTTCACCCAGCAAATTCGGCGTGGCGAGTTGTTCGAACACCGGCGCGGTCAGCGCAAAACCTTGCGAGCCCATGACCCCGGCCAGCATCGGAATCACGTAGCCCATCGGCGTGCTGTACAGCGTGGTGGCCGGATTGCGCCGCAGACCGAGGCTGCCCATCAGATCGTTGCCGCCGATACGCAGAGCAATGATCCGGTGATTGAGATTGGCCTTGAGCGCCTGGCCCAGTTCGACCATCGCCACCGGATTGAACACGTCGACGGTTTCCAGAGTCGGCATCAGAAACAGCTCGGGACTGGTCACCGCCTGCTCCCAGGCATCGAGGTTGCGCAGCGTCAGTTTTGGCACCACAAAGCCGTCGACGTGCTTCATCAACGGCCAGTCATTGAGTACCGCCGCCATCGCCGAATCGCGCGGACGCACGAACAGCACCGGCCCCTCGGCAGGCCGCCCGCCGCGCTCATCAATGGTCGACAACAGGCGATGCAAGTTGCTCAGTGCGGTGCTGACATCGATGTCGGCAACTGCGTCTTCGAGGCATACCACCAGCGAACGCAGTTCCGGCAGTTTGGTGGCGAACACCACGTCCAGCAGATCAGCGCGCGTGGCCGGCATGTACAACGTGGCGCCCAGGGCATACGGAGAAAGCTTCTTCATCAGCGCACGCTCCGGATGATGGTCACGGCTCGGTACGGGCCGAGTGCGGCGCCGACTTCTTCAACGCAGACTCCAGCGCCTTCGGTGAGGTGCAAAAGCAATTGCACGTCGCTGTCATTGCGATCCCGCACCAGCACATGATCCGGCACCCGGCGCAGCACCGCGCGAGTCGCCTCGGCGATGCCCGGTTTGACCCGGTTCAGATTGCTGATATCGAAACGTGCGGCCAGCGACTCCACGACTTGCGTGGCTGCGGCTTGCAATTCGCTGCGCTCGGTGGCCGTCCACGGCTTGGCCGGAGGCACCGGGCCAAGCGCTTCGCGCTGCTGGTCGATGTGCTCGATGAAGTCACGCGTCACATCGTGCTCGGTCAGGTGGTCATAGACCACGCAGCCATGCAGTCCGCCATTGGCTGGCCAGATCGAGCGGGAAACCAGTCCCGAGACGGTGGCGCCCAAGATGCCCGACGGGATCACCCAGTCTTCTGCCGAGGCGGACAGCCAGGCTCGCCCGCACGGGTCGGCCAGCACCACCAGCCGCGGTTCTTCAGGGAATCGCGCGTCACCCTTGAGGCTGTGCTGGATTTCACCGGAGATCGCGCCTTTGCCGGTCCAGCCGTCAACGAACACGATGTTGCCTGCGCCGTAGGCCTGAATGATTGCTTCCAGCGCTACGATGTCGATGCCGCGATCACGCACAATGCTGATCCCGTAATGATGAGCCTCGCGGCCCATGTCGATCAGCGCCCGGCGCAGCAGCACGCCCAGCGGCAGGCCGGCGCGAACGAAGGACACCAGAACAATCGAGGGCCCTGTGCAAGCCTCATTCAACGCCAGCGCCAGCGCCTGAACGTCGCTGGCCATGCGCACGCCGTTTTGCGCGAGCGCGCGCTGGTACAGCGCCTTGTGCACATCCGTCGGCGCGCTCTCGAAGCTGATCATCTCCGAATAGTGCTTCTGCTTCGTCTGAATCAGCCGCTCTTTCTCTGCGACGTCGGTGACTTCCATCTGCACCGGCTGGAGCAGAAAGTGCACGTCGTCCTGCAAATAGCTGCCGCTACCGACAGTCTTGAGCTCAGCGATAGACTCAGTCATTGAGCGCATGCCCCACAAACTGCGCCAGTTGGCTACGCGATGGAGTTGCCCACATATGGCAGGCATCCATGAAGCCGAGGTCGGTAATACTGTCGCCAAAACCCAGCACCGGTCGTTCACCGTTGATTTCACGGTCACGGCGCAACAGTTCTTCAACGGCCACGCGCTTCGACAGACCGGCAGGCAGGAAGGCCAGATTGTTGCTGTTGCCGTGGATGTGCATCCCCTCCAGCAAGCCGCGCGCCTGGACTTCAGCCAGCACGGTTTGCAGGACTTCGTCGTTGGATTCGTTGTGCTTGGTCACCACGTAGTGGCGCAGGTTTTCTTCTTCAACCACCCATCCGCGCAGCGAAATGCCCAGCTCTTTACCAATGGCCAGGGTCGCGGCGCTCAGATCCGGCAGACGGCTCTGGAAGTCGGCCAGAATGACAGTCATGTGCGCCTGCCATTGCTCATCGATCTTGCCGTCGGCGCCGAGAATCACTCCGCCGTGGGAGCAGACAGCGCCCTTGTCGAAAGGCAGTTTGACCCGACTGAAAGCTTCGACGCTGCGCGCAGTCACGGGCACCACGTCAGTCGAGGACAGCAGCCATTCCACCAGGGTTTTCTGCACCGGGGTCATGTAGCCATTCGGTTGGCCTTCGATGTCGAAGGTCGCTGGATGGCGTGGCGTGCCCTCGGGCATTTTGCGCGCGGTCTGAAACAGCGTGTCGTCGAGGTCGACCAAGGCCAGTGGGCGATTACTGAGCATCGACAATCACCTCGGCGTTCAGGGCGGCAACCAGTTCGGCAGGGACTGCCTGCGCCGGAGTTTCCGAGCAGATCAGCACGCGATCAAACTCGCCCGGGCGCACGTTGTAGAGAAAGTTGGGAATGCCCAGTCCGTAGTTGTCCGAGAACGACAATGCGTGACCGATGGCATGACCCAGCGCGATCGGCGAACGGCTGGTCGAGCTGAAGTGCACGTCGGCGCCGGCACGTTCCAGGCGCTCGGCGAGCAGGAATGGGCGCCAGACGAATTCGCTGGTGCCGACCACCAGAACCCGCTCGCCAGCCTTGACTTGCAGATCGGGGGCCAAGGTGTCTTCCACCTTGCGCACACCGAGACGGCCCCAATCGTTGCGTGCCGACAACGGCCACTCACCGGCGGCGACGGTGCCGACGGCCGGCATCTCCGGCAACGGCGCTTCGAGGTCTTCATGGAAGTCGTACGAGCCTTGCAGCAACGACACTTGATGCGCAGATTCGCCAATCGTGTCGCACACCGCGTTGCGCGACCAGTCGGTCAGCACGCAGGTCACGACACGCTCGACCTGGGTCAGACCCGAGTCAACCAAGGCGCGGTGCAGATTGATGAAGGTCTTGCCGGTGGAGGCTTCGTCATCGACCAGCACCAGTGAGCGGGCATTCAGCATCATTTCGCGCACGTCGGGATCGACCGGCAAATGGATCAAATGGGCGCTGGCGTGGCTGTGCTCTTCTTCGAAACGAGTGAACAGTTCAGTGCCAGTGGGGTGCCGCGTGCTGACCATGTACACCGTATCGGGGCGGGTCGCACTGAACGCGCGATGCACGCCTGCACCGAGGCCGACTGCGGTCTCGGCCATGCCGATCACCAACACCGGGCCGGGCAGATCCGCTGGAATCTGCGCCGCGAGGTTTGCGAAACTTGTATTCATTGCAGAGGGGCGCACCGGAATATGGCGGCCCAACACTTTGGACACGAACAGGAACGCACGCTTGGGATTACGGCGCTCGGCAAAGCCGAACAAGGCGTTCGGAGCGATGAGCGAATCATCTACTTTGACATCGAGTCGCCCGCGCATCAGTTGCGCGCTGAGCGTTTGTGTAACTGCGTTACTTTCCATGAGCAAATTCCTAAATCAGCGCCGGATGTTCAACCGCACGCCGGTACCAAATGTTTCAAATCAAGAGAAGTCAGAAATTCCGCGCTTCGACACGCCACATTGAAGCCTGGGCTTCACGCGCCAGTTCCGCTGTTGTGAAAGTCTTGCCGACAGATGTCTTGCTGGCCTCGACGCGGCAAGCGCCAAGGAATGAGAGGAGCAGTGGCGCCTTGACCGCAAAATTCATGTTTTGCGCATCCGGCAGGCTCGAGGTCACCAGACCGACCACCGCTCCTGAAGAGTCAAACAGTGGGCTGCCACTGGAGCCGGGTTGAATCGGGGCAGTGAACTGCAGCAGGCTCGAATCGTTGTGCAGCCCAAACAGACCTGACACCCCGCCTTGCGTCACTTGCACGCCGCCCCCGGCAAAACCGGCGAGGGGAAAGCCCAACGCCACGACATTATCGCCGAGATCGCAGCCGAAGCCTTCCTTGAACGCCACCGGCTTCAGCGGCGGGCAGTCCAGCACTCGGAGCAAAGCGATGTCGTTGCGCCGATCGACCACCACGGGTTCGACACGGTAACGCCCCTCGAAGGAGGAAATGTGAATTTCCTGCATGTCTTCGATGACGTGGGCACAAGTCAGAACGTGATTGTTCGAGACGGCAAATCCGGTGCCGGTAGCACTGCTGCGGCCGGACTCGGAGGGACTCGAGCGTCCCTTCGGATGAGCATCGTTGATTTCGAGGCCGATTCGCCGGCCGAAAGCCGCCAGACCATAGGCAGAACCTTCAGCCAGAGCGCGGAATTTCCATTGCTGATTGCGCGTGTAGAACTCGCCGATGATGATTGCCGATTCGCCGTTGTCGCGCAGATCGAGGCTGTAGTCGAGCTGGCCATCAACCTGAAAACGCAGGGTTTTGAGGTCGCTGACCGGGCCTGCCGCCGAGAAGGTGTAGACGATGATCAGCACGCGATCGCTACCCGCCGGCAATTCAGCGAGATTCAACGCACAACCGACGTTTTCCTGATCGCCTTTCCATTCCATCCAGCCATGGGAGGTCTGGAACAGGGCGGGATCACCTGTCGGGCGGCGTTTCTCGTCCACCGGCAATATAGCGACTGCTGCATAATCCCCGAAGGCCGAGGACTTGCCGCACTCCAGAGTCCATTGACTCCGTGCGCTCGATATTGCGGCATTTGCGCCAGGCGCCAGCACCATCATTCCCTGATCTCTCCTTGACTGCTAACGACTTGCTGCCTCATGTGCAGCGCGGCAAATTGTATCAAAAATCAATATCGCTTTAATATCAGGATGCCACAGCCGCCACAGTCACGCCTTTTACCCGGACATTCGGTCGCCAGACGGTCGCAGGCTCCGGCAAGCCGAGGCGGCGAGCCGCGAAAATGCCCGGCAGGTTGGTCCCGGTCGCCCGCGTGTAACCTATGCCACCCGAGGCGCGCGGGTTGATTTCCAGCAGATGCGGTTGGCCATCGGCGTCATCACGAGTCTGCACATTGACGATTCCGTCACAACCGAAATGCTCGGCAGCCTTGAGCGCCAGCTCGACAGCGGCGCCCTCGCGCTCGAAGGTCTGATGCACACCCGCCTTTCGACGGCTGACGAACGCTACCGGGCGGCCGCCTTCGCAGACCATGTCCACCGAACACTCGCTGCCTGCCATATAAGGCATCATCAGCATCGGTGCCGGAGCTTCGGCTTCGCAGTAAGCACGCATGTACGTTTCAAAATTGGCTTCACGGGCATCCGGATTGGCAAAACAACGGAACGGATCGGTATCTGCCTTGAATCGCCAGAAACCCTGACCATATATACCGACCGCAGGTTTGACACAGACCTCACCGCTGGCGGAGAGGGTTTTATAAGCGGCGAACATTTCTTCGGCGTTCACCGCAGTGATTGCCGGCACACAAGCCAGGCCGACACGTTCTGCTTCAGCGGTGAATCGGCTCTTGTCGTCGACCATGTCGAAGGTCGCCATGGACGTGCCGCCCGTCACCAGTTCAAGACCCGCCCGCTCGAAGCGCGCCCGTTCGATCTCGAAGACATGGCCGACGCGGCCGGCCAGAATCACTTTGATGTTGTGCTCTACTGCGGTGGCGATAACCCAGTCGATACGCTCTGCGTTATCGGTCGGCTCCATGAAACTGACGTCGGCAAGCGACGTGATTTCAGTGCGATCCTGACGATGAGAGGCAAAGATTTTTACATCTGCCGGGAGTGCCTCGCGCGCGCCGATAATGACGTCACGCTGACTCGATTGCCCTTCTAGAAACCAGATCATTTGATACTCGCTGATTGATGCGCCCGCGCAATAGTAACTGGATGAATATCAACTGACGCCAGATTCGCGTCATCGGGCCGCAAGATCAGTGCACGAAGGCTTTGTGAAACGGTTCGGTTGTGGAGTTTCTGCACAGGGCTTCGCATCAAGTGGGCTGCTATCTCTTGATATTCTGGTGGCGAGCCAAACGGAGCGTCCACCAGCAATACATTTCTGCATGTGAAAATTCGCCGCCACTCCCCGCCGAGGCAACGCTCGTCCGCCCGGACACGCAAACAAAAAAAGGGGGGCTGACTCAATGTCTGCCCCCCTTTTTGCGTCACACCATCAGAACCGCGAAACACTCCGCATCGCATCCACCAGATACCTCATCGCGATCCGGTCGCTCTCCGACAACTCGCGATAGCGTTCAACCAGTTTCCGCTCTTCAGAATTCAGTCGCTTCCTGCGCCGGCCACCCAGGCACGGAAAAATTCCCAACATTTCGGTGATGCATTGCACTTTTGCCATGGACGATGTCCTTTTCAAATACTTCAGAATTTTTCGAAAACCGCATCGCCCTGCTCCTTTAAGCAGCGATTTGAGCCCTGCCGGTTGAAAGGGTTGTGACCGGCGATGCCTATAGAATAGAAAGTTAATCGGCGCTGAAAAGCAGTTTTTAGAGTAATTAGTCGAAAAAAGCAGAAATGCCCTATAAATCAGAAAAGCCTGTCGGATAAATTAACCGTAATGTCTTGTTTCATTGAGACGCTGGCACCTGCAATCAACGAATTTTGCAATCGGCGCGAACGGTTTAAGCTATCGGGCATCTGTTAATAGTCCGTTGCGTTTGGCCGAAGGCATGTCCGAACCGTAAATTCTGATCCAGCACGTGCCAGGAACGGCGCGGGATTGCTCACGACAGGTTGTACTTATGCATCGCAGGAATTTGCTCAAAGCATCCATGGCCATTGCGGCTTACACCGGTCTGTCCGCGTCCGGACTGCTCGCCGCCCGCGCCTGGGCCGCCAATGGTGGCGCCGCCGACGGCGAAGCACAGGCGTTCGATTTCGACGCACTCAAGCGTCAGGCGAAGCAGCTTGCGGGCAGCGCCTATCAGGACACCAAGCAAGTCCTGCCGCCGACGCTGGCGACCATGACCCCGCAGAACTTCAACGCGATCCGCTACGACGGTGAACATTCGTTGTGGAAGGAAAACAAGGGTCAGCTGGATGTGCAGTTCTTCCACGTCGGCATGGGGTTCCGCCAGCCGGTGCGCATGTACAGCGTCGATCCGAAAACGCGGATGGCGCGCGAAGTGCATTTCCGCCCTCAGTTGTTCAACTATGAGAACACCTCGGTCGATACCCAGCAGCTCAAGGGTGACTTGGGTTTTGCCGGGTTCAAGTTGTTCAAGGCGCCGGAGCTGGATCGCCACGACGTAGTCTCGTTCCTCGGCGCCAGCTACTTCCGCGCCGTCGATGCCTCTGGCCAATATGGCCTGTCGGCACGCGGTCTGGCAGTCGACACCTACGCCAAGAAGCGCGAAGAATTCCCTGACTTCACCAAGTTCTGGTTCGAGACACCGGATCAGAACGCCACACGCTTCGTGGTCTACGCCCTGCTCGACTCGCCGAGCGCCACCGGTGCCTATCGTTTCGACATCGATTGCCAGGCCGAGCGCGTGGTGATGGACATCGACGCGCACATCAACGCGCGTACTGCCATTGAACAACTGGGCATCGCGCCGATGACCAGCATGTTCAGCTGTGGCAACCACGAACGGCGCATGTGCGACACCATTCACCCGCAGATCCACGACTCGGATCGTCTGGCCATGTGGCGCGGCAACGGCGAATGGATCTGCCGCCCGCTGAACAACCCGGCGACCCTGCAGTTCAACGCCTTCGCCGACACCAACCCGAAGGGTTTCGGTCTGGTACAAAACGATCACGAGTTCGCCAACTATCAGGACACGGTCGACTGGTACAGCAAGCGCCCGAGCCTGTGGGTAGAACCGACCACCGAGTGGGGCGAAGGCTCGATCGATCTGCTGGAAATTCCTACCACCGGCGAAACCCTCGACAACATCGTCGCGTTCTGGACACCGAAGAAACCGGTGGCGGCCGGCGATTCGCTGAATTACGGCTACAAGCTCTACTGGAGCGCCCTGCCGCCGGTCAGTACACCACTGGCTCGGGTGCAGGCTACTCGCTCCGGCATGGGCGGCTTCACTGAAGGCTGGGCACCCGGGGAGCATTACCCGAAAGTCTGGGCTCGCCGTTTTGCCGTGGACTTCACTGGCGGCGGTCTGGAGCGTCTGCCACAGGGCACCGGGATTGAGCCGGTAGTCACCTGCTCGAACGGCAAGGTGCAGGACTTCAGCGTGCTGGTACTGGATGACATCAAGGGTTACCGGATTCTGTTCGACTGGTACCCGACCAGCGACAGCGTCGAGCCGGTAGAGCTGCGGTTGTTCATCCGCACCAATGACCGCACGTTGAGCGAGACCTGGCTGTATCAGTACTTCCCGCCAGCGCCGGACAAGCGCAAATACCCGTAACACAAACGAAAGCCCCGACCATCACTGGTCGGGGCTTTTGCTTTTCAGCGCTTCAATCAGTCACGCAGATCAGACTCATGGATCGGCTGATCCCGATGCGTCGCACGCTGGTATTGCGCCGGCCAGATTGCTTTGCGTCCACCCAGATCATCATCGGCATGCAGCGGCCAGTAGGGATCGCGCAGTAGCTCACGGGCGAGGAAGATGATGTCCGCCTGACAAGTGCGCAGAATGTGCTCGGCCTGCGCCGGTTCGGTAATCATGCCCACAGTGCCGGTGGCAATGCCTGACTCCTTGCGCACACGTTCGGCGAAACGCGTTTGATAGCCCGGGCCGACCGGAATCTCGGCATTCGCCGCCGTCCCGCCCGACGACACGTCGATCAGATCCACGCCCAGCGCTTTCAAGCGTCGCGCCAGCTCAACGGTTTCGTCCGGATTCCATCCGTCCTCGACCCAGTCGGTGGCCGACACGCGGACGAATACCGGCAATTCTTCCGGCCACACTGCCCGCACTGCTTCGGTGACTTGCAGCACCAGACGAATGCGGTTTTCAAACGAACCACCGTATTGATCACGGCGTTGATTGCTCAATGGGGAAAGGAACTGATGCAGCAGATAACCATGCGCAGCGTGCACTTCGACCACGGAGAAACCGGCAGTCAAAGAACGTTTTGCGGCGTCGACAAAAGCCTGAATCACCTCGGCGATTTGCCCTTCATCCAGCGCTTTCGGTTGTGTGTGTTGCGGATCAAAAGCAATCGGCGAAGGCCCGACCGGGGTCCAGCCGCCATCATCCGGTTTGACGCTGCCATGCTTGCCGAGCCATGGCCGATGGGTGCTGGCCTTGCGCCCGGCATGCGCCAGTTGAATACCGGCGACGGCGCCTTGGGCGGTGATGAAACGCGTAATGCGTTGCAGTGGTGCGATCTGTTCGTCGTTCCACAGGCCAAGGTCTTCGGCGGTAATCCGTCCATCGGCGGTGATCGCCGTTGCCTCGGTAAAGACCAGTCCGGCGCCGCCAATCGCACGGCTACCGAGGTGCACCAGATGCCAATCATTGGCCAGGCCATCGACGCTGGAGTATTGGCACATCGGCGACACGGCGATGCGGTTGGGTAAGGTCAGTTGGCGCAGGGTATAGGGTTCAAGCAGCAGACTCATGGGGCACCTCTCGAATCAGTGGGCAGGCTCCAGGTTCTGTTTGAAAAGTCGACGAGTGACAGGAAAGAGGTGCAGCACCCGCCCCCGCGGGCAAAAAATTCGACAAGACGTCACAAGGCCAATCAAGCAGTGCTTAGAGCCTAGTCGACAACCGGGGATGCGGGAGGGTTCAGAGTGTTTCAGCGCGGTTCGATGTGAGCAATCATCAATTGCACGGTTTCATTGCCGCGAAACTCGTTCAGATCGAGCTTGTAAGCCAATTCAACCCATTTGATCGTTGGATTCGGCCAGATTTCACGGTCGATACCAAACGCGATCCCATCCAGCTTCACCGAGCCACATTCGGTTTTCAGCACCACTTTCAGATGCCGCTCGCCGACCACCCGTTGCTCGACCAACTGGAATACGCCGTGGAACAGCGGCTCCGGGAAGTGCTGACCCCAAGGCCCGGCATTGCGCAGCGCACGCGCCAGTTCAAGGTGAAATTCTTCGACCGCCAGGGTGCCGTCCGACAGCAGGCGCCCGGTCAGA
This sequence comes from Pseudomonas sp. P4795, assembly GCF_048822895.1. Taxonomy (NCBI): domain Bacteria; kingdom Pseudomonadati; phylum Pseudomonadota; class Gammaproteobacteria; order Pseudomonadales; family Pseudomonadaceae; genus Pseudomonas; species Pseudomonas sp. P4795. Next base: position 386,341 of record NZ_JBMFBT010000003.1, on the reverse strand, counting down.
TCTTCTTCGCGAAGCTGCCTACGCACTTCGGCGTCGAAGGCCTGCGCAAACAGCGGAAAATTCTCCTGCGGCAAGGTCAGACCGGCCGCCATCGCGTGACCACCGTACTTGGCGATCAGGTCCGGATGCTGCGCGGCGACCACGCTCAGCGCATCGCGAATATGAAAGCCCTGCACCGAACGTCCCGAGCCTTTGAGCAAGCCGTCGCCGGCATCGGCAAAGGCGATGGTCGGACGGAAATAGCGCTCCTTCATGCGTGACGCGAGGATACCGATCACACCTTGGTGCCACTCCGGATCGAACAGGCACAGCCCGAACGGCATCGACTCGACCGGCAAGTCCTTGAGCTGGGCCAGCGCTTCACGCTGCATGCCCTGCTCGATGGATTTGCGATCCTGATTCATGCCGTCCAGTTGCGCGGCCATTTCCCGCGCCAGCGCGGCATCGGAAGTCAGCAGACATTCGATGCCCAGACTCATGTCGTCCAGCCGCCCTGCCGCGTTGAGGCGCGGGCCGACAATGAAGCCCAGATCGGTAGAAGTGATGCGCGAAGCTTCGCGCTTGGCCACTTCGAGAATGGCCTTGATCCCCGGCCGTGCCCGCCCGGCGCGAATCCGCTCCAGACCTTGATGCACCAGAATCCGGTTATTGGCGTCCAGCGGTACTACGTCGGCAACACTGCCCAGTGCGACCAGATCCAACAGCTCGCCGATGTTCGGCTGCGGCTGGCTCTCATACCAGCCAAGGCTGCGCAGGCGGGCGCGCAACGCCATCAACACATAGAAAATCACCCCGACCCCGGCCAGCGACTTGCTCGGAAATTCGCAGCCAGGCTGGTTCGGGTTGACCAGTGCATCGGCCAGCGGCAGTTCGTCGCCGGGCAAATGGTGGTCGGTGATCAATACCTTCAGGCCATGACGTTTCGCCGCTGCCACACCTTCGACGCTGGAGATGCCGTTGTCGACGGTGATCAGCAATTGCGGCTCGCGAGTCAGCGCAACTTCGACGATTTCCGGGGTCAGGCCATAACCAAACTCAAAGCGATTAGGCACCAGATAATCGACATGCGCCGCGCCCAGCAAGCGCAGGCCGAGTACGCCAACGGTACTGGCAGTCGCACCGTCAGCGTCGAAGTCGCCGACAATCAGAATGCGTTGGCGCTGCTCCAGCGCGGTCACCAGCAGATCCACCGCCGCATCGATGCCCTTGAGCTGGGTGAACGGGATCAACTGCTTGAGGCTCTTGTCCAGTTCCGCTTCGGACTGCACGCCGCGCGCCGCGTACAGGCGGGTCAGCAGTGGCGGCAGGTCGCCAAGAAACGGCAATGTGGCGGGTAACGGACGAGGATCAATACGCATGGGGTGACAGAGGCTTCTCTTGAATACGTGGGATAAATCGGCGGTGCTGCGGACTCAGCGCTCGCCTTGCAGCCAGTTGAGCTGGACTTCGTGCTGACCACGGTCGTCGGTGACGAAAATCGTTCCTTCGCTGATCATCACGTCCCACTTGATAACGCGGGGCATGTCCTTGGCCAGGGTTTCCAGCACTTCCTGCGGCACGGATGCAATGTTGACGTTCTTCAGATTCTTGATCGCCGGAATCACCTTGGTTTCCCACACGCGCAGGCTGCCGTAAGCCAGCAGGCTCGTGCGTTCGGTGCGACGCGAGCACCAGGTTAGACGATCAGAATCAGGCTGGCCGACTTCGATCCAGTGCAGAACGCGGTCGTCCAGGCTCTTTTCCCACAGCGCAGGTTCATCCACGTCCGACAGACCGCGACCGAACGACAGTTGCTCGTTGTACCAGAGCGCGTAGGCCAACAGGCGCACAGTCATGCGTTCTTCGGTCTCCGAAGGGTGACGGGCGATGGTCTGTTTGACGCTCTCGTAGACGCTACGGTCGAGGTCGGTGAGGTTCAATTCGAATTTGTAGGTGGTGGACGGCTGGGCCATGAACGGGCTTCTTGATACGGGGAAAGTCGGCAAGTCTAACCGATGCCGTAGGCAATCCACGAATTGATGGCGATCAACCTTGCACGCCTGACAGCCGGCTATGTTAAAACCCTGTATCCGCTCAGCCTTGTCCTACAGGATTTCGCATGCCGTTCGCCAACAAACCGCTCAGCGGTCTGAAAGTCATTGAATTGGGCACCTTGATTGCCGGCCCGTTTGCCTCGCGCATCTGCGGCGAATTCGGCGCCGAAGTGATCAAGATCGAATCGCCGGACGGCGGCGACCCGCTGCGCAAATGGCGCAAGTTGTATGAAGGCACCTCGTTGTGGTGGTTTGTTCAGGCGCGCAACAAGAAGTCGCTGACCCTCAACCTCAAGCACCCGGACGGGCTGGCGATCCTCAAACAACTGCTCGCCGATGCCGACATCCTGATCGAGAACTTTCGCCCCGGCGTCCTGGAAAAACTCGGCCTGAGTTGGGAAACCCTGCACGCGCTGAATCCGAAACTGGTCATGGTGCGCCTGTCCGGCTTCGGCCAGACCGGGCCGATGAAGGATCAACCGGGGTTCGGCGCGGTCGGCGAATCCATGGGCGGCCTGCGCTACATCACGGGCTTCGAAGATCGCCCGCCGGTGCGCACCGGGATTTCCATCGGCGATTCGATTGCGGCGTTGTGGGGCGTGATTGGTGCGTTGATGGCGCTGCGTCATCGCGAGGTCAACGGTGGCCTTGGCCAGGTGGTTGACGTGGCATTGTACGAAGCGATCTTCGCAATGATGGAAAGCATGGTTCCGGAGTTCGATGTGTTCGGTTTTATCCGCGAGCGTACGGGCAATATCATGCCGGGCATTACGCCGTCGTCGATTCACACCAGTGCCGACGGCAAGCATGTGCAGATCGGCGCCAACGGTGATGCGATATTCAAACGCTTCATGCTGATCATCGGCCGCGAAGATCTGGCCAATGATCCGACGCTGGCCAGCAACGATGGACGTGATCTGCGCCGCGACGAGTTGTACGGGGTGATCGATCGCTGGGTCAATTCACTGCCGCTGCAAAACGTGCTGGACCTGCTGAATCAAGCCGAGGTGCCGGCCAGCCGGATCTTCAGCGCCGAGGACATGTTCAACGATCCGCAGTATCTGGCCCGGGAAATGTTTTTACAGGCCAAGCTGCCGGACGGCAAACCCTTCAAGATGCCGGGAATCGTGCCGAAACTCTCTGATACACCCGGCACCTCCGAATGGGTCGGACCGCAATTGGGTGAGCACAACGCGCAGGTACTTCACGATCTTGGCTACGACGAACAGCAGATCGCCAAATTGCGCCAAGACGGAGCCATTTAAGCTGACCTCCCCGCAGCCATCGGCCAACAACCGCGCTCACCACTGGTGGACGTGGCGCTTGTTCGGCCTGCTTTTCCTGTTGACGCTACCGAGTTGGGCGCAGGCGAAACCGACCTTGATCTGGTTGTTGCGCGACCTGCCGCCATTGACGATTTTCGAAGGCCCGAAAAAAGGTCAGGGCGTAATCGATCAATTGATGCCGATGCTGATTGCCGGCATGCCGCAGTACGAACACAGCCTGATGCGGGTCAATCGCGCCCGCGGTCTGCAAATGCTCCACGAAGCCTCTTTCACTTGCGACCCGTCGCTGATGTACAGCCAAGAACGCGCACAATGGATTGCCTTCTCGATTCCGGCGTTTCGCGCCGTCACCAATGGCGTGGTGATTCGCAAGAAGGACAGCGCTGTGCTCAGTCCTTTTCTGGTTGATGGAGAAGTGAATCTCGCGGCATATCTAGCTGATGGCGAGAAAAAAATCGGAGTGGTCGCCGAGCGCAGTTACGGAGAGGTCATCGACAATTTGCTACGCCAGGCACCGGCTGATGCGCTGACCAGGCATTACGGCAATGATGCGCTGAGCAACTTGCTGTCCATGCAACGCCTCGGCCGCTTGCAAATGGTTCTGGGGTACTGGTCGGAAATCCGCTATCAGGCGCATCAGGCAGAAATCGCCGAAAACGAGCTGGAATTCTTTCCGATTCGCGGCACGGCCAAATATCAGTCGGGACATGTCGGTTGTTCCGACACTGCCCAGGGCCGGCAGGCGATCAATGAGATCAATCAACTGCTGCGCACCCTGCCCCATGAACATCTGAATCAGCTTTACGCCGACTGGCTCGACCCCAAGATGCGCGCGGATTATCTGGAGCAGGCGCGGATTTTCTTCCAGCAACAAGCCGAACAGTGAAATCCGGGCAAAAAGAAACCCCGAGAAGTGGGGAGACGACTCGGGGTTAAACGTGGCCTATATCAAAGACCCGTAACAGCAAGCGACAAGCACCGGAGCACAATGCTTGATCCTGCTGTTACGAATTCTGACTGACCTTGGTGCAGGAAGGTTCCCACAAAAAACAAATCGGTTTCAGAGCACCGGACGCTTGTCCGCGGCCGCATTACGCAACGCCGCGATCACACAGGGCTCCAGCCGTCCTTCGGCGATCAGCACGTCGCGGTGCAGTCCGTCGACCACATCGGTCAACTGGCGTTTGTCGCTCAACTGCGCCTGGTTGAATTCGCGTTCCACCACGATGGCGCCGCTCCCGTTCTTCAGGGTCACCAGGCATTCGCCTTGCAGACCGCGCGGGGTCAACGTCACCTGATACGGGCTCAGAGCCTCACCGAGCAATAGATTGATACTTTCCATCTCGATCTCCACTCAATAGTCCGAAAACACAGTGCCATGGGCGTGTCCACAGTAAATGACCACCGGCCGGAGAAGAAAGTTCTGCCTGCCTCTGCGTGAAGAGTCACCGGTCTGTCAGAGCATGCATGGTGAACATGACAGAGAAATAACCAATGCTCTCAGACTTCGAGCGGATCTCGGGTGGACGCCAGGTAGTCGTCCAGCAGATCTCTCATCAACACCGCGGAGACCGGAGTGTGCAGGCGCCCGAGAAGGCTGATTCGGTGCTCGCGCACGAACAGCTCCAGATCCGCGATCAGGCTCGGGGCCACCGGACCCAACAGAATCAACGCCAACGCCTGGTGTTGCGCGCTCAGGTGCTGGATCAGGGCCAATCCGTCACCACCCTTGATCTGTGGATTGCAGATCGCGATATCGACGGTTCCGCGACGTGCCAGCGCGCGTTTGGCCGAGGTCAGCGACGGCGCGGTCAGTACGTTGTAGATACCGATGGCATTGAGCATCTGATGCAACGCCATCAACTGAAACGGGTTGGGTTCAAGAATCAGGATTTTGAGCGAACGCATTGGACGGCCCCTGGAACGACAATTGCGCAATCTCTGCGCACTTGCCAATCACTCTAGGGCAGTCGTCTTCAGCCTCCCATCAGAAAAGTAGCCGCGCCTTATAGGACTTTTCCTATCTTCAATGCGGACATTTGCACCCGCTATCGGCGCGGCGCTGGCTGATGTCTGTCCAGCCGCCAAGTAAACCGCGCAATTTTCCATCAGCGCTGTAAAACGGCACCGTCCACTGGTAGATGTGCCGCGGGCCGCTCTTGAACAGCAACTGACGCTGACTGAAACGGGTTTTGCGCGTGTGCAGCTGCGCCATGAATTCATCATGCAACATCAAGGCTGTGGCTTTGGGCATTGCATCGATCTCAAACAGCATTCGTCCCTGCACTTGTTCCAGGCGAACCGAGAGCGCCTCTTCATAGCTGCGATTGCACATGACCAATCGGCCTTGCAAATCACGCACAAACACCGGATCGGGCATCGCGTCGATCAGTGCGCTCTGGAAAGCCAACTGATCGCCCAGGCCCTTTTCCGCCTCGCGGCGGTGCTTTATCTCAGCTGCCAGGCGACGGTTCCACAGCAGAGACAGCAGCCCGAATACCCCAAGCACGCCCATCGCCCAGCATCCCAATTTGATTACCCGCTCCCAGATCGAAGGGCTCGGCACCGGTGAAACACCGTCCAGCCATTTCAGGCGAATGGCGCGCAGTTCGGCCGCAGAAAAAGCCCCCAGCGCTTTGTTGAGAATGCTCAACAGCTCGGGCATGCCCTTGCGCACCGAGAGATGGTCGGCCTCCCACTTGCCCTCCACCAGACCACCGACCTTGAGCAGGCCAGAAGGAAACAGCTGCGCCCCGATCTCGTTTTCGATGGTGGCGTAAGCATCACCGCTCTCGACCAGCGCCCTGGCTTCGGCATGCGTCTTGACCAAGAGAATCTGAATCGACGGGTAGTCGCGACGGATGAAAGGCTCGAGCGCGTGCCTGGCCGGCAACACCAGCACACGCTTGGCCAGCTCTGCCAGCGAGTGCACCGCCGGCTCGCCCGCTCGCCAGACAAACACCCAGCCCGCGCCGCCGAACGCATGGCTGAAATCCAGAAACGCCTTGCGCTCATCGTTCACCGCCAGCGTGGTGCTGATGTCAGCCTGGCCGCTTTGCAACTGTTCGAGCATGTGATGGGTGGAAAACGACTCTTGATGCACAAACTGCAGCCCGGTCATGGCGCTGATGCGCTTGAGCAGATCATCGTTCAAACCACTCCACTGACCGCGTTCATCCTGAAACAGATACAGCGGATATTGCAGCGAGGCCACCGTCACGCGGGGATTGTCGCGAATCCACTGACGCTCCTGAGCATCCAGTTCAATGGGCTGGATATTCAGCTCCACATCATCGGCACGCATCGACAATTGCGCTGCCTGCGCGCCTTGCATACATGCCCACAGGCCCAACAAAAACAACCAGACCAGCGCTGGCTTCAATCCTGAATAAAACCGCATTGCCACTTCCTTCGTGATCGACTCACCCGTCCTTCGTGGGCGAAAACGCGAGCAGTGTGGCATGCAAAAACAACAAAGCCCGTCAGGAGACGGGCTTCAAAATGTGACAGCTTTGCGGGCTTAAAGTGGCTTGCCGCGGTTGCCATGCTGACTGACAAAGGCCTGCACGGCTTTCAGCTCGTTTGGCAGGACGGTGCAGCGCTCTTGTCTCTCAAACAAATCAGAAAGATGTGCAGGTAGTTCGAGAGCTTTTCCTACGCCGGCTTTCTCCACTGCGTCCGGGAATTTGACCGGATGCGCGGTGCCGAGGATCACCATCGGGATATCCAGACTGCGACGGCATTCGCGCGCGGCCCTGACGCCGATAGCAGTGTGCGGATCCAGCACTTCACCGGTCTGCTCGTAAACTTCGGCAATGGTTTCGCAGGTTTGCGCGTCGTCTACTGCCAGCGAATCGAACAGCTTGCGCGCTTCGGTCCAGCGTTCCTGTTCGACGCTGAAACCGCCGCCCTGCTTGAACGAATCCATCAGCCCGGCAATCGCCGCGCCGTTGCGACCGTGCAGGTCGAACAGCAGGCGTTCGAAGTTCGACGAAACCATGATGTCCATCGACGGCGACAGCGTGGCGTGCAGGGTTTCCTTCACATACTGATTGCCGCTCATGAAGCGGTGCAGGATGTCGTTGCGATTGGTGGCGACGATCAACTGGTTGATCGGCAGGCCCATGTTGCGCGCCAGGTAACCGGCGAAGATGTCGCCGAAATTGCCGGTCGGCACCGAGAACGATACCGAACGAGCCGGGCCGCCGAGTTGCAGCGACGCGTGGAAGTAGTAAACGATCTGGGCCATGATCCGCGCCCAGTTGATCGAGTTCACCGCCACCAGACGCGTGCCCTTGAGGAAACTCTGGTCGGCGAAGCTGTTCTTGACCATTTCCTGGCAGTCATCGAAGTTGCCTTCGATGGCGATGTTGTGGATGTTCTCGCCGAAAATCGTGGTCATCTGCCGACGCTGCACTTCCGAGACACGGTTGTGCGGGTGCAGGATGAAGATGTCGACGTTTTCGCAGTGCTTGCAGCCTTCGATGGCGGCCGAACCGGTATCACCGGAGGTGGCACCGACGATCACCACGTGCTCACCGCGCTTTTCCAGCACGTAGTCGAGCAAACGACCGAGCAGTTGCAGGGCGAAGTCCTTGAACGCCAGGGTCGGGCCGTGGAACAGCTCGAGCACCCATTCGTTGCCATTCAGCTGACGCAGCGGTGCAACGGCGCTGTGCGAGAACACACCGTAGGTTTCTTCGAGAATCTTTTTGAAGTCGGCGTCTGGAATGCTGCCGGTGACGAACGGGCGCATAACGCGAAAGGCCAGCTCGTGATACGGCAGGCCGGCCCAGGAAGCGATTTCTTCCTGAGTAAAACGTGGCAGGACTTCCGGGACGTACAGACCGCCGTCGGTGGCAAGACCGGCCAGCAGGACATCTTCGAAATTCAGGGCCGGTGCCTGGCCGCGGGTACTGATGTAACGCATGACTGACTCCAATGGACAGTGTCCGTTGTGCCGGGCCTGCGCGCAGGCCCGGTGAACGATATCGGCTTAGTTCAGGTGCTCGACGCGGATCCGCACAACCGGACCGACCACGCCGGCCAACGCTTCGAGCGCTGCGATCGCATCGTTGATGTGCTGCTCGAGCACGCGATGGGTCAGCAGGATCATTGGCACCAGGCCGTCGTGTTCTTCGACTTCCTTCTGCATGATCGACTCGATGTTGATACCGCGCTCCGAGAGAATGCTCGCCACCTGAGCCAGTACGCCCGGATGGTCCTTGGCCTGAATGCGCAGGTAGTAGGCGCTTTCGCAGGCTTCGATTGGCAGGATCGGATGCGCCGACAGCGAGTCCGGCTGGAAGGCCAGGTGCGGTACGCGGTTTTCCGGGTCGGAGGTCATGGCGCGAACCACGTCCACCAGGTCGGCGATTACCGACGAAGCCGTTGGCTCCATGCCGGCGCCGGCACCGTAGAACAGCGTCGAACCGGCAGCGTCACCGTTGACCATCACTGCGTTCATCACGCCGTTGACGTTGGCGATCAGACGATCGGCCGGGATCAGAGTCGGGTGTACGCGCAACTCGATACCGGTGGCGGTGCTGCGCGCCACGCCGAGGTGCTTGATGCGGTAGCCCAGCGCTTCGGCGTAGTTGACGTCAGCGGTGGTCAGCTTGGTGATGCCTTCGGTGTAAGCCTTGTCGAATTGCAGCGGAATGCCGAACGCGATCGAAGCCAGAATCGTCAGCTTGTGCGCCGCGTCGATGCCTTCAACGTCGAAGGTCGGATCGGCTTCGGCGTAACCCAGCGCTTGCGCCTCGGCCAGCACGTCTTCGAAGGTGCGACCCTTCTCGCGCATCTCGGTGAGGATGAAGTTGCCGGTGCCGTTGATGATGCCGGCGACCCAGTTGATGCGGTTGGCGGACAGGCCTTCACGGATCGCCTTGATCACCGGAATGCCACCGGCCACGGCCGCTTCGAATGCCACGATCACGCCTTTCTCGCGTGCCTTGGCGAAAATTTCATTACCGTGAACGGCAATCAGAGCCTTGTTCGCGGTGACCACATGCTTGCCATTCTCGATGGCCTTGAGTACCAGCTCGCGGGCGACGGTGTAGCCGCCGACCAGCTCTATGACGATGTCGATCTCAGGGTTCGTGGCCACTTCGAAGACATCGTTGGTAATCGCAATACCGGTCGTCTGGAACTGAGGCTTTGGCGTGCGCGTGGCAATTTGTGCCACTTCGATTCCACGCCCGGCACGACGAGCGATTTCCTCGGCGTTGCGCTGAAGTACGTTGAAGGTTCCGCCACCGACGGTCCCTAACCCACAGATGCCTACTTTGACCGGTTTCACTGTGAACTCCCCATAAAACGGCCGACGCAAGGCCGGCCGTGAAAACAGCCGCAGGTTCGCGGCTCTCTATTGATGGCCCGGCAAGGTTGCTGCCGGACCACGCTCGTCACGGCTGAGCGTGACGATGCGAATTTACTTCGCGCCCAGCGCCAGTTTGGCGACTTGTGGCGCAGGCTGGTAGCCCGGAATCACTTGTCCGTCAGCCAAAACGATGGCCGGTGTGCCGTTCACGCCGATCGACTGACCAAGAGCAAACTGTTTGGAAACCGGGTTCTCGCACTTGGCGGCCTTGATTTCCTTGCCATCGACCATTTTGTCCATGGCAGCTTTCTTGTCTTTCGAGCACCACACGGCTTGCAGCTGCTCGTCACCCGGCGAACCCAGGCCCTGACGCGGGAATGCTACATAGCGCACTTCGATGCCGCGCTTGTTCAGCTCCGGCACTTCGGCGTGCAGCTTGTGGCAGTACGGGCAGGTGGTGTCGGTGAACACGGTGATGTGCGATTTGGTTTCGCCTACAGCCGGGTAAACCACGGTTTCGGCAACCGGAATTGCGTTGACCAGTTTCGACACGCCCAGACGCTCGGTTTTCTCGGTCAGGTTGACCGGTTTACCGTCCTTGAGCTGAAACATGTTGCCCTGGACGATGTACTGGCCATCGGCGCTGGCATAAAGCACGCGACTGCCTTGGAGTCTGACTTCGTACAGACCCGACAACGGGCTGGCAGAAATGCTTTCTACCGGGACTTCGAGCTGGAGGTTTTCCAGGCTTTTACGGATGGCTTTGTCGGCCGCATCATCGGCGACGGCAAAGGTGCTGACCAACGCAATGGCTGCGGCGGCGAAAATCTGGGTCAGACGCATGTGAACTCCTGAAGGCGGACAAATGGAACAGTCAGAACGCCCGTGCCGGAACACCGGGTCATAACCGCCCATCGTGCAAACCGGCAAAGCCTACCACAGAAGGCTGGCAGGGCCGAATGCGCCGGTTGTAAGACATTTCTGTATCAGCCGCGCGGGTGATGTTTGGCGTGCAGATCCTGCAACCGCGCCCGGGCGACATGCGTGTAAATCTGTGTGGTCGACAGATCGCTGTGCCCCAGCAGCATCTGCACCACCCGTAAATCGGCGCCGTGGTTGAGCAAATGTGTGGCAAACGCGTGGCGCAAGGTGTGCGGCGACAGCGACTTGCCGATCCCGGCGACCTTGGCCTGATGCTTGATGCGATGCCAGAAGGTCTGCCGCGTCATCTGCTCGCCGCGCAGGCTGGGAAACATCACATCGCTCGGGCGCCCGCCAAGCAGCTCGGCGCGGCCATCGCGCAAGTAACGCTCGACCCACACAATCGCTTCCTCGCCCATCGGCACCAGCCGTTCCTTGCTGCCCTTGCCCATCACTCGCAACACACCCTGGCGCAGATTGACTTGTTCTAGTGTCAGGCTGATCAGCTCGGTGACGCGCAAGCCGCAGGCATACAAAACCTCGAGCATGGCGCGGTCACGCTGACCAATGGCTTCGCTTAGATCCGGCGCTTTCAACAACGCCTCGACATCCGCTTCCGACAGCGATTTGGGCAACGGCCTACCCAACTGAGGCATATCGACGCGCAAGGTCGGATCGACCGCGATCAACTTTTCCCGCAGCAGATAGCGATAAAAGCCACGCACACCGGAGAGAAATCGCGCGGTGGAGCGCGGTTTGTAGTTCTGCTCCAGACGCCACGCCAGGTGATCGAGGATCAGCTCACGTCCAGCGTTGACCAGTTCAAGATTTTTCCCCTGCAACCAGCCGTTGAATAAAGCGAGATCGCTGCGATAGGCGCCGCGCGTGTTGTCGGAGAGACCCTTCTCCAGCCACAGGGCGTCGAGAAACTGGTCAATCAGCGGATGGTCGATAGCGGGCATCGGAAACTCAGGCAAACCGGCAATTACGGCTACGGAAGATAAATCGCGGGCAACAAAAAAGCAGCCCGTAGGCTGCTTTTTTCTGCATCGGAAGCTGGACTTAAGCCAGTTTTTCCTTGATGCGAGCTGCTTTACCCGACAGGTCACGCAGGTAGTACAGCTTGGCTTTACGTACGTCACCGCGACGTTTGACAGCCATGCTGTCGATTTGCGGCGAGTAGGTCTGGAACGTACGTTCTACGCCAACACCGTTGGAGATTTTACGAACGGTGAATGCACTGTTCACGCCGCGGTTACGCTTGGCGATTACAACGCCTTCGAACGCTTGCAGACGGGAACGGTCGCCTTCCTTCACTTTAACCTGAACGACAATGGTGTCGCCCGGGGCAAAGGTAGGGATTTCTTTGGTCATCTGCTCTGCTTCGAGTGCAAGGATGATTTTGTTAGTCATGCTGTGCTCCTAAGGTAAGTCGTCGGACTTACCATCGATACGTTGTTAACTATCGTCCCGCTCGCGGATGTATTCCTCGAGCAGCTTCTTCTCTTCTCCAGAAAGCGAGCGGCTTTCCAGAAGATCGGCGCGTCGTTCATAGGTCCGACCAAGGGACTGCTGTAAACGCCAACGCCGGATGTGCGCGTGATTGCCACTTAGCAACACGTCGGGAACACGCTGATCCGCATACACCTCAGGTCGGGTGTAGTGCGGGCAATCCAGCAAACCATCCGTAAAGGAATCTTCCTCGGCGGAGTCCGCATGCCCTAAAGCTCCAGGCAGCAGCCGTGTAACCGCATCGATCAGGACCATCGCCGGCAGCTCGCCGCCAGACAGTACATAGTCGCCAATCGACCACTCTTCATCGACATGAGCATCAATAAAACGCTCGTCAATGCCTTCATAGCGGCCGGCAATCAGGATCAATGCATCCTCTTTTGCCAGTTCGCGTACCGCCGACTGATTCAGTTGACGGCCTTGGGGGGACAGGTAAATCACCTTCGCCGCCTCCCCGGCTGCTGCCTTGGCCTGAGCCAGAGCATCTTCCATGGGCTTGATCTTCATCACCATGCCCGGACCACCACCAAACGGGCGATCGTCCACAGTGTGATGCCGATCCGTCGTGTAATCCCGCGGATTCCAACAGGTCAGCTGCAAGAGCCCCTGTTTGACCGCTCGACTGGTGATGCCGTAGTCGCCGATGGCGGAAAACATCTCGGGAAACAAACTGATCACTTCTACGCGCAAATTAGCCACGTTTAGAAGTCCGCGTCCCAATCCACCTTCATCTCGCCCGCTGCCAGGTCGATGGCCAACACGCATTGCTCCGTATAGGGCAACAGGCGCTCGCGATCATCCAGGCTGCCAGCGCAAGGCTTGACTACCATGACATCGTTGGAGCCGGTTTCGAGCAGGTGATCGATTTTCCCGAGCAATTGCCCGAGTGTGTCGATGACCTTCAGACCTTCGAGCTGGTACCAGTAGTACTCGCCGTCGGTCAGATCAGGGAACAGATTGCGCGGCACGCAGATCTCATAACCGGCCAGAAGACGAGCTTCTTCACGATCATCAAGACCCTTGAGCTTTGCGACCAGGAATTTGTCATTCCCGCGTCCGCTGACCAGCTCTACCTGTTTCACATTACCGTCACGCTTGAGCGTCCAGGTTTTGTACTGCAACAGGTTTTCAGTTGGATCAGTAAAGGAATACACCTTCACTTCGCCGCGAACGCCATGAACAGAATAGATTTTGCCGATAACGATCAAATCATCAGCAACAGCTGGCGTCGCGTTCATATTGCTCAGGCCGCAGCCTTAGATGCATCCTTCAACAACTGAGCTACACGCTCAGAAGGTTGTGCACCAACGCTCAGCCAGTAGGCTACGCGCTCTTGGTTCACGGACAGACGAACTTCTTGACCACGAGCAACAGGGTTGAAGAAACCAACCTGTTCCTTGTGCGAACCGTCGCGCGGGTTGCGGCTGTCGGTTACGGTCAAGTGGTAAAACGGGCGCTTTTTGGAGCCGCCAAGGGCAAGACGGATTGTTAGCATGTGAACATCGTTCCTGTAGTCGGTGCTGCAAATCTAAAGGCACAGCGGGCATGGGTGCCCGAAAGGCCGCATATTCTAAGGAATATCCGGACTTTTGCAAATGCCTTTTTCCGGCGCCCTATCGAACGCCATCCGGATTTGCTATAGAGCCGTCGTTTAAAACGGCCGGTCAGCTCCCGCCGAGTGCGGGTTTGCTGTAGATCCCGCTTCCATGCGGGACTGCGCCGGTGCGACGACCGGCGAGTTCTTTTACATCTTTGGCATGCCGCCGCCGGGCAACATTCCGCCCATGCCGCGCATCATTTTGGCCATTCCGCCTTTTGCGGAGAACTTCTTCATCATCTTTTGCATCTGTTTGTGCTGCTTGATCAAGCGACCGATGTCCTGCACCTGAGTGCCGGAACCGATGGCGATCCGGCGTTTGCGCGAACCACTGATCAGCTCAGGGTCACGGCGCTCGGCCGGGGTCATCGAGTTGATGATGGCTTCCATCTGCTTGAATTGCTTCTCCGCCGCAGTCTGGGCATTGCCCATTTGCGACAGATTGACGCCGCCGATGCTCGGCAGTTTGTCCATGAGCCCGCCGAGGCCACCCATGTTCTTCATCTGTTGCAGCTGATCGCGGAAGTCTTCGAGGTCGAAGCCTTTACCTTTCTTCAGCTTTTTGGCCAGTTTGTCGGCCTTGTCTTTATCGAGGGTCGCTTCAGCCTGTTCGATCAGGCTGAGCACGTCGCCCATGCCGAGGATCCGCGAGGCGATCCGCTCAGGGTGGAACGGCTCGAGCGCTTCGCTCTTCTCGCCCATACCGATGAACTTGATCGGCTTGCCGGTGATGGCGCGTACCGACAGCGCGGCACCGCCACGCGCGTCGCCGTCGACCTTGGTCAGGATCACACCGGTCAGCGGCAGCGCATCGCCGAAGGCCTTGGCCGTGTTGGCGGCGTCCTGACCGGTCATGGCGTCAACCACGAACAGGGTTTCGACCGGGTTGATCGCGGCGTGCAACGCCTTGATCTCGCCCATCATCTCTTCGTCGATGTGCAGGCGACCGGCGGTATCGACGATGACCACGTCGATGAATTTGAGTTTTGCTTCTTTAATAGCCGCGTTGGCGATGTCGACCGGCTTCTGGCTCAGGTCGGACGGGAAGAAGGTGACACCAACTTCACCAGCCAGCATTTCCAGCTGTTTGATTGCCGCAGGACGATAAACGTCCGCCGACACAACCATCACCGACTTCTTTTTGCGCTCTTTAAGGAAGCGCGCAAGTTTGCCGGCGGTAGTGGTTTTACCAGCACCCTGCAAACCGGCCATCAATACGACGGCTGGCGGCACGGCGCTCAGATTCAAGTCTTCGTTGGCCGCGCCCATCAGGCTTTCGAGTTCGGCCTGGACGATTTTCACGAACGCCTGGCCCGGTGTCAGGCTGCGAGACACCTCGGTGCCGACTGCGCGTTCCTTGACCGAATTGACGAAGTCCTTGACCACCGGCAGGGCGACGTCGGCTTCGAGCAACGCCATGCGCACTTCGCGCAGGGTGTCTTTGATATTGTCCTCGGTCAGCTTGGCCTTGCCGGTGACATGGCGCAGCGTCTGCGAGAGACGGTCGGTTAAGTTTTCAAACATTGCGCGATCCTTTCAGGCCCTGTGTAGACCGGGATAATGGCGGCCCAGACCGGAATCAACATGTGCTCGGCGAGCCTGCGGCGTGGGCAGGTCGCGGATTATAGCGAAGACTGCGGCTGGCGGACACCTCGCCGTCAGTTGATGTAG
This sequence comes from Pseudomonas sp. P4795, assembly GCF_048822895.1. Lineage (NCBI taxonomy): Bacteria > Pseudomonadati > Pseudomonadota > Gammaproteobacteria > Pseudomonadales > Pseudomonadaceae > Pseudomonas > Pseudomonas sp. P4795. The sequence continues at coordinate 370,999 of NZ_JBMFBT010000003.1, read as the reverse complement.
TCTTTCGTGCCGTGGCGGTTCTATGCCAAACTCAACGCCTTTCGGGCTTGCCTAACAGGATTTATGCTCCCCTTGTCACCCAGCTTATTGACCACCCTCGCCGCCGCCCTTCTATACGCCGCTGCGACTCTCTATCAGGGCACCCGCCTGGCCACTGGCGCCAAGGCGAACAAGCGCCTGCTGGTTGCGCTCGGCGTGTTCGCCATCGTGGCCCACAGTGCCAGCCTGCTGACTCACCTGCTGACGCCGATTGGTCTGGGCCTGGACTTTTTCAGCGCCTCAAGCCTGATCGCCGCCGCGGTCATTGCCTTGACCCTGTTGGCCTGCTCGCGGATACCGGTGGAAAACCTGCTGATATTGCTGTTCCCACTGGGTGCGGTAACGGTGTTGCTGGCGCAGTTCGCGCCGGCCGGCACGGTGCAGATCATCGATGAAGAGCCGGGCATCCTCGCGCACATTCTGTTGTCGATCCTCGCCTATGGCATGTTCACCATCGCGGTGTTCCAGGCCTTGCTGGTGCTGGTGCAGGATCACCAGCTCAAGCACAAGCACCCGTCCGGGTTGATCAAGAATTTCCCGCCGCTGCAAACCATGGAAAGCCTGCTGTTCGGTTTCCTCTGGGCCGGCTGGACGCTGCTGTCGCTGTCGTTGATCTCCGGCTGGCTGTTCGTCGAGAACCTGTTTGCCCAGCATCTGGTGCACAAGACTCTGCTGGCATGCCTGGCCTGGATCGTGTTCAGCGTGCTGCTGTGGGGCCGCAACCGCCTCGGTTGGCGCGGCCACAAAGCGATTCGCTGGACCCTCGCCGGTTTCTGCCTGCTGATGCTTGCGTATTTCGGCAGCAAACTGGTTCGTGAATACATCCTGCATATCTGACGAGCGAGATTAATGGACGGTTTGCCCATAGGGCCGATGCTCGCAGTATTCGCACTGCTGATTCTCTGGTCAGCACTGTTTACCGCAGTTGAAAGTGCGCAACAGCATTTGCTGGCGCAGCGCACCGCCTCGCGCGCCAGCGACAAACCGCTGGCCAGGTTGAGCTTTCCGCTCGCCAGCCTGATCTTCTGCAACACTCTGTGCCGCGCGCTTGCCGTAATCCTGGCGACGCTGCTGGCAATCTTTCTCTGCGAAGAAAATGGCCCGTGGGCAGCCTGCCTCGGTGCCGGCGCGGTGCTATTGGTGTTCGCCGATTACTTCCCGCGCGCCCTCGCCCAGCGGTACCCGGATGCGGTGTTGTCGTTCGGCAACAGCCTGCTCGCGGTGCCGCTGAAAATCGTCTACCCCGCTGCCTGGCTGTTGAACGCTGTCAGTCGTTTGTTGCTCAAGCCGTTCTCGCGCAAGGTCGCAGTGGTGCAGCAGAGCGAAGACGAAGAGCACGCGGATCGCCATGACGACTCTGAGCACCCAGCCAGCCGCCCACACCCGGTATCGGGCATTCATGCGTTGGAAAACATCACAGTCAACGACATTCTGGTGCCCCGCAGTGAAGTCGACGGAATCAATCTCGACGACCCGATCGAAGAAATCATCGAACAACTGCGCGGCAACCGCCGCACGCGCCTGCCGGTGTTTCACAGCGACATCAATCAGGTCGAAGCGGTGCTCAATACCCGGCAGATCCGCCACTTGCTGGCAGATGCGAGCCTGACCCGCGAAGCGCTGCTGGCGGCCAGTCACGAGCCGTATTTCGTGCCGGAAAGCACCCCGCTGCAACTGCAATTGCTCAACTTCCACAAGCAGCAACGGCGCCTGGGCATGGTGGTCGATGAATACGGCGAAGTGCTGGGTATCGTCACTCTCGAAGACATTCTCGAAGAAATCGTCGGCGAATTCGAAAGCGAGCACAGCCTCGACAATCCGCACATCAATCCGCAAGACGACGGGCGCATGATCATCGACGGCGCTGCTTCGATCCGCGAGTTGAATAAATGCCTCGGCTGGCACCTGCCGAGCGACGGCCCGAAGACCCTCAACGGGCTGGTGACCGAAGCGCTGGAAACCATTCCGGCCAGTGCGGTGTGCGTGAAGATCGGCCGTTATCGGCTGGAGATTCTCGAGACCGAGGACAACCGGGTAAGCAAGGTTTTGATCTGGCATACCTCGTCTGCTCAGGCACTCGCGCCGACACGCTAGATCGCCCTTGTTTGATCGTTAGGCTCCTTCCTATAATCGCGATGCTTACCCAAGCGCCGCCGAACCGCGTGTTTACCCTGCACCCGACAGGTTCCGGCAAGACCATCGAAGATTTCCGCTGCACTGCGACGACTGTTCCTACCGGATACAGCGCTCGCGTCTGATCCCACATCCCTGGGTGCTCGACCATAATAATTCGCTCCAACGGAGCTCATGACTGTCAGGGATCACCGCATGACGACCAGTACCGCTTACAGCGACAACGCGCCTGCCCAACCGGCCAACTCCGCAACTCGCGTGGCCACGGCGAGTTTTATCGGCACGGCCATCGAGTTCTACGACTTCTACGTTTACGCCACCGCTGCTGCGCTGGTGATCGGGCCGGTGTTCTTTCCGCAGACGTCCGGCACGGCGCAGATGCTCTCGGCGTTTCTCACTTTCGGCATCGCCTTCCTCGCCCGCCCCTTGGGTTCGGCGCTGTTCGGTCATTTCGGTGACCGCATCGGGCGCAAATCGACGCTGGTGGCTTCTTTGCTGCTGATGGGGGTGTGTACGACGCTGATTGGCGTGTTGCCGGGCTACGCGACCATTGGGGCCTGGGCGCCGATCCTGCTCTGTGTGCTGCGATTCGGCCAAGGGTTGGGACTTGGCGGTGAATGGGGCGGTGCTGCTTTATTGGCTACCGAGAACGCACCCAAGGGCAAACGCGCATGGTTCGGCATGTTCCCGCAGCTCGGCCCTTCGATTGGCTTCCTCGCTGCCAATGGCCTGTTCCTGACCCTGGCCATGACCTTGGACGACGAGCAGTTCCGCAGTTGGGGCTGGCGCATTCCATTCCTGCTCAGCGCAGCCTTGGTAATGGTTGGCCTGTACGTGCGCTTGAAGCTGCATGAAACGCCAGTGTTCGCCAACGCCATCGCGCGTCAGGAACGAGTGAAAGTGCCGTTGGTCGAGCTGTTCACTCAGTATTGGGCCCCGACCCTGCTCGGCGCTGCGGCAATGGTGGTGTGCTATGCGCTGTTCTACATCTCGACGGTGTTTTCCCTGAGTTACGGCGTTTCCACGCTGGGCTACAGCCGCGAAACCTTTCTCGGTTTGCTGTGCTTCGCTGTGTTGTTCATGGCGGCTGCCACACCGCTGTCGGCTTGGGCCAGCGACCGCTATGGACGCAAACCGGTACTGATCGTCGGTGGCGTGCTGGCGATTCTGTCGGGGTTTCTGATGGAACCGTTGCTGACTCAGGGATCGACCTGGGGCGTGGCGCTGTTCCTGTGCATCGAGCTGTTTCTGATGGGCGTGACATTTGCCCCGATGGGCGCGCTGCTGCCGGAGTTGTTCCCCACGCACGTGCGTTACACCGGCGCATCAGCGGCCTACAACCTCGGCGGCATTGTCGGAGCCTCGGCGGCGCCGTTCTTTGCGCAGAAACTGGTGGCGATGGGTGGTTTGAGTTACGTCGGCGGGTATGTGTCGGTGGCAGCGGTGCTCAGCCTGATTGCTGTGCTGTGCCTGAAAGAGACACGGGATAACGACCTGAATCGGGTTGCCTGACAGACCGCCATCGTCGGATCGCCGCCCGGACCAAGCCCGCTCCCACAGGAATTTCTGTTGGTCACAAATTTTGTGTACGACAAAAAAACCTGTGGGAGCGGGCTTGCCCGCGATGGGCGCGCCTCGGTTTACAGCTCTACGACAACAGCCTGAGCAGCACGAGTTGCCTTGGCACGAGCCAACTCAATCGACTCATCCCGCGCCAGCGCCACACCCATCCGGCGCTGGCCATTCACTTCCGGCTTGCCAAACAGACGCAGCGCCGTGTCCGGCTCACTCAGGGCGGCACCAAGATTGGCGAAAGCCGTCTGAGTCGACTGCCCTTCCACCAGAATCACCGCCGAAGCCGAGGGGCCGAACTGACGGATCAGCGGCACCGGCAGACCGAGAATCGCCCGCGCATGCAGGGCGAATTGCGACAGATCCTGAGAAATCAAAGTCACCAGACCGGTGTCGTGCGGACGCGGCGAAACTTCGCTGAACCACACCTGATCGCCTTTGATGAACAGCTCGACGCCGAACAGACCGCGACCGCCCAAGGCTTCGGTGACCGCTTTGGCAACACGCTCGGACTCGGCCAGCGCCACCGGGCTCATGGCCTGTGGCTGCCAGGATTCTTGATAGTCACCCTTCTCCTGACGGTGGCCGACCGGCGCACAGAACGTGGTGCCACCAATGTGGCGTACGGTCAGCAGGGTGATTTCGTAATCAAAGTCGATGAAGCCTTCGATGATTACCCGACCTTTGCCGGCGCGCCCGCCCTCTTGCGCGTAATCCCAGGCTTTCTGCACGTCATCGGTGCTGCGCAGCAGGCTCTGGCCTTTACCCGAGGAGCTCATTACCGGTTTGACCACGCACGGGAAACCCAGGTCTGCAACGGCTTTGCTGTAGTCCTCGAAGGTGTCGGCGAAGTGGTACGGCGAGGTTGGCAGGTCCAGCTCTTCCGCGGCCAGACGACGGATGCCTTCGCGGTTCATGGTCAGTTGTGCAGCGCGCGCGGTCGGGATCACGGTGAAGCCTTCAGCTTCCAGTTCGACCAGGGTCGCGGTGGCGATGGCTTCGATTTCCGGCACGATGAAGTGCGGTTTCTCGGTTTCGATCACAGCACGCAGGGCGGCGCCGTCGAGCATGTTGATCACATGACTGCGATGCGCGACTTGCATGGCCGGCGCATTGGCGTAACGGTCAACGGCAATCACTTCCACGCCCAGGCGCTGCAGTTCGATTACCACTTCCTTGCCCAACTCACCACAGCCACACAGCAATACGCGGGTCGCGGTCGGCGACAATGGAGTTCCGATACGGGTCATCTGAAGGTCCTCAAGGAAGCGGATCATCGAGGAAAGCGACGCCATGCGCGCTTTCCAGAGGGAGAAAGCGCGGCATTTTACATGAACCGCAGGGTTTGGCTTCAGCCAGCGACAGCCTGTTTGCGCTCGCGCCAGGCCATGATCAGCCAGACGGCGGTGACGCCGGCAAATTTCGAGACCAGCGCGGTGATGATCACCGGCGGGGTCAGCAAGTCGATCATGCCGAAGAAGATGAAAGTGTCGAGAGGGATGCTCAGTGCCGAACTTATCCACAAGCGATCACGCAGAGGCCGTTTAGTGATGCTGAACACCAGCCAGTCGATGCACTCGGAAACCGCGAAAGCGGTGGCGCTGGCCAAGGCAATAGACGGGTCGGACGTGATGTAAGACAGCACCAATGCCGCCAACATGGCAATGATTGCGCCGTGGCCAAAGCGGGTTTGCACCATGTCGCGCAGCACGAACACCAGACCGCCCCAGGCCGACCAGATGATGTCCAGGTGGGGCGCGGTGGAGAAAGCGAAGTTGATCAGCACGACGCTGCTGATGTAGGCGAGGAGAAAAATCATGGGGGTGGCCTTTGAATTTGGCGCACAGGTTACTGGAGCGGTAGATCAAGAGCTACCCCCTCACCCCAGCCCTCTCCCCCAAGGGGGCGAGGGGGGAAAGGGAGCAGATTTGCGCAGTTTTCAAGGCCTGAGCTCGACTCAAGTCTTTCAGGTCGATGTAGCTCAAAAGTACTACTCGGTCAGTTCCCTCTCCCCCGGGAGAGGGTTAGGGTGAGGGGCCACTCCAGAGCCGATCACAACTTCGAAGGCAACATCCAGACCAACCCACTCGCCTTCGCCCGCTCATGACACAACCCCAGCACCACCCGGCGTTCATCATTACTCATCCGGCTCCAGCGCGTGATCTCTTCAACCGAACGCTGACAGCCCGTGCAGATATCGTCATCGTCCAGCGCACAAATATTCACGCAGGGCGAGGCCACCGGCCGTTCAACCGTATTCACTCTTCCTGCTCAACCAGATCGCGCGCATAGCGCTGCGAGTTATGCACATAGTGCGCGGCGCTAGCCTCGAGCATCTTCTTCTGCTGCTCGGTCAGTTCGCGAACAACCTTGCCCGGCGAACCCATGACCAGCGAGCCATCAGGAATTTCCTTGCCTTCGCCGATCAGCGAGTTGGCGCCGATGATGCAGTTCTCGCCGATCTTTGCGCCGTTGAGAATCACCGCGTTGATGCCGATCAGGCTGTAGTCGCCAACCGTGCAGCCATGGAGCATGGCGTTGTGGCCGATGGTCACGCCGGTGCCAATGGTCAGCGGGTAGCCCATGTCGGTGTGCATCACCGTGCCGTCCTGAACGTTGCTGTTCTTGCCGATCAGGATCAGTTCGTTGTCGCCACGCAGTACCGCGTTGAACCAGACGTTGGCGCCCTCTTCCAGTTTGACCTTGCCCACCAGCACGGCGTTGGGCGCAACCCAGCTCTGCGGGTGGGTCTCGACACGGGCGTCGCCCAAGCGGTATTTCATCTGGTTTTCCTCAGGCTCACGGGGGTTTCAACTGTTGATGAAGGTTTTAGGCGGCTGATGCAGGCTGATCTTCGCGTCATAGAGCAGGTTGATCAATTCGACGATCATGATCGCCGTCAGTCCCCAGATCTTGTATTCGCCATAGCGGTAACTCGGGACATACCAACTGCGCCCCTGATAATCGATGCGATGGGTGTGTTCGCGCGGGTCCTTGCGAAAGAACTCCAGCGGCACGCTGAACACTGCAGCGATCTCGGCATCGTTCGGTCGGTACTCGACAAAATCAGGAATCACCCCGACGTAAGGCGTGACCTTGATCCCATGCAAAGAGATCAGCGGACTCAGCGGGCCGATCACTTCCACCAGCCCCGGCGGCAGGCCGATTTCTTCTTCGGCTTCGCGCAGCGCGGTGAAGATCAGATCGGGGTCTTCGGGGTCGCGGCGTCCGCCCGGAAAAGCCACTTCACCGCCATGGGTCGAGAGCCCGCTGGCGCGCAGGGTGAGCACCAGTTCCGGTTCGTCACTGCGAGTAATCGGCAACAGGACGGCGGCCTCGGGGAAACGTTTGTCGGTCTCCAGCGTGCGCGGCGTGTGATTGCTTACCCGGTGCAGTAGCTCGTCCAGCATAAGTGTTCTCGATCTGTGCCTTACCCGGCATCATGCACCAATCATTGCGAGCGCCCAAGCCCCGAGCGGAGGGCATGTCGCTAAATGGCAACTTGCCGACTGCCACCGCTGCACGCCAAGATAGGCCGAGCATTCAGGAACCCCAGCATGAAATTTTGCAGCCAGTGCGGCAACCCGGTGACCCAGCGCATTCCCGAAGGCGATTCGCGGCTGCGCTTTGTCTGTGACAGCTGTCAGACCATTCACTATCAGAACCCCAACATCGTCGCCGGTTGCGTCGCCACTTGGGGCACAAAAGTATTGTTGTGCCGGCGCGCCATCGAGCCGCGCCTCGGTTACTGGACGCTGCCGGCCGGTTTCATGGAGAACGGTGAGACCATCGAACAGGCCGCCGTCCGCGAAACCGCCGAGGAAGCCTGCGCCCGGGTGCGCAATCTGAGCATTTACACGCTGATCGACGTGCCACACATAAGTCAGGTGCATGTGTTCTTCCGCGCCGAACTGGCAGATCCGGACTTTTCCGCCGGCCCGGAGAGCCTTGAAGTGCAACTGTTCGACGAAGCGGACATTCCCTGGGACGAGCTGGCTTTCCGCACGGTGGGTCGTACCTTAGAATGCTTCTTCGCGGATCGGCGTGCCGAGGAGTATCCGGTACGTTCGGAGTCGATCCCGCCGCTCGCGCAGCCAGCCATCACTTGATTTGATGTGGGCTAGGAGATCAAAAGATCGTCCGAACGCGGCCCGAGCCTGCGGCAGCTCCTACAAAAACATTTATCTGCGTCACTCTTGGGAATCGTTTCAATGCGCTGGTTGCTTGCCCTGTTCTGCCTGTCGTTCGTCAACGTCTCCCAAGCGTCATTCGTGACCACTGTGACGCCTTCGAATACCCCTTTCATCGAGAAAGTCCTGGTCCTCAAATCGGCGCATCAACTGCAGTTGATTACCGACGGCAAGCCGCTGAAGACCTATCGCATTTCCCTCGGCAAGGGTGCGAAAAAAGGTCCGAAACTGATTGAAGGCGATAAACGCACACCGGAAGGTTTCTATTGGATCGACTGGCGCAAGACCAGCGAAAAATTCAACCTGTCGATGCACATTTCTTACCCCAACATCAGCGACTCGGCCCGCGCCCGGCGTGAGGGAGTCGAGCCTGGCGGGATGATCATGATCCACGGCACACCGGATTCCGAAGAGAATCCCGAGGATCTGTTCCATACCCTCGACTGGACCGACGGCTGCATCGCCATGCGCAACGTCGACATGCGTGAAGTGTGGAATCTGGTGCCGGACGGCACGATGATCGAGATTCGCCCATAAATACCGACCACTGGTCACCCGCAAAAAAATAAATCAAAAGATCGCAGCCTTCGGCAGCTTCTACAGGGGTGATACCACTCTCAACTGTAGGAGCTGCCGAAGGCTGCGATCTTTTGCTTTTTCAAGCCCACCTCTAATACCACTTAAGACCAATCACTTTAAAACCCGCCACTTCATTGGGCTACAGGCAAATTCCCCACGTTGACATGGTATTCAAGTGGTATTAATTTCCGCCCCACAAGCGAGCCACAACAATCCAATACTCGCGACGGAAAAGCCCTCCATGAACGACTTCCACGCCCTACGCCCCGACGACTCTCAGCCGACGCCGCTGTACCTGCAACTGGCGCGCAATCTGGAAGCGGCGATCCATGCCGGTCAGTGGAAATCCGAACAGGCCATGCCGTCCGAGCGCAATCTCAGCGAGCAACTTGGTATCTCCCGAGTGACTGCACGCAAGGCACTGGAAGTCTTGCTCGATCAGGGCCTGATCCGTCGCCTGCAAGGTTCCGGTACCTTCATCACCCCACGTCTGGAGCAACCGCTGTCGCGCCTCTCGGGATTCAGCGAGATGCTGCGGCTCAAGGGCTTCGTGCCAAGTTCGCAGTGGCTGGAGCGCGAAATCACCCTGCCGACCCACGAAGAATTGATCCGCCTGAGCCTGTCGCCGAACGACAAAGTGGCGCGCATGAAACGCCTGCGCAAAGCCGACGACACCGTCATGGCCATCGAGATGAGTACCCTGCCCGCCTCGATCATGCCCAAGCCGCAAGTGGTCGGCGACTCCCTCTACGAATACCTCGACAGCATCGGCAAACCGATCGTGCGCGCCTTGCAGCACATTCAGGCGATCAACGCCTCGGACGAATTCGCAGCGCTGGTCGGCATCGCCCCCGGCACCGCCATGTTGCTGATGACCCGGGTCGGCTACCTCGAAGACAACACGCCCATCGAAGTCACCGACACCTATTGCCGCAACGATTACTACGACTTTGTTGCAGAGCTGCGCCGATAAGCGCTGCGCAGATAACAGCGAGAACCGATCATGTCCGAAGACAACATCCTCACCGCCCATGGCTGGGTTCGCGGCCGGCTGATTCACGCACACGGCAAAGTCGTGTCGATCGAAGGCGTGCCCTGCGATCCGGCGGATAACGACCTGCCGTATCTGCTGCCGGGCTTCATCGATCTGCACGTCCACGGCGGTGGCGGCAAAGACATCATGGAAGGCGCCAGCGCGTTCGAGACCATCACCAGGACCCACGTGCGTTTTGGCACCACTTCGCTGCTGGCCACCACCATGACCGCACCGAGCGCGGAGATTTCCAGCGTCCTGAAAGAGGTCGGCGAGTTCTGCGAACAACGCCCGAAAGGCAGTGCCCGCGTGCTCGGCGTGCACTTGGAAGGCCCCTACATCAACCCCGGCAAACTCGGGGCGCAACCGAATTTCGCGCACACCGCGCTGATGGCCGAAGTCGAAGAATATCTGGCGCTGGCGCCGATCCGGGTGATCACCATCGCCCCGGAAATTGCCGGGCATGACGCGTTGATTCGCGAACTGAGCAGCCGTGGCATCCGCATGCAGATCGGCCACACCCTCGGCAGTTACGAGGAGGGCGTTGCCGCGCTGGAAGCAGGCGCCACCAGCTTCACCCATTTGTACAACGCCATGAGCCCGCTGCATCACCGCGAGCCGGGAATTGTCGGCGCTGCGCTGGCGCACGCCAAGTTTGCCGAGCTGATTCCGGACTTGCTGCACGTGCACCCCGGCGCCATCCGCGTGGCCCTGCGCTCAATCCCGTGCCTGTATTGCGTGACCGATTCGACCGCCGCCGCCGGAATGCCCGATGGCGAGTACAAGCTCGGCAGCCACACCGTGACCAAATGCCTGGGCGGCGTACGCCTGCCGGACGGCACGCTGGCCGGTAGCACCCTGACCATGGATCAGGCACTGCGCAATCTGGTGAAGATCGGCTTGCCGATTGCCGAGGCTTCGCAACGTCTTTCGCAATTCCCCGCCGACTACCTCGGCATCACCGAACGCGGGCGCCTCGAACCGGGTGCCTGGGCCGACTGCGTGCGGCTGGATCGCTCACTCACACTGACCGCCGTCATGGTCGAAGGAGAAGACATTGACTTCAAAAATGCTTGAAGAGGCGCTGTCCTCGTTCGAGGCCGTGCAAGCCCAACTGCAACAGCTCGACCCGCAACTGATCGAGATCGCCGGACGCCTGCGCCGCCAGCCACCGCAAGTGGCAATGACCGTCGCCCGTGGCAGCTCCGACCATGCGGCGAGCTACTTCGCCTACCTGACCATGCAGCAACTCGGCGTGCCGGTCGCGTCGTTGCCGATGTCGGTGGTGACCATGCAGCAGGCGCCGCTGAAGGTCAGCGGTCAGGCAGTGTTTGCCTTTTCGCAGTCGGGGCAAAGCCCGGATCTGGTCAACAGTCTGCGCCTGCTGCGCAAGCGTGGCGCGCTGAGCATTGCCATGGTCAACGCCGACGCTTCGCCCCTGGAAGCCGCGTGTGAATTCAGCGTGCCGCTGCTCGCAGGTGTTGAAAGCAGCGTCGCCGCGACCAAGAGTTTTATCGCCACCCTCAGCGCCAGTGCCCGTTTGATCGCGCACTGGAAAGAGGACAGCGAACTGCTGGAGGCGCATAACGCACTGCCCGAAGGCCTGCGCGATGCGGCGCAACAGGACTGGAGCGTGGCGATTGAAGCGCTGCGTGATTGCGAACGCTTGATGGTGATCGGCCGTGGCGCTGGTTTTGCCATCGCCCAGGAAGCGGCGTTGAAGTTCAAGGAAACCTCGGCAATCCAGGCCGAAGCCTTTAGCAGCGCCGAAGTCCGCCACGGCCCGATGGCCCTGATCGACGAACACTACCCGCTGCTGGTGTTCGCGCCACGCGGTGCCGAACAGGCCGGTCTGCTCAGTCTGGCGGCCGAGATGCGCCAACGCGGCGCACGCGTGTTGCTCGCGGCACCGGATGACGTACTCGAACGCGACCTGACCCTGACTCGTGCCGAACACCCGGCCCTTGATCCGATTCTGGCAATCCAGAGCTTCTACGTGATGGCCGCAGGTCTCGCAGTAGCCCGTGGCATGGACCCGGATCAGCCACGGCACCTGAGCAAAGTCACGCGTACGCACTGACAACTGTTGATCGATGTATCCCTGTAGGAGCTGCCGAAGGCTGCGATCTTTTGACTTTGATGTACCCAAAAACAAGATCAAAAGATCGCAGCCTTCGGCAGCTCCTACAGGGGCCAGCGAATTTCCTGATGAGACCGAGCCATGCAAAACAACAACAATAAAGAGCTGACCCTCAGCGCCCCGCTCAGCGGCCCGGTGCTGACGCTGGGCAAAGTCCCGGACGCGGTGTTCGCCAGTGGCGCGATGGGCGACGGCATTGCCATCGACCCGCTGAATGACACGCTGCATGCACCCTGCGCCGGCGTGGTGATTCACGTCGCCCGCACCGGCCATGCGCTGACCGTACGCGCCGACAACGGCGCGGAAATCCTCCTGCATCTGGGCCTCGATACTGTCGAGTTGCAGGGCGAAGGTTTCACCGTACTGGTCAAGGAAGGCGCGCGGGTGAGCAATGGCCAGCCGTTGTTGCGCTATGACCTGGACAAGGTCGGTCAGCAGTGCAAAAGCCTGATCAGCTTGTTGATACTGACTAACGGCGAGCTTTTTCAGGCGCGGCCGATCACGTTGAAAGCGGTGAAAGTCGGCGAGCCGTTGCTGCACATCGTGTCGCGAGAAAACACATCAGTAAATGCCGAAGTATCGGATGGGCCAGAGGTGAAAGGACAAGTGCGCGTCGCCCATCGCGGCGGTCTGCATGCGCGTCCGGCGGCGCTGATCCGTCAGACCGCACAAGGTTTCAGCAGCCAGTCGCATCTGCACTTTGCCGGTAAGTCGGCGCCGTGCAACAGTCTGATCGGCTTGATGGGGCTGGCGATTGGTGAGCAGGACGAAGTGCAGGTCAGCTGTCAGGGGCCGGATGCCGAGGCGGCGTTGCAGGCGTTGCTCTCGGCACTGGCGACCGCCCTGCCCGACGATCATCACGCCGATGCTCCGGTCAGTGTCGCTACGAACAAACGTCCAGCCGAAGCGGGTGTGCTGCACGGCGTGTGCGCCGCGCCGGGATTGGTCGGCGGGCCGCTGTTTCGCTTGCACGCGATCAAACTTCCGAGCGATGCCGGTGGCAATGATCCGGTGCAACAAAAGCAAGCGCTCGACCTCGCACTGAAGCAAGTGCGCAGCGATATCGACGCAACCCTGAACCAGGCACAGAAACACAGAAACACCGACGAAGAAGCGATCTTCGCCGCGCATCTGGCACTGCTGGAAGACCCCGCACTGCTCGACGCCGCATTCCAGTCCATCGAACAGGGCAGCGCCGCGACTCACGCCTGGAGCCAATCCATCGACGTGCAATGCGAGGTGCTGCTGAACACCGGCAGCGCACTGCTGGCAGAACGCGCCAACGACCTGCGCGACCTCAAGCAACGCGTGCTACGCGCCCTGCTCGGCGAAGCCTGGCATTACGAAGTCCCGGCCGGCGCCATCGTCGCCGCGCACGAACTGACCCCGTCGGATTTGCTGCAACTCAGCGCGCAAGGCGTCGCCGGGTTGTGCATGGCCGAGGGCGGCGCAACCTCGCATGTGGCGATCCTCGCTCGCGGCAAAGGCCTGCCGTGCATGGTCGCTCTGGGTTCGTCGCTGCTCGATCAGGCACAAGGCCAATCGGTGGTACTCGACGCCGATGGCGGACGCCTCGAATTGGCCCCAAGTGCCGAGCGTCTTGCCGAAGTCCAGCAAGCGCAAATCGACCGGCAACAACGCCGCGCCGCACAACAGACTCAAGCACATCTGCCAGCAGAAACGCGCAACGGCGTGCACATCGAAGTCGTGGCGAATGTCGCCTCCAGCCATGAAGCAGCGGACGCCTTCGCCAATGGCGCCGATGGCGTCGGCCTGCTGCGCACCGAGTTTCTGTTTGTCGACCGCCAGACCGCGCCCGACGAAAACGAGCAACGCGCCGCTTATCAAGCCGTGCTCGATGCGATGGGCGACAAGTCAGTGATCATCCGCACCATCGACGTCGGCGGCGACAAACAACTCGACTACCTGCCGCTGCCGGTCGAAGCCAACCCGGTGCTCGGCCTGCGTGGCATTCGTCTGGCTCAGGCGCGTCCGGAAATCCTCGATCAGCAACTGCGCGCGCTGCTGCAAGTCAGCCCGCTGCAGCGTTGCCGGATCCTGTTGCCGATGGTCACTGAAGTCGACGAACTGCTGCACATCCGCCAGCGCGTCGATCAGTTGTGCGTTGAACTGGGCATCAGCCAACACCCGGAAATCGGCGTGATGATCGAAGTTCCGGCCGCCGCGTTGCAGGCCGAGCAACTGGCCGAATACGCAGACTTTCTGTCGATCGGCACCAACGATTTGTCGCAATACACCCTGGCGATGGATCGCGACCACGCCGGTTTGGCCGCGCGGGTCGATGCGTTGCACCCGGCGTTGCTGCGCCTGATCGCCATGACCTGCGCAGGCGCGGCGGTGCACAAGCGCTGGGTTGGCGTTTGTGGCGCATTGGCCTCGGATCCGCTGGCAACGCCGGTGCTGATCGGCCTCGGCGTCAGCGAATTGTCGGTGAGCCCGGTGCAGATCGGCGAGATCAAGGATCGCGTGCGTCAGTTGCACCAAGCCGAATGCCAACGCCTCAGCCACGACTTGCTCAAGCTGAGCAGCGCCGCTGCGGTGCGGCACGCCTGTCATCAACATTGGCCTCTGCGCTAACAAAAACAACAAGGACATACGCCATGTACCAACTCTTCATCGAAGGCCTGCAACGCCTCGGCCGCGCGCTGATGCTGCCGATTGCGATCCTGCCCATCGCCGGCCTGCTGTTGCGCCTGGGCGACACTGACCTGCTGAATATCGCGATCATCCACGACGCCGGCCAAGTGATCTTCGCCAACCTGGCGATGATCTTCGCCATCGGCATCGCCGTCGGTTTCGCCAAGGACAACAACGGCACGGCGGGCCTGGCCGGGGTGATCGGATATCTGGTGATGATCTCGACCCTGAAGGTGCTCGACGCGAGCATCAACATGGGCATGCTCGCCGGCATCGTCAGCGGCCTGATGGCCGGCGCGCTGTACAACCGCTTCAAGGACATCAAGTTGCCGGAGTACCTCGCGTTCTTCGGTGGTCGACGTTTTGTGCCTATTGTCACCGGGTTCGCCGCGGTCGGCCTGGGCGTAGTATTCGGCTATATCTGGCCGCCGATCCAGCACGCCATCAACAGCTTCGGCACCCTGATGATGGAAAGCGGCAGCATTGGCGCGTTCGTATTCGGCGTGTTCAACCGCCTGCTGATCGTCACCGGCCTGCACCACATCCTCAACAACATGGCGTGGTTCGTCTTCGGCAACTTCACCGATCCAACCACCGGCGCTTTGGTGACGGGCGATCTGTCGCGCTACTTCGCCGGCGACCCGAAGGGCGGCCAGTTCATGACCGGCATGTTCCCGATGATGATCTTCGGCCTGCCTGCCGCCTGCCTGGCGATGTACCGCAACGCCCTGCCGGAACGGCGCAAAGTGATGGGCGGGATCTTCCTGTCGATGGCGTTGACCTCGTTCTTGACCGGGGTGACCGAGCCAATCGAATTCGCCTTCATGTTCCTCGCACCGCTGCTGTATCTGCTGCATGCGCTGCTGACCGGGTTGTCGATGGCCATCACCAACGCACTGAACATCCATTTGGGCTTCACCTTTTCCGGTGGCTTCATCGACATGGTGCTGGGTTGGGGTCGCTCGACCAATGGTTGGCTGGTGATTCCGGTCGGGCTGGCTTACGCCGTCATCTACTACGTGGTGTTTGATTTCTGCATTCGTCGTTTCAATCTGAAAACGCCGGGGCGTGAGGATGTGGCGACTGCGGAGAAAGTCGTGTTCGCTGAAAACGAACGTGCCGGGGCTTACATCAAGGCACTGGGTGGCGCAGAGAACCTGATGACTGTGGGTGCGTGCACCACGCGGCTGCGGCTAGAAATGGTCGATCGCAACAAGGCTTCGGATGTGGAGTTGAAAGCGCTGGGCGCGATGGCGGTGGTGCGCCCAGGCAAGGGCGGGAGTTTGCAGGTGGTGGTCGGGCCGCTGGCGGACAGCATTGCTGATGAGATTCGCCTGGCGATGCCGGCGCTGGGACGTACGGTGGTGGCTGCGCCGGTTGCTGCTGTCGTTAATACTCCTTCGAAGCCTGCCGCCGTGGCAGCGACAGAAGCACAGCAATGGCTGAATGCGCTGGGTGGCGGCGGGAATGTGCTGCAACTGAATTGCATAGCCATGAGCCGGATTCGCTTGCAGCTGGCGGATGGCAAAGGGTTGTCTGAGGCTCGGTTGAAAGAGCTGGGTTGTCAGGGTGTCAGCCAGTTGGAAGGTGGGGTCTGGCATTTGTTGGTGGGTGACAAGGCTGAAAGTTTGAGCGGAGCGCTTGAAGCGCTGGTCAACCGCAGCGCAGTCAGCGCCAAAGCCTGAATCAAAGAACTCATCTCTTTAGGAGCTGACGAAGGCTGCGATCTTTTGATCATGTTTTTATGGATCAAGATCAAAAGATCGCAGCCTTCGGCAGCTCCTACAGAGGGAATGATTCCTTCAGAAAAAATTGGTCGGCTGTCAGGCCGCCATCGCTGGCAAGCCAGCTCCCACAGTTGGATGTGGGTGTCCCTGCCCCGCGGCGCAGCCGCCCCACTCAACAGGATGAGCGTTAGCTCGGCAGCAGCTCTTGATCTAAAACGCCCCGTCGGCCGGCTGAGTGGAGGGATTCATCCGGGGGTGGGCGCGTAGCGCCGTTTGGCGAAGCCAAACACATCGAGAGGAGGTGCAGCGTAGCAAACCGGAGGCGATGCCCCCGGATGAAACCCGGAGCGAAGGAACCCCGAGCCCTGGCGAGCGGGCCAAACGTTGGGGAAAAGCCTTTTGGGTTACCTTTTCGGCGTTTGGAAAAGGTGACTCGCTGTAAGAGCGAAACCGCCAGCCGCAGCCCCCGAAAAAACGGATATTCACTCAATCAACCAGAACATGGTCGCCTGTCACGGCGCTATCGCTGGCAAGCCAGCTCCCACAGTTAAATGCGTTGACCTTAGAAATCGAGGGCAACAAAAAACCCGCTGACATAACTCTCAGCGGGTTTCTTGTACTAAGCGGCTATTAGAAATCTTCCAGCCGCCACACTTCATAAGCCGGCGTCTCATACGGATGACTAAGCCTCAACGCAGCCACAACAGCCACAATCAACTCATCCGCCACAACAAGCTCAACCTTCCACTCTTCAACCACTTCAACCTGACCCACTTCCCCGATAAACGGCTGACTCCCGTCCAACGCACGAAATTGGCCTTGCCCCAGCACCTGCCAGGCACAGCTGTCGTAGTCCCCGATGCGCCCGCCGCCGGCAGCGAAGACGGCGGTTTTCACCGTCTCCACATGGCTGTCAGGCACAAAGAAGGCAAGCTTGTACACGAGCCTTAGTTCACCCACACACGAGCATTACGGAACATACGCATCCACGGTGCGTCTTCGTTCCAGTCTTCCGAACGCCACGAGTTCTGCACTGCGCGGAACACACGCTCCGGGTGCGGCATCATGATCGTCACGCGGCCGTCGCGGCTGGTCAGGCCGGTGATCCCGCGCGGCGAGCCGTTCGGGTTAGCCGGGTACTTTTCGGTGACCTTGCCGTGGTTGTCGACGAAACGCATCGCTACGCAACCGGACAGATCGGCTTCCAGCAGTGCTTCTTCGCTGGAGAACTCGGCATGCCCTTCACCGTGTGCGATAGCGATCGGCATACGCGAACCGGCCATGCCTTGCAGGAAGATCGAGTTCGATTCCTGAACCTGAACCATCGCCACGCGCGCTTCGAACTGCTCGGAGCGGTTGCGCACGAAGTGCGGCCAGAACTCGCTGCCGGGGATCAGCTCGTGCAGGTTGGACATCATCTGGCAACCGTTGCACACGCCGAGGGTGAAGCTGTCGTTACGCTCGAAGAAACCCTGGAAAGCGTCACGGGCACGGCTGTTGAACAGTGCCGACTTGGCCCAGCCTTCACCGGCACCGAGTACGTCGCCGTAGGAGAAACCGCCGCACGCCACCAGACCTTTAAACTCGTTCAGGTCGACACGGCCAGCGAGAATGTCGCTCATGTGCACGTCGATCGCGTTGAAACCGGCGCGGTCGAACGCTGCGGCCATTTCCACCTGACCGTTGACGCCCTGCTCACGCAGCACGGCAACCTGTGGGCGGATGCCTTTCTTGATGTAAGGCGCGGCGATGTCCTGGTTGACGTCGAAGCTGAGTTTGACGCTCAGGCCCGGGTTGTCTTCTTCCAGCAGCACGTCGAACTCTTGCTCGGCGCACTCGACGTTGTCACGCAGACGCTGGATCTGGTAGCTGGTTTCAGCCCAGGTGCGTTGCAGCAGACGACGCTGACCTTCGAATACGGTGTCGCCATTGAAGGTAATGTTGATCTGGCCGTTGTTCATTGGCTGACCGATCACCGATACGCAGTCGCCGAGACCTGCCGCGCTGAACTGCGCGAGGATATCCGGCGTCGCGTCCTGACGAACCTGAATCACGGCACCGAGTTCTTCGTTGAACAGGATCGCGGCGATGTCGGCAGACGTTTCGGCCAGACCGTCGAGGTTCAGGCTCAGACCGCAGTGGCCGGCGAAGGCCATTTCCACGGTGCTGGTCAACAGACCACCATCGGAACGGTCGTGGTAAGCCAGCAGATGACCGTCGGCGTTCAGGCCCTGGATCACGGCGAAGAACGCTTTGAGGTCTTCGGCATCATCGACATCCGGCGCTTGCGAACCGAGCTTGCCGTGCACCTGAGCGAGGATCGAAGCGCCCATGCGATTCTGGCCGCGACCGAGGTCGATCAGGATCAGGTCCGTGGTGCCCTTGTCCATGCGCAGTTCCGGGGTCAGGGTCTGACGGATGTCAGCCACTGGCGCGAAACCGGTCACGATCAGCGACATCGGCGAAGTCACGGTCTTGTCGACGCCTTCGTCGTTCCAGCGTGTGGCCATGGACATCGAGTCCTTGCCCACCGGAATGGTGATGCCCAGCTCCGGGCACAGCTCCATGCCGACCGCTTTGACGGTGTCGTACAGACGCGCGTCTTCACCCGGGTGACCGGCGGCGGACATCCAGTTCGCCGACAATTTGATGTCGGAGATCTTGTTGATGCGCGACGCGGCAATGTTGGTCAGGGTTTCGCCGATGGCCATGCGGCCCGACGCCGGAGCGTTGAGCAGCGCCAGCGGAGTGCGCTCGCCCATGGCCATGGCTTCACCGGTGTAAACGTCGAAACTGGTGGCGGTCACGGCAACGTCGGCCACCGGAACTTGCCACGGGCCGACCATTTGGTCACGGGCCACGAGGCCGGTGATGGT
This sequence comes from Pseudomonas sp. P4795, assembly GCF_048822895.1. Taxonomy (NCBI): domain Bacteria; kingdom Pseudomonadati; phylum Pseudomonadota; class Gammaproteobacteria; order Pseudomonadales; family Pseudomonadaceae; genus Pseudomonas; species Pseudomonas sp. P4795. The sequence goes on along the minus strand of NZ_JBMFBT010000003.1, from coordinate 352,052 downwards.
GCGGTCGCCGATGGTGATCAGGAAGCTTTTGCTGGCCACGGCCGGGTGATGCAGAACGCGCTCGATGCACTCGCCGATGTCGAGGGTGCTCGGGTCGAAATCATCGCCCAACTCAGCTTCGCGAACCACCGAACGGTGCATGCGCGGCGCCTTGCCCAGCAATACTTCCAGCGGCATGTCCACCGGGTCGTTGCCGAAGTGGCTGTCGGTGACAGTCAGTTGCGGCTCGGCAGTCGCTTCACCGACCACGGCGAACGGGCAACGCTCACGTTCGCAGATCGCCTGGAAGCGCTCGAAGTCTTCTGGGCCGACGGCCAGAACATAACGTTCCTGGGATTCGTTGCTCCAGATTTCGTGCGGGGCCATGCCCGGCTCGTCGTTTGGAATGTTGCGCAGTTCGAAACGGCCACCGCGGTCGCCGTCGTTGACGAGTTCCGGGAAGGCGTTGGACAGACCGCCCGCCCCCACGTCGTGGATGAAGCTGATCGGGTTCTTGTCGCCCAGTTGCCAGCAACGGTCGATGACTTCCTGGCAGCGACGCTCCATCTCAGGGTTTTCACGCTGGACGGAAGCGAAGTCCAGATCCGCCGAGCTGGTGCCGGTGGCCATGGACGAGGCAGCGCCGCCGCCCAGACCGATCAGCATCGCCGGGCCGCCAAGAACGATCAGCTTGGAGCCGACAACGATCTCGCCCTTCTTGACGTGTTCTTCACGGATGTTGCCCATGCCGCCGGCCAACATGATCGGCTTGTGGTAACCGCGAACTTCGTCACCGTGCGGGGTGCTGATCGACTGTTCGAAGGTACGGAAGTAGCCGGTCAGGGCCGGACGCCCGAATTCGTTGTTGAACGCAGCGCCGCCGAGCGGGCCTTCGATCATGATGTCCAGCGCGGTAACGATGCGCTCAGGCTTGCCGTACGGCACTTCCCACGGCTGTTCGAAGCCCGGGATTTGCAGGTTGGATACTGTGAAACCGGTCAGGCCAGCCTTCGGCTTGGCGCCGCGACCGGTTGCACCTTCGTCACGAATCTCGCCGCCGGAACCGGTGGCTGCGCCCGGGAACGGGGCAATCGCGGTCGGGTGGTTGTGGGTTTCAACCTTCATCAGGATGTGCACCGGCTCCTGCACCGCGCCGTACTGGCGGGTCTCAGGATTCGGGAAGAAACGGCCGGCAACGTTGCCGACGATCACCGAAGCGTTGTCCTTATAAGCCGACAGAACGCCTTCGCTGTGCATCACGTAGGTGTTCTTGATCATGCCGAACAGGCTTTTTTCCTGGCTCTGACCGTCGATATCCCAACTGGCGTTGAAGATCTTGTGGCGGCAGTGCTCGGAGTTGGCCTGGGCGAACATCATCAGTTCGATGTCGTGCGGGTTGCGCTTGAGACCGGTGAAGGCATTGATCAGATAGTCGATCTCGTCTTCAGCCAAAGCCAGACCCAGTTCGGTGTTGGCTTTCTCCAGCGCGGCGCGACCGCCGCCGAGGATGTCGATCGCGGTCAGCGGCTTCGGCTCGGCGTGGCTGAACAGACCGGCAGCCTGCTCGAGGTTGCCGAGGACGATTTGCGTCATGCGGTCATGCAATACATCGGCAATCTGCTGGGCTTCGGCGTCGCTGAACTGACCTGCAACGTAGAACGCGATACCGCGCTCCAGACGCTGGATCTTGCTCAGGCCGCAGTTGCGAGCGATGTCGCTGGCCTTGCTCGACCACGGCGAGATGGTGCCGAAACGCGGCAACACCAGGAACAGGCGGCCGGTCGGCTCTTGAACCGGAACACTTGGACCGTACTTCAGAAGGCGCGCAAGCACCTGCTGTTCGTCGCCGGTCAGGACGCCGGTGACTTCGGCGAAGTGGGCGAATTCAGCATACAAGCCGCTGACAGCCGAAACCTTCTGGCTCAGTTGCTCAAGGAGTTTGCTGTGGCGAAAGGCAGAAAGGGCAGGAGCGCCGCGCAGGATCAACATCTTCGGGACAGCCTCGGGAAGGGGTGTGCTTTGAGGCCGTGCATTCTAGCCTAAACCGCCCTCAACATCACCCGAAACGCTACGCACGGTTGCACTCGTATGTCGATCTGTGTTTCTGCCTCGCAAGTCAGATTTATCCTGCCTGTGCGGGCGGCTTATTTTTGTTGTAACAAAACCCCCTGAAGGCCCATTTACGCGGGTTTTTTGCCGGTTTTGTGATCGCTAGCAGACCTGCCCTGCGCTGTCGAGATATGGCGCCCGTTGTCCTTTGCGTATACTGCGCACATGTTTTCCCCAACGGCTTTGCGTCCGCGGTACGCCAAATGGCTGATCGCTACCGGACTCTTCCTGATGCTCAGTGGCTGTGTTGATAAACCCAACACACTCGAGCGCGTAAAGGAGGATGGCGTGCTGCGGGTCATTACCCGTAACAGCCCCGCCACCTACTTTCAGGATCGCAGCGGCGAAACCGGCTTCGAATACGAGCTGGTGAAGCGCTTCGCCGACGATTTGGGGGTCGAGCTGAAGATCGAAACCGCCGACAATCTCGACGATCTGTTCAACCAGATCGGCAAACCCAACGGCCCGGTACTGGCCGCCGCCGGACTGGTCAGCAGCGAGCAGCGCAAGAAGCAAGTGCGGTTTTCCCACTCCTACCTTGAAGTCACTCCGCAGATCATCTATCGCAACGGCCAGTCACGGCCGACCGATGCCGGCGATCTGGTCGGCAAGAAAATCATGGTGCTCAAGGGCAGTACCCACGCCGAGCAACTGGCCGAGCTGAAACTGAAAAATCCGGCCATAGAATATGAAGAGTCTGACGCGGTTGAAGTAGTCGATCTGCTGCGCATGGTTGATGAAGGTCAGATCGATCTGACGCTGGTCGACTCCAACGAAGTGGCAATGAATCAGGTGTACTTCACCAATATTCGCGTGGCCTTCGACCTTGGCGACGCGCGCAGCCAAAGCTGGGCCGTCGGCCCCGGCGAAGACAACAGCCTGCTCAACGAGATCAACAGCTATCTGGACAAGGTGCAGAAGAACGGCACCCTGCAACGCCTGAAAGACCGTTATTACGGTCACGTCGATGTCCTCGGCTACATGGGCGCCACCACCTTCGCCCAGCATTTGCAGCAGCGCCTGCCCAAGTACGAACAGCACTTCAAAGCCTACGCCAAGAAAGAGAAAGTCGACTGGCGTCTGCTCGCCGCTATTGGCTATCAGGAATCACTGTGGCAACCGGCAGTCACCTCGAAGACCGGCGTGCGCGGGCTGATGATGCTGACGCAGAACACCGCGCAGGCGATGGGCGTGTCGAATCGGCTTGATCCGAAACAGAGCATCATGGGCGGCGCCAAGTACCTGGCTTATATGAAGGATCAGCTCGACGATTCGATTCAGGAACCGGATCGCACGTGGTTCGCGTTGGCAGCCTACAACGTCGGCAGCGGTCATCTGGATGACGCGCGCAAACTGGCGACGAAGGAAGGCTTGAACCCGGACAAATGGCTGGACGTGAAGAAAATGCTCCCGCGCCTGTCGCAGAAGCAGTGGTACAGCAAAACCCGTTATGGCTACGCCCGCGGCGGCGAGCCGGTACATTTCGTAGCGAACATCCGTCGCTACTACGACATCCTGACCTGGGTGACCCAGCCGCAGCTGGAAGGCGATCAGGTGGCCGAGGGCAAATTGCACGTACCGGCGATCGACAAGTCCAAGCCTGCCCAGGAACCTGCCCCGCTCTGATTTTCGCTGTCTCACATGACGCCATCTCGGGCAAGCCACGCTCCCACAGTGATCACCGAACCTGTTGGAGCGTGGCTTTCCCGCCATGGAAGCGCCGCCGATATCAGCCTTTCAACGCAGCAGCCAGAATCAGTGCTTTCATTTCAGAAACCGCCGACTTGAAGCCTACGAACAAAGCATGTGCCACCAGCGCATGGCCGATGTTCAGTTCGTTGATGCCCTTGATCGCCGCCACGGCTTCAACGTTGTGATAGTGCAAACCGTGGCCAGCGTTAACGATCAACCCCTGCGCCAGACCAAACGCCACACCGTCCGCCACTCGCTTCAGTTCTTCAGCCACTTCGGTCGGCGTTTCAGCATCGGCGTAACGCCCGGTGTGCAGTTCGATGGCCGGCGCACCAACGCGTTTCGACGCAGCAATCTGACGCTCGTCAGCATCGATGAACAGCGACACTTCGCTGCCGATCTTTGACAGACGCTCGACTGCCGCCCTGATTCGCTCTTCCTGCCCCGCTACATCCAGACCACCTTCTGTCGTCAGTTCCTGACGAGTTTCAGGCACCAGACAGATGTGCGCCGGACGGATACGCTCGGCGAACGCCATCATTTCTTCGGTGACGCCCATTTCGAAGTTCATACGGGTTTGCAGTACATCCTTGAGCAGCAAAACGTCGCGCTCCTGAATGTGTCGGCGGTCTTCACGCAAGTGCACCGTAATACCGTCGGCGCCCGCCTCTTCCGCGTCCAGCGCAGCCTTGACCGGATCCGGGTAGCGCGTGCCACGGGCCTGACGCAGGGTGGCGACGTGATCGATGTTCACGCCAAGAAGAATGCGATTGCTGGTGGTCACGGATGCGCTCCTGAATTGAGAGATTCGGCGCACAGCATACGGTGAGATCAGGGCTTGCGAAACAGCTCGCGACTGACGAGCGGACGACCGCCCAGGTGAACGGCCAATGCCTGACGCATCAAGCGCTTGGCGGCGGACAGTGCGCCGGGGGCCGACCAGTCGGCCTCGGCCATGGCCAGCAGTTCTGTTCCGTTGAACAGGCCCGGTTGCAGCAGGTAGACGCGTTCGAGTCCGGCATCGACCTGCAAGCGATAGAGCCCGTCTGGAGCGATGGGATCGCCGTGGATATCGGTGCTCAATGCAAAGCCGTAACCGAGGTCATCCAACAGGCGCCATTCGAAGGATCGCAACAGCGGCTCCAGCGGCCGACCTTCGGCAAGCGCCAGCAACGTGGCGGCGTAGTGATCGAATACCGACGGCAGCGGATCTTCAGCGGGCAACAAGCGGATCAGCAGTTCGTTGAGATACAGACCGCTGAACAGTGCTTCGCCGACCAGCCAGGTCGGCGTGCCGACACCTTCCATGCGCCCGACATTCTTCAATTCACCCTTGCCACGAAACTCGACTTCCAGCGGCACGAACGGCCGCGCCATCGTCCCGGCCTTGCCCCGCGCACTGCGCAACACCGCCCGCAGCCGACCTTGCGGCGTGAGGAAATCCACCAAGGCGCTGGTTTCGCGGTAGGCGCGGGAATGGAGGACGTAGGCGAGTTGCGCGGGAGGTGGGGTTTGGGACATGAGAGTTGTTTCCCAGTCAGGAATTGCAAAAAAGATCGCAGCCTTCGGCAGCTCCTACAGAGTTTGGTATACACCTGTAGGAGCTGCCGAAGGCTGCGATCTTTTGATCTTTTATGAAGCGCTTACAGGTCGCCGTAACCCAGCGAACGCAGTGCGCGCTCGTCATCGGACCAGCCGCCCTTCACCTTGACCCACAGGTTGAGCATGATCTTGGAGTCGAACAGCAGCTCCATATCCTTGCGCGCTTCGGTGCCGATGCGTTTGATGCGCTCGCCCTTGTCGCCAATGATGATTTTCTTCTGGCCGTCACGCTCAACCAGAATCAACGCGTGGATGTGCAGCGTCTTGCCCTGCTGCTTGAACTCTTCGATTTCCACGGTGATCTGGTACGGCAGCTCGGCGCCCAACTGACGCATGATTTTCTCGCGTACCAGTTCGGCGGCGAGGAAACGGCTGCTGCGGTCGGTGATCTGGTCTTCCGGGAAGAAGTGATCGTTTTCCGGCAGGTGGTCGGCGATGACCTTTTCCAGCGCGTCGAGGTTGTGCCCGTGCTGTGCCGAAATCGGAATGATCTGCGCGTTCGGCAGTTGTTCCTGCAACCACGACAAGTGCGGCATCAACTCGGCCTTGTCTTCGATGCGGTCGGTCTTGTTCAGCGCGACGATCAGCGGGCCAGTCACGTACTGCACCCGCTCCAGCACCATCTGGTCTTCGTCGGTCCACTTGGTGCGATCAACCACGAAGATCACCACGTCGACGTCTTTCAACGCCGCCGAAGCGGTCTTGTTCATGTAACGGTTCAGCGCCTTTTCGCCACCCTTGTGCATGCCGGGTGTGTCGACGTAGATCGCTTGCACATCACCCTCGGTCTTGATTCCGAGCATGTTGTGGCGAGTGGTCTGCGGCTTGCGCGAAGTGATCGCGAGCTTCTGACCAAGGATATGGTTCAGCAGCGTGGACTTGCCCACGTTGGGACGGCCGACGATGGCAACATAGCCACAGCGAGTTGCGTTTGTATCAGTCATTGCCATTCTCCACACCCAGGGCAATCAGTGCTGCGGCGGCCGCTACCTGTTCGGCAATACGACGACTCACACCCTGACCTCGGCTTTTTTCATTCAATAGGACAACTTCGCACTCGACGAAGAAGGTTCGGCAGTGCGGCTCGCCCTGGATATCCACCACTTCGTAACGTGGCAGGTCGCAACCGCGCGATTGCAGAAATTCCTGCAAGCGGGTTTTCGGATCCTTGTTGGTATCGACCAGCGTCAGGCCTTCGAACTCGCCGGCCAGCCAGGCCAGTACGCGCTCGCGCGCCATGTCCATGCCGGCGTCGAGATAGATTGCACCGATCAACGCTTCGAGGGCATCGGCCAGAATCGATTCGCGACGAAAACCACCGCTTTTCAATTCGCCGGACCCCAGACGCAGGTACTCGCCCAGATCGAAACCGCGAGCCAGAACGGCCAGCGTCTCACCTTTCACCAGGCGCGCACGCAATCGCGACAACTGGCCTTCGCGGGCCAGCGGGAAGCGGTCGAACAAGGCTTCGCCGGCGACAAAGTTGAGAATCGCATCGCCGAGGAATTCCAGACGCTCGTTGTTGCGTCCGGCAAAGCTGCGATGCGTAAGGGCCAGGACCATCAGTTCCTGGTCCTTGAAGGTGTAACCGAGCTGACGCTCGAGACGGCTAAGAGAAACGCTCACGGTTTACCCACGCTGAGTTCGTGGCTGGATTCCACCGCCATCGCCGGGATACGGCGCAGGCCTGGGACAATTAACGCTGTGTTCAAAAATAATGTCCTGAATATCGTGGCTTCATGCCTTGGAGCCGATTATGTCGACGCCAGAAATGCATTCGGCGCTGTGTTCAACAGCGCCGTGTGTGATTACTTGATCAGGCCGACCCGCGAGAAATTCGGCAGGTGGCTGAGTTTCGGTTCCGGCCAGCTCATCCAGACCGCGAAGGCCTTGCCGACGATATTCTGGTCGGGAACCATGCCCAGCAGATCCTTGGGAATGTTCGGGTCATCCCAGTAACGACTGTCGTTCGAGTTGTCGCGGTTGTCGCCCATCATGAAGTAGTGCCCGGCAGGCACGGTCCACGAACGGTCCGGGGTGGCGCGATAACGGCTCATTTCCTTGCGGATCAGGTGCTCGGCTGCGCCGAGTTTTTCCTTGTAGAGCTCCGCACTGCCCAGCGTGCCCGGCTCGGAGCCGACCAGTTGCTCGGCAATCGACTCGCCGTTGACGAACAGATGCTTGTCAGCAGTGTAGCGAATCGTGTCGCCCGGCAGGCCGACTACACGCTTGATGTAGTTGACGTTCGGGTCGCTCGGATAGCGGAACACCATCACATCGCCGCGCTGCGGATCACCGACTTCGATGATTTTCTTGTCGATCACCGGCAAGCGGATCCCGTAAGAAAACTTGTTCACCAAGATGAAGTCGCCAACGTCCAGGGTCGGTTTCATCGAACCCGACGGAATCTGGAACGGTTCCACCAGGAACGAACGCAGCACCAGCACGATGAACAGCACCGGAAAGAACGACTTGCCGTATTCGACCAGCAGCGGTTCCTTGTTCAGCTTCTCGACCACCATCACATCAGGCTGGCTGACGCTGCCCTGATAGGAGGCAATGGCCGAACGCCGACGCGGCGCCAGGATCAACAGATCGAGCAACGCCAACAGGCCGCAGACGAACACGGCGATGACCAGCAACAGCGGGAAATTTAGTGACATAGGACCTAACTATCCAACCTGAGCACGGCGAGGAAGGCTTCTTGTGGAATTTCCACGTTGCCGACCTGTTTCATGCGTTTTTTACCGGCCTTCTGCTTCTCAAGCAGCTTTTTCTTACGGCTTACATCACCGCCGTAGCATTTGGCCAATACGTTCTTTCTGAGTGCCTTGACCGAAGTTCGCGCAATGATCTGCCCGCCGATGGCGGCCTGGATCGCGACGTCGAACATCTGACGAGGAATCAGTTCTTTCATCTTCTCGGTCAACTGGCGACCTTTGTAGTGCGCGTTATCCTTGTGCACGATCAACGCCAGGGCGTCGACTTTGTCACCGTTGATCAGCACATCCAGTTTCACCAGATTAGCCGACTGATAACGATCGAAATGGTAGTCCAGCGAAGCATAGCCGCGACTGGTCGACTTCAGACGGTCGAAGAAGTCCAGGACCACTTCGTTCATCGGAATATCGTAAGTGACCTGCACCTGATTGCCGAGGAACAGCATGTCGTGCTGCACACCGCGCTTCTCGATGCACAGGGTGATAACGTTGCCCAAGTGCTCTTGCGGAACCAGGATGTTGGCCCGCACGATCGGCTCGCGCATGTCCTCGACCGACGAGATGTCCGGAAGCTTCGACGGGTTGTCGACGTAAATCGTTTCACCGGTTTTCAGCAGCAATTCGAAGATTACTGTCGGCGCCGTGGTGATCAGGTCCAGGTCGTACTCGCGCTCGAGGCGCTCCTGGATGATTTCCATGTGCAGCATGCCAAGGAAGCCGCAACGGAAGCCGAAGCCCAGGGCGTCGGAGCTTTCCGGGGTGTACTGCAGCGACGAGTCGTTCAGGGTGAGCTTCTGCAACGCTTCGCGGAAATCCTCGAAGTCGTCGGAGCTGACCGGGAACAGACCGGCATAAACCTGTGGCTGGATGCGTTTGAAGCCGGGCAGCACTTCAACGTCCGGTGTCGAGCTCAGGGTCAGGGTGTCACCGACCGGTGCACCGTGAATGTCCTTGATGCCGGCAATGATGAAGCCCACTTCGCCGGCTTTCAGGTCAACGGTGGCAGTGTGTTTCGGGTTGAATACACCCACGCTGTCGACCAGATGGATCTTGCCGGTGGATTTCACCAGGATCTTGTCGCCCTTCTTCACCCGGCCGTGACGCACACGGACCAGGGAAACAACGCCCAGGTAGTTGTCGAACCAGGAGTCGATGATCAACGCCTGCAGCGGATCTTCGATATTGCCGGTCGGCGCAGGAATGGTGTGCACCAGACGCTCAAGCACTTCGTCGACACCCAGGCCGGTCTTGGCGCTGCAAGTGACGGCGTCGGTGGCGTCGATGCCGATGATCTTCTCGATCTCGTCCTTGACGCGGTCCGGATCGGCCTGCGGCAGGTCGATCTTGTTCAGTACCGGCATGACCTCGAGGCCTTGCTCGATGGCGGTGTAGCAGTTGGCTACGGACTGGGCTTCAACACCTTGACCGGCGTCGACCACCAGCAGCGCGCCTTCACAGGCCGCCAGGGAACGGCTGACTTCGTAGGTGAAGTCAACGTGGCCCGGGGTATCAATGAAGTTCAGCTGATACTTGATGCCGTCTTTGGCCGTGTAATACAGGGTGACGCTGTGGGCCTTGATGGTGATCCCGCGTTCACGCTCCAGATCCATGGAATCCAGTACCTGGGCTTCCATTTCGCGCTCGGCGAGGCCGCCGCACATCTGGATGAAGCGATCGGCCAGCGTCGACTTGCCATGGTCAATGTGGGCGATGATGGAGAAATTGCGGATATGACTCAAATCACTCACGGATCAACACTCAAAAAGGCTGCAGGCAAGGCCCGCCGAAAAATAGCCGGGAATTGTACCTGATACACGGCGCAAGCGTCACGTTCGCCTGTCACCCGGATTGCATGCAAAAACGCCCCGATCTGTCGACCGAGGCGTTTTCATTGGCTACAACTGTGGTGAAACCTTGTTCATCAACCGGCTCGGCGCAACAGCCAGACACCCGCCAGCGCACAGACAGCCGCCGGCACCAGCACCGCGAACAGCGGCGAGAAACCGAACACCAGGCTGGATGGGCCGAGCAAATCCTGGACGATGCGGAAGGTAAAACCTACCAGCACACCAGTGAACACGCGCTGACCAAGGGTCACCGAACGCAGCGGACCGAAGATGAACGAGATCGCCATCAGTACCAGCGCGGCGGTCACCAGCGGCTGCAACACCTTGACCCAAAACGCCAGCCAGTAGCGACCATTGCTCAGGCCTTGCTCGGACAGATAGTGGATGTAGCCCCACAAACCGGTGATCGACAGCGACTCCGGCGCCATGACCACGGTGCTCAGCAGTTGCGGGCTGAGCGCCACGTCCCAACGCTCGACCGGCGTGTTGACCACTTCGGTGCTGCGCTCATGGAACACCGTAGTCGTGACGTCGGACAGCTGCCAGTGATCGGTATCGAACTCGGCGCGTTTGGCGAAGCTCGAACTGAGCAAATGACGCTCTTTGTCGAAGTGATAGCGAGTCACGCCATACAGACGACCGTTCGGCTGCACGGAGTTGATGTGGATGAACTCCTCGCCCTGACGGTGCCACATGCCGTGCTTGGCACTCTGCGCATCGCCGCTGCCCTGAGCCAGCGACCGATTGGCCTGGGCCATGCTTTCAGTGGCCGGCGCGACGTATTCGCCGATCAGCACACCCGCCAGCATCAGCACCAGCATCGGCTTCATCACAGCCCAGACGATGCGTCCGATGGACACACCGGCCGCACGCATCACGGTCAGTTCACTGCTGCTGGCCAGACTGCCGAGGCCGATCAGGCAACCGATCAGCGCGGCCATCGGCAGCATGTCGTACATGCGCCGCGGTGCGGTCAACAGCACGAAGCTCAGCACGTCGACCAGGGTGTAGGTATCGCTGACGTCGCCCATCTCGTCGATGAACGCGAACAGGGTCGCCAAACCAAGAATGATCGCCAGCACCGCAATGATTGCGATGAAAACACTGCTGCCGATGTAGCGGTCGAGTTTAACCACGGGCCACCTCCAGCGCAGCGCTGCGGCGACTTGCCATTTTCAGTCGTAGCGGCTCCCAGTACAGCAGGGCGATACCGATGGCCAGGAAGATCGCATGCACCCACCACAAGCCAAGGGCCGGTGGGATCTTGCCCTTCTCGAGTGCGCCGCGAGCGGCAATCAGGATGGTCAGGTAAGCCATATAAAGAAGAATCGCCGGCAGCAACTTGAGGAAACGCCCTTGACGCGGGTTGACTCGCGAGAGCGGCACCGCCATCAGGGTCACGATAAATACCAGCAGCGGCAGCGACAGGCGCCATTGCAGTTCGGTTTTCGAGCGAATGTCATCACTGCCAATCAGCGACGAAGTCGGCATCGCATCGCGGTCGGTGACTTCTTCGCTGACGTCCGGCTTGGGCAGCAGCACGCCATAGGTTTCGTAATGGATTACGCGGTAGTTGGCCTGCCCCGGGCTACCGTCGTAGCGATAACCGTTGTCGAGAATCAGGTAGCGGTTGCCATCGGGACGAATTTCCTGGCGACCCTTTTCAGCCACCAGCACGGAAATCCCGCGATCCTTCTGATTGGCGCCGAGGTTTTTCTGCGAAATGAACACACCGCCCAGATTGACTCGATCGTCACTCAAGGTTTCGGTGTAAGTCACCCGCGTACCGTCGCGCAGTGCCTGGAAGCGGCCCGGCTCAAGAGTATCGAATTCGGTCAGCGCGTCCTGCTTGTTCAGCAGCAACTGGAACTGATTGGCGCCTTGCGGGGCCAGACTCAGGCTCAGCCAGGCGACGACCAGTGCGACCAGGGTCGCCGGAAACAGGGTCATGCGAAACAGACGCTGCTGGCTCATGCCGGTGGCCGAGAGCACGGTCATTTCACTTTCCAGGTACAACCGGCCGTACGCCAGCAGGATCCCGAGAAACAGGCCCAGCGGCAGGATCAGTTGCAGGAAACCCGGCAGACGAAAGCCCATGATCAGGAACAGCGAGCCCGGATCGAGCTGGCCGGCAGCGGCCTGCGCCAGGTATTTGATGAAGCGACCGCTCATGATGATGACCAACAATACGGCGCTCACGGCGCTCAGGGTCAACAGGACTTCGCGGGAAAGATAACGGAAGACGATCAAACCAGACACTCCAGGGTTGTCAGGCTAAGGCGGCCAAACAAGCAAACATATCAGCCGGCCCGCAACGCAGAGCCGCCGAAAAAAGATGCGGCATTATCCTGTGATTGGGGTCGCCTGTCACTGCGCACACTCATCCAAGCGTGCAATCGGTTTGCAGATCGTACAACCGAGGGTTGTCAGGCGCGGGGAGCGAGGTTCAAACTGCCGCGTCTGTCGCGGGCACTGACCTGCGCTTCTTCTATCTATAAGCAGGTGGCTGCGCACATCGCAGAACGCCTGTGTTGACCATTCATTAGGGATCCGGACATGGAACTGGTTGTAAAAAGCGTTAGCCCAGAAACGTTGAAAACCGCCACCCTGGTAGTTGCCGTCGGCGAAGGCCGCAAGCTCGGCGCCGCCGCCAGACTGGTCGACGAAATGAGCGGTGGCGCCATCAGCGCCGTGCTCAAGCGTGGCGATCTGGCCGGCAAGGTCGGTCAGAGCCTGTTGCTGCACAGCCTGCCGAACCTCAAAGCCGAGCGCGTTTTGCTGGTCGGTGCAGGTAAAGATGAAGAGCTCGGCGACCGCCCGTTCCGCAAAGTCATCGCCGGCATCCTCAACACGCTGAAGGGTCTGAATGGCAGCGATGCAGTTCTGGCACTCGATGAAATCATTGTTAAAAATCGCGACAGCTACGGCAAAACCCGTCTGCTGGCCGAAACGCTGGTCGACGGCGAATACACGTTCGACCAGTTCAAAAGCCAGAAAGCCGAACCGCGCGCGCTGAAAAAAATCACCCTGCTGACCATCAAAGCCGCTCAGGCCGAAGTCCAGCGCGCCGTGACCCACGCCACCGCGATCGCCAACGGCATGGCGTTCACCCGTGACTTGGGTAACCTGCCACCGAACATCTGCCATCCGACGTTCCTTGGCGAGCAAGCCAAGAACCTGGGTAAAGAATTCAAGGATCTGAAAGTCGAAGTCCTCGACGAGAAGAAGATCAAATCGCTGGGCATGGGTTCGTTCTACGCCGTCGGCCAGGGCAGCGAACAGCCGCCACGCCTGATTGTCATGCAATACAACGGTGGCAAGAAATCCGAGAAGCCATACGCGCTGGTTGGCAAAGGCATCACTTTCGACACCGGTGGCATCAGCCTGAAACCGGGCGCCGGCATGGACGAAATGAAGTACGACATGGGCGGCGCCGCCAGCGTGTTCGGTACTCTGCGTGCCGTGCTTGAGTTGAAACTGCCGATCAATCTGGTGTGCATTCTCGCTTGCGCGGAAAACATGCCGAGCGGCAACGCAAGCCGTCCGGGCGACATCGTCACCACCATGAGCGGGCAGACCGTGGAAATCCTCAACACCGACGCCGAAGGCCGTCTGGTGCTGTGCGACGCCCTGACCTACTCCGAGCGTTTCAAGCCGCAGGCAGTGATCGACATCGCCACCCTGACCGGCGCTTGCGTGGTTGCGCTGGGCGCCCACACGTCGGGCCTGCTGGGTAACAACGACGAACTGATCGAGCAACTGCTCAGCGCTGGCAAGACTGCTGACGACCGCGCCTGGCAATTGCCGCTGTTCGATGAGTACCAAGAACAGCTGGACAGCCCGTTTGCCGACATCGCCAACATCGGCGGGCCGAAGGCCGGCACCATCACCGCCGCGTGCTTCCTGTCGCGCTTCACCAAGAACCTCAACTGGGCGCACCTGGACATCGCGGGCACTGCATGGACCAGCGGCGGCAAGGACAAGGGCGCCACTGGCCGTCCGGTGCCACTGCTGACCCAATACCTGCTGGATCGCGCCAAAGCCTGACACCGATGACTGCGGGCGGCGTTTCTATATAGAAGCGCCGCTTGCAGCTCAGGAACCGCAATGACCAAAGTCGACTTTTACATCCTGCCCAGCGCCGATCCTTCGGCACGCCTGGACTTTGCCTGCAAGCTCACCGAGAAAGCCTGGCGCATGGGCCACCGCATCTATCTGCATTGCAGCGATGCCGCTCAGCGTGACGACCTTGATGCGCGCCTGTGGGCGTTCAAGGGCGAAACATTCGTGCCGCACGGCCCTGCCGAGAGCGAACCGGACGGTTTGATCGTGCTGGGATTGGGCAATGACTGCGGCCAGCACGACGACTTGCTGGTCAATCTCGACCTGAAAGTCCCGGCCTTCGCCAACAAATTCGCTCGTGTGGCGGAAGTGGTGGTGGAAGACCCGGCGATCCGCGCGGCGGCCCGGGACAGTTTCCGTTTCTACCGGGAACAGGGCTATCCTCTGCAAGACCACCGTTTACAGCGACTCTGAGCATTCCAATGGACACTCCGAAACCGCAGCAAAAGTCCGCACACCTGCTGGACGATCTTGAATCGATCCGTCAGTTGCTCGGCGATGACAACCTGCAACCACCGCTACTGACCGATACGGTCGAGGATGGCGAACAGGAACAGATTCCGATGTTGTTCGATTCGGTAAGCGCGCAAGCGCCAGCCGTCGAGCCGACTCCTACCCCTGCAACGGCCGCGCCCGAGACCAAAGGTCCAGACGCCCTGCTGCATCTCGACCGCGAATTGCGCGCCGCTGCACAATTGATCATGCAAGACGTGATCGACGATTTTGCCCCGCACATCGAAACCGAAATCAAACGCCGCCTCGATGCGCGGATGGAACGGCTCCTCAGCCAATACGAATAACGCCCCTCCCGTGTAGGAGCTGCCGAAGGCTGCGATCTTTTGATCTTGTTTTTTAAAAGCAACATCAAAAGATCGCAGCCTTCGGCAGCTCCTACAGGGACATCCACCAGCCATAAGACTGGTCGAAGCATTGTCCTCCCCCGCTCGCCCTCGGCCCCATGCCCCGCTATACTTCCCGGCTTTTCCTGAATAAATGCCAATAGGGTCCCGCCGCGCATGGATAAGACCTACCAGCCGCACGCCATTGAAACTTCCTGGTACAACACCTGGGAGTCCGAGAACTACTTCGCCCCGCAAGGCGCGGGCGACTCCTACACCATCATGATCCCGCCGCCGAACGTCACCGGCAGCCTGCACATGGGTCACGGTTTCAACAACGCGATCATGGACGCCCTGATCCGTTTCCGCCGCATGCAGGGTCGCAATACCCTGTGGCAGCCGGGTACCGACCACGCCGGTATCGCCACGCAGATGCTGGTCGAGCGTCAACTCGAAGCCAAAGGCCAGAGCCGCCACGACCTCGGTCGCGAGAAATTCCTCGAGAAAATCTGGGAATGGAAAGATGAATCCGGCGGCAACATCAGCCGGCAGATCCGCCGCCTCGGCTCGTCCGTAGACTGGAGCCGCGAGCGCTTCACCATGGACGACGGCCTTTCGGAAGCGGTGAAAGAAGCGTTCGTGCGCCTGCACGAAGACGGTCTGATCTATCGCGGCAAGCGTCTGGTCAACTGGGACACCAAGCTGCACACGGCGATTTCCGACCTCGAAGTGGAAAACCACGACGAGAAAGGTTTCCTGTGGAACCTCAAATACCCGCTGGCCGATGGTGCGAAAACCGCTGAGGGCAACGACTTCCTGATCGTCGCGACCACGCGTCCGGAAACCATGCTCGGCGACTCCGCCGTCGCGGTGAACCCGAACGACGAGCGTTACAAAGCCCTGATCGGCAAGTTTGTCGAGCTGCCGCTGGTCGGTCGCCGCATCCCGATCATCGCCGACGATTACTGCGACCCTGAATTCGGCACCGGTTGCGTGAAAATCACCCCGGCCCACGATTTCAACGACTACGAAGTCGGCAAGCGCCACAACCTGCCGCTGATGAACATCTTCGACAAGAACGCGCACGTGCTGCAGGCCTGTCAGGTGTTCAACCTCGACGGCACGCTGAACGAAAGCATCGACGGCAAGATCCCGGCTGAATATGTTGGTCTTGAGCGTTTCGAAGCACGCAAGCAGATCGTTGCCGCGTTCGACGCCTCCGGCCTGCTGGTGAGCATCGACGATCACAACATGAAGGTGCCGAAAGGCGACCGTTCCGGCACTGTGATCGAACCGTGGCTGACCGACCAGTGGTACGTGTCCACCAAGCCTTTGGCTGAGCCTGCGATTGCAGCCGTTGAAGACGGTCGTATCCAGTTCGTGCCGAAACAGTACGAAAACATGTATTTCTCGTGGATGCGTGACATCCAGGATTGGTGCATCAGCCGTCAGCTGTGGTGGGGCCACCGGATTCCGGCCTGGTACGACGAATCGGGCAAGGTCTACGTCGGTCGCGACGAAGCGGAAGTCCGTGCCAAGCACAACCTCGGCGCCGACGTGACGCTGCAACAGGACAACGACGTTCTCGACACTTGGTT
The DNA here is from genome assembly GCF_048822895.1 of Pseudomonas sp. P4795. Classification (NCBI taxonomy): domain Bacteria; kingdom Pseudomonadati; phylum Pseudomonadota; class Gammaproteobacteria; order Pseudomonadales; family Pseudomonadaceae; genus Pseudomonas; species Pseudomonas sp. P4795. Next base: position 335,544 of record NZ_JBMFBT010000003.1, on the reverse strand, counting down.
CAGTTCGGGTCTGTGGACCTTCTCCACCCTCGGCTGGCCGGAAAAGACCGAATTCCTGAAGAAATTCCACTCCACCGACGTGCTGGTCACCGGTTTCGACATCATCTTCTTCTGGGTTGCCCGGATGATCATGATGACCATGCACCTGGTGAAGAATGAAGACGGCACGCCGCAAGTTCCGTTCAAGACTGTCTACGTGCACGGTCTGGTGCGTGATGGCCAAGGCCAGAAGATGTCCAAGTCCAAGGGCAACGTCCTTGACCCGCTGGACATCATCGACGGCATCGAGCTGGAAGACCTTGTGCAGAAACGCACTTCCGGCCTGATGCAGCCGAAACTGGCGAAGAAGATCGAGAAGCAGACCCGCGACGAGTTCGCCGACGGCATCGCCAGCTATGGCACCGACGCCCTGCGCTTCACCTTCTGCTCGCTGGCGTCCACCGGTCGCGACATCAAGTTCGACATGGGCCGCGTCGAAGGCTATCGCAACTTCTGCAACAAGATCTGGAACGCCGCGCGTTACGTTCTGGACAAGGGCGAAGACTGCGGCCAGAACGGCGAAGCCTACGAGCTGTCGCTGGCGGATCGCTGGATCATCTCGCAGCTGCAACGCACCGAAGCCGAAGTGACCCGCCAACTGGATCAGTTCCGTTTCGACCTCGCGGCGCAAGCCTTGTACGAGTTCATCTGGAACCAGTATTGCGACTGGTACCTGGAACTGTCCAAGCCTGTGCTGTGGGACGAAAACGCACCGGTAGAGCGGCAGCGCGGCACCCGCCGCACACTGGTTCGCGTACTGGAAGTCGCGCTGCGTCTGGCGCATCCGTTCATGCCGTTCATCACTGAAGAAATCTGGCAGCGCATCGCGCCGCTGGCCGGTATTCAGGGCAAGACGATCATGCTCCAGCCTTGGCCGGTGGCCAACGAAGAGCGCATTGATCCGGCAGCCGAGAGTGACATCGAGTGGCTCAAGGAACTGATGCTCGGCACGCGCAACATCCGTGGCGAGATGAACATCGGTCCGGGCAAGCCATTGCCGATCTATCTGAAGAACGTCAGCGCCGAAGATCAGCGTCGGTTGACCGAGAACGAAGCGCTGCTGAAGAAGCTCGCGCGTCTGGAATCGATCACCGTGCTGGCGGTCGGCGAAGAAGCACCGCTGTCCGCGACCGCGCTGGTTGGCGAAATGGAAGTGCTGGTGCCAATGGCCGGCCTGATCGACAAGGCTGCAGAACTGGCGCGTCTGGACAAGGAAATCCTGCGTCTGCAGGGCGAAGTCCAGCGGGTTGGCGGCAAGCTGTCCAACGCCGGTTTCGTTGACAAGGCCCCGGCCGAAGTCATCGACAAGGAACGCGCCAAACTGGCCGAAGCCGAACAGGCTCTGGGCAAGCTGGCCGAGCAACACGCGCGGATTGCCAGCCTGTAACGGCAAACCGCAATGAAAAAGGGAGGCCCGCAACGGCCTCCCTTTTTTATATCGGTTGCATCACTCCGGACACGTTCCTCCACCCGGCACCCCAATAGCAACTTTTACGAGCGACGGTGGGGATTGGACGATACTGCCGTCGGGGTCCGTAATGGTCCAACTCACAAGCAATGAACCAAACTCACCGATCGGTTTGATTGTGGTCGAATATGGAGCAATGTTGAAGTCCGCGAACGTAATTGGTGACTTTACCTCTTCGGTGAACTTCGCATCCGTTCCCGCAATAGGATTTGTGCCATCGAGCCCTTTGCAGGCCTGAGACCTCAGAGTAATGATGGCACCTGCCATCACATCGTTCGGCAACTGGGCACGGACTCGAATGCCTTCCACAGGACTGGGGATAGTCGCGCAATTGATATAGTTGTGCAGGTTAGCATCTAAAAACTTGGCGGGAGGCAACTCGCTCATGCATATCACTCCTGAAAACACTTTAAGTTAAATAAGATTTGCCCTCCCAGTAAACCCAATGATGATGCTTGCTCCAACTGTCATATATGACAGGTATCCAAGACTTATTCGGAATAAGAAACTTGCCGTGCAAGTGATTTGCACTCGTTTGCTCGGCCACGGTTCAGATGTGGGACAATGGCCGCCAATTTCAGCCATACCCGAATCGACCACGCCCATGAACGCCCCCCGCACACCTCGCCCCGCGCGCAAGAAGCCTGATTCCGCCACCCCGGCCAAGCCCGTGGAACCGCGTAAAGAGGCCAGCCTGCACCCGCGCAATCGCCATCAAGGTCGTTACGACTTCCAGGCGCTGATCAAAACCACGCCGGAACTGGCGAAGTTTGTGATCATCAACCCGTACGGCAAGGAAAGCATCGACTTCGCCAGCCCGGATGCGGTGCGCGTGTTCAACCGGGCGCTGCTCAAGTCGTTCTACGGCATCCAGCATTGGGATATTCCCGCCGACTACCTCTGCCCACCGGTCCCGGGCCGTGCTGATTACGTACACTTCCTGGCTGACATGCTGGCCAGCGTCAACGACGGCGTGGTACCGCGCGGCGCGATCGTCAACGTGCTGGATATCGGCATGGGCGCCAACTGCGTGTACCCGCTGATTGGTAACAGCGAATATCGCTGGCATTTCCTTGGCTCGGAAATCGATCCGACCGCCGTGGCCGCCGCCAAAGCTATCGTTCAGTCCAACGACCTGAACAAGGTCATCCAGCTGCGCCTGCAAGAGAACCGCAAGCACATCCTGATCGGCCTGCTGGAGCCGGGCGAGCGTTTCGACCTGACCATGTGTAATCCGCCGTTCCACGCTTCGATGGACGAAGCGACCAAGGGCAGCGAGCGCAAATGGCGCGCACTGGGCCGCGCCGACCCGAAACGCAAATTGCCGGTGCTGAACTTCGGTGGCCAGTCGGCTGAACTGTGGTGTGAAGGTGGCGAAGCACGTTTCGTGACGCAACTGATCGCCGAGAGCGCGAACTTCCAGCACAAGGTGCTGTGGTTCAGCACACTGGTGTCGAAAGCTTCGAACCTGCCTGCGATCGAAACGGCGCTGAAGAAGGCCGGTGTGCTGGAAAGCCAGGTTGTGGAAATGTCCCAGGGCCAGAAGCAAAGCCGCTTCGTCGCCTGGACCTTCCAGACCAAATCCGAACAGCAGATCTGGCGTCGCGACCGCTGGGTTCGCAAGGGCTAAGCGCTGCGGTTTGTGTAGGAGCTGCGGCACGCTGCGATCTGTTGATCTTGACCCTTGAAAGCAAGATCAAGAGATCGCAGCCTCGTTTCACTCGACAGCTCCTACAAGGATTCGGGGATACCGCCGAATCGCAGGCACAAAAAAACCGTGCCCGGATCACTCCGGTGCACGGTTTTTTATTGCTGCGTCTTACTTGTTCACAGCGTCGGTCAGGCCTTTGGCCACAACCAGCTTGATCACTTTCTTGGCAGCGATTTCGATGGCAGCGCCAGTCGAAGGGTTACGGCCGGTGCGGGCAGGACGCTCGGTCACTTTCAGCTTGCCGATGCCTGGCAGGGTGATTTCGTGGCCGTTTTCCAGCTGATCGGCAACGATTTGGCCCAGTTGGTCCAGAGCGGCACGCGCGGTGGTTTTCGGCGCGTCGATAGCTTCAGCGATGTCGGCGATCAGTTGGTCTTTAGTAAGAGCCATGTAGTGTTCCTTCCCTATCAAATTCATATGGATTGCAGAGTGCAGTGTCAGCCATCGAGCCCGATCTTCTGGATCTGGCACCCTCGGCGATAACCGCGACGAGTCGGGTTATAGATACCGAAATCAGGGTTTGGTTCGACCTGACAAATGCTGAATGCACGCTTAACGCAGTGACTTCGCGTAAGACCGGGCAAAACTAGCACAGCGACAAGGAAATATCCGCCTCTAGCTACCCAAATGGTCAGGTTTATTGCGCTAAATCGTTAAATAAATGCATAAGGGCTGCCGAGTGACCCGGATTTGCCCCTCAGCCCGCGCCAAATCCAGTGGTTGCGGTACACTGAGCGCTTTTTCGGGGGAGCCTGCCCTCCTCCCATTCACCAGCCGAGAAGCCCATGCCGATCCGTCATTGCATCGTCCATTTGATCGACAAAAAACCCGACGGCACGCCCGCAGTTCTGCACGCTCGTGACTCCGAACTGGCCGAGTCCGCGGCCATCGAGAACATGCTCGCCGACCTCAATGAGAGCTATAACGCCAAACAAGGCAAAGCCTGGGGCCTGTTTCATCCGGAGTCTGGCGCGTTTCCGTTCAGCGGCTGGCTGAAGGAATACCTTGAAGGTGGTCAGGACTTCACAGCGTTCAGCCGCGTGGCAGTGGAGCACCTGCAGAAACTGATGGAAGAATCCAACCTGTCGGTCGGTGGCCACGTGCTGTTCGCCCACTATCAGCAGGGTATGACTGATTACCTCGCCATTGCGCTGCTGCACCACAGCGAAGGCGTGGCGGTAACCGACCAGCTCGACGTGACGCCATCGCGGCATCTCGACCTCGGCCAATTGCACCTTGCGGCGCGAATCAATGTGTCCGAGTGGCAGAACAACAAGCAATCCAAGCAGTACATCTCGTTCATCAAGGGCAAGAACGGCAAAAAGGTTTCGGAGTACTTCCGCGACTTCATCGGCTGCCAGGAAGGCGTCGACGGCCCGGGCGAGACCCGCACCCTGCTCAAGGCCTTCAGCGATTTCGTCGAGAGCGAAGATCTGCCGGAAGAGTCCGCCCGCGAGAAAACCAAGACACTGGTCGATTACGCCAGCAGCCAGGCCAAACTTGGCGAACCGATGGGCCTGGAAGAACTCTCGGAGCTGATCGACGAGGAACGCCCGAAAGCCTTCTTCGATCACATCCGCAACAAGGATTACGGTTTGTCGCCAGAAATCCCGGCGGACAAACGCACCCTCAACCAGTTCCGCCGTTTCACCGGCCGCGCCGAAGGCCTGTCGATCAGCTTTGAAGCGCACCTGCTGGGCTCGAAGATCGAGTACGACGAAGAAGCTGGCACTCTGATCATAAAGGGCCTGCCGACCTCGCTCACCGATCAGCTGAAGCGCCGCAACTGATGCTCGGCAATGTGCTGAAAAAGGTTCTGCTGGTACTGATCGTGGTGGTGGTCTATCAGAACTGGGGCAAGATCGAGCGGGTGTTCAATCCGTCGCAGATGGTTTCGGAGCAAGTCCGCGCCAACGCTGACGTCGTGCTGTACACCACCGACTGGTGCGGCTACTGCAAGCAGACCAAGCGTTTTCTCGATGCCAAGGGGATTGCCTACAAGGAATTCGACATCGAGAAGGACGCCGAGGCGCGCGAGGCGTATGAAGCGTTGGGCGGACGCGGGATTCCGTTGATCGACGTGAATGGAACGTTGATTCGCGGGTTTGATCCGGATGAAATTCTGGCTGCGCTGAAATGAATGAGGGAGCCAATTGGCTCCCTCATTCAGTTTGCTCAGTGTTTTTCGATGCGGAAACCGAAACGCGGGAAGTGCACATGCACCACTGCGCCACGTTCGTCTTCGCGGCGCAGGATCAATTCCTCACGCCCAGCGAACAACAACTCCCCGACAACCGGATCAACACCGTAATCGGTCGCCGCGATGACTACCTGCTGCCCCGCAACAAAGCCGTTCGGATCAACGAACTGCTCATCCGGTAAAGCCGCTGGTGTCGCATTACGCGCAACCTCCAGCGCGGCATCAGCAGTCATCTCACTCGCCGCGCCATGGCCGAAACCCTGCACCCGGCCGAACCACGCCGCCACCGCTGGATAATCATCAACAAACGGCGCCGTCACATGCGTCGCCTTCAAGAACCACATCGGATGTGCCAAAGCGAAATCGGCAATCGACGGCTCACCAAACAGGAAGTCGCCCTGCTCGCGCTGCAACTGCTGCTCCAGCCGCGCCATAATCGTTGGCCATTGATGTTTGGCCTGCTCGGCAGACAGGCGCGTCGCGCTGCCACCCGAGAACAGTGCGGCACGATCAGCGATGAACGCCTTGATCACTTCCGGCGGCAGCTTGCCGAAGCGCACCGCCACCGATTCCGGTTGAAACACCAGGCTCACCGCATGCTGAAACACCACCGAATCAGCCCACGCCGCGAAACTCGCCGTGATCATTTCCTGCCCCTGCGGGAAGAACGCCGGTGAAGCTTTTTCCTGCTCCAGACGCCGGGCGATCAGCGCGGTGTCGCAGTAGACATCGGCACCGATCTGCAACACCGGCGTCTTGCGATAGCCACCGGTCAGAGCAGTCAGATCAGGTTTTGGCATGACCGGCGAGATATGCACCGAGCGCCACGACAAGCCTTTGAAACCCAGCAGCAGACGGGCCTTTTCGGCGAATGGAGAGGTCGGATAATGATGCAGAATCAACTCGAACATGCTCGGCTCCGCCGCACAAAAAGTGAGTCCGCAGCTTAACGCGCATTCACATAGCAGCCTACAGATCTGACTGATGAGAACCGATCAGTCAGATTGATAAGACGCCACCAGGCATTCCTTGGCACTCTTCCTGAGCTTCTTGATCAAGCGTTCCTGACGCAGCGCATCACTCTTGTCGCGACACAACTCGGTATACACCAACGCCATCGCCGGACTCGACAGGAAGAATCGCGCGCCCTTGCCGCTCTGATGTTTGGCGAAACGGCGTACGGGATCATCGCTGATCCCGCAGTACAACGAGCCGTTGGCCGCGCGCACGAGGTAGACGAACCAGGATTTGCTCACAGGTTTGTCGGCTTCGAGAGGATTTTCGCTGAGGCTGGTCACTTGAGGATCAAGGCGTGGAGGAAACAGGCCGCGATCTTATCAGCGACTGGCCTGAAAAGCCTTCAGGCCTTTCAGCGCCTGAGCGCGCACCGCGTTGTGCACTACTGGCGTCCAGCCCAATAGCAGCCCTTTGAAACCCAACGCCTGACGCGACCAGCGCCACAGATCGAAGTGGTCGTGGTGCTCGCAGATCTTGCCGTCGCGGAACACGAAGCGTGCCTGGATATCATTCACCACCGTGTTGCCGGTCTGGCTGAACAGGTAGGTCGCCACCCAATGTGCGCCGCCAGTGCGCTCGTCGGCGCGGACGTTGTCGAAGGTCAGGGAGAAATCCCTGGCGCGGGTGGTGAGCATGCGCCACATATCGCCGGCATCGCGCCCGCGCAGTTCACCGAAAGCCGGGTCGCTGAACACTACATCGTCGCTGTAGCAGGCAGCCATCCCTTCGGCGTCGAGACGTTGGAACGCCTCGTAGAAGCGGGTGATCAGGGCGCTGTGGGCTTCACTCATGGGCAAACTACCTTTGGTTGCAAAATGATGGCAGACGATTGCCAGCACGATAGTCTGCAAACGCGGGAAACACTATCGGCATTCGCGCTCCGAATACCGACAGTGCGGATGCTTCAGATCTTCTCGCTTTCGACCTGCACGTACAGCGAGCGCCCGGCACCGAGTCCGGCAATGATCGCGCCGAGGCCGATGATGCCGAAGATCCAGCCCACCGCGTTCCAGCCGCCGGTCCAGTCGTGCACGATGCCGACCGCGAACGGCCCCATCGACGCCAGGGTGTAGCCGAAGCCCTGCGCCATGCTCGAAAGATTGGCCGCGACATGCGCATCGCGTGAGCGCAGCACGATCAACGTCAACGCCAGACTGAACGCACCGCCCTGCCCCAACCCGAGCAGAATCGCCCAGCCCCACAGGCCTTCAATCGGTGCGTACAGGCAACCGAACAGACCGCCGAGGGTCATCGCCATCACCACCACGATGGCCAGACGCTGATCCTTGCCACGCGTCGCCAACCAGGGTGCGGCCAGTGAGCTGGCGAGCTGAACGATCACCGAACCGGACAACACCAGACCCGCCTGGGTCGGCGTCAGTCCGCGACCGATCAGGATCGACGGCAACCAGCCGAATACGATGTAGGCCAGCGACGATTGCAGGCCCATGTACAGCGTGACCTGCCAGGCCAGCGGATCACGCAACAGACCGCGCACTCGATAAGCCACATTGTGCGCGCCATGTTTCTGCCCGACTTGCGGCAACCAGAACACCGCCGCAACCAGCGCCGGAATCACCCAGAAACCCAGGCCTACAGCCCAGCGGTGATCGAAGTGTTCGCTTAACGGTACGGTCGAACCCGCTGCCATCGCCGCACCGAGACACAGGGCCATGGTGTACACGCCAGTCATGGTGCCTGCATGTTTGGCGAAGTCGCGTTTGACGATACCCGGCAGCAATACGCCGATGATGCCGATACTCGCGCCGCCCAACACGCTGCCCGCAAACAGGCCGATTTCCCCGAAATTGCTGCGCAGGATAATCCCGCCAGCCAGCGTCAGAAGAATCCCCAGTACAACGCGTTCGGCGCCAAAACGCCGCGCCAGAATCGGCGCCATCGGCGCGAACAGACCAAGGCACAGCACCGGCAAAGTCGTCAGCAGGCCGGCGTGTGCAGCCGACAAACCGAGGCTTTTCGACACGTCAGTGAGCAGCGGCGCCATGCTCGACAGCGCCGGGCGCAGGTTCAACGCGACCAGGATAAGACCCAGCAGCAATAGCCATGGCCGGCGCACCAGCGGATGACTTTGCTGCACTTGCTCGTCGTCGGCCTCGGCGTCGATCAGCAGCTCTTCCAGCTCTGCGGTGCGTTTGGGGGCTGTGGATATCTCACTGCGGGGCATGGTTTTCTCGGTTTCAAGGTTCATTGATCAACTGCCTGGATAAGGCTTTTGCCCGTTCCGGATCGCGCTGTTCGACCGCATCGAGCAACTCGATGTGCAGATCGAACACTTCCTGGCGACGCGGGACGATGTTCAAGGTTTGGCGCAGTTGCGCGCCGACAATGCTGGAGAAATAGCGGTACAACTCACTGAGTGCCGGGTTGTGCGCGGCGTCCACCAGTCCCTGGTGAAACACCAGATCGCAAGCGACGTAGGTGTCGAGATCGCCGTGGTAGTGACAACCGCTGGTACCGAGCGCCTCACGCAACGTCGCCAGATCTTCATCGGTGCGGCGCAGTGCGGCCAGACCAATGGCCTCGACTTCGAGGATGTGCCGGGTTTCCCGCGCCTGATCCAGCGAGCAGCGCGACAGTGCCTTGAGCGTGTCCATCGGATCGACCACCGCCCGCAGATAACTGCCGTCGCCCTGACGGATCTCGATCAATCCAGAGAACGCCAATACACGCATGGCTTCGCGCACGGTGTTGCGGCTGATGCCCAGCTCTGCGCTGAGCTCAGGCTCGGTCGGCAAACGCTGACCGACCGCCCAGATGCCGTCGGTGATGCGCTGGCGTAGCTGATCCAAGGCCTGATCGACCAGGGATCGTTTAATAAGTGGAGAAATGTCTGACATGGGATTCGCCTTTTCATCCAATCATCGGATGAATTTTCTGACATGTTAGTCAGCTTCGTGTAGGACGGCAACCGCCTAGGGTCAGATGGAGGGAAAAGCAGCGGAATTTTCGATTAGTCAAAATTACCCTTTAAGGGTAATTTCAGGGACAGGTGCGAGTTTGCTTATGGAGAAGAACACCCCTCATTACGACTTGACCGTAGTCAAGACGGAAGTTGTAAGACGAGGCAAAGCGGCCTTCACAAGGCAGGCGCTCGAAACCGCCAAGGATATGGGCATGTCGCATCAATTAATGACGCAAGTGATCTGTTCGCTCGAACGTCGAATGCTTTACAAATCCATGACGTCATACGCCAACCATCGCAACTGGCACGACGTCTACCACACAACGTTTCGTGACTTGGAGATTTACATCAAAGTGACTTACTGCACCGGCGGTGGGCCCCGGTAATCTCCTTCAAGGAGAAAAACATATGAATGAAAGACAATGCGTGAGCTGTGGTACCCACGACGGAATGAGTCATTTTCAAAGTCGCAGTCTCACAGTGAATTACAAACAGTTCTCGCGGCTCGTGCATGATATTGCCGGCTGGGAGTGCAGGGTTTGCGGTGAAATCATCTTTGACGATGACACCGACAGCGCTGAGCGCTATGTGGACGCTGGCGACCGGCTGCTTGAGGACTCTTTCAGGATAATAGGAGGCGAGATGAAGCGAATTCGCCGCAAGCTGCACCTCACGCAACGAAACGCAGTGAAGTTGTTATCGGGAGGTGGACATAATGCATTTTCGCGCTACGAGCGGGGAGAGCTTCCTCCACCTCAGCCGTTATTCACACTAATGAGGCTTCTGGATCGTCATCCGCATTTGCTCGCTGAAATACAAGGGCTCAATGAAGGTAGCGAACTCAAGCAACTGATGGCAGCTCGCCACCCCGAATCGGAACCTGTTTTAGCCTCCTGATCTCCAGCCAAAAATAAACCCGGAACTCAGTCCGGGTTTATTTCATTGCCGGCATCCGATCAATGCAGAATCTGGCTCAAGAACAGCTTCGTCCGCTCATTCTGCGGGTTATCGAAGAAGTCGTTCGGCGCTGCCTGTTCAACGATCTCGCCCTTATCCATGAAGATCACGCGGTTGGCCACTGTCCGTGCAAAGCCCATTTCATGAGTCACGCAGAGCATGGTCATGCCGTCTTCAGCCAGACCGATCATGGTGTCGAGAACCTCTTTGACCATCTCTGGATCGAGCGCCGAAGTCGGTTCGTCGAACAGCATGATTTTCGGTTTCATGCACAGCGCACGGGCAATCGCCACACGCTGTTGCTGACCGCCGGACAGTTGCCCCGGAAACTTGTGCGCCTGCTCCGGAATGCGTACGCGTTCCAGATAATGCATGGCGATTTCCTCGGCCTTGCGCTTGGGCATCTTGCGCACCCACATCGGCGCCAGGGTGCAGTTCTGCAGGATGGTCAGGTGCGGGAACAGGTTGAAGTGCTGGAACACCATGCCGACTTCGCGGCGGATCGCCTCGATCTGCTTGAGGTCGTTGGTCAGTTCGACACCGTCAACCACGATCCTGCCCTGCTGGTGTTCTTCCAGACGATTCAGGCAGCGGATGGTGGTGGATTTGCCGGAACCCGACGGGCCGCACAGCACGATTCGCTCGCCCTGTTTGACGTTGAGGTTGATGTCTTTCAGTACGTGGAACTGGCCGTACCACTTGTTCACGCCCTGCATCTGAATAATGCCTTCGGGGCTCACTGTCTTTTTGATTGCTTCGCTCATTACAGAACTTCCCAAATTAGGTAGCGACTTAGCGCTTGTGGCCAGTGTCGAGCTTGCGTTCCAGATGCATGGAATAGCGCGACATACCAAAACAGAAAATCCAGAACACCAGGGCGGCGAACACGTAGCCTTCGGTGGCCATGCCCAGCCATTTCGGATCGGCAGCGGCTTGCTTGACGCTGTTGAGCAGGTCAAACAGGCCGATGATGATCACCAGACTGGTGTCCTTGAACAGCGCAATGAAGGTGTTGACGATGCCGGGAATAACCATCTTCAGGGCTTGCGGCAGAATCACCAGGCCCATCGAACGCCAGTAGCCCAGGCCCATCGCCGCCGCTGCTTCGTATTGACCTTTGGGGATCGCTTGCAGCCCGCCGCGCACCACTTCGGCCACGTACGCCGACTGGAACAGGATCACGCCGATCAGCGCTCGCAGCAGCTTGTCGAAGTTCATGCCTTCGGGCAGGAACAGCGGCAGCATCACCGAAGACATGAACAGCACAGTGATCAACGGCACGCCGCGCCAGAACTCGATGAAGGTCACGCAGACCACGCGGATCGCCGGCATGTTCGAGCGTCGACCGAGCGCCAGGACGATGCCCAGCGGCAACGCACCGGCGATACCCACAGTGGCGATCACCAGGGTCAGCATCAGACCGCCCCACTGGCTGGTCGCCACCTGAGTCAGACCGAACACCCCGCCGTGCAGCAGACACCAGGCCACGATCGGGTAGATCACCAGAAAGCTCAGCCCGTACACCGCTTTGTGCGCGACACGCTTGATGAACAACGGCGCCACACCAATCACCGCCAGCCACACGGTCAGGTCCACGCGCCAGCGCAGATCGGCCGGGTAGTAGCCGTACATGAACTGGCCGAAACGCTGCTGAATGAACACCCAGCAGGCGCCCTCCTTGGTGCAGTCGGCGCGGGTGGTGCCGACCCAGTTGGCGTCGAGGATCGCCCAGCTGAGAATCGGCGGCACGATCAGGTAAATCAGATAGAACGCGAACAGCGTCAGCAGCGTGTTGAGCCAGCTGGAGAACATGTTCGCGCGCATCCACGCGACCACGCCGATGCTGCTGCTAGGTGGGGGCATGTCGGGTTTGAAAGTATGAGTACTCATGCGCTTTTCCTTACCGCTCGATCAGCGCAATGCGCTTGTTGTACCAGTTCATCAGCAGGGAAATGCTGATACTGATCGCCAGGTACACGCTCATGGTGATGGCAATCACTTCGATCGCCTGGCCGGTCTGGTTGAGCACGGTGCCGGCGAACAGCGAAACCATTTCCGGATAACCGATACCGGCCGCCAGCGAGGAGTTCTTCGCCAGGTTCAGGTATTGGCTGGTCAGCGGTGGAATGATTACGCGCAGAGCTTGCGGAATGATCACCTTGCGCAAGGTCGGGCCGTTGCGCAGTCCCAGCGAACGCGCCGCTTCGGTCTGGCCGTGGCTGACCGACTTGATCCCGGACCGTACGATCTCGGCGATGAACGCCGCGGTATAAACAGTCAGGGCCAGAGTCAATGCCAGCAGTTCCGGGATCAGCACCCAGCCGCCCACGAAGTTGAAGCCTTTGAGCTGCGGCATTTCCCAGTGCAGCGGCGCGCCGAAGATCAGTGCGCACAGCGCCGGAATCACCACCAGGATGGCCAGGCCAACCCAGAATTTGTGAAACGGGACACCGGTTTCTTCAAAACGCTTGGTCGCCCAGCGGTTCATCAGCACGATGGCGACGATAGCTACCACGACGCTGATCACGAACGCCCAGAAACCGTCCGCCGCCAGCGCGCCCGGCATGTTCAGGCCACGGCTGCTGACGAAAAAGGTGTCGCCGAAGTTGTGACTGTTGCGCGGCCCCGGCATGGTCAGGAACACCGCGAAGTACCAGAACAGGATTTGCAGCAGCGGCGGAATGTTGCGGAAAACTTCCACATACACGGTCGCCAGTTTGCTGATGATCCAGTTCGGCGAGAGACGCGCCACACCGATGATGAAACCGAGCAAGGTTGCCAGGATCACGCCGATGAACGTCACCAGCAAGGTGTTGAGCAGACCGATCACGAACACCCGGGCATAGCTGTCCGATTCGGTGTAGTCGATCAGGTGTTGAGCGATGCCGAACCCGGCGCTGCGCTCCAGAAAGTCGAAGCCGGAGGTGATGCCCCGGTGTTGCAGGTTGGTCTGAGTGTTATCGAACAGATACCAGCCCATCGAGACCACCGCGACAATGGTGATGATCTGGAATAGCCACGCACGCACTCGTGGATCGCTGAGGCTGAACCTCTGCTTTGGTGCGCCGATTGAATTTTGCATGAAGTGCCCCGAAAGAAATGGAACAGAACATCACCCGGCGGTTGGCCCGCCGGGTGATAGAACCATTAGCGCACTGGTGGTGCGTACTGAATGCCGCCGTTGTTCCACAGCGCGTTCAGGCCACGGTCGATTTCCAGCGGAGTGCTCTTGCCGAGGTTTTTCTCGAAGATTTCGCCGTAGTTACCGACTTGGGAAACGATTTTCACCACCCAGTCCTTCGGCAGTTTCAGATCCTTGCCGTACTCACCGTCGCCGCCCAGCAGACGAGCAACGTCCGGGTTTTTGGTCGACTTGGCTTCTTCCAGTACGTTTTTCGACGTCACGCCGGCTTCTTCAGCGTTGAGCAGCGCATAGCCGACCCAGCGCACGATAGCCAGCCACTCGTCATCGCCGTTACGCACGACTGGACCCAGCGGTTCTTTGGAAATGGTTTCCGGCAGAACCACGTAGTCCTTCGGCGTAGCCAGTTTGCTGCGCTGAGCGAACAGTTGCGATTTGTCCGAGGTCAGCACGTCGCAACGACCGGATTCCAGCGACTTGGCGCTTTCATCGGAGGTGTCGAAAGTGATCGGGGTGTACTTCAGGCCATTGGCGCGGAAGTAGTCGGACACGTTCAGCTCGGTGGTGGTACCGGCCTGGATGCAGATGGTTGCACCGTCCAGTTCCTTGGCACTTTTCACGCCCATCTTGCTGTTGGCCAGGAAGCCCACGCCGTCGTAGTAAGTGATGAAGCCGGGGAATTTCAGGCCCATGCCCGCGTCACGCGAACTGGTCATGGTGGTGTTGCGCGACAGGATGTCGATCTCGCCCGATTGCAGCGCGGTGAAGCGCTCTTTGGCATTCAACTGACTGAATTTGACCTTGGTCGCGTCGCCGAAAACCGCTGCGGCCACAGCACGGCAGACGTCAGCGTCGATCCCGAGGATCTTGCCGGTCGAATCCGGTACTGAGAAACCCGGCAGACCGTCGCTCACGCCACACTGCACGAAACCTTTCTTCTGCACGGCATCCAGGGTTGCACCCGCCTGAGCGAACCCGCTGACACCGAGTACTGCTGCAGCAGTCACGATGGCCAGGGTGGATTTCAACATCTTCATTCAAACCTCCAGTTTTGCTCTTGTTGTGTCGGAGCTTGAGTTCCGTCGCACCCTTTTGAGGCGTTGCTGACCCGTGTTGGCTTTTTTTAGGGTCAACCGACGCAGAACCTTCGCTATGAGTCTAGTAGGAGACAATCCACATCATGGACAACTCACTTCTCACCATCGGCCGAACGGGCTGTAGCCCTTTCACGTTCGCTAAGCCCGTAGCGGTCATTGGCGAACATCCATCACCGGATTCTTTGCTTTCCCCCCGCCCGACGTTCACTGATAGTGTTACCGCCGGGCGCGAGATCAACTGCGCGAATTCTTCATAGCAAAGCCCGTACCACACTGGTCGCCGATACGACTGTGCGACAGGTCAATAGCAAAACTTGTAACCTTGCGACATCTTCTTAACGGATCACCCCGGCGCGCACCTCAATCACGCACTTAATGAGAGCGCCCGCACATATTTGGAGCAGCCATGACCGAGCCCTTGATTCTTCAGCCTGTTAAGCCCGCAGACGCCTGCGTGATCTGGCTGCACGGCCTCGGCGCCGATCGTTACGACTTCCTGCCGGTGGCCGAGGCCCTGCAGGAAAACCTGTTGAGCACACGCTTTGTATTGCCACAGGCGCCTACTCGTCCCGTGACCATAAATGGCGGATATGCCATGCCGAGCTGGTACGACATCAAGGCCATGAGTCCGGCGCGGGCAATCGACCGTGATGAGCTGGAAGCTTCCGCCGATCACGTCATCGAATTGATCGAACAACAGCGCGCCAGCGGAATAGACGCCTCGCGGATTTTTCTCGCCGGGTTTTCCCAAGGTGGCGCGGTGGTTTATCACACTGCTTTTCTGCGCTGGCAGGGACCGCTGGGTGGGGTGATAGCGCTGTCGACGTATGCGCCGACTTTCAGTGATGAACTGCAGTTGTCCGCCAGTCAACAGCGGATTCCGGTACTGGCGCTGCACGGTCAGTTCGACAACGTGGTACAGAACTCGATGGGCCGCACGGCCTATGAGTATTTGAAGGCCCATGGTGTCACCGTGACATGGCAGGAATACCCAATGGAGCACGAAGTGTTACCCGAGGAAATTCGCGATATCGGCGTGTGGCTACACGAACGCCTGCGCTGATCAGTTCAGCAACAAAAGCCCTTTGATCATCCCACTACGCCGCGCCCGATTCTTGCATTACACTGGCCGGCGTACATTCCTTAACCAATTGATGAGATGACCGTGCTCAAAGCACTCAAGAAAATGTTCGGTAAAAGCGAGGCTGAGCAGCTCGCGCCAGTTCCCAGTGCGCCATCCCGCACTCCCGGTCATCAAAGCGATGCCCCTCAAGCTGACCGCCACGTTCCGGTAGCGGCCCCCAAACGCGAACCTCGGCCAGCACCGGCCACGCCTGTTGTTGATGCTCCAGTTGCCGAGCCAGCGCACAGCGAAGCGCCGAAACCGGCCAGACCGCGTCGCGAACCGAAGCCCAAGGCGCCGGTGATTCCGTGGAAGCTCGAAGACTTCGTCGTCGAACCACAGGAAGGCAAAACCCGTTTCCACGATTTCAAATTGTCCCCGGAACTGATGCATGCCATCCAGGACCTGGGCTTCCCGTATTGCACGCCGATCCAGGCGCAGGTGCTGGGTTTCACCCTCGCCGGCAAAGACGCCATCGGCCGCGCCCAGACCGGTACCGGCAAAACCGCCGCGTTCCTGATCTCGATCATCACCCAGCTGCTGCAGACCCCTCCGCCGAAAGAGCGCTACATGGGTGAGCCACGCGCACTGATCATCGCGCCAACCCGCGAGCTGGTGGTACAGATTGCCAAAGACGCCGCTGACCTGACCAAGTACACCGGCCTCAACGTCATGACGTTCGTTGGCGGCATGGACTTCGACAAGCAGCTCAAGCACCTCGAGGCGCGCCACTGCGACATCCTCGTGGCCACGCCGGGCCGTCTGCTCGACTTCAACCAGCGCGGCGACGTGCATCTGGACATGGTCGAAGTGATGGTGCTCGACGAAGCCGACCGCATGCTTGACATGGGCTTCATCCCGCAAGTGCGGCAGATCATCCGTCAGACCCCGCCGAAGAACGAGCGCCAGACGCTGCTGTTCTCCGCGACCTTCACCGAAGACGTGATGAACCTCGCCAAGCAATGGACCACCGACCCGTCGATCGTCGAGATCGAGTCGCAGAACGTGGCCAGCGAAAACGTCGAGCAGCATATCTACGCCGTAGCCGCTGCCGACAAATACAAACTGCTCTACAACCTGGTCACCGACAATGGTTGGGAGCGGGTGATGGTCTTCGCCAACCGCAAGGATGAAGTGCGGCGCATTGAAGAACGTCTGGTGCGTGATGGCGTCAACGCCGCGCAACTGTCCGGCGACGTGCCACAGCACAAGCGCATCAAGACTCTGGAAGGTTTCCGCGAAGGCAAGATTCGCGTACTGGTTGCCACCGACGTCGCCGGTCGCGGCATTCACATCGACGGCATCAGCCACGTGATCAACTTCACCCTGCCGGAAGTCCCGGACGACTACGTACACCGCATCGGCCGTACCGGTCGCGCCGGCGCCGATGGTGTGTCGATCAGCTTCGCCGGGGAAGATGACTCTTATCAGTTGCCTTCGATCGAAGAGAAGCTGGGCCGCAAGATCAGCTGTGAAACGCCACCGACGCATCTGCTGCGGGCGGTTGAGCGCAAGCGTCCCGAGTAAGCGACGCATGAAGAAAAGCGCAGCCGGCAACGGACTGCGCTTTTTTTTTGTCTGGATATTGTTCGCCTCGACTAAAAGTCCATAATGGACAAATTAGTTTATATCCAGACGGCGGAGCCGACATGTCCAGTACGCCTTACGTGATCGACCAGACCCAGGCCCGCGCGTTGCTGGCGCGGATTGATGTGCCGCAGATCCTGCGCAAACTGTTCCGTGATCTGGCGGCCGGGCACGCGGTGCAACCGGCGCAGCAACTGGTGGAATTTCCACAGGGCGCCGGGGATTTCATCAATTATCTGGGCGTGCTGGCCGAGGACGGCGTGTACGGGGTCAAGACTTCGCCGTACATCGTCCGCGAGCAAGGTCCGCTGGTGACGGCGTGGACGCTGTTGATGTCGATGAAGACCGGCCAGCCGCTGCTGTTATGTGATGCCGGTGAGCTGACCACCGCACGTACGGCGGCGACCACAGCGGTGGCAGTCGATGCTCTTGCGCCGCTCAACGCGCGACGGCTTACGATCATTGGCAGCGGCAAGGTCGCCCAGGCGCACCTGCATTACGTCAAAACATTGCGCGACTGGCAGAGCATCACGGTCTATTCGCCAAGCCTGAGCTCCGATGCGGAAACCGCGAACCTGTTCAAATCCCTCGATCCACGTCTGACCATCGCCGCCAGCCGCAAAGCCGCCATCGCCGATGCGGACGTGATCATGCTTTGCACGTCTGCCGCAGGCCCGGTGATCGACCCGGCAGAGCTGAGCAAACCGGCGCTGATCACCTCGATCAGCACCAACGCCCCGCGCGCGCATGAAGTGCCGCCGCACAGCCTCAACGACATGCAAGTGTTCTGCGACTATCGTCTGACCACCCCGGGTTCGGCGGGTGAGATGTTGATTGCCGCTGAACAACACGACTGGAATCCCGATTCAATCCTCGGTGACCTCGCGGACCTGCTCAGCGAAAAAGTGCAGCGCCCGGAATATCACCGCCACGTATTTTTCCGCTCGATCGGCCTGGGCCTGGAAGACATCGCCCTGGCCAATGCGGTTTACCAATTGCAGCGCTGACAGCGGAGATCATCATGAGCCACGCAGATTTCATCATCATCGGCGGCGGGATTGCCGGCGCTTCCAGCGGTTTCTGGTTGTCGCCGCACGGCAAGGTGATCGTGCTGGAGCGCGAATCGCATCCGGCCTATCACTCCACCGGCCGTTCGGCCGCGCTGTTCACTGCCGCGTACGGCACGCCGCAGGTGCGCGCGCTGACCCAGGCCAGCCGCGCGTTTTTCGATAACCCGCCCAGCGGATTTTGCGAACATCCACTGCTGACCCCACGCGGCGAGATGACCGTGGATTTCACCGGCGATCCGGCCGAGCTGAACAATCAATACCTGAGCGCCAAAGCCACGGTGCCGGAGATGCAACTGCTCAGCGCCGATGAAGCCTGCGCACGGCTGCCGATCCTGCGCCGGGAAAAAGTCCACGGCGCGATCTACGATCCGTCCGCCAGCGACATCGACACCGACGCGCTGCATCAGGGTTATCTGCGCGGTATTCGCCGCAACAAAGGCGAAGTGCACACCGATTGCCAGGTGCTGGGCCTGAGCCGCGATGCCGAAGGCCTATGGCAGGTCGAGACCAACGGCCAGACGTTCAGCGCCCCGGTTGTTATAAATGCCGCAGGCGCGTGGGCCGACAAGGTCGGTGCATTGGCCGGCGCCCAGCCGTTGGGCCTGCAACCGAAGCGCCGCGCCGCGTTCATCTTCGCCGGCCCCGAAGGCGTGGATATTCATCACTGGCCGATGCTGGTCAGCCTCGATGAATCGTTCTACATGAAGCCCGACGCGGGCATGTTCCTCGGCTCGCCGGCCAACGCTGATCCGGTGGAACCGCATGACGTGCAGCCTGAAGAACTGGACATCGCCATGGGCATCTACCAGATCGAAGAAGCCACGACGCTGACCATCCGCCGCCCGACCCGCACCTGGGCCGGTTTGCGCAGCTTCGTCGCTGACGGTGACCTGCTTTGCGGTTTCGATCCGCAGGTACCGGGGCTGTTCTGGGTCGCGGCGCAGGGCGGTTACGGCATTCAGACGTCTCCCGCCATGGGCCAGGCCAGTGCGGCATTGGTACGCGGTGAAGCACTGCCCGAACACCTGCAGCAATTCGGTCTGAGCGCCGCGATGCTTTCCCCTGCCCGCCTGCGCGGATGACGCGCGCGACCGATTGCGGCACACTCGCAGCGCCCCTGTGCACGAGGCGCTGACGCTTTCTGGAGCTACACAATCATGACCGCCGCCGAAACCAAACCCGAGCTGAACGACGCTGCGCTGGACAACTTCCGCGCCATCGCCGACGCCATCGCCACGCTGTTCTATCCCCACGCTGAAGTGGTGCTGCACGACCTGCGCACGCAGAAGGTCGATTACATTGCCAACAACCTGTCGAAGCGCGACATCGGCGATGACTCGGCGCTGGAAGACATGCTCAGTGAAGACGTCAGCGAACGGAACATCGGCCCCTACGAAAAGCTCAACTGGGACGGTCAGAAGATTCGCAGCCTGAGCAGCGTGCTGCGTGACAGCGAAGGGCGTCCGCTGGCGGTGCTGTGCATCAATCTGAATATTTCGCTGTTCGAGAATGCCAAGGCTGCGCTGGATCTGTTTCTCTCGCCGAGCAAACTGATCCCGCAACCGGACTCACTGTTTCGCGATGACTGGCAGGAGCGCATCAACACCTTCCTGCACAACTGGCTGCGCGAACGGCAGCTCAGCCTGAGCGTGCTGACGCGTGATCACAAACGGGAATTGGTTTTGGCGTTGCACGCCGAGGGCGCGTTCAAAGGCAAAAGTGCCTCGAACTACGTGGCGAATGTGCTGAACATGGGGCGGGCGACGGTGTACAAGCATTTGAAAGAGCTGAAGGGCTGAGATCAAAAGATCGCAGCCTTCGGCAGCTCCTACAGTTTCAGCGGTGATCACATATTTTGTGCTCGACGCGGCCCCTGTGGGAGCTGGCTTGCCAGCGATAGCGGACTGTCAGTCGCCGTAGATGTCGGACTTGAAATACTTGTCGGAAATCTTCTGATATTCGCCACTCGCTCGAATGCCATCAATCGCGCTGTTCAGCTCGGACACCAATTCAGCATTGCCCTTGCGCACCGCAATCCCAGCACCCTCGCCCACATATTTCGGATCTTTCAATTCCGGCCCGACAAACGCGTAACCCTTGCCACGCGGCATGTTGAGGAAGTCATTGAGCGGAATGGTGTCGGCAAAAATCGCGTCAAGACGCCCCGCCGCCAGGTCCATGTAGATCTCTTCGTTATTGCTGTAGCGCTTGACGTTGATGCCCTTCGGCTCGAACACCTCAGTTGCATAACGATCAGTAGTGGTCGCGCGCTGCACGCCGACGTTCTTGCCCTTGAGGCTGGCGTACTGGTCATCGACCGTCGCGCCGTCCTTCATCACCAGCCGCGAAGAGGTGAAGTAGTACTTGTGGGTGAAGTCCACCGACTTCTTGCGGTCTTCATTGATGGTCATGGACGACAGCGCCAGGTCGATTTTCTTCACTTTCAGGGAAGGAATCAGACCGTCGAACTCGCCCTCGACCCACACGCATTTGGCCTTCATCTGCGCGCACAAGGCGTTGCCGATGTCGTAGTCGAAACCGACGATCTCGCCCTTGTCAGTCTTCGAGGCGAACGGCGGATAGGCGGCTTCGATGCCAATGCGCAGGGTTTTCTCGGCGGCAAACACGCTGCTGCACGCTAGCAGGCTGAGGGCCAGACCGGCAATAAGGGGGAGTTTCTTCATGTTCATTCTCTCGCGGGTTGTTGTTGGTTTGGCAAGATGAAAGAGGAGCAACAGCAAACTATTTTGTACTTATAAATCCATACTGGACTTTTATGTATAAGTCGTCAATTCGAGGATCAAAATCAAAAGATCGCAGCCTTCGGCAGCTCCTACACCGATCATCTGTAGGAGCTGCCGAAGGCTGCGATCTTTTGATTTATTTGTTCCAGCGATCCGCCGCTGCATGATCACTGTCACGCCCCTCGACCCAACGCGGTCCGTCGCTGGTGTTTTCTTTTTTCCAGAACGGCGCACGGGTTTTCAGGTAGTCCATGACGAAGGCGCAGGCATCGAACGCAGCCTGGCGATGAGCGCTGGCAGCGGCGACGAACACGATCGGTTCGCCCGGCTCCAGCGCGCCAATGCGGTGCAGCACTTCGAGTTTCAACAGCGGCCAGCGCTGTTCGGCTTCAAGAGCAATTTTGCCCAAGGCCTTTTCGGTCATACCCGGATAGTGTTCAAGAAACATCCCGGCCACATCCAGCCCTTCATTGAAGTCGCGCACGTAGCCGACAAAACTCACTACCGCGCCAACACCGACATTCGCCGCATGCATCGCGTTGACTTCAGCACCCGGATCAAACGCTTCGGACTGCACCCGAATCGCCATGGCTCAGCCTCCGGTCACGGTAGGGAAAAACGCTACTTCGTCGCCATCAACCAGCGGCTCGTCGAGCTGACACAAGTCTTCGTTGCGCGCACACATCAGGTTCTGCTCGCTCAACACCTCGGCGCCATCACGTTTGGCCAGGAGCGCGCGCACGTCGTCAACGCTGGCGAAATCGCCTTCAACCTGCAGCGAGTCCACTCCAAGCGCTTCACGGTAGCGGGCAAAAAACTTCACAGTCAGCTTCATGCCTGATCCGCCTGGAAGTGCCCGCTCTTGCCGCCGACCTTCTCCAGCAGACGCACGCTCTCGATGGTCATGCCACGATCCACGGCTTTGCACATGTCATAAATGGTCAGAGCCGCGACGCTGGCGGCGGTGAGTGCTTCCATCTCCACACCGGTCTGCCCGGACAGTTTGCAACGGGCGACGATACGCACAGCGTCGTCACCTTCGGCGCTGAGCTCGACTTTGACGCCGGTCAGCATCAGCGGATGGCACAGCGGAATCAGATCGCTGGTTTTCTTCGCCGCTTGAATGCCGGCAATGCGCGCCACAGCAAATACGTCACCCTTGGGATGGCCGCCGCTGACGATCATCTGCAACGTTTCGGGGAGCATGCGCACCAGCGCTTGAGCCGTCGCCTCACGGAACGTCACGGCTTTTTCGGTGACGTCGACCATGTTGGCGCGACCTTGGGAATCGAGATGAGTCAGCACGGGATTACTCCTGATCAGGAGCGCCGATTGTAAACCTGCGGGTCAATTTCCCGCACATAAAAAACCGGGCGGCTTTTTCGGCCGCCCGGTTTTTTGTGCCGAGTTACAAATGCGTTTCGGCGTATTCGGCCAGGATCGAACGTGGCACCCCTTGCAGGGTGATGTGTACACCGTTAGGGAAATCCTTGAAGCGTTCCGTCAGGTAAGTCAGCCCGGAGCTGGTCGCGGACAGGTAAGGAGTGTCGATCTGTGCCAGGTTGCCCAGGCACACCACTTTCGAACCGGCGCCGGCACGGGTGATGATGGTTTTCATCTGGTGCGGCGTGAGGTTCTGGCATTCGTCGATCAGGATCAGGCTCTGCTGGAAGCTGCGACCGCGAATGTAGTTGAGCGATTTGAACTGCAACGGGACTTTGCTGAGGATGTAGTCGACGCTGCCATGGGTGTTTTCATCATCCATGTGCAAGGCTTCGAGGTTGTCGGTGATGGCGCCCAGCCAGGGCTCCATTTTTTCCGCTTCGGTGCCGGGCAGGAAACCGATTTCCTGATCCAGGCCTTGCACGCTGCGGGTGGCGATGATGCGGCGATAACGCTTGCTGACCATGGTCTGCTCGATCGCAGCGGCAAGCGCCAGAATGGTTTTACCCGAGCCGGCGGCGCCGGACAGGTTGACCAGATGAATATCCGGATCGAGCAGCGCGTACAGCGCCAGACTCTGGTAGATGTCACGCGGTTTCAGGCCCCAGGCTTCCTGGTGCAACAGGGGTTCCTGATGCAGATCGAGAATCAGCAGCTTGTCTTCGTCGATCTCCTTGATCCAGCCGACAAAGCCCTGTTCGTCGATGATGAACTCGTTGATGTGCACTGCCGGCAGGTTGTCGATCATCCGCACCTGGTGCCAGGTACGGCCGTGGTCCTGGCGGGTTTCGACATTTTTCACCAGATCCCAGAAGGAGCCGGTCATGTTGTGGTAGCCGTTGGGCAGCAAGGACACGTCGTCAACCAACTGGTCGGTGCTGTAATCCTCGGCCGCGATCCCGCAGGCGCGCGCCTTGAGGCGCATGTTGATGTCTTTGGTGACCAGCACCACCGGTTTTTTCGGCTCGCGGGTGTGCAGGTCGATCAGTTGGTTGATGATTTTGTTGTCGTTCAGATGCTCAGGCAGAATCAGGTTCGATTCGGCCTGCTTGCTCATCAGAATTGACAGCAAGCCCTTCGGCCCTCCCTTGCCGCGCTGGATCGGCACACCCAGTTCGACGTCTTCGGGTGAAGCATCGCCCAGGGTCTTGTCGATCAGCCGGATCGCCTGGCGGCATTCGGCGGCCACGCTGTGATGCCCGCTCTTGAGCTTGTCCAGCTCTTCAAGCACGGTCATCGGGATCGCGACGTGGTGTTCTTCGAAATTCAGCAGGGCGTTTGGATCGTGAATCAGTACGTTGGTATCGAGTACATAAAGGATTGGCTGGTTGGAAGGGCTACGTCCGTGATCATCCATACTCGGTCACCTTTGTCAGAGCCATTCGACGCAATACCGCTACAGTGCTGCGCCTCGAAGTGACTGCCGATTCATCTGCCGGGCTTTTATTGAAAGAGGCAGGTGACTTGCACACAAACTGGGTCTTGGGAGACGCCACCTGTGTTGCAGGTTTCGGCGGTCTGTCTTCGTAATACTCCAAAACCTGTGACAGGAAAAAGCACTTTGACGCTTTTTTGAAGTTTATTTTGCAAAGTGACGAATAGCCCTTGGCGGACTGCCCGGCCCCCGTTAGAGTCGGAAGTCCGCCTGCATCGATTTCTGCAAAAAAATCACCCCAAGCCCAATGTTTCCGGGCTTTCGTCGTTTCTCAGCGAAACGCGTCCTGACAGTCTTCCCAGCCGATACCGCTCTGCGACGCTTGCGTGATCAGCCACGGCATCGCGGTCTTCACCGCGTCCTGTTTCATGTTGAAATTGATCACACCGTGACGCCACAACAGCATCAGGGTCAGTACGCGTTGCGCACTGGCGGTGCCCTTGAGTTTGCCGGCGCCGTCCTGCGCGTCGATGTCCCACAGCGCCACTTGCAGGCCCTGGCTGTTGAAAAAATCCTGTGCATCGCTGCGGCGCTGGCCATCCGGCGGACGGAACAGCGGCACGTAGTTTTCCGGCAATTTGTTTTTCACCAGATCAGCACTGCGTCGCACCGAATCCTGCCAGTCCTGCCAGTGACTGTGGCTGCGAAACTCCCAGCCCTGCACGCCGACGCACTGTTGCGAGAATGCCGCTTGCAGGCTGGCGGCCGAACGCTCGCCGAGTCGCGCCTGAATATCCTTGCCCAACATGAAGAACGTGGCGCTCATGTTTGACTTGCGCAGGTATTCGGTCAGCCAGTTGGCATTGTCCGGTTGCGCGTTGGCGGCGCTGTCGAAGGTCAGCAGAAACAGTCGGTCGTGCATTTCATCGCCGCTACGCTCGTAGTCGCCAAAACGATCGACTTCGCTGCTGGTCTGCGGTGACAGCGCGGCTTTGCGCATCAGCTCGTCGAGATACTGCAAATGGAAAATCCGGCTCGGCTCGGCCCATTTGATGTAATAGCTGTCGTCGCCGAGCTGAAACTTGCCGGCTTCTTCACGCAAAGTGGCCATGTCTTCGACGAGGAAGCAGAACGAGGCGTCCTGATCGCAGCTCTGCTGGGCGAAGTTGTAGCCGGCAAGCAGACGCTGCCACAAACGCGCACGCAGGCTGTTGATCGCGTCCAGATTGATCGTGCGCAGGCCCAGACGCTGGGCCAGTGCGGCTTCGGTCATCGACTCGGTGCCGAGCAGGCCGCGGGCGAACATCAGGATTTCGGCGCGCGAGGCGACGTCGAACAGGGTCGGGTTGTCGAGTTTTTCCGGCCAGGTGTTGCGATCCAGCGTCGCGATGTCGCCGGGTGCCGCAATGGCCCCGCAGCTCAACAGCCACGCGGTGAATAAAAGAACAATGCGCAATGGGACGTCTCCATAACAAAACCCGCGCGGCACTATAGCTGATGTGCAAGGTTCGAGGACGCTGCCCTCACCCCAACCCTCTCCCGGAGGGAGAGGGAGCTGACCGAGTCGCTCTTTCGATGTCTGCCGACCTGAACTATCGAGCCGAACTCAGGCTTGGAAACCAATGAAGATCGGCTCCCTCTCCCTCCGGGAGAGGGCTGGGGTGAGGGAAAAATCCCCCAGCCGTCGCAAATGTCCGCACTGACACATACCTATAACCCCCATAGCTGGAGTCAACGCAGCCAACCCCCTAGAATCGCCCCCACGATTAAAGGAGACGACTTCATGCTGATGGTGATTTCCCCCGCCAAGACCCTCGATTACCAAACACCGCCGGCGACCCAGCGTTTCACCCAGCCGCAGTACCTCGACCATTCCCAGGAGCTGATCCAGCAATTGCGCGAGCTGACGCCGGCGCAGATCAGCGAGTTGATGCACGTCTCCGACAAGATCGGCGGGCTCAATGCCGCGCGTTTCGGCAGCTGGACACCAGCGTTCACCCCGGAAAACGCCAAGCAGGCGCTGCTGGCGTTCAAGGGCGACGTGTACACCGGACTCGACGCCCAGTCATTCAGCGAAGCCGACTTCGATTACGCACAACAACACCTGCGCATGCTCTCCGGGCTGTACGGCCTGCTGCGCCCACTCGACCTGATGCAGCCCTATCGTCTGGAAATGGGCACCAAACTGCCCAACGCGCGCGGCAAGGATTTGTACGCGTTCTGGGGCACGCGCATCAGCGAATGGCTGAATGAAGCGCTGGCCGATCAGGGCGATGACGTGTTGCTGAATCTGGCGTCCAACGAATACTTCTCGGCGGTCAAACGCACCGCCCTGAACGCGCGGATCATCAACACCGAGTTCAAGGACATGAAGAACGGACAATACAAAATCATCAGTTTCTACGCCAAAAAAGCCCGAGGATTGATGAGCCGTTTCGTGATCCAGGAACGCATCAACGATCACGCCGCCCTCAAGCAGTTCGATGCCCAAGGTTATCGCTTCAGTGCCGAACAGTCTAAACCGGACAATCTGGTGTTTCTGCGCGATCACGCCCCCGAATAAAGCATGCCCATTGCACGACTCTTTGATAAAAGAGTCGTGCACCTCGCACGATGTCAAAAAACCCTCGCTAGTTTCCGCCGTTTTCTTGGCGCCATAAAACTACGCCCCTGTTTTCTAATTTTAGTTTCACTCGACACTTGTCATTTTTTTCAGTAGTGGCACGTAAATTTTTTCTCTGTAGTGGCACAAAAATATCGACCTTGATTACGACCCCGGTATTAAAGGGCGAAATCGAAAGTGCTATCAATATGAGAGCAGTGCCATCTTTCTCAATATTTCAAAAAATTTCAGACTGAGCGATCAGCGGACAGGAACTATGTCCAAATGCGTAGCTCATACCACCGGTAACGATTCTCGCCGAGTTTGTACGAGATAACTTACGCACAGATGAAAGCCATGTAACCAAGTTGTCACGACTACTTGAATAGATGACTCACTAGTCTGAACGAAGAACGAAGGACAGGAGATATGCAGCATTACTATCCCCTGCGAGGCCAAGACTGCGCCCCTATCAACGTGCTCGCCCGAGCACTCAACCGATTGATCTATTGGCATTTTTCCAGAGATCGAGCGTGAAACACCGGTGCACCAATACCCAAAAAATGTGGATTGGCTGCATTACAGGGCAAGTCATAACTACAAGGCCTGGTTGCGCACACCTTGAGTGCACTTATTTAGACACTCGCAACTTTGTATGCCTGCACACGGCATTGCGGCGCCAGTAAGGCGCACTTGCGAGTGCACTATGACCGCTGAACACCATTAACTCCGGCCATCTAACGGCCTGATATATACAGAGGTAATTGCGATGCGCATCAGCATATTTGGTTTGGGTTACGTTGGCGCGGTATGTGCCGGTTGCCTGTCTGCACGGGGCCATGACGTAATTGGCGTCGATGTTGCCAAAGACAAGATCGACATGATCAACGCTGGCAAATCTCCCATTGTTGAACCAGGTTTGGGCGAACTGCTGCAGCAAGGTATTCAGACCGGTCGTCTGCGCGGTACTACCAACTTCGCCGAAGCGATTCGCGATACCGACCTGTCGATGATCTGCGTCGGCACGCCAAGCAAGAAGAACGGCGATCTGGAACTCAACTACATCGAAGCGGTATGCCGCGAGATCGGTTTTGTTCTGCGCGACAAGACCACCCGCCACACCATCGTGGTGCGCAGCACCGTACTCCCGGGCACCGTGGCAAACGTTGTCATCCCGATCCTCGAAGACTGCTCCGGCAAAAAGGCTGGCGTTGATTTTGGCGTCGCGGTCAACCCTGAATTCCTGCGTGAATCCACCGCCATTGCCGACTACGACCTGCCACCGATGACCGTCATCGGTGAGTTCGACAAGGCTTCCGGCGACGTTCTGCAATCGCTGTACGAAGAGCTCGACGCGCCGATCATCCGCAAGGACATCGCTGTCGCCGAGATGATCAAGTACACCTGCAACGTCTGGCACGCGACCAAAGTGACCTTCGCCAACGAGATCGGCAACATCGCCAAAGCAGTCGGCGTCGATGGCCGTGAAGTGATGGACGTGGTCTGCCAGGACAAGACCCTCAACCTGTCGCAGTACTACATGCGCCCAGGTTTCGCCTTCGGCGGTTCGTGCCTGCCAAAAGACGTGCGTGCGCTGACCTACCGCGCCGGTTCGCTGGACGTCGAAGCGCCGCTGCTCAACTCGCTGATGCGCAGCAACGTGTCGCAAGTGCAGAACGCCTTCGACATCGTCGAAAGCCACGACAAGCGCAAAGTCGCCCTGCTCGGCTTGAGCTTCAAGGCCGGCACCGACGACCTGCGCGAAAGTCCGCTGGTGGATCTGGCAGAAATGCTCATCGGCAAGGGTTACGACCTGAGCATCTACGACAGCAACGTCGAGTACGCCCGTGTCCACGGCGCGAACAAGGACTACATCGAGTCGAAGATCCCGCACGTATCGTCGCTGCTCAATGCCAACTTCGACGACGTGATCAATAACTCCGACGTGATCATCCTCGGCAACCGTGACGAGAAGTTCCGGGCGCTGGCGCAACAGGCACCGCACGGCAAACAGGTCATCGACCTGGTCGGCTTCATGGCCAAGGCCACTGATCCCGGCACCCGCACCGAAGGCATCTGCTGGTAAGTCAGCAGCAAGCCTCGAGCTTCAAGCCGCTGACAAGGCGGCTTGAAGCCTCCATCACCTTCGGATGACGGTTATGTCGAACAAGCTCAAACATTTTTTTCTGCAAGCTGCCGGCTGGCTTTTGTTTTTAAGCCTGCTGATGGGCCTCGCCTTGATGCTGCCCGCGTCCACGTTCGACTCCGAGTCGAAGGACTTCATTTTTCTGATTGGCGCCGTGGGTATCTGGCGCTACTCGATGGGTGCCACGCACTTTGTGCGCGGCATGATCTTTCTGTACATCGTCTACCCGCACCTGCGCCGTAAAGTGCGCAAGCTGGGGGCTGCGGCCGACCCGTCGCACGTGTACCTGATGGTCACCAGTTTTCGTATCGACGCGTTGACCACCGCGCAGGTTTACAGCTCGGTGATCCGCGAAGCGATCGACTGCGGCCTGCCCGCAACCATGGTCTGCTCGATCGTGGAAATGTCCGATGAACTGCTGGTGAAAAGCCTGTGGGCGCGGATGAATCCACCGGATCGGGTCAAGCTCGACTTCGTGCGCATTCCCGGCACCGGCAAACGGGACGGCCTGGCTTACGGCTTCCGCGCGATCTCCCGCCACTTGCCGGACGACCGTGCAGTGGTAGCCGTGATCGACGGCGACACCGTGCTCGCCGAGGGCGTAGTGCGCAAGACCGTGCCGTGGTTCCAGCTGTTCGGCAACGTCGGCGGCCTGACCACCAACGAGTTCTGCGAAGTGCGCGGCGGCTACATCATGAGCGAGTGGCACAAGCTGCGCTTCGCCCAGCGCCACATCAACATGTGCTCGATGGCCCTGTCCAAACGCGTGCTGACCATGACCGGCCGCATGTCGGTATTTCGCGCCAGCGTAGTGACCAACCCGGAGTTCATCGCCGACGTCGAAAGCGACTCGCTGCAGCACTGGCGTCTGGGCCGCTTCAAGTTTTTGACCGGCGACGACAAGTCGAGCTGGTTCAGCTTGATGCGCCTCGGTTACGACACCTTTTACGTGCCGGACGCGGCGATCCACACCGTGGAACATCCGCCGGAAAAGAGCTTCATCAAGGCCAGCCGCAAGCTGATGTTCCGCTGGTACGGCAACAACCTGCGCCAGAACTCGCGTGCCCTGGGCCTTGGTATGAAACGCCTCGGCGCCTTCACTTCGCTGGTGCTGTTCGACCAGCGCGTATCGATGTGGACCTCGCTGCTCGGCCTGACCGTGGCGATCATCGCCAGCTTCAAGTACGGCAGCGCGTTCATCCTCGTGTACCTGCTGTGGATCGGCATTACCCGCCTGATTCTGACCTTGCTGCTGTCGTGTTCCGGTCACCGCATCGGCCCGGCTTATCCGGTGATTCTCTATTACAACCAGATCGTCGGCGCACTGGTGAAGATCTACGTGTTCTTCCGCCTCGACCAACAATCCTGGACGCGCCAGCCCACTTCCCTGACCCGTGATCTCGCCAGCTTTCAACGTTGGTTCAACACTTGGTCGTCTCGGACCATGACCTTCTCCGCCGGCAGCATTTTTGTCGCCGTGCTGCTGATGATGGTCTGACCCGCCCCTATTGAATTAACAAGGAAATCGCCAATATGAATACCGCCGTCAACGCCAACGTAGTGCATGAATCCGAAGCCCAGCGCCAACACGCCCGCGTGAAAATCCCGGCCAAGCTGCGTTTCTTCGGACCTGACCGGACGCCGTTGGAAACCCGCGTGCTGGATCTGTCCGCCGGTGGCCTGGCGTTCAACGCCGGGCAGATGCCGCTGACCATCGGCGAGGTGCACAAGGCACGCCTGCAATTCGTCATCGACAACCTCGGCCTGGCCATGGATGTCGAGCTGCAAGTGCGCTCCTTCGACCGCCAGACCGGGCGTGTCGGTTGCCAGTTCCAGAACCTCGACCAGCAAGATATTTCGACCCTGCGCCACCTGATCACTTCGCACCTGGCCGGCGACATCGTCAGCATCGGCGAAGTGCTCGCGACCCTGCAGCGTGACAATTTCACCAAGGCGCGCAAGGTCAAGGACGGTGGCCACGGCATGACCCCGTTCGGGCGTCTGAAAGCTGTGACCTTTAGCGCCGGTATTTTCGTGGTCGGTCTGGTGGCGTTCGGTTTCATCGCCAAATCGGTGTACGGCATGTACTTCGTCAGCCATGCGCAGGCCGGTCTGGTCAGCGTGCCGGGGATGAACATCACCATGCCGCGCGACGGCACTGTGCAGAGTCTGGTCAAGGCTGACGGCGTTGCCGCCAAAGGCGCACCGCTGGCGACCTTCAGCACCAGCATGCTCGACATACTCAAGGGCCATCTGGAAGAAGATCAACTGGCCCCGGCCAAGGTTGAAGAGCTGTTCGGCAAGCAAATGACCGGCACCCTGACCTCGCCGTGCGATTGCACCGTGGCTCAGCAACTGGTGGCTGACGGTCAATACGCGAGCAAAGGTGATGTGATTTTCCAACTGGTGCCGCGCAACACTCAGGCCACCGTTGAGGCGCGCTTCTCCTATCGCCAGTTCAGCGATGTGCGTCCGGGCACTCACGTCAGTTTCCAGATCGCCGGCGAAGATCAAACCCGCACCGGCAAGATCGTCAGCAGCACCAGCCTGAAAAGCGCCGACCTGTCCTCCGATATCCGCGTGCAGATCCAGCCTGACGAGCCGCTCGACAGCAGCCTCGCCGGCCGCCCGGTGGAAGTGAACAGCGACCGTGGCCCGAACCTGAACTGGCTGATCGACAAAGCCATGGCTTCCGGTCTTTAAGTCGAGGACATGCCTGTGACTAGCCCAATCAGAATCCTGCCGGTTCCGCTGACCCTGGCCATGGCAATTGCCTTGGCC
Organism: Pseudomonas sp. P4795; assembly: GCF_048822895.1. Classification (NCBI taxonomy): domain Bacteria; kingdom Pseudomonadati; phylum Pseudomonadota; class Gammaproteobacteria; order Pseudomonadales; family Pseudomonadaceae; genus Pseudomonas; species Pseudomonas sp. P4795. The sequence goes on along the minus strand of NZ_JBMFBT010000003.1, from coordinate 304,119 downwards.
GGTTGCGCCGGCCTGCCCGACCAGCGTCTGGCCAACGAAGCGCTCAAGCGCGGCGACACCGCAACTGCGGCGCAGAATTATCGGCAACTGGCGGATCTGGGCTACAGCGAAGCCCAGGTCGGTCTGGCCGACATTCAGGTCGACAGCCGCGACCCGGCGCAAATGAAACAGGCCGAAGCCACCTACCGCGCGGCGGCCAGCGTGTCGCCGCGTGCTCAGGCGCGTCTCGGGCGCTTGCTGGTGGCCAAGCCAGGCTCGACCGAGGCCGAGCATCAGGAAGCTGAGAGCCTGCTGAAGAAAGCTGCCGCTAACGGCGAAGGCAACACGCTGATCCCGCTGGCGATGCTCTATCTGCAATACCCGCACAGCTTCCCGAACATCAATGCCCAGCAGCAGATCGACCAGTGGCGCAAATCCGGTTATCCGGAAGCGGGCCTGGCGCAAGTGCTGCTGTATCGCACTCAAGGCACTTACGACCAGCATCTGGATGACGTGGAAAAGATCTGCAAAGCCGCGCTCAACAGCACTGACATCTGCTACGTCGAACTGGCCACGGTCTATCAGAAACGTGCCCAGCCCGAGCAACAGGCGGAGTTGATCAAGCAGATGCAGGCGGGTCACAGCCGTGGCACGGTCAGTGCTCAGCGCGTCGACAGCGTCGCCCGCGTCCTGGCCGATTCGACCCTGGGCAAGACCGACGAAAAAACCGCGCAGTCGCTGCTCGAGCCAATCGCTCCGGGCTACCCGGCATCCTGGGTCACCCTCGCGCAATTGCTTTACGACTACCCGGAACTGGGTGACGTCGAGCAGATGATGAAGTACCTGGAAAACGGCCGCGCCGCCGACCAGCCGCGCGCCGAACTGTTGCTCGGCAAGCTCTACTACGAAGGCAAAATGGTCCCGGCCGATGCCAAGGTCGCCGAGGAACATTTCCAGAAAGCTGTCGGCCGTGAAGTCGCCGCCGACTACTACCTCGGCCAGATCTATCGCCGTGGTTACCTGGGTAAGGTCTATCCGCAGAAGGCGCTCGACCATCTGCTGACCGCCGCGCGCAACGGCCAGAACAGCGCCGATTTCGCCATCGCCCAGTTGTTCTCCCAAGGCAAGGGCACCAAGCCCGACCCGCTCAACGCTTATGTATTCAGCCAATTGGCCAAAGCGCAAAACACTCCGCAGGCGGATGAGCTGGCGACCACCCTCGCCGCCCAACTGCCGCCCGAGCGTCTGGCCGAAGCCCGGCGCCTGCTGCAACAAGAGCAGGCCAGCCGTGGCGCGCTGAACCAGAACACGCTGCAACTGCACGCCCTGCAAGAAGAAGACGGCGAGGAAAAACTATGAAACTGAATCCATTCGTGAAGGCCGGCATTGGCCTGACTTTCGCGCTGATCTGGTCCTGCCCGACACTCGCCGCGATGACTGAAAGCAAAAACTTCGGCCTCGAAGTGAAGGTCACCGGCCAGTCCGAAGACGACCGTGATCTGGGTACTGCCAGCGGCGGCGACGTCAACGGCGTCGGCCTCGACCTGCGTCCATGGGTCTACGGCGAGAGCGGTGCGTGGAGCGCCTACGCCATGGGCCAGGCCGTGACCTCGACCGACATCATCGAAACCGACACCCTCCAGCAATCCGACAGCGACGCCACCCAGACCACCGACAACGGTGATCGCAAAACCAAGAAAAACTACTTGGCCATGCGCGAATTCTGGGTTGGCTACAGCGGCCTCACTCCTTACCCGGGCGAAATGCTCAAGCTCGGTCGCCAGCGCCTGCGCAATGACGACGGCCAATGGCGCGACAGCAACATCGAAGCGCTGAACTGGACCTTCGACACCACCCTGCTGCGCGCCAACGCCGGTGTCGCCGAACGCTTCAGCGAATACCGCACCGACTTGAAAGAGCTGGCCCCGAAAGACAAGGATCGCCTGCACGCCTACGCCGATGCGGCTTACCAGTGGACACCGGGCAACTGGGTCGGCATTCGCGGTCACCACACCCACGATGACGGCAAACTCGACTATCCGGAACCGGGCGTTGCCGGCGATTCGCTGGACAAGAAAGAGAATGGCGACATCAGCTGGCTCGGCCTGACCGCCGACAGCGACGCCTATAACTGGCGCAACACCAACACCGTCAACTACTGGGGCAGCATCACCGGCATGAGTGGCGACCGTGACACGGTCAACGCGCTGAATGCCGATGGCAGCCGCCCGGCGCAAGCCAAGCGCAGCGATGACGTCAACGGCTGGGCCACCGACATCGGCGTGCGTCTGCGCCTCGATCCGCAATGGCAGGTCGGCGCAGCCTATGCCCGCGCCAGCGCTGATTACGAACAGACCGGTCTGGAAAGCAACCGCTCGAACTACACCGGTACGCGTTCACGAGTACACCGTTTCGGCGAAGCGTTCCGTGGCGAAATGAACAACATGCAGACCGCGACCTTGTTCGGTTCGTGGATGCTCAACGACGAGTACGACGCCAGCCTGATCTACCACAAGTTCTGGCGTGTCGACGGCAACAAGCCGGTCGGCAGCAACGGCATCAACGCGGTCGAGAACAACACCGACGACGGCACTGGCGCGATCCTCTCCAGCACTTCGTTGCCGCTGGAAGATGGCAACAAGGATCTGGGTCAGGAGATGGATCTGGTCGTCACCAAGTACTTCAAGCAAGGCCTGTTGCCGGCGGCGTTGAGCCAGTCGATCGATGAGCCGTCGGCGCTGGTGCGTTTCCGTGGCGGCGTGTTCAAGCCCGGCGATGCCTACGGCAAGCAAGTCGATTCGTACATGCACCGCGCGTTCGTCGACGTGATCTGGCGCTTCTGATGCTGACCGCCAAGGGAGTGCCCGACATGAACAGTGCCCGCAAAGGCTCACTCAGCCTGCTGGCCGGCGCGATGCTGCTGGCCTCGGCCGGCGCCTTCGCCACAGTGGAGCCGGCGAAACCGGTGACCACCGCGAAAGAGCTGCAACAAGCCAAGACCTACACCGTCAGCAGCGCGCCGACCGAGGCGCTAAATCTGGCCGCACCGAAACTGCCGGACATCTCCGGCTACACCGCCGAAGCCGCTGCCGCGAAAATCGTCCGCAGCAAAGCGGGCAAGGTCAGCGTACGGCGAATGATGCAGGAAGACGCCCTGAAGGACTTCATCGGCGGCGACAACAAGATGGCCGAATGGGTGGTGCGTCAGCACGGCATCCCGCAGGCGATCTTCGTCGACGACGGCTACATGAACCTCAAGGAACTGGCGCAGAAACTGCCCAAGCAGTACTTCAGCGAAACTGCGCCGGGCGTGTATCTGTCGAAGCTGCCGATCGTGGTCGGCCGTAAAGGCATCCTCGAAATCGACGGTCAGACTCAGGAGTTGCGCCTGTCGCAAGAGGCCGGTTCGTTCCTGGTCAACGACGGTCAGTTGTTCGTGCGTGATACCAAAATCACTGGCTGGCGCGAGAAGGAAAACGGCCCGGCGACTTTCCGTTCGCCGAAAGAATTCCGTCCGTTCCTGCTGGCCTGGGGCGGCACCGAGACTTACATCGTCAACAGCAAGATGGCCAGTTTCGGTTACGCCAACAGTAAGTCTTACGGCGTGAGTATTTCCCAGTACACGCCGAACATGGCCAAGGTGCTCAAGCGTCCCGAGCCGACAGGCTGGATCGTCGGTTCCGAGTTCTCGGACATGTGGTACGGCTTCTACTGCTACGAGACCCGCGACTTCGTGGTCAAGGGCAATACCTACAAAGACAACATCGTTTACGGCATCGACCCGCACGACCGCTCGCACGGGCTGATCATTGCCGAGAACACCGTCCACGGCACCAAGAAAAAACACGGGATCATCATTTCCCGTGAGGTGAACGACAGCTTTATCTTCAACAACAAAAGCTACGACAACAAACTCTCGGGCCTGGTGATCGACCGTAACAGCGTCAACAACATCATCGCCTACAACGAGATCTACCAGAACCACACCGACGGCATCACCCTCTACGAGTCTGCCGACAATCTGCTGTGGGGCAACAAGGTCATCAGCAACAAACGCCACGGCATCCGCATTCGTAACAGCGTGAACATTCGCCTGTACGAAAACATCGCCATGGCCAATGGGCTGACCGGCGTCTACGGCCACATCAAGGATCTGAGCGACACCGACCGTGACATCAAGCTCGATCCGTTCGACGCCCAGGTGTCGCTGATCGTGGTTGGCGGCGAACTGGCGGCCAACGGCAGCGGCCCGCTGTCGATCGATTCGCCGTTGAGCGTCGAGCTGTATCGCGTATCGATGCTGGCGCCGACCAAATCCAGCGGCATCAGCTTCAACGGCATCCTCGGCGAGCGCCAGGATGAAATTCTTGACCTGTTGGTGCGCCAGCAGAAAGCCGTGCTGATCGACCCTGTCGAACGCCAGACCGAAATGCAGGACTGAGGATAATTTTATGCACCCACACTTGATCAAATTACTCAGCCTGTCGGCCATGACCGTGGGCATTCTGGCGGCCAGCAACGGCGCCCGCGCGGACGAAGTCAAAGCTCCGCAATTCACTGCCGAGCCGTGCTGCAATCTGTGTCCTGAAGCGCATGACGCGAAGAACTACACAACGCGTTATCAGCAGAACTTCACCACGCTGGTGCAGGCGCAAGGCGACTGGTTATTCCGGACGCAGGAAGATTTGCGCACCGAGTTCAACACCACCCCGGCCGGCTACAAGCGCCTGCAGCAGTTGCACGATGCATTCAAGAGCAAAGGCGTCGAGCTGGTGATCGTGTATCAGCCGACCCGGGGTCTGGTGAATCGCAACAAGCTCAACCCGCAGGAAAAAGCCGCGTTCGATTACGACAAGGCACTGAAGAACTACAAGACCATGCTCGGCCGTTTCGCGCAGATGGGCTATGTGGTGCCGGACCTGTCGCCGCTGACCAACGAGTCGCTGCCGGACACCCTGCCCGCCCACGATTTCTACTTCCGTGGCGACCAGCACTGGACGCCATACGGCGCCCAGCGCACGGCGAAAATCGTCGCCGAGAAGGTCAAGCAGATCCCGGCTTTCGCCGACATCACCAAGCGTGAATTCGAGACCAAGCGCTCCGGGCGCATGGGCAAGACCGGCACCCTGCACAACATGGCCGGGCAACTGTGCGGCACCAGTTACGCGATCCAGTACATGGACCAGTTCACCACCGAACCGAAAGGCGAAGCGGGCGACGGCGACCTGTTCGGTGATTCCGGCAATCCACAAATCACCCTGGTCGGCACCTCGCACAGCGGCAAGAACTACAACTTCGCCGGTTTCCTTGAGGAAGCCATCGGCGCCGACATCCTCAACGTCGCGTTCCCCGGCGGTGGTCTGGAAGGTTCGATGTTGCAGTATCTGGGCAGCGACGAATTCCAGAAAACCCCACCGAAAATTCTCATCTGGGAATTCTCGCCGCTGTATCGCCTCGACCAGGAAACCATCTACCGCCAGATGATGGCGCTGCTGGATAACGGTTGCGAAGGCAAAGAAGCACAGATGACCGGCAGCACCACGCTCAAGCCGGGCAGCAAACAAGAACTGCTGGTCAACAGCAAAAACCTGAACCTGCAGAACAGCAGCCATCAGGTCGACATCCGCTTCGCCGATCCCTCGGTGAAAACCCTGCAAGCCACCCTCTGGTACATGAACGGTCGCCACGAGGACATCAAGATCGAGAAACCGGAAACCTCCGATACCGACGGTCGTTTCGCCTTTGAGTTGCGCACGGACGAAGACTGGGCCTCGCAAAATCTGCTGGCGGTCGAAGTCCAGGGCCCGGAAGCGGGTGCCGCGCCACAGAAAGTCGAAGCGAAAATCTGCAAACGCAACGTATTCCCGGGCGCTGGGCAACAAACCGCTCAGGCCGGGCAATGAGGTCTGCTATGCGAAATCCGAAATTGAAATCCTTGTTGGCGCCAACGCTGCTCAGCCTGGCGATGTTCGCCGGGGCCACGCAGGCCGCCGCGCCACTGCGTCCGCCTCAGGGCTACTTCGCGCCTGTTGAAAAATTCAAGACTGGCGATCACAGCGAAGGCTGCGATGCGCTGCCGACGCCGTACACCGGCCCGCTGCAATTTCGCAGCAAATACGAAGGTTCGGACAAGGCCCGTTCGACCCTGAACGTGCAGTCGGAAAAAGCCTTCCGCGACACCACCAAAGACATCACCACGCTGGAACGCGGCACCGCCAAACGCGTGATGCAGTTCATGCGCGACGGTCGCCCGGAGCAGCTCGAATGCACGCTCAACTGGCTGACCGCGTGGGCCAAGGCTGACGCGCTGATGTCCAAGGACTTCAACCACACCGGCAAATCGATGCGCAAATGGGCGCTGGGCAGCATGGCCTCTTCGTACATTCGTCTGAAGTTCTCCGACTCGCATCCGCTGGCCCAACATCAGCAGCAAGCGCAGTTGATCGAGGCATGGTTCAGTAAGATGGCCGATCAAGTGGTCAGCGACTGGGACAACCTGCCGCTGGAAAAAACCAACAACCACTCGTACTGGGCCGCCTGGTCGGTGATGGCAACTTCTATCGCCACCAACCGTCGCGACCTGTTCGACTGGTCGGTGAAGGAATACAAGGTCGGCGTCAATCAAGTCGACGCCGACGGCTTCCTGCCCAACGAGCTCAAGCGCCAGCAACGTGCCCTCGCCTACCACAACTACGCCCTGCCGCCGCTGGCGATGATCGCCAGTTTTGCGCAGGTCAATGGTGTGGATCTGCGTCAGGAAAACAATGGCGCGCTGAAACGTCTCGGTGACCGGGTGTTGGCCGGGGTGAAAGATCCTGATGCCTTTGAAGAAAAGAACGGCAAAAAACAGGACATGGACGACCTCAAGGTTGACTCCAAATTCGCCTGGCTCGAACCGTTCTGCACCCTCTACACCTGCCCGGCGGATGTGATCGAGAAGAAGCGCGAGATGCAGCCGTTCAAGACCTTCCGGCTTGGCGGGGATCTGACCAAGGTCTACGACCCGTCCCATGAAAAGGGCGACAAAGGCTCATGAATCAAAAGCCCCTCACCCTAACCCTCTCCCGGAGGGAGAGGGGACTGACCGAGGTGGATGTGCGAAATCCGCCAACCTGAAATACCGAGCCGATCTCAGGCGTTGAAAACACCCAAGATCAGGCTCCCCAGGCTGCACAGAAATACCGAGTCGATCTCCTTTTCTGAAAACCATGGAGATCAGGCTCCCTCTCCCTCCGGGAGAGGGCGGGGGGTGAGGGGCGCGGTCGCAAGGCCACCCGCAACCTTCGAAGAAACACCGTTGCACCCCCTCCACTACCACGGGGGGTTTGGGGGGGCTTTGGCCCTTGACTGTTGGTTAAAACTGGAGAGATCGGGATGGTATTTTCATCCAACGTGTTCCTGTTTCTGTTCTTGCCGATCTTTCTCGGCATGTACTACCTGAGCGGGATTCGTTATCGCAATCTGCTGCTGTTGCTCGCCAGCTACGTGTTCTATGCGTGGTGGCGGGTGGACTTCCTGGCGCTGTTCGCCGCTGTGACGTTGTGGAACTACTGGATCGGCCTGAAAGTCGGCGCCGCCGGGGTCAGAACCAAACCGGCCCAGCGCTGGCTGTTGCTCGGCGTGGCAGTGGATCTGTGCATCCTCGGCTACTTCAAGTACGCCAACTTCGGCGTCGACAGCATCAACGCGATGATGACTTCGGTCGGTCTGTCGCCGTTCATCCTGACCCATGTGCTGTTGCCGATCGGTATCTCGTTCTACATCTTCGAATCGATCAGCTACATCATCGACGTGTATCGCGGCGACACCCCGGCCACGCGCAACCTGATTGACTTCGCAGCGTTCGTGGCGATCTTCCCGCACCTGATCGCCGGCCCGGTGTTGCGCTTCCGCGACCTCGCCGACCAGTTCAACAACCGCACGCACACCCTCGACAAGTTCTCCGAGGGCTGCACGCGGTTCATGCAGGGTTTTATCAAAAAGGTGTTCATTGCCGACACCCTGGCGGTGGTCGCTGACCATTGCTTCGCCCTGCAAAACCCGACTACCGGCGATGCCTGGCTGGGCGCGCTGGCGTACACCGCGCAACTGTATTTCGACTTCTCCGGCTACAGCGACATGGCGATTGGTCTGGGCTTGATTATGGGTTTCCGCTTCATGGAAAACTTCAAACAGCCGTACATCAGCCAGTCGATCACCGAGTTCTGGCGGCGCTGGCACATCAGCCTGTCCACCTGGCTGCGTGACTACCTGTACATCACCCTAGGCGGTAACCGCAAAGGCACGTTGATGACCTATCGCAACCTGTTCCTGACCATGCTGTTTGGTGGTCTGTGGCACGGCGCGAACATCACTTACATCGTCTGGGGCGCTTGGCACGGCATGTGGCTGGCGATTGAAAAAGCGCTGGGCCTGAACACCTCACCGCGCAGCCTCAACCCGATCCGCTGGGCACTGACGTTCCTGCTGGTGGTGATGGGCTGGGTGATCTTCCGCGCAGAAAACCTGCACGTTGCCGGTCGCATGTACGGCGCGATGTTCAGCTTCGGCGAATGGTCGCTGTCGGAGCTCAATCAGGCCAGCCTCACCGGCCTGCAAGTCGCGACGCTGGTGGTGGCCTACGTGACGCTGGCGTTCTTCGGCCTGCGTGATCTGTACACCAATCAGCCACCGGCCAAGGTCAAGCCAGACGTCAACGTCGCGGCCGATGGCCCTGCGACTGCGACCCCTGGAATGATCAAAGCGGTGCCCGGCGACAACCCGGCGAGCATCCACGAACCCGGCTACATCGTTGGCGTCGACGCCCAGGTGCAACCGGCGTACTGGACGGCGGACTGGTCGCGCTACGCAATGCGCGCAGCGATTCTGCTGCTGTTCATTGCCTCGATTCTCAAACTCTCGGCGCAAAGCTTCTCGCCGTTCCTTTACTTCCAGTTCTGAGGGATCTGACATGACCCGCTCATTACGCATTTTCTACATCGCGCTGTTTCTGGTGACCCTGCTGGTGCTCGGTGTGTGGTCGGTGCGCAGCTTCTTCGGCTTCAGCACCACCGCCGACGCGACCGTGCTTAACGGTCGCTGGAGCAAAGCCGTGGAAACCCATTACGACGACGAATTCCCGATCAAGCGTCTGGGCACCAATCTCTGGGCCGCGCTGGATTTCAAACTGTTCAACGAAGGTCGTCCGGGCGTCGTGCTCGGTCGCGATCAGTGGTTGTACAGCGATGAGGAATTCAACCCGATCGTCAACGAAGAGCTCAACCTGCAAGGCAACTACGCACTGGTCGAAGGTGTGCGCCAGACCCTGAAAGAGAAAGGCGTGAAACTGGTGATGGCGATTGTGCCGGCCAAGGTTCGCCTGTACCCGGAACACTTGGGTGAGGTGAAACCGGCGAGCATCCACGCCAACCTTTACGAGGATTTCCACGCCCGGGTCGCGGCGGACAAGATCCTTGCGCCTGATCTGCTCAAGCCATTCCAGCAGGCTAAAGAAAACGGTCAGCAAGTGTTCCTGCGCACCGACACGCACTGGACGCCGGAAGGCGCGGAGATCGCCGCCAACACCCTGGCCAAGACCATCGCTGAAAAATTCCCGCTCAGCGGCGAACCGCAGCGCTTCGTCACCACGCCAGCGGAGAAGGTCACGCACAAGGGCGACCTGCGTCTGTTCCTGCCGCTCGATCCGCTGTTCGAAAACCTGATGCCGGCGCCTGAGCCACTGCAAAAGCGCAACACCGTGGCGGCCGGCGATCAGCCTGCCGGGGACGACGCCCTGTTCGCCAACAGCGAAGTACCGGTCGCACTGATCGGCACCAGCTACAGCGCCAACCCGAACTGGAACTTCGTCGGTGCGCTCAAGCAAGCGCTGCACAGCGACGTGGTCAATTACGCCGAAGACGGCCACGGCCCGATTCTGCCGATGCTCAGCTATCTGAAAAGCGATGACTTCAAGAACAGCCCGCCACAGGTGCTGATCTGGGAGTTCCCTGAACGTTATCTGCCTGTGAACAACGAAATCGGTGACGCCGACCCGCAGTGGGTCGCAGAGCTTAAACAAGCCGGCGCACGCCAACAAAACGTAGCTGCAAACACTAAATCCGAGACGCCCGACCGGGCGCAAAACTGAAAGAGAGGTACACCATGACTTTCACTACTACTCCTCGCCGTCTCGCTAAAAGCTTCGCACTGGTTGCTGGCCTCAGCGTGCTTTCCGTACCCGCATTCGCCGGTGGCGACGCTGCCCTGTACGGCCCGACCGCGCCAAAAGGTTCGAGCTTCGTGCGCATCTACAACGCCAGCAACGCTGAAGTCAGCGCCACCGTGGGCAGCACCAACCTGAGCGACGTTGCGCCATTGGCCAGCAGTGACTTCAGCTTCATGCCGGGTGGCGATTACAGCGCCAAAGTCGGCAGCCAGACGCTGCCGGTGAAACTCGCCGGTGACCACTACTACACCCTGGTCAACAACGCTTCCGGCGCGCCACAACTGATCGAAGAACCGCCGTTCAAGAACAAGCAGAAATCTTTGGTGCGCGTGCAGAACCTCACCGATAAACCGCTGACCCTGAAGACTGCCGACGGCAAGACTGAAGTGGTCAAGACCGTGGCGGCCAAGGGTCGTGGCGAACGTGAAATCAACCCGGTGAAAGTCAGTCTCGCGCTGTACGAAGGCGACAAGAAAGTCGGCGACGTGAAGCCGGTTGCCCTGGAGCGCGGTGAGGCAGCAGTGCTGTACGTCACCGGCTCCGGCAGCAGCCTGTCGCCAGTCTGGGTGAAACGCCCGGTGTCGACCCGCTAACCAATTTTTCCAGAACTGACCCGGCTTCCTGTGGGAGCTGGCTTGCCAGCGATGCAGACACCTCGGTTCTGCAGATACATCGAGGTGATGCCATCGCTGGCAAGCCAGGCTCCCACAGGGACCGAGGTGAGAGTTCGGATATGTGACAAAAACAAGAGTGAAACGACACAGCGTTCGTGCCTCTAACCAATCGATTTTATGGAGTAACAATATGATTCCGGTGATTTTGTCAGGTGGTAGCGGCTCACGTCTTTGGCCGCTTTCGCGTAAACAATTCCCTAAGCAATTCCTCGCCCTGACCGGCGAACACACGCTGTTCCAGCAAACCCTGGAACGCTTGGTGTTCGAAGGCATGGATACGCCGATCGTGGTCTGCAACAAGGACCACCGCTTCATCGTCAACGAGCAACTGGCCAGCCGCAAACTGGAAACCCAGCGCATCCTGATGGAACCGTTCGGCCGCAACACCGCGCCAGCCGTGGCGCTGACCGCGATGATGCTGGTCAACGAAGGTCGTGATGAACTGATGCTGGTGCTGCCAGCCGACCACGTGCTGGAAGATCAGAAAGCCCTGCAACGTGCGCTGGCCCTGGCCACCGTCGCCGCCGAAAACGGCGAGATGGTGCTGTTCGGCGTACCTGCTACCAAACCGGAAACCGGTTACGGTTACATCAAATCCACCGCAGACTCGCTGCTGCCGGAAGGCGTCAGCCGCGTCTCGCACTTCGTCGAAAAGCCTGACGTCAAACGCGCCACCGAATACGTCGAGTCCGGCGGTTACTACTGGAACAGCGGCATGTTCCTGTTCCGCGCCAGCCGCTTCCTCGAAGAACTGAAAAAGCACGATCCGGACATCTACGACACCTGCCTGCTGACCCTGGAACGCAGCGAGCAAGATGCCGACACCGTGACGCTGGACGAAGCGACTTTCGCCTGCTGCCCGGACAACTCCATCGACTACTCCGTCATGGAAAAAACCCAGCGCGCCTGTGTTGTGCCGCTGACTGCCGGCTGGAGCGACGTCGGTTGCTGGGCGTCGCTGTGGGAGGTCAACGAGAAAGACGCCAACGGCAACGTCAGCAAAGGCGATGTGGTGATCCAGGACAGCAAGAACTGCATGATCCACGGCAACGGCAAACTGGTGTCGGTGATCGGTCTGGAAAACATCGTGGTGGTCGAAACCAAGGACGCGATGATGATCGCGCACAAGGACTCGGTCCAAGGCGTGAAGCAGATGGTCAACACGCTCAACGAGCAGGGCCGCAGCGAAACCCAGAACCACTGCGAAGTCTATCGTCCGTGGGGCTCCTACGATTCGGTAGACATGGGCGGGCGCTTCCAGGTCAAGCACATCTCGGTCAAACCGGGCGCGTGCCTGTCGCTGCAAATGCACCACCACCGCGCCGAACACTGGATCGTGGTCAGCGGCACCGCCGAAGTGACCTGCGATGACAACGTGTTCCTGCTCTGCGAAAACCAGTCGACCTACATCCCGATTGCTTCGGTGCACCGCCTGCGCAACCCGGGCAAGATCCCGCTGGAAATCATCGAAGTGCAGTCGGGCTCGTACCTGGGCGAAGACGATATCGAGCGTTTTGAAGATATCTACGGTCGTTCCACCCCGCTCGAGCGCGGCGTGTCGGTGAAAACCATCGCGCAGTAAGCGTTCAGTAACACAACAAGCCCTCGCCCAGCCCGCTGCGTTCCCTATCCGCAGCGGGTTGGGCGGGGGCTTTTTATCGATTGCTGACAAGCTTGGCGTCGAACTTCTTCGCGATCCTCGCAGAGCGTGGATTCACCGCCTCGGTCTTGATTTTTTTGACCTGGGTGCCCTTCGATATTGCATTGACGGAATGTACCGTGAGAAACGTACCCACGCCCCGCAACAAAGGCAATTGCGCCCCGGCTGGTTTGGGGGAAAGCTGATTTGTCAGTTTTCCTCCCGGCTGGGTTTCAGGGTGGACAACCACCTGCACCACGTCCACTTCGGTCTTGCCTTTCTCGGTAAACGTATTCAACTCCGACATGCCATAAATTTGCCGCTGCCCCGGCAACCGGTTTTTGTCGGCTTTGTTCATGACCACAAAGAACCGCCGTTCGACCAGGAAATCGGGATGTCGTTGTTCCGGATCGATACTGGTGTCGTCGAAGTATTTGTCGTTTGCGCTGCGCAACATATAGCTTGAGATGTTTGCCCCCAGCGCGAAGTTCGAAGGTTCACCTGCGGGTCTCGGTACAGACTCTTCACTGGCCAGTTGCTTGTAGCGTTGCTTGTAATGAAGCAACTCCTGTTTCAACTCGTCCCCGCCCACCAGGTAATCGTTGTAAGCGCCCACCTCCACCACTTCGAAATCACTGACGTCTTTGAACTTGCCCGTTTCTTCCTTGAAGACGCCAATCCTGCTGGCAAGCGTCGCAGCCATGAATTTCAGACGATTCTTGATGCCAACTTCAATCTCGTATTTGCCAGTGATCTGGAGACCGTTGGCATCGTGAAACGTCACCGGATTATTGTTCACCATGGCGTACAAGTTGTACCCGTCGACAAACCCCGCCGGATCCGTACTGGCCCAACGTTGAAGCGATGGGATGTAGTAACGAAAACCGTAGTAATAAAGCCCGGTGGCATCACGCTCCTTGCCCGAGTAGCGCACGAATTTGTAGCTGAGCTCGCCGTCCTGCCAGGCTGATGTGCCGAATGGGTGGAATGTTTCCCGGTTGATGATCGTGCCATCATCGGCCGTTTCCAGGCTGACCGACCCCAGATGATCAGCGCAACAGTAGCGATATTGATGATTACCCATTGGCGGTGGACTGTCCCAAACCAACACCCGAATAGTGTTCAGAGCACCTTCGATATTGACGACCTGAAGCCTTTCACCGGTCCCAGTGTCGCTGCGCAGTTCCAGACCACCAGGCAGGTAGCGCACTTCAGCTGTCACCGCGCGGGCGTTGGTGTGCAGTGAGCGAATCTTGCGCACGCGCTGGCCACTGCCGTCGTAGACATAGAGTTCGCTGTCGTCGAGGCCGGAGGCGCGCTCCACCGGGCTGACCGATTGCAGTTGATTGCGTAAATTCCAGCGTAACGAGCGACCTTTATCGATTTCCAGCAAGTTGCCCCGGCGGTCATAAGCGGCAGCGATTTGCGCTTCGCTTGGCGGCACATCACCTTCCCAGGGCAAGCAGCGATTGCTGTAGCGCGCGGCCTGCAACTTGCGCCCGTGGCTTTGCGGCCCGACGTGGGTCAGCTTCAATAAATTACCGGCCGCGTCGTAATCGAAGGTCTGCTGATAGTTGCCGATGGCCGCCGGATCAGCACGACCGATCGATTGCGGCCCCTGACTGACGCTCCCCGCTTCCCAGCCGAATGCGTGGATCAGTTGATACAGACTGTCGTAGTCAAAGCGGCTGACCGGATCAATGCGCTGGCTGGCGAAGTAACGGATGGGCAGCGCCTTGTCTTCGATGCTCAAGACACTGCCCATGCGGTCATAGGCGTAGATCAAATGCTGCAGAACCGCACCACTGTGCTTGTCCTCGCGCGATATCAGACGCCCGTCTGCAGCACGGTAGCTCAGCCTGGTCTGCACGCCGTTGCCTGCAGTTTCGCGCTCGACATCGCCATAGGCGTTGTACTCGATCGCACTGACCACTGTTTTTTCAGGTTGGCCCTTCGGTTGCAGGCGAGATTCGCGCAAGTGACCATCAACGGTCTGGGAGAAGGACTGACGGTTGCCCTTGGCATCCGTCTGCTCAAGCACATCGCCCAGGGCGCCGTAACGCCATTGCGTCGTCGCACCTGGTGGAGCTTCCAACAGCCGCTCACGTTCGGCTGGCAGTTGCGGCCAGTCGGGTGCACTCGAAGCGCTTGTGAAACGACGAGTGTTTTCAGTGCACTGCCCGCCGAGCGCGAATGCGTCGAAACGCATTTGACCCGCCGTGTCGTAGTGATCGATCAACTGACCATACTGATTGCGCTGCTGATCACCCACACCAGGAGCGCCGTAGGTAAACCGCTCGACACAGCCACGAGGCTGCCCGACGCCTTGTTCGAATACCGCAACCGGGCGCAGGGAGGGATCATATTGAATTTCCACCACCGTCTCACGACTGTCGAAACCCGACCGCAGCTCCCCGCCCAGACCATACAGACTGAATTGCGCCCCGGCGTCGACACTCACGGTGCACAGTGCTGCTGCGTCCAACGAATACACCGTTTGCTGATTCGGCGGCGTGGCGGGATCACCCGCCTGCAACGCCCACAACCGAGCGTCCCACCGCTGCACCGGACGCCCGGCAGCATCGTGGCAGGTGCGTTCGACCCGTGGCTCGACAGGTGCCCCCTCAATCGCACGCCAGTATTCGACCGAGCGAATCGGCAAGCCGCGCGGGTCAACGACTGTCAGCTTGGGAGTGTTGAAGTGCATCACCGCTTCCTGGAAAAATTCCTCGCTTCAATGCTTCTACACCGGCAGATAGGGAATTGGCGCCTGTCAGAAATTACAGTCCCGACCAACGGTGATTCGATATCTGCGAATGTCCATTCCCGCGGCCCTTAGGTAGGATGGTCGTCACGAGTTCAAGGAGCGTTCCAACATGTTCATCGGCGTCTTGCTGATCATCACCTGGCTGATCCTGTTGCTGCGCTACCCGGCCAAAGCCTTGCCGGTTTCAATGGCGGCCGCCGTCGGGTTGGGGTTGGTGGCGATGTGGGTGGTGTGGCTGGACAATCGCGAGGTCAAGCAACTGGCGCGCCTTGAGCTGCGCATCAGTTATGCCCCGGAGCAGTGCCCGGCGGATCGTCCGCTGCAACTTAAAATGAATAATGGCAACGACGTGCCGCTGACTGAACTGCGTTGGCGCATCGCCGCCTACGCGCCGGGCGACACGGTCAATCTGGCCGACAATCAATACACTGCCCCGCGCTATCGCGGCCCCGGCGAATTGCAGGCCGGCGGCAATTGGGAAGACTGTTTGCCGCTGCCGCCGCTACGCCCCGGTTATCGCCCGCAAACCCTGGAGTTTCGCGCCGAGCGCTTGCAGGGTAGTTTCTCCGACTGATCCCCTTCCTCACACGTTTGCACAAGGAATGCGCCATGCCCGTTGCGTTGATTACCGGTTGTTCCAGCGGCATCGGCCGTGCCCTGGCCGATGCGTTCAAAACCGCTGGTTATGAAGTCTGGGCCAGTGCACGCAAGGCTGAAGATGTCGCCGCACTCAATGCAGCGGGATTCACCGCGGTGCAGCTCGACGTCAATGACGGCACGGCACTGGAGTTGTTGGGTGAACGGATCAATCAGCAGCATGGCGGCCTCGATGTACTGATCAACAACGCCGGTTATGGCGCGATGGGGCCGCTGCTCGACGGTGGAGTTGCGGCGATGCAGCGACAGTTTGAAACCAACGTTTTCTCGATTGTCGGCGTGACGCGCGCGCTGTTCCCGGTGCTGCGCCGGGCGAAGGGTTTAGTGGTGAATATCGGCAGCGTTTCCGGGGTTCTGGTCACGCCGTTCGCGGGCGCGTATTGCGCGTCGAAAGCGGCGGTGCATGCGCTGAGCGATGCATTGCGCATGGAGCTGGCGCCGTTCGGCATTCGCGTGATGGAGGTGCAGCCGGGGGCGATTGAATCGAGTTTCGCCAAGAATGCCGGGCATGAAGCCGAGCAGTTGATCAACGAACAATCACCGTGGTTTCCGTTGCGCGAGGGCATTCGGGCACGGGCCAAGGCGTCGCAAGACAAACCGACGCCGACGCGTGAGTTTGCTGCCGAGTTGCTCAAAGCCGTGCAACAGAACAAGCCGCCACGGATGATCCGGATCGGTAACGGCAGCCGGGCGTTGCCGTTGTTGGCGACGCTGCTGCCCAAAGGCTTGCTGGAGTCGGCGTTGATGAGGCGGTTCGGACTTGTTAAGCCGCTGTAATCGACGTATTAGAATCATCGGCAGTGGACTTGTGGGGATGGCTTTGATTTCCTCACAGTATTTTAATTAAGGAACAAGCAAATCAACTGCGGACAAAATGATCAACTACAAACTGCCCATTAGTTAAAATTCTCACACTGTGAATTCCAGACAACAGCCCAGAATCAAACTTTACTTCCCGATCATAGTCGGAAGTACTGACATCGTATCGTATCGAATGAAGTACTCCACCAGTGCTCCCGATAAAATACACGTACATATGCTGAGCGAGATCAGTAATATTGCCAAGCCGCATCCAGAACTCAACTCTACTAGCCGCACCTTGAAGAAGCTCTAAATCGTAAATTAAATACTTCTCACCGTTATATCCAATATAAGAATATAGTTGCTTGCCTCGGACATGCGAATGCCCCTCGGCGGCAAACAAATGCAAATAACTGGTATCGTATGGAAGCGCCACCACCGTAACTTTAAACATCTTTGAGAGAAAAGAGTCACCTACCCCGCTGAGTTTTATTTCAGGCAGGCCTTCAAAATCCTCGACTGGTTGAAAGTCCCCAACAACCCCTACAATTGAAGCAAGAGAGCGGGCTAGTTCAATGCCATTTCGCAGCTGTTTATAATATATCGAAACCTGACGATCCTTCGCCCCGGCGAAATAGCTGTTGGACAGATTTTCTTGTGGAAAATCAGGTACTTGGTTTATTACTTGATCAACCACCAGCACCACATCTTCGCCTGCTGCATCCGTGTAAGTGCAAACAGTTTTCTGAGTATCGCCCGATGTCCATTGCGGCGATCTGGCGTGGGTTTTGGAAGTGACCGGTCGTCCCTGAAGTTGCCCCAGGTCCACGTCGCCTGTCGCTGTAAGAGGTGAGATTACCGGGGCATCCAGCCACGCTCCGCGCAGATTGACGAACAGTGAGATTTCACGAGAGTAAGGCTCAGGCGATGCCGTATTACCTATCCAATCCCTCGGGCCACACGAGCATCCGATCACGCCGTCACCGGCGGCGATAAAATCCGCCTCGGACAACCGAATTTCCAATGGGTTATCGGGACGGACCTGCGCAGCATCCTGTTCGCTCACCTCATATTTGAAAACATGATTTCCGAGGAAAAAGGAAATGATGTCGAAGGGTCTCAATCGTGGGTAAAAAACGTAAAACAGGACACCTCGCTTGGCAAGTTCTGGTCCCACCCCATGCTTCGCCGCGTCCTCGACTTCAAAATGTATTTTAGAGTTGACGCCATCTCCGGGCTGAGTATCAGGATCTTCCGCAGGGCCGACACGGTGAAAAAATGCCCGTAGTACTGCCGATTCACCTTCATTCTGCGAGCCGCTGGTGACTTGGCAGTAAATTCTGTTCAAGCCCTCACGTAACGAGTCTTTCGGAACAGTGAAATAGGCAGACGTGTTTTCGTCACCTGGATTCTGGTATGTGACAGAAGCCACCTCATTATCATTGACCAGCAATCGGAGAGTATGGCCGAGCCGCCCACCAGGGAACGGGTCCACAACACAGTTCCGATCAGACACTATCGTGTTGAGCGTTACACCGCAGTCCGCCGAGATGCTGCTCGGCACCGTGGTTTGCATAGCCTTGAAGTAGGGCAAACTCACCGCGAGAATGGTTGGATCGGTCATGGCCGTGCTCCTGATCGAGCCCCGGCTTCAGCCAAGGCGAGAGCCGCAATGACAACTCAGGAGCGCGAGATTCGCCTACTGTCAGATCTGACAGTCCCGACAAACGGTGTGTAGTTCGCGAACAATTTCCAGGACGAGTTGACGTCATGGCGAGCACGCCACCAGCCTCGCCCCGGCAAAAACCTCAAGCCCAAGCCTTCATGAAATCAATAAACGCGCGCACCTTCAGCGGCAGGTGCCGGGTGTCCGGGTACAGCGCGTACACCCCTTGCGGAGCAAAACGAAAATCCACCAGCAAGCGCTGTAACCGCCCGGCGTCCAGATCCTCCTGAATCAGCCATTGCGGCAAAATCGCCACGCCTTGCCCGGTCAACGCGAATGCACGCAACGTTGCCGAGTTGTCGGCGACGATTGCGCTGGTGCCCGGTTTCGGCTGATAGAAATGCTCGGTGCCGGCCGGGTCGGTGACGCTCATTTCCGGCACGCGCGCATGGCCCAGCGCAGGCATCGACTCCAGCGCCGCCAGCGTGTCGACCGGCGCGAAACGCTCGACCAGCCCCGGCGCCGCCACCGCAAACACCTCGAACGTCGACAACTGCACCGCGCGCAGATTGGAGTCGTGCATGCGGCCCAGACGGATCGCCATGTCGAAACGTTCGGAGATCAGATCGGCATGGGTCGAGGATGTGGACAAGTGAATATTCAATTGCGGTTGCTGCTGACGAAACACTTCCAGCGCCGGCACCACCTGCGCCAGCGCAAACTCCACCGTGGTGGTGATGCGCAGCGTGCCCTTGAGTTGTGAGTGCTCCGAGCGCGCTTCCTCGATGGCCAGTCGCGCTTCGTCCAGAGTGCGCAAACAGCGCCGGTAGAAGCGCTCGCCGGCATCGGTGAGCGCCAGCTGCCGGGTGTTGCGCGTGAGCAAGGTCACGCCCAACTCTTCCTCCAGCCGCTTGAGGTTGAAGCTCACCACCGCGCGGGTCTGCCCCAACGTATCGGCGGCGGCGGTCAACGACCCGGCCTCGACCACCGCTTTGAAGGTGTCAAAACGATCCAGGCTGACCATGCTCGCAGCGCTCCTTGTCAAAATTATTTTGACAAACTAACAGCCAAACCAGCGTTTTCCTAACATCAGAAGCGCCCTACCCTGCACACCTCATCACAGGGAAGTTGCCATGGCCTACCGCTCGAAAGTCGCGTTGGTGTATCTGTTGGGGTTCGCTCTCGACTTGCTGAACATGTTCGCCGCGAGCATTGCCTACCCGGACATCGCCCGGCAGTTGCAGGCATCGGTGACGCAACTGGCGTGGATCACCAACGCTTACATGCTCGGGCTGACACTGATCATTCCGCTGAGTGTGTGGCTGGCCGCGCGGGTCGGCGAACGGCGGCTGATCCTCGCTTCGTTGCTGGTATTCGGCGTAGCGTCCGGACTGGTGGCCCAGGCCGGTTCGATTGAAAGCCTGATCGGCTGGCGGCTGCTGCAAGGGCTGGGCGGTGGATTGCTGCTGCCGGTCGGTCAGGCCTTGGCCTATCGCGAGTTTCCGGCGACGCAACGCGCGCACTTCACTGGCGTGGTTTTGCTGGTGGCGCTGATGGTGCCGGCGCTGTCGCCAGCGGCCGGCGGGTTGATCGTTCAGACATTGTCATGGCGCTGGATTTTTTACCTGAACATGCCAATGGCGTTACTGGCTTTCGCGCTCGGCCTGCTCTGGTTGCAACCCGACCAACCGACCGGCGAACGCCCGACACTCGACGGGCGCGGTCTGCTGCTGGCGGTGTCGGCCCTGAGTCTGTTGTTGGTTGCCGTGAGCCTGGCGAGCGCAGCCGCAACTCGTAATCTCGCGGGCGGTGTGCTGCTGTTCAGCGGCGTGATCCTGTGGATATATCTGCGCGATGGCTGGCACAAACCCGGTGCGGTGCTTGATCTGCAACTGATCAAGAACCCGTCACTGCGCCTGGCGATGCTGATTTACCTGTTTGTGCCCGGCATCTTCACCGGCACCAACATGATTGCCGTGTTGTACCTGCACGAGCTCGGTTTTGGCGCAGCGCAAACCGGTGCGCTGATGCTGTCCTGGGCGGCGGCCTCGGGTGTGGCGATCATGCTTGGCAAACGCAGCTTCAACCGCGTCGGTCCCAAACCGTTGCTGATCGCCGGCATGCTGTTGCAATGCGTTGGGATTGTTGTGCTGATGCAGATTGAACAACCCGCAAGTGGCCCGCTGATCATTGCCTACGCGCTGATGGGGCTGGGCGGCAGTCTGTGCAGCGTTACCGCGCAGACCTTGGCGTTTGTCGGCATCGCGCCGGAGAAAATGGGCCACTCCAGCGCCCTGTGGAACATCAATCGGCAGCTCGGTTTCTGCCTCGGCGCGGCGCTGCTCAGTTCACTGCTCGGCGCCTTGGGCGCCAACGGTTTCAAATATTGCTTCCTCGCCGCCGCGTTGCTCACGCTGTTGCCAATGGCCGCCGTACTGCGTTTCGATGCGAGCAAAGTGCTCGCGCTGCTGACCTCTCCACCCCTTCCGGAAAAATCCACATGACTGACTACACCGAATATTTTGACGAAGTGATTCAGGCGCACGAGGCCATCGAACGATGGTTTGCCGTGGCGCAAGATGAAGCTGAACTGGAGCGATTGCTGACGCGTTTTTCGCCACGCTTTTGCATGGTCTCGCCGCTGGGTCGGGCGCTGGATTTCGAAGCCTTGCGCGCGTTGTTTCAAATGGCCGGAGGCAAGAAGAGCGGGTTCCGGATCGAGCTCAGCGAGCTGCACGGGATTGCCATCCATGAACACGGAGCGACGGTGAGTTACCGCGAGCAGCAGACCGATGCGAGCGGGTTGCATACGGATCGGCGCTCGACCGTGGTATTTGAAAAACTCGACTCCGGGCGCGTGATCTGGCTGCATTTGCAGGAGACATTTTGCCAGGGCTGATGCAATCCCATTGTGGCGAGGGAGCTTGCTCCCGCTCGGCTGCGTAGCAGTCGCCAAACCTGACCAAGCGGTGTGCCAGACAGAATGAGTGGGCAGGTTTCGGGGCTGCTGCGCAGCCCAGCGGGAGCAAGCTCCCTCGCCACAGGGGTTATTCCACAACGCCCTGATTCACCACCACCGTGCAAGTAATCCCCGCCGCCAGCAGCACGCCTTCCGGCACATGATCAATGTGAATCCGCACCGGCACCCGTTGCGCCAGCCGCACCCAGTTGAAGGTCGGGTTCACATCGGCGATCAGCTCGCGGCTTTGCGGGTTATCGCGGTCGTAGATGCCGCGCGAAATACTCTCAACGTGCCCCTTGAGAGTTTCACCGCTCATCAACTGCATGTCGGCTTTATCGCCAACCCGAACATGCGGCAGTTTGGTTTCTTCGAAAAAGCCGTAGACCCAGAACGAGTTCATGTCGACCACGGCCATTTTCGCTTCACCGATGCGCGCGTAGTCGCCGCGATGCACGTTGAGGTTGGTCACATAACCGTCGACTGCCGCGCGCACTTGCGTGCGTTTGAGGTTGAGTTCGGCGGCTTCCAGCTGTGCCTGGGCGTGTTGATAATCGGCCAGCGCCGAGTCGGCGATGTTGCTGGCGTCGTCGCGGTTTTCTTTGGAGATCACCAGCGCGTCCATGTCGGCGCGGCGATGGGCGTTGACCTTGCGCATTTCCCACGTCGCCTTGCGCGAAGCCACCAGCGACTGCGCTTGCTTGACGGCAATGCGGTAGTGCTCGGGGTCAATCTGCATCAGCAAATCGCCCTTCTTCACCAACTGGTTGTCGCGGACCGGCACGTCGATCACCTCGCCAGTGACGTCGGCGGCAACGTTGATGATGTCGGCGCGCACGCGGCCATCGCGCGTCCACGGCGTGTCCATGTAATGCACCCACAACGTGCGGCCGATCCACAGCGCCAAGGCCAGCACCAACAGGGTCGCAAGCAGGCTGAAAAACTTTTTCATCAGATCGTTCTCAACGGTAGACAGTCAGCGCCAGCGCGCCGAACAGACAGAAAAAAAGGCTCAACCGCAGCAGCGCCGGGTGCCAGAAGAAACGGTACAGATCGAACCCGGACAGAAAACGATCCAGCGCCCAGGCCAACGCCGCAGCGATGAAAAACATCAGGGTCATGGTCGGCATGTACACGCCGTGGAAGGCAATTTCACGAGGCATGGGCAAGTCCTTCGGGCTTGGCGACGGTGTAGGCCGAAAGCGGCGATTGCGGGTCGAGCAATGAGGTGCGGATGAAGTGCAGGTAGCTTTTTACCCGGCGCAACGCCGAGGTGTCGAAGTGCGGCGCGAACGGCTCGTCGGTGGCCGCGACACGGCTGATCGCGTGGTCCACCGCGACCAGTGCGCGTTCGAGATTGCTCGTATTCGGTTGCAGAAACAGCCGCACCAACGAACGGCCCATCACGCGGATCGCCTGGCGCCACGGCTGCGATTCGGCATACGCCGGATGCACCGGCAGGATCGCCTGCTCCTTGCGCAACTCGATCACCGCGTGACCGACTTCAAGCACCACGAACATCCAGCGCAGCAGATTTTGCTGCACCTTCGGCTCACCTGCCGCCAAGCCGTAAGCCTGATGCAGCAGATCGCGGGTGCGGCTTTCAAAACGCGAAGTCAAACCTTTGAGTTTGCCGCTGATCGCATACACCACTTGCCCGCGCAGATCCTGCTCCAGACGTTTCCACAACCAGCGACTGTTCGGCGGCAGGATGATCGCGCCGGCAGCGGCGCACACCAGCATGCCGATGACCATGGCGATGTAATCGTTGATGAAGGTGTACGGGTTGTAGATAGTCAGATTGTCCGGCACCGAACCGGTGCTGAAAAAGATCAGCAGGCCGAGACCGACTCCGGCGTATTGCGCGCGCGAAGTCAGGAACGAACCGAGCACGATCACTGGCGCGAGCATCACGCACAGCAGCGGGAAACCATCGATCCACGGGAAGATGAAAAACATCTCGACGAAGCCGATCAGCGCCCCGAGAAAGGTGCCGCAAGCCATCTGAAACGCCATGCGTTTCGGATTCGGGGTCGCGGCAGACAGGCCCACGGTGGCGGCGGCAATCATGGTCATGGTCGCGCCACTCGGCCACGCGGTGGCGACCCAATAACTGCCGAGCACAATCAGGATGAACGACGCGCGAAGCCCCGATGCCGCTGCGGCCCACCAGTTGGTTTGCGGGGAGAACGGCTCATCCCAGCGCTCGCGCTCGTGGCTGTGTTCGGCCAGAGAGGCGTGGGTCTGTGCATAACTGTGCAGCTCGTCGACGAAGCGATACAGCAGTTCGTAAGCGGTGTGGAAATCCAACTGCTCGGCGTCGCTTGGATCGCTCTGCTGAAACTCAGCGCGCAAGGCCCGCACGCGCGCCGGCAAGCCTGCGTTGTAGGACGCAAGCGCCGTCACCAGACGCGCCGCATCGGGGCTGGTCAGCGAGCGGCCGCTGAAGCCGTCGAGCACTTCGGCCAGCTCCTGCAAACCCGGTTGGATCGCCGCTTCAACAAGATCCGCGCCGTTGCGCCGCAGGCGTTCGAGCAGCTGATGCAAGGCGTTGAAGCGCGTGGTGATGCTCATGAATTCGCTGTTCAAGCGACTGAGCCGACCGTTGCGCCGACGCATGTGCGGGTCTTCGAATACGGTCACGCTGCGCAGGCCTTCGAGGCCGACGGCTTCGGCGATGAAACGCACGTTGGTGGCTTCGAACGAATCAGGTTGGCTGCGCCCACGCAGGCCATCGGTGACGAACAGCGCGAACACGCCGAAGCGTTGATACAAGGCGTTGCGCATTGCCGCGCTGGCGGTTTGCGGCAGGATCGCGGCGCTGACCACGGTGGCGCAGAGAATCCCCAGCGAGATCTCCAGCACCCGCCAAACTGCCGCCATGAACGCACCGTCGGGATGCGCCAGCGCTGGCAGGCCGACCATCGCAGCGGTGTAGCCGGCCAACACAAAACCATAAGCGCGGAAGTTGCGGCAGCGGGTTGCGCCAGCCGTGCAGACACCGACCCAGATCGCCAGCGAACCGAGGAACAGTTCGGTGTTCTGCGCGAACAGGGCGATCAGCGTGACCATCATCGCCGACCCGGCCAAGGTGCCGAGAAAGCGATAGAAACTCTTGGCGAACACCTGACCGCTCTGCGGCTGCATGACGATGAACACGGTGATCATCGCCGTGCGCGGCTGCGGCAATTCCAGACGCATTGCCAGCCACAGGGTGAGGAAAGCGGCGAGCAACACCTTGAAGATGTAGACCCAGGTAACGCCATCGCTGCGCGCCCAGTCAAACAAACCGCGACGCCATTCGAGCGAATAGAGCCAGCGCAGAGGGGCGGGCAAGGGAGTCATGACATTTGGCTCAGTGATCTATTATCGGAAGTTTTTTTGTACATCGCACGAACCCTGTGGCGAGGGGATTTATCCCCGTTCGGTGGCGAAGCCGCCGCAAAACCTGCGAATGCGGTATCCCTGTGAGATCTGGATTGCAGGGTTTGGGGCTGCTTCGCAGCCCAACGGGGATAAATCCCCTCGCCACAGGTATTCATCTGACTGAGGATTGGGTTCACCGCAAGAGCATCGGGGTTTTCGGGGCTTGGGTTTGTTCGGCGGTCGGGCTGTCGTTGCCAGCACCGAGGCCACCACCCAACGCCGTCACCAATTCGGCATGCGCACTCAACCGCGCCGCCTGCACTTGCTGCTGTACTTGTTGCTGCTTGAACAGCAAAGTCTGGGCGTTGAGCACGTTGAGGTAATCAGTGAGCCCACGCTGATAAGCGATCAGCGCAATGTCGTAGGTCTTCTGCGCGGTGGCCACGGACTCGGCGGCGAATGCTTGCTGCTTGTCCATCGATTCGCGGCGGATCAACTGGTCGGAGATGTTCTTCAGCGCATTGATCAGCGTCTGGTTGTAATGCGCCACGGCGAAGTCGTAACCGGCGGATGCTTCACCGAGTTCAGCGCGCAATCGACCGCCGTCGAAGATCGGCAGCGAGAACGCCGGACCGACGTTGTAGGTGAGCTTATTGCCAGTCAAAAACTCCAGCGCGCCACCGCCAGTGGCCATGTAACCGAGGCTGCCGACCAGATCAACGTTTGGATAGAAACCCGCGTGTGCCACATCGATTCCGCGTGCTTGCGCCGCGACTTGCCAGCGACTGGCGACCACGTCCGGACGCTGGCCGAGCAGTTCGGCCGGCAGCGCCGACGGCAGTTTCAGCGCAGCACCGAGCACCAAAGTTGGCCGTTGCAAGTGCGCGCCCTCCCCCGGCCCTTTACCTGCGAGGGCGGCGAGTTGGTTGCGGCTCAGGGCGATTTCCTCGTCCAGCGCATCCAGTTGCCGATGGGTTTCCGGCAACGGCGTTTCGGCCTGGCTGACTTCGAAATGCGTGCCGATCCCGCCGTCCAAGCGCTTTTGCGCGAGATCGAGAATCTGCTGTTGCTGCCTGAGCGTCGCGGCAACGATGTCGCGCTGGGCGTAATGCAGCGACAGTTCGATGTAGGCGCGGACGACGTTGTTCTGCAATTCGAGCTGGGCCAGACGCGCTTCGGCGGCGCTCATGTGCGCCAGATCCACTGCACGTTCGCTGCTGTTCTTTTCCCGGCCCCAGAGGTCGAGGGCGTAACTGAAACCCAGCGCGGCGTTATTGTCCCAAGTGGTGGTGTTGGCCAACTCACCCGGGCCGTAGAACTGATCGGTCGGCCAGTTGTGGCGTTTGAGCGTCGACTCACCGTTGATCTGCAACGACTCGGCGGCCTCGGCAACGCCGGCCAGGGATCTGGCCTGACGCACCCGCGCGGCGGCCATCGCCATGCTCGGGTTGCCTTGCATGGCCAGATCGATCCAGCGATTGAGTTGTGGGTCGCCGTAGGCTTGCCACCATTGCGCAGTCGGCCAGTTTGCATCACGGGCGGCGTGGGCGATGGCCTCGTCGGTGGCCAGTGAATTGGCTTCCAGCGCCTTGCCCTGCGGGGCAATTCCTTGGGTACCGATGCAGCCGCTGATGAACAGGGTAAAAGCCAGAACACTGAGCGGCATAAGCGCTCTGTTGATGCGACGCGGCACTGCTGCGAATTCCTGAGAGGGGGAGATGTTTCGAGGTGGGCGCAATTCTAGGGGGGCGCCTTTGCGGCGATAAGCTGGGATTCCTGTGAATCTTTGTTACCGTTAACGCGATAATCCCTTGGTCGGGGTCTCAGCCTCGAAACTTCGTGTCACAATTTGCCATCTGCCTTGAGAGCACCCCATGGACACTTTGCAAAACATGCGCGCCTTCAGTTGCGTGGCCGAAGCCGGCAGCTTCACCGCCGCCGCCGTGCAACTCGACACCACCACCGCCAACGTTTCGCGCGCGGTCTCCAACCTTGAGGCCCACCTGCAAACCCGCCTGCTCAACCGCACCACACGGCGCATCGCCCTGACCGAGGCTGGCAAACGCTACCTGCTGCGCTGCGAACAGATCCTCGCCTACGTCGAAGAAGCCGAAGCCGAAGCCAGCGACGCCCACGCGCGCCCGGCCGGACAGCTCAAAGTGCACACCATGACCGGCATCGGCCAGCACTTCGTGATCGACGCCATCGCGCGCTACCGCAAGACCCACCCGGACGTGACCTTCGACCTGACCCTGGCCAACCGCGTCCCGGACCTGCTCGACGAAGGCTACGACGTGTCCATCGTGCTCGCCAGCGAACTGCCGGACTCGGGTTTCGTCTCCCAACGCCTGGGCATCACCTACAGCATCGTCTGCGCCTCCCCGGCCTACGTGAAAGCCAACGGCTGCGCACAAAAACCCAGCGACCTGCTCAACCACGCCTGCCTGCGCCTGGTCAGCCCGGTGATCCCCTTGGAAAAATGGGCCTTCGACGGCCCCGAAGGCCAGGAAATGGTCACCATCAACAGCTCACCGTTCCTGGTCAACTCCGCCGACGCCATGAAAACCGCGATCACCAGCGGCATGGGTGTTGGCGTGTTGCCGGTGTACGCAGCAATAGAAGGCCTGCGCAACGGCACCCTGGTGCGGGTAATGCCCAACTATCGCTCGCAGGAACTGAACCTGTACGCGATCTACCCATCGCGCCAGTATCTGGATGCGAAGATCAAAACCTGGGTGGAATACATGCGCGGCTCGTTGCCGGAAATACTGGCGGCGCATCAGGCGGAATTGGCGGCGTATGAGTTGAGCGGGAGTCTGGCGGGCGCGCGGGTGGCGAATTGATTATTGGCGGCTAGTGCTGGAAATTGGCAGTAGTCGCGCCCGGTTATAGCGATCAAGTCTAGCCAGCTGTCATTTCTGACAGTTGGCAGGATAGTTCTTCGACATGACACTTTGTGACGTAATTTCATAGTTCATTCGAGGAGCATCACCTATGTTCGCTGATATCAAAACACGTGCAGACGTTGGCACACTTGACGCTAAAATCCACGGTTTCAAATTTCCCGACTTTCAAGGTCAGGTCTCGTTTTTTTTCGACGGCAGCTCCATAGGAATTTATCTAATCGCCAAGCAACCACTTAGTGAAACCGAATGGAATGAAATCAGTTTCGTCGTTTCTCAGGACATCCAGGCTATACGCTATGAGCTACCCAACGCTGCCGTTAAGATCGCCCCCAACTTTCGAGAAGTCTGGATGGATGAACACGGTGAAACTCACAGCAGAAACTACGTAACCGACAAGAACTCAGGTCATTTCACCGTTAAAAAGTTTGATCGAAAGACAGGTGAACTCGAAGCCGAATTCAACGTCAGTGTTTTAGATGAAGGCAAAGGCCACCAAGCAATTGGCAAAATCAAAGTCGATAGGTGGAGCGAAGTTTAAAGGCGGAAAACATCAATTCCTCACTGCCGTCATCACAGTAGGCAGTGAGGTTCACAATGGTAAATGCCCCCTCACCCTAACCCTCTCCCAAAGGTAGAGGGGACTGACCGAGGTGCCCACAAGAAATACGCCGACGTGAAATACCGAGTCGAATTCAAGTTTTGAAAAGCCCATCACCATTATCTCCCCCCAGCGGCGAAGCCGCCCCACTCAACACAATGAGCGTTAGCTCGCGTACCGCTCTTGATCTCAAGGCCCCGTCGGCCGGCTGAGTGGAGGGGTTCATCCGGGGGAGACATCGAGAGGAGGTGCAGCGCAGCAAACCGGAGGCGATGCCCCGGATGAACCCCGGAGCGAAGGAACCCCGAGCCTTAGCGAGCGGGCCGAACGTTGGGGCAAAGACCTTTGCTTCCTTTGGGGCGTTTGCCAAAGGGAGTCGCTGTAAAAGCGAAACCGCCAGCGCCAGCACCCGAAGCAATGGATATTCACCCAAAACCCCAAGAGCATGGTCGGCCCAGAGGCCGCCAAGACAACCCAAAACAGAAATGTTAGCTTGCTTGGCACCCAGACGCCCGACGAGCCCTCAGCAATGAAAAAAACAGTCCTGGCCTTCAGCCGCATCACCCCGCCCATGATCGAACGCCTGCAACAGGAATTCGAAGTCATCGTCCCCAACCCGAAAAACGGCGACATCAACGCCCAGTTCAATGAAGCCCTGCCCCACGCCCACGGCCTGATCGGCGTCGGGCGCAAACTCGGCCGCGCACAACTTGAAACCGCCGCAAAACTCGAAGTGGTCTCCAGCGTCTCGGTCGGCTACGACAACTACGACCTCGCCTATTTCAACGAGCGCGGGATCATGCTCACCAATACCCCCGACGTGCTCACCGAAAGCACCGCCGACCTGGCCTTTGCGCTGATCATGAGCAGCGCCCGACGCGTCGCCGAACTGGATGCCTGGACCAAGGCCGGCCAGTGGCAAGCCAGCGTCGGCGCACCATTGTTCGGCTGTGACGTGCACGGCAAAACCCTGGGCATCGTCGGCATGGGCAACATCGGCGCGGCCATCGCCCGCCGTGGGCGCCTGGGCTTCAACATGCCGGTCATCTACAGCGGAAACAGCCGCAAGACTGAACTCGAGCAAGAACTCGGCGCACAATTTCGCAGCCTCGATCAACTGCTCGCCGAAGCCGACTTCGTCTGCCTGGTGGTGCCGCTCAGTGACAAGACCCGTCACCTGATCAGCCATCGCGAGTTAGGCCTGATGAAGCCGGGCGCGATTCTGGTGAACATCTCCCGAGGCCCGGTGGTTGATGAACCGGCATTGATCGAAGCGCTGCAGAACAATCGCATTCGCGGCGCAGGCCTGGATGTGTACGAAAAAGAGCCGCTGGCAGAATCGCCGCTGTTCCAGCTGAAAAACGCTGTGACCCTGCCACACATCGGCTCGGCAACCAATGAAACCCGCGAAGCGATGGCCAATCGCGCGCTCGCCAACTTGCGCAGTGCCCTGCTGGGTGAGCGACCGCAGGACTTGGTGAATCCGCAAGTCTGGCGCGGCTGAATCAAACAGGGCAAGTACAGCACTGTACTTGCCCTGTTCAAAGTTTGCAGATACATACCTTGCAAACCAACCTGACACCGAAATAGTGACTACCGCTATAAACTCTCCTGACTTATCGAAACCACGATAAAACAATGGAGAACAATATCCGTGAACACATTGAGTACCGATCAATTAATCCGTTATAGCAAAATACTCCTGATGGCTTACATCAGCTTCTTCGGCTTGCTGGTGATGTACAGCAACTTCACCGACTACGCTTCCAACTATGAGTATGTCGGACATGTCCTGAGCATGGATACGACCCTGGTTAATCCGAACATACGATATCGGGCGATCGAATCACCGATGATGCACCACCGAATCTACTGGTTCATCATCACCATGGAAGTGACCTATACGGCCTTTTGGCTGCTAGGCACCTATCAACTGTTTCGAAAGCGCAATGATTCTGCAGAAATGTTCCACGATGCTAAAAAATTTTCAATTATCGGCCTGTTAATCGCGATATTTATTTATTACGTATGCTTGCAAATAGTTGGTGTTGAATGGTTCGACATGGACACTTCAAAAACCTGGAACGCCAAGGACTGGGCGCGGCACATTGTCGATTTCATGTTGCCGCTGCTGATTTTTATTGCACTGAAAACCGAGCGCTGAACGTGCAGCGCTCAATTGCCTGATTATCTCAGGCCAACTTTCCATGACTCGAAGCAACCGGGGGGCGTGGTTTACGAAACACCAGCACATTACCCAGCATCACCAGTACCAGACCGCCCAGCGCCGGCGCCGTCCACTGGTAGCCTTCGGCATATGCCGAGACATTCAGCGCCACCACCGGGAACAACACGGTGCAGTAAGCGGCGCGCTCCGGCCCCATCCGGCCGACCAGTGTCAGATACGCAGTGAAGCCGATCACCGATCCCGGGATCACCAGATACAGCAGCGCACCGACGTAACGCGGTGACCAATCCATGTCAAAGGGAATGCCTTTGACCAGACACCACGCCGTGAGCATCGCCGCGCCATAAGCCATGCCCCAGGCGTTGGTGGTCAGCGGTTTGAGACCGGCCTTCTGTTGCAGGCTCGAGAGCATGTTACCGGCCGAAAAACACAACGTGCCGCACAGCGCCAAACCGAGGCCGAGCAAGGTTTGCGGGGTGGCCTGATGCCCGGCCAGTTCCGGCCAGAACAGCAAACCGAGACCGCCCAGCCCCAGCGCGCCGCCCATCAGCACATTGCGTGCGATGCGCTGGCCGAAGAACACCCGCGCATTCAGCGCGTTCCACAAGGTCGCGGTGGAAAACACCACCGCCACCAGACCGCTGGGGATCCATTGGCTGGCGGTCAGGAAACACATGAAATTTACGCAGAACAGGCACAAGCCCTGCGCCACGCAGATCACATGCCCGCGACGGTTCATCGGTTGCAAGCGCCGGCTCAACAGCAACAGAACGAACAGCACCAACGCGGCGAGCCCGAAGCGATAGACGATCGACACCGGAATCGCCACCACGCCCAGTTGCCATTTCAAGGCAATCCAGGTGGTGCCCCAGATCAGCACGGTCAGCAGGTACAACGACAGGTTCATGGTGGACACTCCTCGATTGGCTTTCAGTGTCCGCCCGCGGTGTTCAATCGCACTTGCATAAACTTGCGCTTTTGTCGGCGCACAGGCTGGCAGCGCAGGGCCTACGGAGTAGGATGCAAGGCGATGGAGAGAACCAATATGGCCGCCCTGGATTCACTGCAAGTCTTTCAAGCCCTCAACCGCTCGCCGAACGCTCGCCTTGTGCACAGCGCCGAGCTCGGTGACGGCTTGTCTGCCGCTTTGTGGACCAACCACCACGACGCGCAGGAATACGAAGCGCCGAGTCATCACACCCTCTCTTGCTACATCGCTGGCGGTACCGGCACGTTTCGCCGAGGTCAGCCCGGCCAAAAAGGCGGGCCGGACAAGCTGTGCATCCTGCCGGCCGACCACGAATCCGGCTGGGTGATCAACGGCGATATCCGCCTCGCGCATCTGTATTTCAGTGCTGAGCAGTTCGCCCTAGGCTGCGTGACCTTGCTCGATCGCGAGCCGCGGGAGTTGCAGTTGCGGGAGCAGACTTTTCTGGATGATCCGCAGCAGGCGCAGCGCTTTCGCCAGTTGATCAGCCTGAATTGGGATGAGCCGGGCGAGCGTCTGCTGACCAGCAGTCTGGCGCACGAATTGATCAGCCATACGTTGCTCAGTCAGGTCGGGATTCGTCAGGGCTTGCGCTTGAAGGGCGGGCTGGCAGCGCATCAGCGGCGGCAACTGGTGGAGTTCATCGACAGTCAATTGGCCGAACCGATCAGCCTCGGGCAATTGGCCGGTTTATGCGCGCTGTCGGAGTACCACTTCGCGCGGATGTTTCGCGTGAGCTTTGGCTTGCCGCCGCATCAGTATGTGCTGGCACGCAGATTGAGCCGGGCGCGGGAGTTGTTGCGCGGGACGCGGTTGCCCTTGGGGGAGATTGCGCTGGCTTGCGGTTTTGCCAGCGCCAGTCACTTTACCAATCGGTTCCGGCAGGTTCTGGGCGGGACGCCCGGCGAGTATCGCCAGGCGTTTTTTGCGTTAGAGGCGAAATTTTTGATGCCTGTCAGGGCCTCATCGCTGGCAAGCCAGCTCCCACAAAGTCCTCAGTCGTCCAAACAGTTTGTGCTCGACGAAAAATCTGTGGGAGCTGGCTTGCCAGCGATGAACGATGACGCGGTTTAGGATCAGAACTCCAATGTGCTGGAGAGCGAAACCTGCCGCGAATCCCCCATCGACACAAAAAACCGGCTCGCCGAAGACGTGTAATAAGTCCGGTCAAACAGGTTCTTCACATTCAGCTGAAACTTGACCTTCTGCCCTTCGACTTTGGTGTCGTAGGTCGCAAACGCGTCAGCCACGGTGTAGCTCGGCAGATCAAAATCATTCACCGCATTGCCCGCCCGTTCACCGACATAACGCGCGCCTGCGCCGATGCGCAATTGATCGCCGCCAAGCACACTGCCGAAGTCATACACCGCCGACAGCGAGCCGGTATTCTTCGCCACGTTTTGCAGTCTCTTGCCTTTATAATCCGGATCCTCGGTGACTTCAGCATCGGTGTAGGCGTAGCTGCCGATCATGCTCCAGCGCTCGCTGAGCTGGCCGCTCAGATCAACTTCCAGACCGCGCGAACGCACTTCACCGGCAGCGCTGTAAATCGTCGTCGGTCCTTCTGAGTTGGCCACCAGCACGTTGCGTTTCTTGATGTCGAACAACGCGATGTTGCCAGTGATGCTGCCCGGCATGTCGACACGTGCGCCCAGCTCCCACGACTTGGCCTCTTCCGGCGCAATGCTGCCGTCGAGCACCGTGCTGCTGCCGCTTAAAGGCGCGATGGTCGAGTTGGGTTTGAACGATTCGGTGTAGCTGCCGTAGAACGACAACGCGTCGGTGTAGCGATACACCAGACCTGCGCGTGGCACCCATTTCTGGCCGTTGCTGTCGGTGTTGGCCTTGAATGGCACGCCTTTGCCGGCGTACTGGTCGTACTCCTGGAAACGTCCGCCAGCCACCAGAATCCACTTGTCGGTGAGGTGGATCGAGTCCTGCAAAAAGATCGAGTCGCTACGCAGCTCATCAGTCTGTGCGCTGTCGGCGGCACTGACTGTGCTGCCGGCAACTTCGCGGCCGTAGACCGGGTTGACGTAGCTGAAGGTGCTCAGGCTTTTCTGGCGGATCAGGTCTTCGCGGTAGATCTTGCGGTACTCGTCGTCGACGCCGAACACCAGGTCATGCTGCATGCCCAGCACGTTGACCTTGCCTTCGAGGCTGGCAGTGGTGAAACGGTCGGTGCTGATCGCGTTTTGCGTGCCATCCATGCTGCGCGTCAGCGTGCCTTTTTTGGTGTCGATCGCAGTCACGCGCACCTGGCTCGCATCGTAGGTTTCGCGGTTCCAGCTGTAGCCGAAGTGCGCTTTCCAGTCGTCGTTGAGTTCGTGATCGGCATCGAAATGGTACAGGTCCGAACGCCCTTCCATGTCATTGAACGGCTCGTCGAGGCGCTCGTTGCGCGAGATGTCCAGCGGATGGTTGGTGCGCGGATCAATCACCGTGCCCCGGTCGAACGGCGTGAGGAATTCGCGATGTTCGTAGGCGAACAACAGCTTGGTGCGCTCGCCGAACCAGGCAATCGACGGCGCGATCAGCGATTCACGGTGGGTGCCGAAATTGCGCCAGTAATCTTCGTCTTCGTGATCGAGCACCATGCGGTAGGCAAGGCCGGAATCGCCCAATGCGCCGGTGCTGTCGAAGCTGCCGCCGCTGCCGTTTTTGCCATCGCCATAGGTCGAGCCGCGCAAGGTCAACGCGTTGTATTGGGTCAGTTCTGGCTTCTTGCTGACCATGTTGACCACGCCGCCCGGGTCCTGGATTCCGTAGAGCAACGAGGCCGGGCCTTTGAGCACTTCGACGCGATCGACCGTGGCGTTCATGCCGCGTCCCTGCACCACCGGCATGCCGTCGCGCATGATCGAGCCGTTGCGGTTGTCGCCAAAACCTCGGGTCATCACCGAGTCCTGGGTGCTGGCCAGGGTGTTGCCCTGGGTGATGCCGCTGACGTTGGCCAGCGCATCGTCGAGATTGCGCGGTGCCTGATCGCGGATGACCTGGGCCGGGATCACGTTGATGGTCTGCGGGATTTCCTGCAGCGAAGCCGAAGAGCGCATCACCGACGTGGTCGCCGGCGGCTGATAGCTCATCGACGAATTGACCTGCGAAGTGATGGTGGTGGCGCCGAGTGTCAGCGCACCGGCAGTCGGTTGCGGTTCGAGGGCGAAGGTGTGGCTGTCGGTGCGACGGAAGTTCAGGCCCGAGCCGCTGAGCAGGCGTTGCAGCGCTTGCTCGGCACTCATCTGACCAGTGACCGCTGGCGCGGTGAGGCCGTACGGCGCTTCATCGGTGTAAACCACGCTTTGGCCGGTCACGCGGCTGAAGTCGCTCAAGGCCTGCGGTAGCGGTTTGGCGCTCAGGGAAAAACTGAACTGCTTCTGCGGCTGGCTGCTGACGGTTTCCGCGGCGAGCGCCACGCTCAGTGGCAACAATGCCATCGCCGAAACGCTCAGCACTGATGCACCGAACCACTGTTTGACCGAACCCGATTTTGCCCTGGACTTCATTGCTCATGACCTGTGTAGAACCGCAGCGGATGCGAATGACTCGCAGTTTCAGTCACTACACGGATGAGCTCCGGGTTTACCTCACTACAATTGTGAAAATATTTTCAGCGCAGGATGATCAGCGTTCCGAGTACCTGATGCTGCTCGAATCCCAACACCCCTTGCAGCGAACTCAGAACCGCCTGCGGATCCTTGCTCGGGAAACTGCCGCTGACCTTGCGCGCCGCCAGCTCATCGTTGAGCAGCATGATTCGGCCGGGGTAATAGCGGCGCAGATCCTGCACGACGTCGGCCAGCGTGGTCTTGTAGTAAGTCAGCCAGCCCTGACGCCAGGCCAGTTGCGCGGCGCTGTCCACAGCATGCAATTTTTCCGCATTGCCCTGGCCGTACGCGACTTGTTGGTTGGCGGTAAGAATCTGTTGTTGAGCGCCAGGGGTTGCGCTCACGCCGACGCGCCCGGACAGCACCGTGACTTGCGCACCCTGCGGTTGCAGACGCACTTCGAATTGCGTGCCGAGCACGCGCGCCTGACCTTGCTCGGCCTCGACCACAAACGGCTCGCCAGTGTGGGTGACAGTGAAAAATCCGGCGCCACGGCGCAGTTGCACATGGCGCTCACCGTGACTGAAATCCACCGCAATGGCGCTGTCGGCATCCAGCGTCACTTGCGATTGATCGGCCAGCGTGACCGTGCGGATTTCACCGGGAGCCGACACGTAATCGGCGCCCAGATCATCGACCCAACGTTGCAGCTGCCAACCGCTGCCGAGGCTGATCATCAGCAACAGACACGCGGCCATTGCCAGCGCTCCAGCCCAACGCCGAATCTGCGGGCGGCGCGGTCGATCCATCGCATTGAGCAACGACTGCAACGCCAGCGAATCTTCATCGGCCAAGGTGCGCGCCGGCCCTTCGCTCAGTTCCCAGACCACTTGCGCCTGGGAGTAGGCCTCGGCGTGGGCCGGATCGGCGCGCAGCCAATGGCTGAACGTCAGTTGATCGCCAGCGCTTGGGCGGTCGTGCAGCAGGCTCAGCCAGGCCAAAGCGGCCTCTTCCTGCGCGGGCGTCGGCGTGACGCGATCCATGTGATTCACGGTGCTTTCCTTCGCATGCGCGGCGCGGGTTCGCGCAGGCTGGCCTTGCAGGCCTCGAGGGCGCGCATCATATGTTTTTCCACCGCGCTTTGGGACAGGCCCATGGCTTTGGCGATCTCGGCGTACTTACGCCCGTGGATGCGGTTGAGCAAAAAGATCTGTCGCGTGCGCTCGGGCAATGCGCGCAGTGCCGCCTCGACATGGCGCAAATCGTTGCCCGCCTCCAGCGCCGCTTGCGGTTCGCTGGCGCTACTGTCAGGTTCATCCGGTTGCCAGCCTTCATTGACGCGCACCCGCGCACCTTCACTGCGCAAATGATCGATGGCGATGTTGCCGGCACAACGCAAAAGATAGGTGCTGAGTTCTTCGACCTGCACCAGTGGCCGGCGCCAGAAGCGCAGAAACAGATCCTGCACCAGATCCGCCGCTGTCGCCCGACAGCCGACGCGCCGGCTGACCAGCGCTTCCATCTGCGGGCGCTGCGAGAGAAACACCTGAAGGAAATGCGCACGCGCCCCGCTCGGCTCATCGTCGCGAGATTCCGGGGGATGGCTGATCAGCATCTCAGTTGAATGCCCATGCAGCGACCGGGCTGGCCAGCAGACTCACGCCCGCCAAGGCGAGCGCCAGACGGGGGCAGTACGGCAGCAACAGCACCAGCGCCAAAGCGCTGATCATCAATACGGCGAACCAGTCGACCAGACCGAAATTCCAGCCGTGGATGCTGATCGCCGCCCACAGCGACAAACCCAGCAGCAACCATCCACCGATATGCAGAGTGCGACGACGCTGCGCAGTCGGCTTGTTGCCGAGCAATTGATCATGGTGACGGGGCATCGACAGACACAGTGCCGTGAAGCCGGCGTAACACAGCAAGAGCGCCAGCAACATCAGTTGACCCCTTGCTCAAGGGTGATCGGTCGAGATTTTTGCGGGCGTGGTTTTTTCACGCTGACCGACTGTCCGGCGCGCTGCATTTTCCATGCGGCCCATGCGAGGAATACCCCGGTTGCCAGACAGGTCAGGTCGAAACCGGCGAGCGTCCAGTCACCATTCGCCAAGGTCACACCGAGGTGATAAGGCGTCAGCACACTCAGCAACGGCACCGCCGCAAACAACGCGCCACCGAATAGAAGCTGCTCAACCCACGCCCTGCGGCCCGGTCGCAACAACGCATGGACCAGGCTCAAACCCCAAGCGATGAAAAACGCATTGACCTCCCAATCGGCACGCCCGGCCAGACTCACTGGCAGCAGACGATTGGCCCAGAAGAACACCGCCACTGCTGCGACCAGCCCGGACATGCTGGCGATGTTCAGCACTTCCACCAGGCGCAATTCGAACGGCATCACAGCGCTTTTCGCGTGTTTGAGCTGGCGTTTGCCGAGCCAGATCACCAGCCCGGTGCCGATCATCGCCGTGCCGGCCAGACCGCAGATGAAGTACAGCCAACGCAGCACGGGCGCGGCGAAATGGCCCATGTGCAAACCGTAGAAAGCGCCGGCGATCGCCATCGGCACGCGTTGCTGCGGCGTTGCGCTGAGGACTTGTCCGGTCACGCCGTTGAAGGTTACGGCGCTGCCGGAGTCGTGAACAACGCGGTCGGACCCGGCGCGCGACACCACCACCGAAGCATTCAAATCACCCGGATTATTCACGGAAACGCGCCCGACATTGCCGCCCGACCACAGCTCGCTGGCCTGAATCAACAGCGGCGTAATCGCTGCCAGATCTGCCGGTTGATTGGCCCGCTCGGGAACATTGGATGCCGGGAAAACCTCGTCGTAAAACGCCCGGGCGTTGCTGCCATAGGAGGCGAGAATGCTCGCCGGCATGACCATCGACATGAAAATCACCAGGCTGCTGTAAGTGATCATCAGATGAAACGGCAACACCAGCACCCCTACCGCGTTATGCCCGTCGAGCCATGAGCGCTGACCTTTGCGCGGGCGGAAGGTGAAGAAGTCCTTGAAGATTTTCTTGTGGGTGATGATGCCGCTGATCAGCGCGACGAACATCACCATCGCGGCGATGGTCGAGAGCCAGCGGCCCCATGGATAGGGCATTTGGAGCTGGAAG
The DNA here is from genome assembly GCF_048822895.1 of Pseudomonas sp. P4795. Lineage (NCBI taxonomy): Bacteria > Pseudomonadati > Pseudomonadota > Gammaproteobacteria > Pseudomonadales > Pseudomonadaceae > Pseudomonas > Pseudomonas sp. P4795. The sequence goes on along the minus strand of NZ_JBMFBT010000003.1, from coordinate 266,048 downwards.
TGGAAGCGGTAGAAAAACTCGCCGCCCATGCTTTCACGGGCCTGCACTTCGGCGCCGGTCTGCGCGTCAAGGGTCTTGCTGGTGAAGCGCCCGCGTTCGCCGGGATTGGCTGGCGTTTGCTGCCAGCGCACGGTGAGGCCGGGGTCGCGGGCGTCGGGCAAGTCGATCAGCCAGCGTGACGCGCCGGCAGCGTTTTGTTGCAGATAGTTTTGCGCAAGATTCAGGCTGGCTTCGGCATTCAGCGGGCGGGCAGGAATTTCCGGCTGCATCCAGTGACTGGTTTCATCCTTGAAATACGCCAGCGTGCCGGTCAGGAAAATCGCAAACAGCAACCAGCCGAACACCAGACCGGTCCAGGTATGCAGCCAGGCCATCGACTGGCGAAAACCCTCTTTCATGCGTAACCCAATCCGCGCGCCGCGCCGGAAACCGTAGCCAGAATCACACTCGGCACCAGTAAACCAACCCACGCCGACCACGGGCTGCGGCAGGCGAAACACCAGAGCACCGCCACCAGATACACCAGAAACGAAACCGTCATGCCGGTCACCACCGCCTCGGCGCGGCTCAATGGCAGCCACAGGGTCAGCGTGACACTCGCCAGCGCCGCGACCAGATAGCCGCCAAACACCGCCGCCAGCACCCGCGAGGTGACAGCCAGACGATAGGACATGGGAAGTGCGGCGAGTTTGGCTTTCATGTTTCGACCCTGAAACGAAAAACGTCCGGCCAACGAAGCCGAATCAACAGACGGCAATATTAATGATAAATATTCTCATACGCAAAAGCGTTTGATTGCCGCGCGTCGCCTCGACACCCTACAATGCGAACCGTTCTTGTTCTCTAACGCACGCCCAATGCGCCCGGAGTAATGCCGTTGCCACCCGCCCATCCTGTCGAATCGCTCTATCAGGCCCACCACAGCTGGCTCAACGGCTGGTTGCGGCGCAAGCTCGGCTGCCCGGAGCGCGCGGCGGATCTGGCGCAGGACACGTTTATCCGGGTGCTGACCGCTCGCGAAACACCGGTGATTCTCGAGCCGCGCGCGTTCCTCACCACGCTGGCCAAACGTGTTCTGTGCAATCACTACCGCCGCCAGGACCTGGAGCGCGCCTACCTCGACACGCTCGCGCAGATGCCGGAAATGCTTGCGCCTTCGGAAGAACACAAAGCAATCATCCTGCAAACTCTGCTCGAGCTTGATCAGTTGCTCGATGGCTTGCCGCGTCCGGTCAAACGCGCTTTTTTACTGGCGCAGATCGATGGCCTGACTTACCCACAGATCGCCGCTGAGTTGGGAATTTCCGTGGCCACGGTGAAACGTCATCTGCACAAAGCGGCAATGCGCTGCTACTTCGCCCTGTGAATCCGCCGATGGATTTTTCTGCGCAGGTCGCCGAACAGGCTGTGCATTGGTTGCTTGAGATGCAGCAAGGACAGCTGAGCCCGCGCCAGCAACTCGCGTGGCAGCAATGGCTCGATGCGCACAGTGAACATCGCCGTGCGTGGGAGCATATTCAGCGGGTCAACTCACGGTTGCGGGGATTGAACTCGCCACTGGCGCATGCGGCGTTGAATGCGCCGAAGTCCGGCAGCCGACGTCAGGCACTGAAACTGTTGCTGATTCTCGGTGCCGGCTCGGCCGTGACCTGGGGCGTGCGCGAGCACAATCCATTGCCTTCGCTGCTCGCCGATTACCGCAGCCCGCTGGGTCAGCGGCGCAAAATCCCGCTCGGCTCAGGAGGCCTTTTACAGCTCAACACCGCGAGTGCCGCCGATGTTCGGGATGGTGGACTGATCCGTCTGCTCGAAGGCGAAATGCACCTGAACGCATCGCAATCCTTCGCCGTACAAACCGCCCACGGTCTGTTGAAGGCTCAGGGCGCGCGCCTCAACGTACGCCAGTTTGCCGAGCGCACGCAGGTCGCGCTGTTCGAAGGCCGGGTTGAACTGGTTGCGCCCGATCGTGCGCCGCTGCTGCTGCCGGTCGCCCGGCAACTGAGTTTCAGCACAACGACGGTCAGCGAAGCAAAACCGCTGGATGCCAACAGCGGCGCCTGGACTGACGGCATGCTGATCGCGGCACACATGCGTTTGGGGGATTTCCTCGACGAACTCGGGCGCTACCGTCGCGGGCAGATCAATTGCGATGCGAAAGTTGCCGAACTGCTGATCTCCGGCAGTTACCCACTGGACGACAGCGAGCGGATTCTCGATCTGCTGCAAATCAGTTTGCCGGTGAAGGTGCGGCGATTTACCCGCTACTGGGTCAACGTCGAAAGTCGAGTTTAAGATCAAAAGATCGCAGCCTTCGGCAGCTCCTACAGAGGAATAGGGTTTCGATGTAATACACATTTCGGCACCGCTACACCGAGCCCCCTGTAGGAGCTGCCGAAGGCTGCGATCTTTTGACTTTAAAAATAAATGAGCCGTTTTTCAGATCTGGCGTGACAGAGAAGGAAAGCCCCCTTGATTCAACCTTCTCAGGATCGTCCTTCATGCAGCCCACCCGCCTCACGCCTCTGGCCCGTACTCTGCGCAATCTCATCCTCGGCGCCAGCCTGAGCTTCAGCGCCCTGCCGCTGGCGCATGCCGCCGACAGCAAGGCTTACCACATCGCCCCGTCGTCGCTGGAAAACGCCCTCAACCAGTTCGGCCGTGAAGCCGGGGTGTTGATTTCTTTTGGTTCCCAAGTGACCACTGGCGTGCAAAGCCAAGGCCTGGAAGGCAGTTACACGCCGGAACAGGGTCTGAATGCGTTGCTGGAAGGCACCGGCCTGCAAGCCCGCGCCGAGGGCGGCAATGCTTTCAGCCTGCAATCATCGAACGATGCGGCGCTGGAGCTGGACACCTCGAAAGTCGTTGGCGACTGGCTGGGAGATGCGGCGCAGATCAACGGCTTCGAGCATCCGGGGGCGCGTGACGTGATCCGTCGCGAAGAGTTCGAACGCCAAGGCGCGACTCAGGCGCGTGACGTGCTCAACCGCATTCCCGGCGTCAATGCGCCAGAAAACAACGGCACCGGCAGCCACGACATGGCGCTGAATTTCGGCATTCGCGGTCTCAATCCGCGCCTGGCTGCGCGTTCCACGGTGTTGATGGACGGCATTCCGGTGCCGTTCGCGCCGTACGGCCAGCCGCAGCTGTCATTCGCGCCGATCAGCATGGGCAACATGGACGCGGTGGATGTGGTGCGTGGTGGCGGCGCGGTGCGTTATGGCCCGCAGAACGTCGGCGGCGTGGTCAACTTCGTGACTCGCGCGATCCCGGATGAGCCGACGGTCAAGGGTGGTTTCCAGACTGAAACCAGCCCTTCGTCGAGCCACGACGGCTTCAAGACCAGCGCCAACCTGCTGGCCGGTGGCACCAATGAAAATGGTCTGGGCGGCGCGCTGCTGTACTCCGGCACTCGTGGTGGCGACTGGCGTGAGCACAGCGATACTGAAATCGACGACCTGATCCTCAAGGGCAAATACCAGCTCGACGACGCCAACAGCTTCAACGCCATGGCCCAGTATTACGAAGGTAAGGCGGACATGCCGGGTGGTCTGAACGTCGCCGATTACGACGCCGATCCGTATCAGTCGACGCGCAACAAAGACCAGTTCTGGGGCCGCCGCACAATGTTCAATTTCGGCTATCGCTATCAGGAAGATCGCCGCGAATTCACCGCCAACACCTTCTTCACCAAGACCCTGCGCAGCGGCTATCTGGATCAGGGTTCGTTCCTGTCACTGTCGCCGCGCGAGTATTGGGTGCGCGGTCTGGAAACCCGCTTCGCGCAAGGTTTCGACCTCGGCCCGACCAGCCATGAAGTCGGCGTTGGCTATCGCTACATCAACGAGGCCGGCCACGAACTGCGCTATCGCACGCCGATTGCCAGCAATCAATTCCCGACCACCGACAGCCGCAACGACCGCGACACCCGTGGCGGCACCGAGGCCAACGCATTCTTCATTGATGACCGCATCGACATCGGCAAGTGGACCATCACGCCGGGCGTGCGCTACGAAATGATCGAGTCGCAGCAGACCAACAATCTGACCAACGTCAAATACAAAGGCGACTACAACACCGCGCTGCCGGCGCTCAACGTGCTGTATCACCTGACCGACAGCTGGAATCTGTACGCCAACACCGAAGGCTCGTTCGGCAGCGTGCAATACAGCCAGATGCCCAATCGCGTGAGCAGCGGCGAAGTGAAACCGGAGAAGGCGCGCACCTGGGAACTCGGTACGCGCTACGACAACGGCGCGCTGCGTGCGGAAATCGGCGCGTTTCTGATCAACTTCGACAATCAGTACGAAAGCAATCAGACCAACGACTCGGTGATCGCTCGCGGCGAAACCCGTCATCAAGGCATCGAGACCAGCGTCAACTACGCACTCGACGACTTGAGCCCGGCGCTGGCCGGTTTTGATGTGTACGCCAGTTACGCTTTTGTTGACGCGACCATCCGCGAAGACGGGCCGAACAAGGGCAATCGTGTGCCGTTCTCGTCCAAACACAAAGGTACGCTGGGCGTGGGTTATACCGAGGGCGCATGGAAGCTGAATCTGGACAGCAGCTTCCAGAGCGACCAGTTTGCCGACAACGCCAATACCTCGAAGGAAAGCGCCGATGGCAGCACCGGCAAGATCCCGGGTTACATGCTGTTCAGCAGTCGTGCCGGCTATGACTTCGGCCCGCAGTTGTCGGATTTGAATGTCGCGGTGGGGGTGAAGAATATTTTCAATACCCAGTACTTCACGCGCTCGTTTGATGACAACAACAAGGGGAAGTATGTGGGTGAGCCAAGGACTGTCTACGTGCAAACGTCGGTGGCGTTCTGAGGATTTAAAAGCCCCTCACCCTAGCCCTCTCCCGGAGGGAGAGGGGACCGAACGGGGGATGCTTCAAATATCCATCGACCAGCAACGACTCCTGTGAATCCATAATCGCCAAAATCTTTCAGCTCTACGTCAGACGCACGACACCTCGGTCGGCCCCCTCTCCCTCTGGGAGAGGGCTGGGGTGAGGGTCGCGTACTTGAGCCTTGCGCAATTCCAACAACCCCACAAACCAAAACGGGCCTGCATTTGCAGGCCCGTCATCATCAGGTGAATTAAAGAATCAGCGCATCAACTGTTAAGTGCTGCCTGCTCGTTCTCCAGAAATTCTTCCTCCAGCAACTTGTCGTTGGCTTTGCTCTTGAATGGCACTGTCGCAGCACGTGGCTTGCCGCGCAGTTTGCCAAACAGATGATCCAGCGCGTGCTCGAGTTTTTCGGCTGCGCCGTCGATCGCCAGCTCCAGCGAATCGGCTTTATGGGTAACGGAAATCGGTTGATGACCTTTTGGCCGCGCTTCCAGTTGGCAGCGCAAATCATGCGGACCAGGTTTGTCACCGTTCTCGTCGCTCAGATGGACTTCGATACGGGTCAGGTCTTCTTCGTAACGTTCGAGCGTGCTCTCAATGGTGGTGCGTACCCACTCCTCCAGTCGTTGACTACTTTGAATATGGTTATCGCTGTTGACTTGGATTTGCATAGTTCATCCCTTATTTCAGCTAGCTCGCGAGAGGCCGTGAATATGGTTTTCGTGACCTCTTGATTACAACAATCGGCCCGACCACCAAACATTTCAACCCCTGAAAAAAGAAAAATATTCATTCGCAAAAAAAGCCGGACAACCACTCGCAGCGCTGGTAAGGTCGGGAGTTGGGTCGCCTGGTGATCTAGTAAAAAATAGTCACAATTGGCCATCACCCAACGGGTGCAAGCTGCGAAATATCCCCGCTTCTTCTACCAGCCAATCATGCACCGCACGCACGCCCGGATGGCTCAGCGCTCCCGGCGCGTAAAGCAATACATAGCGTTTGTGATTGGGCACCGACAGCCCGAACGGCACGATCAATGTCCCCCGCTCCAACTCATCGTTAAGCAATGTGCGTCGCGCAATTGCCACGCCCATGCCGGCGATCGCCGCCTCGATGGTCAGGTGATTGCGATTGAACGTGTGGCCGCGCCGTACGTCGGCGCCTTCGAAGCCAATGGCATTCAGATAGAACTCCCATTCCGCGTATTCATAGCTGCCGCGCCAGGCGGTGATGTCGTGCAGCAACGGAAAGTGCAGCAGATCCGCCGGGCCATGCAGCGGCGGGCGCCCACGCAACAGACTCGGCGCGCACACCGGAAAAATCTGTTCATCGAGCAAGGCTGTGGATAACAGTCCCGGATAGCTGCCGTCGTTCAAATCGATGGCCAAATCAAAATCGCCCTCGTGTAATGGCACGCTGCTGTCTTCGGCCACCAGGCGCAATTGAATGTCCGGGTAGCGCTGCTGCAGACGTGGCAAACGCGGGGTCAGCCACTTGCTGAGGAACGACGGAATCGAGCGCACGCGCAGAATCCCGCTGATCATGCCCGCATCCAGCCGACGCAATTCGGCGTCGATGCTGCCGTACGCCTCGTTGACGGTAATGGCCAGTCGCTGGCCCTCGGCGCTCAACTCGACACCGCGCGCACGGCGATGAAACAGGCGCAGGCCCAGACGCTCTTCCAGTTGTCGGATTTGTTGGCTGACCGCACCGGGTGTGATGTGCAACTCCTCGGCACAACGGGTGAACGACAAGTGCCGCGCGGCACAGGAAAACACCTGCAGCCAGACGTAAGTCTGGGCATGCAATTGACGACTCATTGTTTAGTCCTGCTAAAGGCTTGCTTAGGAAGTTTCGTTAGTCACGCTGTAGCGAGGTAGGCAGTATCGCCGACATTGCGCTTGTCCTACAAAAAATGGCAGCGATTCCTACACCATTGCTTGTAAGGCTTTAGCATGGCTATCAGTGTTTTCGATCTATTCAAAGTCGGCATCGGTCCGTCCAGTTCCCACACCGTCGGCCCGATGCGCGCCGCCGCGACCTTCGCCCAAGCCCTGATTGATCAGCATTTGCTGCTCGATGTGCAGCGTGTGGAAATCCGTTTGTACGGTTCGCTGTCCGCCACTGGCGTCGGTCACGCCACCGACCGCGCTTGTGTGATGGGCCTGATGGGCGAATGGCCGGACAGCATTGATCCGACGACCATCGACCCACGCATCCAGCAACTGCGCGAGAGCGGTCAGCTGTCGCTCGCCGGTCAACGCTCGATTGCCTTCGACTGGAACACTGATCTGCTGCTGCTCGACGAGAGCCTGCCCTATCACCCTAACGCCATGTCGCTGACAGCCTTCGGCGCATCCGCGCAATTGTTCGAGCAGACGTACTACTCGGTTGGCGGCGGTTTCATCATCGAAGCGGCTGAAGCCGAATCCGGCGAAGCACCGGCCGGCGATGTGGTGCTGCCGTACGACTTTTCCAGCGCTGCCGAACTGCTCTCGCTGTGCAACCAACACAACCTGCGTGTTTCCGAATTGATGATGGCCAATGAACGGTCCTGGCGTAGCGACGCCGAAATCCGTCAGGGGCTGTTGCACATCTGGTCGGTGATGCGCGAGTGCGTCGAGCAGGGCATGCGCCACGAAGGCATCTTGCCCGGTGGTCTGAATGTTCCGCGACGTGCGGCGAAATTGCACCGCAGCCTGCTGGAAATCGGCAAGCCGAATGTCATCAGCTCAACGCTGTCGGCGATGGAGTGGGTCAACCTGTTCGCCCTCGCCGTCAACGAAGAAAACGCTGCCGGCGGGCGCATGGTCACCGCGCCGACCAACGGTGCAGCCGGAATCATTCCGGCGGTTCTGCACTACTACATGAAATTCAATCCGGACGCGTCAGACGATGACGTAGTCGCCTTCTTTTTGGCTGCGGCCGCTGTCGGCATTCTGTGTAAGAAAAATGCCTCGATCTCTGGCGCCGAGGTCGGCTGCCAGGGTGAAGTGGGTTCTGCCTGCGCCATGGCCGCCGCCGGTCTGGCCGAGATCCTCGGTGCTACCCCTGAGCAACTGGAAAACGCTGCCGAAATCGGCCTTGAACATAACCTCGGCCTGACCTGCGATCCGGTCGGTGGTCTGGTGCAAGTGCCGTGCATCGAGCGCAACGCGATTGCGGCGGTGAAGGCGATCAACGCCACACAAATGGCCCTGCGTGGCGACGGCAAGCACTTCATTTCCCTCGACCGGGTGATCCGCACCATGCGCGATACCGGCGCCGACATGCATGACAAATACAAAGAGACTTCACGGGGCGGCCTGGCCGTGAGCTGGGTGGAGTGCTGAGGAGCATTCCCTGACCGCCCGTAACACGTGAGCCCGAGCAAGAATAATAACGAGGCCAAAACGATGACCGATGTACGTACACCTGCTGCCGAAAATCCCGCTGTAGACCGCACCAGCAAAAGCGCAATCGCCCACAAGGGCTGGAGCAAATTCGACACCACCTGGATGCTTGGCCTGTACGGCACGGCGATTGGTGCAGGCACCTTGTTCCTGCCGATCAACGCCGGCGTCGGCGGCTTCTGGCCGTTGTTGATTCTGGCGGTGCTGGCATTCCCGATGACGTTTTTCGCCCACCGTGGCCTGACTCGTTTCGTGCTGTCCGGGCGCTCTGGCGACATCACTGAAGTGGTCGAAGAACACTTCGGTATCGGTGCCGGCAAGCTGATCACGTTGCTGTACTTCTTCGCGATCTTCCCGATCCTGCTGGTGTACAGCGTGGCGCTGACCAACACCCTGAGCAGTTTTCTCGAACACCAATTGCACATCGACCCGCCACCGCGCGCGGTACTGTCGCTGGGGCTGATTCTGGGTCTGACGGCCATCGTGCGGTGCGGTCAGCAGGTCATCGTCAAAGCCATGAGCGTATTGGTCTATCCATTCGTCGCGGCGCTGTTGTTGCTGGGTCTGAGCCTGATTCCGAACTGGAACGGCGCATTCTTCGCCAGCGCTCAGGAGCCGATGCAAATGTCGGTGCTGTTCAAGACCCTGTGGCTGGCGATCCCGGTGATGGTGTTCTCGTTCAACCACTCGCCGATCATCTCCGCGTTCGCCGTCGATCAAAAACAGCGCTATGGCGATCAGGCCGAACGCAAAAGCAGCGGCATCCTCGCGATGGCCCACGGCATGATGGTCGTGACCGTGATGTTCTTCTGCTTCAGTTGCGTACTCGCACTGTCGCCGGCAGATCTGGCAGCGGCCAAAGCGCAGAACATCTCGATCCTGTCGTACCTCGCCAACCACTTCCAGACGCCGGTCATCGCTTATGCCGCGCCGTTGATTGCGCTGGTGGCGATCACCAAATCCTTCCTTGGCCACTACATCGGTGCCAGCGAAGGCTTTCAGGGTCTGATCGTGAAAAGCCTGCGCGGCCGTGGCCGAGTCATGTCGGCGAGCTGGCTGAATCGTGCGACCGCGCTGTTCATGATCCTCAGCTGCTGGGCCGTGGCGACCTTTAACCCAAGCATCCTCGGCATGATCGAAACGCTCGGCGGGCCGGTGATCGCCTGCCTGTTGTTCCTGATGCCGATGTACGCCATCCGGCGCGTGCCAGCCTTGCGCCAGTATTCGGGCCAGGCGTCGAACGTGTTTGTGGTGTTGATCGGCCTGATTGCACTGTCAGCGATCATCTACTCATTCCTGCCCTGAAACCGGCCGTAAATGAACAAGGCGAGCACTGGGCTCGCCTTGTTTTTGTCCGGGTTTATTGTCCGGGATTTTTCCCGGCATGCCCCTTGCTACGCCCTTAACCGCGATATTGGCGATTTGGCCACGGAATGGCCGGTGGTCTGGATGGGCGAACCAACCCGAACACGGCCGGTCAACAACTGCACGTTCAATCAGGCGGTGACGCATCATGGACAACCCCTTTCAGATCATTACCGATGCCTTCGCGCCGGACTATCAGATCAACCTGAGCATTCAGGGCCTGGACGGCAGCATCATGCTGACCCTGTCCAATAGCGGTCGGATTGTCGCGAAACGGATGATCAGCGCTGAACAGCGCAACGACCCCAAACGCCTGAAAATGCTGGTGCAAAGCATTCAGTTCGGCATCGCCATCGAACAGGGCCACAGCGCCATGGCGATTCTTGAAGCCATGACCAGCGGCGACGGGCTGGCCCCGCCACCGCCGCAGATCAAAGGTCAGCCACGCCCGGTGGCCGGTCTTTAAATCTCGCCTTTTTCCACTTCCGGATGCTCACCGGAACCCGTACCGATCTTGCGTTGCGGGTGTTCGATCTTCACCGATGGAAATTGTGACGAGGCATAACGCACCACCAGAATCGAGAATGCCAGCAACAGAATCCCGCCGCACAGAAAGAGGATGCCCATGTCCGGCGGGTTGTGGTGCGAGACGTTGGAGATCAGCAGGCGCGTCAGCGCAGTGATCGCCACGTAGATCAGGAAGCGCACGGGCATGTGGTTGGTCTTGAAGTAAATCCCGACCATCGCCCCGAGTTCGAGATAGATGAACAGCAACAGAATGTCATCGATCTTGATGTGCCCTTCTTCGAGCATCCCGAGAAACTCGACCACTGCCGCATAGGCGGTCACCGCACCGATAGCGAACAGCGCCAGATAGTGAAAGGTCTCGACGAACAGGTTGCCCAGCGACTCCGCAAGTTGATGCACGTTTTGCCGCAGTCTCTCGGCCCAGTTGATTTTCACGATGATGTTTCCTTAGCCCGATGCGAGCGGATGATGCAGGTTGGACGTGACGGTTTTCTGCACGCGATTGTGTTCATGCAGAAATAAGGCCACGCATCATGGCGACCCGCCATAAAACCTGCGCCGTGGCGTTTGGTCGCACCTCGCCAGCAATTGCGGGCTGACAAAGCCCAAATCCGGTCTACATTAAAAAGCCACTACCCAAAGCGCAGGGATTCGCTTATCCTTTTCGCTGTATATAGATACAGTAGTCGCTAAGACAACTTAATGAAGGCATGTGAGGTGGTGAATGGCCGTCGAAGTGGTATACCGCAGCAGCCGAGATCTGGAGCGCTTGTTCATGGATAAAGCCGAAGCTGACCGTCATGACAAAATGCTCGAACTCGCCGAATTGCTGGCTGAAGTGCTGGAAAAAGCCGTTCCGTCGTTGAGTGAGCAGCAAGTGGAAGAAGTCGGGATCTTCATGGCGAAGAACCGCGATGTGTTCGCCAGAGCGTTCAAGAGCCAGCCCGATGCGTTGTCGGAGCTGATCAACGCACCGGTTGAAGCGGTTGCAGTGGCAGAGGCCGCTGAACCGGCAGAATCGAGCAAACCAGCCAAGGCACCCAAGGCTGCGAAGTAATCGATGCCCGAATTGAACAGGCCCTGAGTCGCGAGGCTCAGGGCCTTTTTAATGTCTGCAAAATTAAAAGATCAACAGATCGCAGCCTCCGGCAGCTCCTACACGTAGACCCCTGTAGGAGCTGCCGGAGGCTGCGATCTTTTGATCTTCAGCGATACAAAACCTTCTCCGCCAACTCATCGGCCACCCGTGCCGGCGAACGTTTTTCCGCCTGCGCATGCGCGAACACCTCAGTCAGCCGCGAGCTGATCTTCGACAGGTGCGCGGTGATGGTGCCCAGCTCCTCGCCGCGATGTTTGAGCGAAACGTAAATCAAGCCACCGGCATTGATCACATAATCCGGCGCATACAGGATGCCGCGCCGCTCGAGTTGATCGGCGACGTCCAGATGCGTCAGCTGATTGTTCGCCGAACCGGCCACTGCCGAGCAGCGCAATTGCGTGACCGTGTGGCTGTTGAGTACGCCGCCCAGACCGCAGGGCGCGAGGATATCGCACGGTGTGCTGAGTAAAGCGTCATTGGCGATCGGATGCGCGTTGAGTTGCTCCATCGCCAGTTGCACCTTGCCGTGGTCGATGTCGCTGACCAGCAACTCGGCCCCGGCAGCATGCAGCTGTTCGGCCAGCGCAAATCCGACATTGCCCAAACCCTGAATCGCCACGCGCAAGCCTTCGAGATTGTCACTGCCAAGGCGCGCCATCGCCGTGGCGCGAATGCCGGCGAATACGCCCATTGCCGCGTGCGGAGCGGGGTCGCCGGCAGAGGTGGTGCTGGTGACATGTTGAGTTTGCTGCGCGATGCAATCCATGTCCGCTACTGAAGTGCCGCTGTCGATCGCGGTGATGTAGCGCCCGTCGAGTTGATCGATGCAGCGCCCGAACGCTTCGAACAGCGCGGCGCGGTTTTCCACATGTGCCGGACGCACGATCACCGCGACACCGCCACCTTGTTCCAGACCGGCCAACGCGGCTTTGTAGCTCATGCCCTGAGCCAGGCGGATGGCGTCCTCGACTGCGGACTCATCGTTGGGATAGGCAAGGTAACGGCATCCGCCAAGGGCTGGCCCAAGGCGACTGTTATGGATGGCAATGACCGCCTTCAACCCGGAAACCGGGTCAACGCTGAGGTGCAGCGAGTCCAGGCGAGTGCTTTGCATGAGAGCGAACATCGGCAGGCTCCCGAATCACTTCTGGTAAGTCGCCAGTATAGGCTTGCGCCTGAAAATTGCTGGAGCGCACCGGAATAAGCAGCCCCCACTATCAGAGCGTTGCGGCATATCCCGTCGGCGGTGCCGCGCAGCACTGGACGAATGCATGAGACGGGGCTAAAACGAGGCATTCCCCGGAGATTTCGATGAGTCCGCGCCAACGTTTTTTCGAGTGCCTGCACCGTTCACCGCCCGCGCTGTTCGAAGCGGCGCTGTGGCTGGCTGCCGAGCACTCCAGAGACGTTGATCCCGAGGCGTTGCTGCAAGACTTCAAGGAATTGCAGCAAAAGGTCAGTTATGGCTTGCCGATGTTGCCGGTCAATGAACTGGCCCAGCCGTTGTTACGGCGCATGAACGATCTGGGATTTGCCCAGGATGACTTCACGCCGCTGCGCCCGCAGGCCGCGTTGCTGCACAAGGTGTTGCAGACCCGGCGTGGTCAGCCGCTGACCTTGGCGCTGATCGCGCTGGAACTGGCGCGAGGTCTGGAAATCCCCTTGGTCGGCGTGAACTTCCCCGGACATTTTCTGCTGCGGGTGCCCGGCGCCGATCACTTGCTCGACCCGTGCGGTGGACGGCGCTTGTACCCCAACGATTGCCGGGAACTGTTGCAACGCCAGTACGGCCACCACCTGCAGCTCAACGCCGAACATCTGCTGGCTGCGACGCCGTCGCAAATGCTCCAGCGTCTGTCCCGCAACCTGCGCCAATTGCATCTGACCCATGACGATTACATCGCGGCGCTGATCGACGCCGAACGCGTACTGGAAATGGGCAACGGCAACGCTGCCGATTACCTGGCGCGCGCCAGTCTGTATCAACGGCTCGACTGCCCGAACGCCGAGCGCTTCGATCTGGAACACGCATTGCTGCTCAGTGACGACCCGATTCAGCGGCTGCGACTGACTGAGCGCCTGGGACATCTGCCGCCAAATTCGGTGGTGCACTAAGGGCTTCTTCGGACGGCGAACGCACCTGAATAATCAGCAACGCCGCAATCACCGCCGGGATCGCGCAGAAGAAGAAAATCTGCTCGACCGGAATGTGCATCGCCAGCAACAGGCTGCCAAACAGCGGCCCGAGAATTGAACCGAAGCGCCCTACCCCCAACGCCCAGCCAGTACCGGTAGCGCGCACGTGTGCCGAATAAAAGTTGCTGGCAAAGGCATTCAGCGTCAGTTGCCCACCGATGATGCAGAACCCGGCGGCGAACACGCAGGCCACCAGATAGCGCGGATTATCGTGATTGAGTCCGAGCAGAATCGTGCACAGCGCTGCGCCGGCCAGCACGCCCGAGAGCAAACGCACTTTGCGCTTCAAGCGGTCGGCGAACCAAGCCATGCAGATCGCACCCAAAGTGCCGGCGAACAAAAACATCGATGTCACCAGATTGGCTTCGTTGAGCTTCAAACCACTTTCCAGCAGCAGCGACGGCAACCAGCTGATCATGAAATACAGCAGAATCAGGCTGACAAAGAACGTCGACCAGATCAGCAACGTCGGCCGCGCATAACCATTGCGGAACAACTCCACCACCGTCAGTTTGCTGCCCTGCTCGCGTTCGTTCTGTTCGACCGAGGCAACCGGCGGCTGCCAGTCCGGCAGCATGTGCGCTGTGACTTTGCGCAGTCGAGTGTAGGGCGGCGCATCGCGCAGCAAGCGCGGCAGGGATTCCGGCAGCATCCACCAGAGAAACGGGAACAACAGCAACGGCGTGACGCCGCCAGCGAGGAACACCGCTTGCCAGCCGAACTGGTCGATAAATCCAGCCGCGACAAAACCACCCGCCGCGCCGCCGAAGGAGAAACCGCAGGCAGCCAGCGTCACCATCAGTGTGCGCAGGCGTGGCGGTGAATACTCCGACATCAACGCCATGGCGCTGGGCATCGCGCCGCCCATGCCGATCCCGCAGATAAAACGCGCGATCATCAGCGAATTCAGCGAATCGGCAAACACCATGAGCACGGTCAGGCTGGCGTAGATCAGCACACAAGCGAGCAGAATCCGCCGCACGCCGAAGCGGTCGGCCAGCGGCGTGACAACCAGAGAACCAATGGTCAGCCCCAATAAGTTGGCACTGAATACCGGGCCGAATGCCGACTTCTCCAACCCCCAATCCTGGGCCAACGCCGGCACCACATAGCCGAGCACTTGTGCGTCGTAGCCGTCGGTGACCAGCAGCAAGGCCAGCAGGATCAACAGTAACCACTGATATCGGGACACAGGACGGGCGTCGAGTGCCGCCCGGAAGCTGGCAATCTGGTTATGCATCGCAAGGTACCTGCTTTGTTTTTATGATTTTTTGTACGGCGGTGATCCTGTGGGAGCCGGGGGTTCCCACAGGTTTTTGCGGTGTGACGTTAAGGTGTATCTGGCTGATTCGCCGGGTGGGCCGTGATGAACGCCGGATGTTCCGCGGCCAGCGCAGCAACCCGACGAATCCGTGGATAAGCTTCGAGCGAAATATTGAAACGCTCCGCCGCATACAACTGCGGAATCAGATACACATCCGCCACACACGGCCATTCGCCGAAACAGAAACCGCTGTCACCGATCAACTGCTCGACCGTCGCCAAGCCTTGACTGATCCAATGCCCGATCCACTCCACCACCTGCGGTTCGTCATGCCCCGACTGACGCAGGCGATTGAGCACGCTGACGTTGTGCAGCGGATGCACATCGCAACCGATCACCGCCGCCACGCCACGCACCTGCGCCCGCGCGACCAGATCGACCGGCAGCAGCGGCACCTGTGGATAACGTTCTTCCAGGTATTCGATGATTGCCGGCGACTGAATCAGCAACGCGCCCTCTTCCGTGCGCAGTGCCGGCACCCGGCCCTGCGGATTGATCGCCAGATACGCCGGTTGCCGATGTTCGCCACCGGTTGGCGCGATCAGGTTGACCGGCAGCGCCTGGTAATCCAGGCCCTTGAGCGCCAACGCGATGCGCACCCGGTACGACGAGGTTGATCGGTAGTAAGTGTAGAGATCCATGACCCGCTCCCCTTACCGCGCCGCGAGCACTTTGCCACGGCACTCGCCGAAGCCGATGGAAGCAAATCCGTCACGGGCGCAACGCGCGCGCAGGATGATTTCGTCGCCGTCCTCAAGGAATTTACGCACTTCGCCGGAAGCCAGTTCAATCGGCTTTTTACCGCCCTCGGTGATTTCCAACAGACTGCCGAACTGACCGTTTTGCGGCCCGGACAAAGTGCCCGAACCGAACAGATCACCGGCCTGCAACTGGCAGCCATTGACGCTGTGGTGCGCAACCATTTGCGCGACAGTCCAGTACATGTAGCGCGTATTGCTCAGGGTCAGGCGATGCGCCGGCAAATTCTGTTCACGCATGGTTTCGGTGAGCAGCAGCACTTCCAGTTCGATGTCGAACGCGCCGCCAGCCTGATCACGCTGGTCGAACAGATAGGGCAGCGGCTGCGGATCACCTTCCGGACGCGCCGGTTGTGCCGCGCGGAATGGCTCCAGCGCTTCGGCAGTCACCACCCACGGCGAGACGCTGGTGATGAAGCTCTTGGACAAGAACGGACCCAGCGGCTGGTATTCCCAGGCCTGGATATCACGCGCCGACCAGTCGTTAAGCAGACAGAAACCGGCGATGTGTTCGGCCGCATCACCGATGGCAATCGAATCGCCCATCTCGTTGCCCTGACCGATCCAGATCCCCAGCTCCAGCTCATAGTCCAGCCGCGCACACGGGCCGAAAACCGGCTCGGTCGCACCGGCCGGCAGGGTCTGGCCTTTAGGACGACGCACTTCGGTGCCGGACGGGCGAACGGTGGAAGCGCGACCGTGATAGCCGATCGGTACATGCTTGTAGTTCGGCAGCAGCGGGTTGTCAGGGCGGAACAGTTTGCCGACGTTTTGGGCGTGTTCGATGCCGACGTAAAAGTCGGTGTAATCGCTGATTCGCGCTGGCAGATGCATCTGGCAATCAGCCGCCAGCGGCAGCAGTTTTGCGCCTTGGGCTTCGATGGTGCCGCGATGGATGCTGCCTTCGCTGAACAGTTCCAGCAGACGCTCGCGCAGAGCAACACGCGCTTCGCGACCGAGATCGAAGAATGCATTCAACTGGCCGCCACGGGTGGCTTCGACTGCAGTGCGCGCAGCACCGTCGAACAAACCGGCCTCAAGTGCCACTTGCAGATCGAACACCTGGTCGCCGATGGCCACACCGCTGCGCGGCTCGCCGCCATCGATGCTGAACACGCCCAGCGGCAGGTTTTGCAGAGGGAAAACGGCGTGATCGTTGGCCGAAGCAACCCAGCTGCGGGTGATGGAATTCTGAGTCATGGGTTATCTCCGGGTCGGGTCGAACGTGGCGGGCAACGTTGCCCAGCAGGCGTCGTAACTGGATTGCAGTTGTGGGCAGTCGAGGGCAAAACGGCTCGGGCGCAGCACCTGGCTGGTCTCGAACATGAAGGCCATGGTGTTATCGATCTTGGCGGGTTTCAGCTCGGCATTGATCGCTTTGGTGCAGGTCTCGCCGTCCGGGCCGTGAGCGCTCATGCAGCTGTGCAGCGAAGCACCGCCGGGCACAAAACCTTCGGCCTTGGCGTCGTATTCGCCCTGGATCAGGCCCATGAATTCGTTCATCAGGTTGCGGTGGAACCACGGCGGACGGAAGGTGTTCTCGGCGACCATCCAGCGTGGCGGGAAGATCACGAAGTCGAGGTTGGCCAGACCATGCACGCTGGTCGGCGAAGTCAGTACGGTGAAGATCGACGGATCCGGGTGATCGAAACTCACCGTGCCGATAGTGTTGAAACGGCGCAGATCGTATTTGTACGGCACGTTATTACCGTGCCAGGCGACCACGTTCAACGGCGAGTGATTAAGTTCGGTGCCCCACAACTGGCCGAGGAATTTCTGCACCAGCGTCGTAGGCTGTTGCAGGTTTTCGTAAGCGGCGACCGGGGTCAGGAAATCGCGCGGATTGGCCAGACCGTTGCTGCCGATCGGCCCCAGATCCGGCAGGCGTAAAGGCGCGCCATGGTTCTCGGCGATGTAACCGCGGGCTTGCGCATCCAGCAGTTCGACGCGGAATTTCAGACCGCGCGGCAGCACGGCGATTTCCAGCGGTTCGACTTCCAGCACACCGAGTTCGGTGGCGATGCGCAGCCGGCCGAGTTGCGGCACCAGCAGCATTTCGCCGTCAGCGTTGAAGAACACCCGCTCCATCGAACGGTTGGCGCAGTAGTTGTAGATGCTGATGCCGGACGGCTTATCCGCGCCGGAATTGGCCGCCATGCTGACCAGTCCATCGATGAAATCGGTCGGCTCTGCCGGGATCTCCAGCGGATTCCAGCGCAGGCGATTGGGGGTCACTTCACCCAACGGCCCGCCGGCCAGTTGCCGCTCCAGTTTGACGAATGCCGGGTGATTGGCCGATGGCTGAATCCGGTACATCCAGGTGCGCCGCGATTCGCTGCGGGGCATGGTGAACGCGGTGCCGGAGAACAGTTCGGTGTACAGACCGTACGGGGCTTTTTGCGGAGAGTTCTGGCCGACCGGCAGTGCGCCGGGCAGCGCTTCAGAGCTGAATTCGTTGCCGAAGCCGGACTGATAGACCGTTGAATCGGAGTTCATGGAGCCTCCTGAACAGGGAGTCGGCATGGCCGAACGCTCTGGAGCAGAGGTCTTGGCACGCCGGGGTTATTTTTATCGTAATTCGATTACGCATAACGTAATTTGCTCGCTATCCAGCGTCAAGCTATAAAGACGCCCATTCGTTCCGGGACACGCCAGCACCATGGAAAAAACCAGCGACAGCAACGGCAAACAGAAAGTGCGCTCGGCCGAAGTCGGCACCGACATCCTCAAGGCTTTGGCCGAGTTGTCGCCCTCGACTTCGCTGTCGCGTCTGGCCGAACACGTGCAGATGCCCGCGAGCAAAGTGCATCGCTATCTACAGGCGTTGATCGCCAGCGGTTTCGCCGAACAGAACGCCGCTACCAACCATTACGGTCTGGGTCGTGAAGCTTTGCGCGTGGGCCTGGCCGCACTCAACAGTATGGACGTGCTGAAAGTCGCCGCCCTGCCCCTGTCCGAATTGCGCGACGAACTCAACGAGACCTGCTTCCTCGCGGTGTGGGGCAATCAAGGTGCGACCGTGGTGCACATCGAACCGGCGGTGCGCGCGGTCACTGTCGTTACGCAACTGGGGTCGGTGCTGCCGCTGCTCAGTTCATCGACCGGTCTGGTGTTCAGCGCTTTTCTGCCGCATCGGGAAACCGATGAACTACGTGAACGGGAAGTCGCCGTGGGCGCGCATCCGCTGGCCGACGAACAGGTCTACATAAACTTGTGCGAACAGATCCGCGAACGCGGTCTGCATCATGTGCACGGTTTGCTGATGCCGGGGGTGGATGCCTTGTCGGCGCCAGTGTTCAACGCGGTCGGTCAGGTGGCTGCGGTGTTGACCATCGTTGGCCCGACTTCGCTGTTTCATGCCGACGAAAACGGCCCGGCGGCGCAGCGGTTATTGGCTGCGACGCAGGCCGTGAGCTGGCGGATGGGTTATCAACCTGCAAGCGAGGAGCAGAACTGATCGCCAGCGGTTGATCATCCACACAGGCCGAGCGACTTGGCTCTCGCCACAGCTTGTGTGCGACGCTCGACCCCCAGCTTGCCGTGAATGCGTCGGGCATGGGTCTTCACGGTATGCAACGAGATGAACAAGGTATCGGCAATCTGCTGATTGGAGTTGCCGCCGGCGATCAGCCGCAGCACTTGCAGTTCGCGTTGACTGAGCGAATGCACCTGGGGCGTTGCGATAACATCCTCTACACCCGGCGATTGCCTTGCCGCCTCCATCAGTCGCGGCTGGCGCAGGCCCAACTCGTGCAAGAGTTGCGGCGCCTGCACACGTTCGGCGCGACGACAGCCCTCATTCAGGGTCTCCAGCGCCTGTTGTTTGCGGCCATCGAGCCAGAGCACTTCGGCGCAGGCCAGTTGCAGTTCGGTGGCCAGCGCCTGCATGCCGCTGGCCTGCGCTTTTTCCATCAGCGAATGAAGCATTCTCAGGCCTTCATTCGCAGACATTTCGCCGCGAACGCTGCCGAGAATCAGCAAATACTCGAGTCGGGCAATCAAATCCAGTGTCGCCGGAGGCGCCTGTCGAGCGTCGGGCTTCTGATAATGCTTGAGCACCCGTCGCAATGCTTCGCACGCCAGCCCGGCGCGACCTTGTTGCAACCAGAAATGACTGCTGACCTGTAACAGCACGCCCCGGTAGACCGTGTCCGGAATCTGCCGCTGCTGCATCAGTCGTTCGGCATCGCGCAACCGCACGAAAGCCAAGGCAAAATCGCTGCGGTTGGCGGCGAGTTGCGCCTGTCCGAGGTAGCCGTACAGCACGCGCTTATCGTGGCTGCGCAGACAGTCGTCGAGCCCGGACTGAAAAAATTCAGCCGCGCGTTCCTGCTGGCCCATCGTCAACGCCAGACGTCCGCGTCGCAGGGCGATACGGCCGAGCAACGGCGTCGGTGGATCGGCCTGCTGGCACAGCAGCTCGTGGATGTTCGCCAACAACGCTTCGGCCCGCCCGGGTGTTCCGCGCTGTTCGAGCAATTGCGCATGATCGAGTTCCAGCAAGCCCTCGAACAGCAAGGAGCCCTGGGCGCGAGCCAGGCACAAGGCTTCGCGATTGATTGCCAGCGCCTGTTCCAACTCACCGCGAAGCAACGCCTGCTGGGTCTGTCCCGACAGACACAGCAACCGTGCGGGCCAGGCATCCGCTGCGAGTACCGTCAGGGCTTGCAGAAAATGTTCACCGGCCGACTGCATGCGGCCCTGCAAATGCAATAACCAGCCCTGCTGGGTCTGCCAGCGGGCAATCAACTGTTGTTGAAGGGTGGCCGATGGCTGCGGCAGAAACCGCGCAAAATGCTCGATCCAGATGCCGGCCTGCTCAAATCGTCCGGCAAACAACAGTGCGGCGGTCACCAGGCCGATCAGTTGCGGCGAGCCAAGCATCAGCGCTTCGCCCTGTTGTTCATGCAGTCGCAACAGGAGCACGACGGTGTGTTCCTCGAACAACTGCTCAAAACTGAAATGCTGCAACAGACTGATCGCCATTTCGTACTCTTCGGCCAGCAGCGCCTGTTCGAATGCCGATTTCCAGTCCTGCTCAGCAGAAAACCACTGACACGCCCGGCGATGCCAGGAACGTCCTGTTGGCCACTGCTCTTCGCGCATCAAGCGCGACAGCGGCGGGAAAATCTGCAGCCACTCGGTCGAGTCTCGCCACGGTTCGATGAAACAGCCAAGTGCTTGCAGCGTACGCAGCAATTGCGCGCCCTCCGAGGCGCCGAACAGGTGATCGCATAACCCGGCATTGAAACGCGGCAAGTGCGCCAGCACCCGCCAGGCCTCCGCCAGTTCAGGCGTAAGCGAGCTGAACAATTCGTGATGCAGATAATCGAGCAACGTATCCACGCGCTGTTGCGGCAGGCTTTTTTGCGACCAGTCGCACTTTTGCAGCAGGGCCATGCGCACCCCCGCACACCAGCCATCCGTGCGCTGCATGATCCGCGCCGCCACGCTGTCGGCCTGCTCTGCCGGCAAATGCTGCAGCACCTGGATGATCTCGCTTCGGGTAAGCGCCAGCGCCGCCCCTTCGCACTCGTACAACTCATCGTCGAGCAGCAACCGCGGCCAATTGCATTGCGGGCGCCGACGCGAGCCTAGCCACCAGGTCAGTGCCGGACTACTGACCGCCAGCAAGCGATCCAGCAAGGCATCCACTGGCGCATCTGGCAGGCGACAAAAATCATCGAGGAACAACCAGGTTGGCACCGCCCAGCGCGCCAGTGATGCGATCAGTCCAGCTTCATCCGTCTCGGGCAGACCCAGCACAGATGCCAACTGCCGAGAGAATTCACTGGCGCTGATTGTCGCACCAGCCAGAGGCATCCAGTGCACCGTGCAATCCGGGGGTGCCTGCAACAGGCACTCGGTTAATAGCGCGGTTTTACCGCTGCCCGGCGGGGCGCAAATCAGCTTGACCCGCGCTGACGACTCAAGCAGCGCGGTGCTCAAACGCGCACGCCGCAAATGATGCGGGGAGAGTCTGGGGAAAAAACCCGGACGATCCGGAGTAGGCTGCATGGCGGTCATCGGGTGCGCCTTTTTATCGTTGTGCGCTAACCCTAGTCCTCTGCCGGACGCTTGTTGACGAGTATTCAGCGCGCTGATTGACGCCCATAAAAAAGGCGACCTAGCGGTCGCCTTCTGCCTTGCGTATGTATCGCAAAACTTACCGAACGCCTTCGGCGCGCAGGGCCGACGGGGTGTAGTCGGCAGACTTGGCTTCGAAACCGAATTCGTAGCTGTGCTTCTCTTCGTTTTTCATCCCCAGCGCGATGTAGCGGCCGGCGATAATGTCGTACAGAGCCTCAAGGGTGTAGGCCTGCGCCTGCTGATCGTAGTAATACTGGGCATGACCTTCTGCGACGCGCCAGAGTTGCCCGCGACCGTCGTAATGATCGGCCAGAGCCACCTGCCAGCTGTCTTCATCGATATACATGTGGCGCTTGGCGTAGATGTGCCGTTCGTTCGGTTTGACCGTACCGACTACTTCCCAGACGCGGTGCAGTTCATAACGAGTCAGATCCTGATTGATATGCCCGGCCTTGACGATGTCGTCGTACTTGAGCTTCGGCGAATCGAGCTTGTAGCTGTTGTAGGGAATGTACATTTCCTTCTTGCCGATCAACTTCCAGTCGTAGCGATCCGGCGCACCGGAGAACATGTCGAAGTTGTCCGAAGTGCGCAGACCATCGGCGGCGGTGCCCGGCCCGTCATAGGCCACTTGCGGCGCGCGACGCACCCGGCGCTGGCCGGCGTTGTAGATCCACGCCAGACGCGGTTCTTTCACCTGATCGAGGGTTTCATGCACCAGCAGCACGTTGCCCGCCAGCCGCGCCGGCGCGGTTACCGACTGCTTGAAAAAGGTCAGCACGTTGGCGGCTTTTTCCGCATCGATATCCTTCATCAGTTGCGGCACAGCAATCTCTTCTTCGAAACGGATCGGCGTGTAGCTGCCATTGGTCTGCGGGGTGACTTGCGTGATGATGCGTTTGACGTTGCCGCCGTGGTAACGGGTGATGTGGTTCCACAACACCTCGACGCCGTTCTTCGGAATCGGAAAAGCGTAGTAGCGATTGCCAGTGAAATTGGCCAGGCCGTTGCCGTCGTTGATCGTCGTGACATTGAGCGCACTGCGCTTGGCCGATTCGTAGATTTCCGCCGGCGCGGCCACGGTTCGATGGGTGGTGTAAACCGGAATCTTGTAGGTCTCTGGATAGCGTTTGAACATCGCCACCTGACCTTCGGACAGCTTGTTTTTGTACTTGTCGACATTGGCAGCGGTGATGGTGAACAACGGTTTTTCGCTGGCGAACGGGTCGCCGAGGAAGCCTTTACTGTCCACCGCTGCGGCGTTTCTCGCGATGCCGCCGGTCCACGCCGGAATCGAACCGTCGGCGTTGCCGGCCTTCTCGGCGCCCAGCTGAGTGAGGCTGGTGCCAAGTTTGCTGGCTTCATCCGGCGACACCGCCGCCATCACATTGGCGGCCAGCAGACTCAGGGCCAGCACGCCGTATTGCAGAATCAATTTGCGCATTGCTTTCATCCTTCTCGGGCAGATCAGAAGTTCACGCCGAAGCTCAGGGCCACGAAGTCACGATCTTCGAGGACGTTGTAATCGCCACCGAAAAAGTCGGTGTAACTGAGGCTCGCGGTGTAGGTGTTGCGGTAATCGGCATCGACCCCGACGCTGATTGCCTTGGCGCCTTCGTTGAACAAACCGTTGGGGCCATAACCGGCGACGTCATGCGACCAGGACAGGTTGGGTTTGAGGTTGATCCCGCCGATCACGTTGGCGTAGTCGAGGATGGCGCGGCCGCGATAGCCCCACGAAGTCGAGGTGACAAAACCGTCGGTATCGCCGCCGAAGCCGTATTGGCCGTACACCGAATCCCGGCCGTAACGCAGCTTGTTGCGCGACTCCAGACCGCCAACGCGCACCACCGCCGCTTCACCGACCAGCGTCAGACGCTGAGCGCCGAGTACCTGATCAAAGAAGTGCGTGAGGGTGCTCTGGATCTGCGTAACTTCCTTGCGCCGATAGCCCTTGTTGTCCGCCCCCGGAGTGGTGGCGATTGGCGAGGCAGCGCCGCCGGCAATCGGGTTGAGCAGCGACAGGGTCAGGTCGTTGGTGCTGAGCTGCACGGGCGCGTTGGGGCGGTAGCTGATCTCGCCGGTCCACGCGGTGCCGGTGGGCAATGTGGTGGAGAAACTGGCGCCGTAGAGACGAATGTCTTCCGGGTATTCGAGGTAGTACTGGCCGCGTCCGAGCATCACGCTCTGTGCCAGGCCCGAGCCGCTGCCGGGCGCCAGGCCGTTGGCAATCCCGACCATCGCCGGCAACGCTGCCAGTGTCGACAGGCCGGCGGTGGTGGTGCCGACAGTCGGCGTGCGGCTGTGGTAGTTCATGAAGTACAGGCCATATTCGGTGTCATCGCCGAGCCAGCGCAACGCCGTGCCCCACTGCCCGGAATCCCGCGCATCGCGGTCGCCGCCGCGCGGGATCACCACGCCTTCGCGAGTCACCTGAATGCCTTGACCGAAGGCCGTGGTCAACGGCACCAGCGGCGCAATCGCAGGGTTACCGACGGTGTAACCGCTGTTGCAGCCGTCCGCCGCCACATCGCCGCCAAAGAACGTCCCGCAGTTGTCGAGAACGGTCTGATCCCATTCCAGTTGGTAGAAACCTTCGACGGTCAGTTGATCGGTCAGGCCTTGGGAGGCGAACAGCATGTTCACCGGAATCAGACCTTCCTTGATTTCGGCACCGGGCCGGCGGAACGCCGAGACGTCGATCGGGTTGATGCTGTTGATCGAGTTGCCGATGAAGGTACTTTCGCCCCAGCTCACCACTTGTTTGCCGGCGCGCACGGTACCGGGCAGGTCGGCGATGGAATAATTGTGATAGACGAACGCATCGAGAATCTGCGCGCCGGAAGATTTGGCGCCTTCCTTGCGGCCCTGATCGCTGATCTGCTTGAACTCTCGGTCCTCGTCCTTGAGTTCGAAGTCATACCAATACTTGCCACGCACGAACACACCGGTGTCGCCGTACTTCAGTTCGAGGTCGTGGATGCCTTTGAAGATCTTGGAGAAGGTTTCGCCCTTCTTGAAGTTCAGACGCCCGTCATCACCGGTCGAGGATTGCCCGGTACCGCCATTGACCGTGCCCACCAGAGACTTGTCGGCATCGCGCATGCCCCAACTCGCGCCGACCGACAGCGACGAATCGAAGGTGCCTTCGATTTCGCCAATGTTGAAAGCGACCGCATGCGCCTGGGCGCAGCAACCCAAAGCTACCGCGGCGGCCAGCGCCTGCGGTGTGAAGATGGCGCGCATTGTTGTTTTTGTCATGCGTCTTCCCCGGTGAGTGACAGAAGACCTCACCCTACTGCCCCGCGCCGGGGACGATAAGCGCACCAAGGAGGTATTCGCGTTGTCGCTCGAAAGGATGAATGCCCGCTCGAAACGGGGCGTTGCGCCGTCCATGAATCGGCTGGATGAATCATGATCAGTGCGGCGGATGATGAATAATCAATGCGCGCACTGTTACATGCCCCGTAACAGTGCATGTCCGCATTTGGGGTTTTTCCTTCAGACTCATACGCTTATTCTCACCCGGTGTTCACTGACGTTGATTTGTAGCTCCTTGATCCAACGTCTTATTTTGGCCGCTGCGTCTGCAGCGGCCTTTTTTATGTGCGCGTTTTAGTCTCTGAACTTTTTCCTGAAAAAATCACGCATACCTACAACGTTTTTTTTGCCGGCGCAGGAAATTCCCGATTTCGCGTAAGAACATTCCGAAACAACTCCACGAACAGAGAAACTTCACTCTTTCTCGCCAGCTTCAACCCACGGCCATCTCGGACGCTTCCCTGTCGATTCCGCTGTAACTTTGACTGGTATCGAACACCTGACTCTGCACAACTAAAGTGCACAAACAACGCACATTCAAAAGGATATGAATATGCAAAGGCCACCCTCTTTCGAGTTGACCGAACCCGTTCATACAAAGGGCGTAATACCCCCGCACTTGAACCCGGTAAATAGCGGCGCTATCGATCACTATCGCTTTAACGGCACCTTCGGCACGCCGCGCAACCCGGCTCGTTATCAACCCATCATGCAAACCTTCATCATTCCTCAGGAGCGTGAGTTTCAAACCAAGACTGCGCAAATCCCTCAAGTGATTGAAGTCGAACTGGCGGCAACACGTCTGGAAGAGTCGACTCAGCCCCTGCCACCCGCAGCAGCGATAACTCGCGAACTCGCAGTGCGCAACAAACTCATTCAGCGCAAGAGCGCAGAACTGCAACACCAGACACAGCTATCACTCGGCTTTTACGGAAGCGACCCCACCAACAAATCGGCTGATCAATTCCTTTCTCGCGCCAATGCTCTGGACAAGCGCCTGAAGCCGGACGGTCCGGCAATGAGCCTCTGGAAACAATCCTATCGGGCAGCGCTGGAAGCCCGACTGCTGACGCAAACGCTCGCAGTCTTGCATCAACAACAGGTCAACGTGCACAACTGGCTCGCTGCGGTCCAAGCCAATGACCACGCGCAGGCACAGGCTGCCGAAGCTGCGCGTCAGGCGGCTGAGCGGGCTCGAATCGCCGCCGAACAACAACGCCAGCGAGACCTGGCTGAGGCGGCCCGCCGGCAGCAAGAGCAGTGGGACATTCAGGCTCGCGAACAGGCACGTCTTGCGGCATTGGCCCAAGCGCAGCGCCTGGCAGCCGAACAGACAAGGATTGCCGCCGAAGCCGCGGCACGGCAGGTCGCTGCCGAACAGGCTCGTCTGGAAGTTCTGGCTGAGCAGCAACGCGAAGCCGAAGCCGAACGCAACGCGCAGGAACAGCAAAAGAAGCAGCCGGCGGATATCCACAATGTTTATCCCGCGTCGGCCACCGCCGCGGTCTCAGGCCCGGTCTTCTCCCTGGCTTCGAGCACTATTCGCCTGAGTCCGGCGACATCGGCTGCGATCCTCAGCGCATTGTGCTCGGCGTCACCGCGTTGGGCACATCGCTGCTTGCGCCAGTGCTGGTCGGTTTCGCGGCGCTGCTGATGCCTTCGCGCTTGGGCAATGGCGATCGCTTTACCGTCAGCGTTGCGCTGTCCGAACTCTCAGCCGCCACACCGCAAACATTGCGCGAGATCGCCGATCGGCAGGGCACGCTGGAGATGCCTGTAGGGCTGGGGACGAGACGCATGGGCGCAGGCGCCGAGGTATTCGTCGTCACCGCCGACGATTTCCACGTTCGCTCCAATGTCCCTGTATTGCACGCGATGTATGACTCGCTGAAAGAGGTTTACAGGACAGTCCTGCCCGACTCGTCAAGCGACATTCTGACCTGGACGCCGGCCCTTACACCCAGGAGCAGCACCACTGAACTGCCAATTGCCGACACAACCGATCCCGCCTACACCGGCGCCCCGATCATGCCCATCGAAGGGAGGCTGGACCTGCATCCGCGCTTAGAGGAGGAATGGAGCAGATTCATTATTGTCTTTCCGGAGGATTCGGGGATTGCGCCGCTTTATGTGGTAATCAGCGGTACTTATGAAGGAGGGAGTGAAGACGGCGAACACAGCGGCCGAGCATTCAACCCGAATGAAACGGGTGGCCCGACTCTGAACCTGAATTGGACTACAGCTCTGGCTACATCAGAAGGGGAAAATATCGTGAAACTGCATATTTCCAAGTTCTCGGCATCAGCCGCCAATAAAGTAATGATCAATCGCCTTGAAAGAATTGTTCGTGGCGAGCTTGAAGCGACGGATACAGATAAGCGCTTCTACACTCATGAGCTGAGGGAGTTCGAAAGATTCAGAGCCTTGGGGTACGGAGATACCGAGCGACCTGATCCGGACTCACCAGTGTGGAACAACGTGCACACAGCAACATTGGAAGACTTTCAACTGGCGGATGATGCTTCGCTGCTTTACACACCGGAAGCACTGGCCGCCGAAGCAGAACAGGACGAACGCGATTATCAGCAACTGTTGAAGGAGATGTGGAAATGAGCGCGGTTGAACAGATTGTCAAAAACGAATCTCTGGATGACATCGTTGCTGTGTTCGCATTGACCAAGCCCAATCCGCTCCTGGACATGATGATCAGGCGCTATAACCCGGACTTGCTCAAAGGCTACGGTACGTTGGAAAACGCTTACTCTCGACTATTCGCCGCACGCGTACTGGCTATCGGTGAGAGTGGTCTGGCGGTTAAAGGACCGAACTGGACGCCTCCATCGTTCATGCTCGAAAACAAATATTCCTGATCGGCCAATCGGCCACCAAACCCGCGTTTGGTGGCCGTGCGCACCTATAACGAATACTTCTGCAAATTCGCCATCATTTCCTTCAGCGCTTCAATGTTGTCTTTCGGATGCGCCGCGCCCTCGAAATCACAAATTTGCTGCCAGTGCGCCGCGACATCTTCCGGGCTGAAACCGACACGTGGGTCGAACCCGGCGCCGAGGCTGCGCTCCCAGCGCACTTTGCCCATCCAGCCGCCGCCGACTTCGAACAGGCCCGAGGTTTCCTGGCAGTTTTCGCTGGCCAGATACACCACCAGCGGGCTGACCAGTTCCGGTTTCAGTTGCTCGAAGACTTGCGGGGGGATCAGGCCTTCGGTCATGCGTGTACCGCCAGTGGGGGCGATGGCGTTGACCAGGATGTTGTTCTTGCGACCTTCGATGGCCAGCGTACGGGTCAGGCCGTACAGACCCAGCTTGGCCATGCCGTAGTTTGACTGGCCGAAGTTGCCGTAGATGCCTGAAGTGGAAGCCGTGAAGATCACCCGGCCATAATTTTGCTCGCGCATGTGCGGCCACGCGGCGCGGGTAACTTTGTAGGCGCCTTCGACGTGAACGCGGTAGACCAGATCCCAGTCCGCGTCATCCATCTTGTGGAAGCTCTTGTCGCGCAAGATTCCGGCGTTGTTGACCACCACATCGACACGGCCGAAAACGTCCAGCGCGTTCTGTACGAGTTTGTCGCCGTCGGTGACCGAGTCGTGGTTGGCTTCAGCGATGCCGCCAGCTTCGCGAATCTCTGCAACGACCCGATCGGCAGCCGAAGCATTGGCGCCTTCGCCCTGGGTCGAACCACCGAGGTCATTGACCAGCACTTTGGCGCCCTGTTTGGCGAACAACAATGCGTGGGCCCGGCCCAGACCGCCGCCAGCGCCGGTGACGATCACGACTTTATCTTCGAAACGTACAGACTCATTCATCGGGGTAACTCCAGCAGGCCTGAGGGACAGTGCTCCGGAGTGTCAGGCACGATGCTTTGGGTCACAACGAATACGGCAAAGGCTGAATGGTGCGCGATAAGGCGCAGGGATGATGATCAGTCAGGAGCAAGCCACTCGGCGCGGCGGCAACACCAGTTGATCGCGGAACTCCAGGTAATGCCTGAGCACCTGCACCGGGGCCTCGGTTTGCGGATAGTGGCCGATTCCCGGCAGCAACACGATATCTGCATCGGCAATCAGCTCGCGATAGCGCTCGACCATGTGCGCACCGGAGATCGGATCGACTTCGCCATCAATCACGCGCAACGGCACGTCGCCCCGCTGCATCGCCGCGACCCAGCGATCACGCTGCACCCGGCGTTCGGGAATATAGCCGATCAGCTTGTGCATGATCCGCGGCCCGCGATTGCTCTCGACCAGGCTCCAGAAATCATCCATTTCGCTTTCACTCGGCCGAGTGTTCGGGCCGAATATCTGGCGGAAACTTTTCACCAGCGCATCGCGAGTAAAGGCCCGGCCGATCATCCAGCCCAACGGGCTAAGCAACAGTTTTTGCGCCAACAATGGCCGGTGGGTTTCCGGGAACAAGCCGCCGTTGAGGAACACACAACTGGCGACTTCGATCAGTCCTTCGTAATGCCGGGCGAGCAGTTCCTGGGCGACGCTGTCGCCATAGTCGTGAGCCAGAATGTGCACCGACTCTTCGATCTGCAAATGCGCGAGCAATGCCTGTTGCAGGTCCGCCTGTTCGAGCAGGCTGTAGGCGTGGTTCAGCGGTTTGGCCGAGTCGCCGAAACCGAGCATGTCGCAGGCGATGACCCGATAGCGCTGCGCCAACGGCTGCCACAGATAATGCCAATCCCAACTGGCGGTCGGAAAACCATGGATCAGCAGCAACGGCTCACCCTGCCCGGCGCTCCAGTAACGGATCGACTGACCGCCGAAGACAAACGTCTGGCCGCGCTTGCGCCAGACACTCAGGGGGATCTCGGCGAGAGGCATTAGAGTTTATAACCCGCGTCTTGTTGATCGAGTTTGCGCAGCAACGCCGGCCAGGCCAGCGCGCCCCCCATGCCTTGAGCACTCTTGGTCACGCCGGCGATCATCGCTTTGGCACCGGCCAGAATCTGCGGTTCGATGGCGATCAGTTCAGCGCCGCCAGTCTGCGCCATGACCTGAATGTCGCAGGCGCGCTGGAAGGTGAACATCATCAGAAACGTGTCAGCGATGGTGCCGCCACAGGTCAGCAGACCGTGGTTGTGCAGCATCAGGAAATTGCTTTCACCGAGATCGGCCTGCAACCGCGCCTTTTCTTCGTGATTCAGCGCCACACCTTCGTAGGCGTGATAACCGAGGCTGGAGAGCACGAACAGCGACTGCTGACTGATCGGCAGTACACCTTGTTTCTGCGCCGAGACTGCGACACCCGATGCGGTGTGAGTGTGCAGCACGCAGGCCACATCATGTCGTACTTCATGCACGGCACTGTGGATGGTGTAACCGGCGGGGTTGATTTCGTAGGGGCTGTCCATGAGCTTGTTGCCGGCCTGATCGACCTTGACCAGGCTCGATGCGGTGATCTCATGAAACATCAGCCCGAACGGGTTGATCAGGAAGTCTTCGGTGCCGGGCACCTTCGCGGAAATATGGGTGAAGATCAGATCGTCCCAGCCGTGCTGCGCGACCAGACGATAACAGGCAGTGAGATCCACACGGGTCTGCCACTCGGCGGCGCTGACTTGGTCTTTGACATTAAGCGACGACTGGACGGGGGCTACGCTCACTGTATGCACCTCTGCGTTCTTATTGTTTTTACACGTGTCAGCAGTCTAGTCAGACCCAAGGTTCAGCGTAGTTGCATTGGCAGCCAGCTTGATGACTGAACGAGTCAGCTACGCAAACAGCCTGGATCCATGTCAACGCGCCGACGCCAAGAAAGCCGCACGGCTCAGGCTTTGAGCGCTTCGATCAACTGTTCCAGCCATGGCTCGGCATCGGTTTCCGGGGTCACGCTTTCGCTGGCGTCGAGGCGCAGCATGTCCAGCACTTCGCGCACACCCAGCTCGGCGAACAGTTCACGTATCTGCTCACCGCCACCGCAAAAGGTGTCGCCGTAGCTGGCGTCGCCGAGGCCGATCACTGCGCCGGGCAGACCGCGCCATGCAGCGGGCAATTGATCGCGGATGGTCGAGTACAGCGGTTGCAGGTTATCGGGCAGTTCGCCCATGCCAGTGGTCGAGGTCACGGCGAGGACCGCTTGCGGGCCAAACGCCTGCAAATCGGCAAGGCTCGCGCGCGAGTTGTAGAAGGTTTCAAAACCGGCGGCTTGCAACAGGTTTTGGGCATGGCGAGCGACTTCTTCGGCCGTGCCGTAGACCGAGCCGGAGAGGATGGCGACTTTCATCAATCTGATCCTGAAACTGAAAAAAAGAGCGCCGATAGTAACAGTCGCGTGTGCAAAGCTGCGATTGGCTCTCAATCAGTGCTAATGGCCAGTAGACAGCGCCGGTTGATCTTCTAGAATGCCAGCCGTCGATACCCTTGAATGGATTCAATGATGATTAATGCGACTTTGCTGCAAATGGTGGTGGACGCGTCGAACGACGGAATCGTAGTGGCCGAGAAGGAAGGCGACCAGGACACCATTCTGATCTATGTGAACCCGGCCTTCGAGCGCCTCACCGGCTACAGCAGTGAGGAAATCCTCTATCAGGACTGCCGGTTTCTGCAGGCCGGTGATCGAGATCAGCCAGGGCTGAAAGTCTTGCGCGAAGTCCTGAAAAACGGCGGCGCCTGCCGCGAGATTTTGCGCAACTACCGCAAGGACGGAACACCCTTCTGGAACGAGTTGTCGCTTTCGATGGTAAAAAACGCGGACGACGGCAATACCTATTTCGTCGGCGTGCAGAAAGATGTCACCGTTCAGGTCAAGGCTCAGCAGCGCGTTGCGCAGCTCGAAGCTCAGGTCGCCGCGCTCCAGACGGAACTTGCGGCACTGAAAACGACGAACGGCGCAAACAAAACTGCGAACTAATTGTCATTAACTACAATCACCAATGACTTTGTAACTATTTCTTTCGAGTTGGCCATGCAACGCGACGCACTCCTGACCCAGGATGAGCTGGATTTCATCCAGACCATGCAACACAACCCGCAACTGAACGTGCGGGATGCGACGTCGAGCCTGCTGGTTAACGGCGGATCGCAGATCCGTGATTTGCTCACCCGCCTCGCGGCCCATGAGCAAGTCACCATCCAGGCCAGCTTCGAAAACCAACAGATGACCTTCCCGCTGCACTTGGTGGAAGACGAATTCCATGCGCTGCATTTGCGCCTGGGTGTGCCGAGCATCTTCGAAGACGGGCCGATGGTGCGACCTTGGCGGCTGCTGCTGGACGAGCCGGTGGCCCTGGAAAATGCCAAGGGTCAGCCCGGCACGTTGTGGGTGCACGAGGTTTCGCATAAAGGCGTACTGGTGGAAGTCCGCAACAAGACCAAAGCGGCGAAGCATTTTGCCCTGTGGTTCAGCCCTTCAGGTTATGAGCGAATTTCCCTGCGCGGGACTTTCGAGCGTGAAACCGAGAACGGCTTTTACGCCTATGACCTGAGCCAGACCGACACCGATGAGATCGAACGCCTGCGCCAGTTCATCCTGCAACAACACCGCCTGACCCACCCTGCCCTGCACACCTGAGATTCAAGTATCCAGCGTACCGGCGAGAAATTGCGTCATGCGCTGACGCATGCTTGCGCCTTCATTGCCCAGACATCCAATCGATGATCCCGCCAGGTTTTCCTGCGCCAGATCTGCCGCATCACCTGCCAGCAGCAACTGACAATCAAGGCCCATGGCCAGACGATTTAGCCGTCGGGGCAGCTCCGCGGTCGGCGCGTGATTGGAAAACAGCACCAGCGCCTGGGGTTTGACCTTGTCGCAAACCAGGGTGAGTTCATCGAACGGCTGGCCGGTGGTCAACACGCGAACCCCCGCATCATTGCCGCTCAGAAACAACGCAGCGACCAGCAGTTCAAGCTCCCGACACTGGCCGGCCAAGGCGCTGACGATCACTCTGCGCGGCTGGTTGCCACGCAGCGTGACAATACGCTGCAACACTCGCGCCCGCAGAAACCCGTCGTAAAACAGCCACTCACTGGTCTGGCCGAACGAGTCCTGACGTTGCAGCAATTGCAGCCACAGCGGCATCAGGATGTCCTGGAACACCACTGGCAGCGAATAGGAAGAGAAGATCTGACCGTAGACCTGATCCAGCGCCTGGTCGTCGAAAGAACTGACTGCACGCTGGACCTGCTCCTGCCATTGCCGGTAATCGGACTGCACCAGATCGTCGGGGATGATGTGCGCCAGCACCTTTAACGGCTCGGTCTTGGCGAGGATTTTGCCGACCTTGCTCACCGCCACGCCGCGGTCGATCCAATCAACGATGCTACGCACACGCTCGATATCGGTCATTGAATACAGCCGATGCCCACTTTCGGTGCGCGTTGGCTGAATCAGACCATAACGGCGCTCCCAGGCGCGCAATGTCACCGGATTGACGCCGGTCAGGCGGGCTACTTCGCGGATGGGAAACAGGTCTGTGCTTTCGAACGTGCCGGATGCCAGCGCAGCAGGATTATCCTCGGTAATGACAGCCATCTTGCGTGCACGTCCTTGTTGGCAAATTTGGATCCCATTCTAACCCTGATGCCCGGTGACGGTTCAAGCCGTTAAATGCGACGAAAGTCGCTGGTCTAATCACGAAAATCAGGAATAATCCTTGCTTGTCGAAAAACGCAGCCCTCTATCCCGGTGCTGCGTCTGGCGAAACTCCTACCCGGAGTGACGCACTTGTAATACGGAGATACACAATGTCTAGTTCCCCCGTCACGTTGATGGTTGCGCGCCGTGTCGCCGACGGTCGCTATCTGGATCTGATGAGCTGGTTGCGCGAAGGCGAACAGCTGGCCACTGATTTTCCCGGTTATCTCGGCTCCGGCGTGCTGGCTCCGCCGCCCGGCGATAACGAATTCCAGATCATTTTCCGCTTCGCCGACGAACCGACCCTGCATGCCTGGGAGCACTCGGTGTCGCGTACTGCGTGGCTGGCGCGTGGCAGCGAACTGTTCGAGCATCCCAAGGAACATCGGGTCAGCGGCATCGAGGGCTGGTTTGGTGCTGCGGGCACGCGGCCACCGCGCTGGAAACAGGCCGTGGCGATCTGGCTGGCGTTCTTTCCGGTGTCGTTACTGTTCAACTTCGTGCTCGGCCCGTTGCTCGCGGATATGAGCCTGCTGCCGCGGGTATTCATCAGCACGCTGTGTCTGACGCCGTTGATGGTTTACCTGTTTATTCCATTGTCGACCCGGATGCTCGCCAGTTGGCTGAACAGCACGCCGGTGCGCCGACTGCCCGTCGAGCCATCCACGCTAAACCGCTGAAGCCGCCCGGCGATAGGCTTACCGCTCGCGTCGCTGTTATAGTTTTTGCTCACGCAGAGACGCGAGCCGTTCATGACCACTCCCGCAGCCCCCATTCTGATCACCGGTGCCGGCCAGCGCGTCGGCCTGCATTGTGCGCAGCGCTTGCTCGAAGACGGTCATCAGGTCATTTTCACGTACCGCACTGAACGACAGGGCGTACAGACTCTGCGCGATCTGGGCGCCATCGGCCTGCACGCGGACTTCTCCAGTGAAAGCGGGATCCTGGCGTTTATCGAATCACTGAAAACCCACACCGACACCCTCCGAGGCGTCGTGCACAACGCCTCGGAATGGCTGGCGGAGACTGAGGGCAGCGAAGCCGAAGCTTTCACGCGCATGTACAACATTCACATGCTCGCGCCGTATCTGATCAACCTGCACTGCGCCGATCTGCTCAAGCGTTCCAGCCCCGCTGACATCATCCATATCAGCGACGACGTGACTCGCAAGGGCAGCAGCAAACACATCGGTTATTGCGCAAGCAAGGCCGGGCTCGACAGCCTGACCCTGTCCTTCGCCGCGCGTTATGCACCAGCCATCAAGGTCAACAGCATCGCGCCGGCCCTGCTATTGTTCAATCCCGACGACGACGCGGCGTACCGCGCCAAGGCGCTGGCCAAGTCCGCGCTGGGCATTGAGCCCGGCAGCGAAGTGATCTATCAGAGCCTGCGCTATCTGCTCGACAACCCTTATGTGACGGGTACGACCCTGACCGTCAACGGCGGACGGCACGTTAAATAATACGGCCCCGCGAGGATGCTCAATGACCCGTTCCCTGCCCGAAAATTACCGCGAAATCCTCATCGGCCTCGGTGAAGACCCCGAGCGCGAGGGCTTGCTCGACACGCCCGAGCGTGCGGCCAAGGCCATGCAGTACCTTTGTCACGGTTATGAACAGAGCGTGGAACAGATCGTCAACGGTGCGCTGTTTGCCTCCGACTCCGACGAGATGATCATCGTCGCCGACATCGAACTGTATTCGTTGTGCGAACATCACCTGCTGCCCTTCATCGGCAAGGCCCATGTGGCTTATATTCCAACCGGTAAGGTGTTGGGGCTGTCGAAGATCGCGCGGCTGGTGGATATGTTCGCCCGCCGCCTGCAGATTCAGGAAAACCTCACCCGGCAAATCGCCGACGCGGTGCAGCAAGTCACCGATGCCGCTGGCGTCGCGGTAGTCATCGAGGCCAGACACATGTGCATGATGATGCGCGGTGTCGAAAAACAGAATTCGACCATGAACACCTCGGTCATGCTCGGCGCCTTTCGCGAGTCGAGCAACACCCGTCAGGAGTTCCTGCAATTGATTGGACGGAGCAAGTAAATGCCACAACTACAACCGGGAATGGCGCGCATTCGGGTCAAGGATCTGCGCCTGCGCACCTTTATCGGAATCAACGAGGATGAAATCCTCAACAAACAGGATGTGCTGATCAACCTGACCATCCTGTATGCAGCCCAAGAAGCCGTGCGCGACAACGACATCGACCACGCGCTGAACTACCGCACGATCACCAAGGCGATCATTGCTCATGTGGAAGGCAACCGTTTTGCGCTGCTTGAACGCCTGACCCAAGAGTTGCTGGATCTGGTGATGACCAATGCGTCGGTGTTGTACGCCGAAGTTGAAGTCGACAAGCCGCATGCGCTGCGCTTTGCCGAGTCGGTGTCGATTACCCTGGCCGCCAGCCGCTGAGCGTGACTGGCGCATCGCCCGCCAGACTTTTATCATCCGCGCCACGATTTGATTGCACAGAGCCCAACATGACCGAGCAACAACGCCTCGAACTCGAAGCCGCCGCATTCCGCCGACTGGTCGCCCATCTGGACAGCCGCAAGGATGTGCAGAACATCGACTTGATGAACCTCTCCGGGTTCTGCCGCAACTGCCTGTCGAAGTGGTACAAGGCCGCCGCCGACGAGCGCCAGATCGAGGTCAGCCTCGACGACGCCCGCGAAGTGGTTTACGGCATGCCCTACGCCGACTGGAAAGCCCAATTTCAGCAAGAAGCCAGCGCCGAACAACAAGCGGCGTTTGCCAAAGGAAAACCCGAATGACTGACCTCAACACCTTGCGCGCCAGCCTGAACAGTGGCGAGCACGCCTTTGCCGACACTTTGGCTTTTATTGCTGCCGGCTACGACTACCAGCCTCAGGCGTTCAACAACGGCGGCGTGGAAAACGCCGCCGGGCAGAACGAAGGTTCTTGCAAGACGCTGGGTCTGGCGCTGCTCGAAGGCTTGACTGATGCAGAAGCGCTGTTGGCTTTCGGCGAGCATTACCGCTCGGTCGTTGCAACGCCTGAGGGCAGTGATCACGGCAATATTCGTGCGTTGATAGCGCATGGTCTGGCGGGTGTTAAGTTCAACAGCCAGCCGCTGACGCGCCGCTGATTGAAGATCAAAAGATCGCAGCCTGCGGCAGCTCCTACACCGATCTCCTGTAGGAGCTGCCGAAGGCTGCGAGCTTTTGACCCTCATAAAAAAACCGGCCGAAGCCGGTTTTTTTTCGCCTGCGATCTTAGAACGAAGCGTTCTGCAGACCGTCGAGGTAGCGCTCGGTATCGAGTGCCGCCATGCAGCCGGCGCCGGCCGAGGTGATGGCCTGACGGTAAACGTGGTCGGCCACGTCACCGGCAGCGAAGATGCCTTCAACGTTGGTCGCGGTGGCGTTGCCTTCACGCCCGCCCTGTACCACCAGATAGCCGTCCTTCAACTCCAGCTGACCTTCGAACAACGAAGTGTTCGGGGTGTGGCCGATCGCGATGAACACGCCGTCAACGGTGATTTCGTCGAAGCTGCCGTCGTTGTTCTTCAGACGCGCACCGGTCACGCCCATGTTGTCGCCCAACACTTCGTCGAGGGTCGCGTTGAGTTTCAGCTCGATCTTGCCTTCGGCCACGCGGGCGTTGAGCTTGTCGATCAGGATCTTCTCGGCGCGGAAGGTTTCGCGACGGTGGATCAGCGTGACTTTGCTGGCGATGTTGGCCAGGTACAGCGCCTCTTCAACGGCAGTGTTGCCACCGCCGACCACGGCAACTGGCTTGTTGCGGTAGAAGAAACCGTCGCAGGTGGCGCAGGCCGAAACGCCTTTGCCAATGAACGCTTCTTCCGACGGCAGGCCCAGGTAACGAGCGCTGGCGCCAGTGGCGATGATCAGCGCGTCGCAGGTGTAAGTGGCGCTGTCGCCGGTCAGGCTGTAAGGCTTGGAAGCGAAGTCCACCGCGTTGATGTGATCGAAAACGATCTCGGTTTCAAAACGCTCGGCGTGTTCACGCATGCGCTCCATCAGCACCGGGCCGGTCAGACCGTGGACATCGCCCGGCCAGTTGTCGACTTCGGTGGTGGTGGTCAATTGACCGCCAGCCTGCATGCCGGTGATCAGCAACGGCTTGAGGTTGGCACGCGCGGCGTACACAGCAGCGCTGTAACCGGCAGGGCCGGAACCGAGGATGATCACTCGCGAATGACGGACTTCAGACATGAACCTGTCTCCTGTTGACCGGCCAAGACATCAGGCGCGGACGCCGGATTGCCGGCGGAATAAAAAAGGACTGTGGATAACCTTGGGGAAGGCATGAGCTCGACAGTCCTGTAAAAAGTTGGGTGCAGCGTATCGAGGGGGGCAAGATTAAGGAAATACGGTTTAACAATCCAGCTCATAGGTGGTCTCTATGCCGACACACTGACGAGATGGACGTCTTTGTTACAGTGAATGTCGATCCAGCTGCCGCGCTTTCGCCCCCCCGGCAAAGTCGGTAAGGTCGGCGCGTTTTCCCTTGCTCGGAGCACCTTATGCCCGCCCCTGTTCTGTCCGGCCCGCAATACCTGCGCGAAGGCCTCAAACTGGTTCTCAGTCCCGGCCTGCGCCTGTTCGTTTTGCTGCCGCTGGCGATCAACCTGGTGCTGTTCGTCGGATTGATCTATCTCGCCGGCCACCAGTTCAGCCTTTGGGTCGACACGCTGATGCCGTCGCTGCCCGAATGGCTGAGTTTTCTCAGCTACATCCTGTGGCCGCTGTTCGTGGTGCTGGTGGGTTTGATGGTGTTCTTCACCTTCACCATGCTCGCCAACGTGATCGCTGCGCCGTTCAACGGCTTCCTCGCGGAAAAAGTCGAAGTGGTGGTGCGCGGCACCGATGACTTCCCGGCTTTCAGTTGGGGCGAACTGATCGCCATGGTCCCGCGTACCCTGTCCCGGGAAATGCGCAAACTCGGCTATTTCCTGCCACGGGCGCTCGGCCTGTTCATCCTCTCGTTCATCCCGGTGGTGAACATCGTCGCCGCACCGCTGTGGCTGCTGTTCGGCGTGTGGATGATGGCGATCCAGTACATCGACTACCCGGCGGACAACCACAAGCTCGGCTGGAACGAAATGCTCGCCTGGCTGCGCGAGAAGCGCTGGCAGAGCATGAGTTTCGGCGGGATTGTGTATCTGGTGCTGCTGATTCCGGTGGTCAACATCTTGATGATGCCGGCCGCCGTCGCTGGGGCGACACTGTTCTGGGTGCGCGAGCGCGGCGCTGAAAACCTCGTCACCCACGGCTGAGCCGGTCACAAATCCATCATCTGACCGTCACAAGCACGACATGGCCTCAGCCGACACTGAGGTCATGACGACAGCTCTAAATATCACCCTGATCAGCGAAACCTTCCCTCCGGAAATCAACGGCGTGGCCAATACCCTTGGCCGCTTGTGCGATGGATTGCGCGCGCGCGGGCATCGGGTCGAACTGGTGCGCCCGCGTCAGGGCGACGATCCGCTGCGCAGCGAGGACGAGTCGTTGCTGCTCTGTCGCGGCTGGCCGTTGCCGGGTTATCCGGGGTTGCAATGGGGTCAGTCGTCGATGCACAAGTTGCTGCGACGCTGGAAACGCCAGCGCCCGGATGTGCTGTATATCGCCACCGAAGGCCCGCTCGGGTTGTCGGCGTTGCGCGCGGCGCGGCGTTTGGGGATTGCCGTGGTCAGTGGTTTTCACACCAATTTTCAGCAGTACACCAGCCAGTACGGCTTGGGTTTGCTGACGCGTTTGCTTACGCATTACCTGCGCTGGTTCCACAATCGTTCGGCGCTGACGCTGGTGCCAAGCGTCAGTCAACGGCTGGAACTGGAGCGGCGGCATTTCGAGCGCTTGGCCTTGTTGTCCCGAGGTGCCGACAGCCAGTTGTTTCATCCGGCCAAACGTCTGGACGCGTTGCGTGAGCAGTGGGGACTGAGCGAGCGAGACATTGCGGTGATTCACGTAGGACGCTTGGCGCCGGAGAAGAATCTTGGCCTGCTCAAACGCAGTTTCGAAAAGCTGCGCAGCACTTATCCACAGCGCAATCTGAAACTGATCGTGGTCGGCGACGGGCCGCAACGTGCAGCGCTGGAAAAGGAATTGCCCGAGGCGATTTTCTGCGGCTCGCAGCGTGGCGAAGCACTGGCGGCGCACTATGCGTCGGGGGATGTGTTTCTGTTTCCGAGCCTGACCGAAACTTTCGGCAATGTAGTGCTGGAGGCGTTGGCGTCCGGGCTAGGCGTCGTGGCTTACGATCAGGCCGCGGCGGCGCAGCATATCCGTCATGGCTACAGCGGCGTGCTGGCGATGCCCGGAGATGAAGACGCGTTCTGCGATGCCGCAGCCTGGTTACTGGAGAAGCACGAAACGTTGCGCTGCGTGCGGCTGAATGCACGCCAGCATGCGAGTCGTCAGGGGTGGGCGGCGATCATCGAACAGTTTGAAAGCCATTTGCGTGGGGCGTACGAGGGGGAATTGGTTGTTCCAAATGCTCCAACATTGCCCTGAATGTTGACTGACTCGAATGCCGTCATCGCTGGCAAGCCAGCGATGACGTCGGTGAGGACGCCGGTTAAACCAGCGTCATCAACGCCTCACGGCTGAACGGCAGAATATCCTGCTCGCGGCCTTCGCGGACTTTCAGCGCCCAGTCCGGATCCACCAGCAGCGCGCGCCCTACCGCCACCAGATCGAACTCGTCATTGTTCAAACGTGTCAGCAGGTTTTCCAGACTGGCCGGTTGCGCGACCTTGTCGGTGTTGACCATGAATTGCAGGAACTCGCCGTCGAGGCCAACGCTGCCCACGGTAATAGTCGGCTTACCGGTCAGTTTGCGCGTCCACCCAGCGAGGTTCAGGTCGGATCCTTCAAACTCAGGCTCCCAGAAACGGCGTGTCGAGCAGTGGAAAATGTCCACGCCTGCGTCAGACAAAGGCTTGAGGAATTCACCCAGTGCTTCCGGGGTCTGCACCAGACGCGCGGTGTAGTCCTGCTGCTTCCACTGCGAGAAACGGAAGATGATCGGGAAACCTTCACCAACTGCCGCACGCACGGCTTGAATCAGCTCAATGGCGAAACGCGAACGGTTGGCCAGGCTGCCGCCATATTCGTCGGTACGCTGGTTGCTGCCTTCCCAGAAGAACTGGTCGACCAGATAACCGTGAGCGCCATGGATTTCCACGCCGTCCATGCCAATGCTCTGCGCATCTTTGGCAGCCTGGGCGAACGCGGCAATCACTTCCTGGATGTCCTGTTTGGTCATGCCATGCACAACGACCTGGCCGTCCTTGAGCTTTTCCGACGGGCCATAACCCGGCACGCTCGCATCCGGCTCGGTGCCGATGCGGCGCACGCTGCCGACGTGCCACAGCTGCGGAACGATCTTGCCGCCCTCGGCATGCACTGCATCGACGACTTTCTTCCAGCCAGCCAACGCGGCTTCACCGTAGAAATGCGGCACGTTCGGATAGCCGTTGGACGCTTGATGGCCGACGGTGGTGCCTTCAGTGATGATCAGGCCGACACCGGCCGCCGCGCGCCGACGGTAGTATTCGATGACTTTGGAATTGGGCACGCCACCCGGTGAAAACGAGCGGGTCATCGGCGCCATGACCACGCGGGTCGGCAGTTCGAGGGCACCAAGGTGGAACGGTTTGAACAGGGCTTGAACGGGCATCGGGAAGCTCCACAGGGATGGCTTTATGACGGCGATAATATGGATGCCCGAGACCGTTGAACAGCACTATTGATTTGGGTGATTTAGATTCAAAAGCCACAAAGCAAAAGATCGCAGCCTGCGGCAGCTCCTACATGGATATTTGTAGGAGCTGCCGCAGGCTCGGGCCGCGTTCGGACGATCTTTTGATGTTGATCTGAAGCTTCAGCTCAGCGCTTTTTCAATAGCCGCGATGACCGTCGGATCATCCGGCGCCGTGCGCGGCGAGAACCGGGCCAACACGCGGCCGTCCTTGCCGAGCAGAAACTTTTCGAAGTTCCAGGTGATGTCACCGGGAAACTCCGCGCCCTCGCCCGCCAGCAGACGGTACAGCTGATGACGCTCGTGGCCGTTGACTTCGAGCTTGCTCGACAACGGAAAACTCACGCCATAGTTAAGGCTGCAGAACTCCGAAATCTCTTTCTCGGAGCCTGGCTCCTGACCGGCAAACTGGTTGCACGGCAGGCCCAGCACGGCGAAGCCTTTGCCTTTGTATTGCTGATAAAGGTTTTCCAGCGCCGCGTACTGTGGGGTCAAGCCGCATTTGGAGGCGACGTTGACCACCAGCACGACTTGGCCCTTGAAGGGTGCCAGCGGTAGCTCCTGACCATCCAGGGCTGTCAACTTAAGGTCGTGAAAAGCACTCATGACGAACTCCAGATTCCCGTTTTCTACTCGAAACAGCCACTTGGCGAGGCCACCAAGGACAGCCGCGGACTAAAAAGGCGCCCCTCGGGCGCCTCTCCAGTTCTCTGAGCTTAGCGCAGAAATCAGTGCTGATGGCCACCTTCGCCATGCACGTGACCATGAGCCACTTCTTCCTGGCTGGCGTCACGGATGTCGATGACCTTCACTTTGAAGTTCAGGCGCTGACCGGCCAACGGGTGGTTGCCGTCAACGGTGACGTCGTCGCCGTCGAGGTCGCGGATGGTCACGATCTGCATCTGGCCGTCCGGCGCCGAAGCGTGGAACTGCATGCCGACTTCCAGCTCGTCAACACCTTCGAACATGCTGCGGCTCAGAGTGCTGACCAGTTCGGCAGCGTATTCGCCGTAAGCATCTTCCGGCTCGACGGCAACTTGCAGTTCGTCACCAACGGTTTTGCCTTCCAGGGCTTTTTCCAGACCTGGAATGATGTTGCCTGCGCCATGCAGGTAGACCAGCGGAGCGCCGCCGGCGGAGCTGTCGATGACCTCACCAGCGTCGTTGGTCAGGGTATAGTCGATGGAGACAGCCTTATTGGCGGCGATCAGCATGGGGCGAGACCTTTTGCAGAAGAATGAAGAACGGACAAGTCTAAACAAGGATTTGCCCGAAAGCGAACAGAACCCGGACAAACGGGGCGGATTGGCGCCTGCGACGATCACCGGCTTCCATCAGGACGAGGATGGCCACTGGGTCGTCGAACTGTCTTGCGGCCACACACAACACCTGCGCCACCAGCCACCGTGGCAATCGCGGGCCTGGGTGCTCAACCCGGCGCAGCGTATTGAAAAAATAGGCCAACCCTTTGCTTGCGGTTGGTGCGCACAAGGCTCGGTTAGCGCTAACCTTGGCGACTGAATTTCGGCAGATCGGCATAGGTCATAGAAAGCTGATCGCCATTGCGCTCCCTTAGAGAATCCGCATGCAAACTTTTTTTATCGCGCCCACCGATTTTGGTGTGGGTCTGACCTCGATCAGCCTCGGGCTGGTACGCACGCTTGAGCGGGCCGGGCTGAAAGTCGGTTTCTTCAAGCCGATTGCCCAGCCGCATCCAGGCGACACCGGCCCTGAACGTTCCACCGAACTGGTGGCACGCACCCACGGCCTGAAGCCGCCGCAGCCGCTGGGGCTGGCCCACGTCGAACGGATGCTCGGCGACGGTCAGCTCGACGAGTTGCTGGAAGAAATCATCACCCTTTATCAGCAGGCTGCCATCGGCAAAGACGTGCTGATCGTTGAAGGCATGGTGCCGACGCGCAGCGCCAGCTATGCCGCACGGGTCAATCTGCATCTGGCGAAAAGCCTGGATGCCGAGGTGAT
Organism: Pseudomonas sp. P4795; assembly: GCF_048822895.1. Taxonomy (NCBI): domain Bacteria; kingdom Pseudomonadati; phylum Pseudomonadota; class Gammaproteobacteria; order Pseudomonadales; family Pseudomonadaceae; genus Pseudomonas; species Pseudomonas sp. P4795. Next base: position 222,771 of record NZ_JBMFBT010000003.1, on the reverse strand, counting down.
TCTGGTCTCGGCGCCGGAAAACGAGGTGCTGACCGAGCTGTCCGGGCGCGTCGAGTTGCAGGCACAACTGTTCGGCGGACCGAAAGATCCGAAGGTCCTCGGCGTGATTCTCAACAAGGTCAAGACCGATGAGAGCATGGAGGCCTTCGCCACACGCCTGAAAGAGCATTCGCCATTGCTGCGCAGCGGTGATTTCCGCTTGCTCGGCTGCATTCCGTTTCAGCCGGAACTGAATGCCCCGCGCACCCGCGACGTCGCTGATCTAATGAACGCGCAAGTGCTCAATGCGGGCGACTACGAAACCCGGCGCATGACCAAAATCATCATCTGCGCGCGCACCATGCGCAACACCGTCGAGCTACTCAAGCCCGGTGTACTGGTGGTGACACCGGGCGACCGCGACGACATCATCCTTGCCGTCAGCCTTGCCGCGATGAACGGCGTGCCGTTGGCCGGCCTGCTGCTGACCAGTGACACCCTGCCCGATCCGCGCATCATGGATCTGTGCCGTGGCGCATTGCAGGCCGGTTTGCCGGTTTTGTCGGTGAGCACCGGCTCCTACGACACCGCCAACCAGCTCAATGGCCTGAACAAGGAAATCCCGATCGATGACCGCGAGCGCGCCGAGATCATCACCGATTTCGTCGCCAGCCACCTCGACGCCAACTGGCTGCACCAGCGTTGCGGCACACCGCGCGAGATGCGCCTGTCGCCGGCGGTGTTCCGCTATCAACTGATTCAACGCGCCCAAGCGGCAAACAAACGCATTGTTCTGCCGGAGGGCAGCGAGCCGTTGACCGTACAGGCGGCGGCGATCTGTCAGGCGCGCGGCATTGCCCGCTGCGTGCTGCTGGCGAAACCGGAAGACGTGCAAGCGGTGGCGCGCGCCCAAGGCATTGAGCTGCCGGAAGGCCTGGAGATTCTTGATCCGGACTTGATCCGCGAGCGCTACGTCGAGCCGATGGTCTCGCTGCGCAAGAGCAAAAGCCTCAACGCGCCGATGGCCGAACAGCAACTCGAAGACACCGTGGTGATCGGCACCATGATGCTCGCACTTGATGAGGTCGACGGGCTGGTGTCCGGAGTCATTCACTCCACCGCCAACACCATCCGCCCGGCCTTGCAACTGATCAAAACCGCGCCAGGCTGCACGCTGGTGTCGTCGGTGTTCTTCATGCTGTTTCCCGAAGAAGTGCTGGTTTACGGCGACTGCGTGATGAACCCGCACCCGAGCGCGATTGAACTGGCAGAAATTGCCCTGCAAAGCGCCGACTCGGCCGCCGCGTTCGGCATCACTCCGCGAGTGGCGATGATCAGCTATTCCAGCGGTGATTCGGCCAGTGGTGAAGAAGTCGAGAAAGTCCGCGAGGCGACCCTGCTCGCTCACGAACAACAGCACTCGCTGCTGATCGACGGCCCGTTGCAGTACGATGCCGCGGCCAACGAAACCGTGGCCCGGCAACTGGCGCCGAACAGCCAGGTGGCCGGTCGCGCCACGGTGTTCGTGTTCCCTGACCTGAACACCGGCAACACCACACACAAAGCCGTGCAGCGCAGCGCCGACTGCGTCAGCCTCGGGCCGATGCTGCAAGGCCTGCGCAAACCGGTGAACGATCTGCCGCGCGGCGCGCAGGTCGATGACATCGTCTACACCATCGCCCTGACCGCGATTCAAGCCGCCAACCGACCTATGGATGTATAAATGCTGGCCTTTCTCCCTGCCCCGTTACGCGGCGTGATCGCCGCACTGCTGTTGGCACTCAACACCATTCTGCTGTGCTCGTTCCTGTTTCTGGTGGCGCTGTTCAAGGTGCTGCCGTTCGCCCTGGCCCGGCGCTTCACGCGCTGGCTGATGGGCCACACTCACGAAGCGTGGATCAGCAACAACAAAGCCTGGATGAACCTGGTCTGCCGCACCCGCTGGCACCTCAGCGGCCTGCAAGGTCTGGATTATCAGCACTCGTACCTGATCACCAGCAACCACCAGAGCTGGGTCGACATCATGGTCCTGCAATACGTGCTCAACCGCCGGATCCAGCCGCTGAAGTTTTTTCTCAAGCAAGAGCTGATCTGGGTCCCGGTAATCGGTCTGGCCTGGTGGGCGCTGGGCTTTCCGTTCATGAAGCGCTACTCCAAGGCGTACCTGGAAAAGCACCCGGAGAAGAAAGGCAAAGACCTCGAAACCACGCGCAAGACTTGCGCGAAATTTCGCAATAACCCGGTGGGCATTTTCAACTTTGTCGAAGGCACGCGCTTCACCGAGGGCAAGCATGCGCAGCAGAAGTCGCCGTTCAAATATTTGCTCAAGCCCAAGGCTGGCGGTATTGCGTTTGTGCTGGATGCCATGGGTGAACAGCTGGAGTCGATCGTCAATGTGACCATCCATTATCCGGGCGGGCGTCCGGGTTATTGGGACTTGCTGTGCGGCAATGTGCGTGACGTGGTGGTGCACTTTGAAGAGCTGAAGATTCCGCCTGCGTTCATCGGCAAGAACTACGATCAGGACGGCGAATACCGCCTGCAATTCCAGGGCTGGATCAATCAGCTGTGGCAGGACAAGGATGCGTTGCTCGAACAAATGCACCGCGAGTATCCAGCGAAGTCTTGAGGCGTCTGTCCGGGCCTCATCGCTGGCAAGCCAGCTCCCACAGTAAGTTTCAGCGAACACAAATAGTGTGTACTGCCGAGAAACCTGTGGGAGCTGCGGTGCGACGATTCGACTTGCCAGCGATAGCAATCTCAAGACAACAAAAAACCCGCCGATGATCACTCATCGGCGGGTTTTTCAGTTTGCGGCTAACGCTTAGATCGCGCCACGCTTGCGCAGCAGATCGAGCACTTGCTTGACGCTGTCCTCCAGCGACAGCGACTGGGTGTCGATCACCAGATCGGCGTCCAGCGGCACATCGTACGGGAAGGATTCGCCCGGAATGTTGTCGCCACCAGCGGCGTACAGACCTTGCGGATCACGCTCGGCGCAAACGGCTGGTGAGGCCTGAACGTAGACCGTCAACAGACGCTCCTTGCCGATCAGATCCTTGGCCTGCTCGCGACCTACAGCGCTCGGTGCAACGAATGCCGCCAGCGTCAACAGACCGGCCTCGTTGAACTGACGCGCCACGTGCGCAGCACGGCTCCAGTTTTCGGTACGACCGGCGCGATCCTGTGGCAGCCCCTTGTTCAGGTCATGGCGCAAGTTCTGGCCATCCAGCACGAACACCGCACGACCGAGGTCGAACAACTTGCGCTCGACCGCGTAGGCCAGCGTGCTTTTGCCGGCGCCCGACAAGCCGCTGAACAGTACAGTCGCCGGCTGCTGGCCAAAGCGCTGAGCGCGCTCCTCAGTTGCTACGTGCGCCAGTTTGCCGTGATGCGTCGCGGTGCCGTGAGTCAATGGCTGAGCCACGATCATGCCGGCGCCGACGGTGCCGTTGGTCAAACGATCGATGATGATGAACGCGCCAGTGGTGCGGTTGCTTTCGTAACCGTCGAGGGCGATCGGCGCATCGAGCGCGATCCTGACCTTGCCGATTTCGTTGAGCTGCAACGCGCTCGCCGGGCCTTCTTCGAGGGTGTTGACGTCGACCTTGTTGACGATGCTGGCAATCGAGCCCGGCACGTAACTGGTGGCACGTTTGATGTCGTATTTCTTGCCCGGCAGCATCGGCTCTTCAGCCATCCACACCAGCATCGCTTCAAAGCTGTCGGTGACCGGCGGCACGTTGTCGGCGTGGACCAACAGGTCGCCACGGGAGATGTCGATCTCGTCTTCCATGGTCAGCGTCACCGCTTGACCTGGACCTGCGTGTTCCAGTTCACCGTCGAAGGTGACGATGGATTTCACGCGGCTGCTCTTGCCCGACGGCAGGACAACAACTTCGTCCCCCTTCTTGACGATGCCGCTGGCGAGGGTGCCGGCGAAGCCACGGAAGTTCAGGTTCGGACGGTTGACGTACTGCACCGGGAAACGCAGATCGGTGAAGTTGCGATCGCCCGCCACTTCCACGGTCTCGAGAATTTCCATCAGCGACTGGCCGGTGTACCACGGCGAGCGCTCGGATTTGTTCACTACGTTGTCGCCCTTCAGCGCCGACATCGGCACGAAGTGCATGCTCGTCGGCTTGAGCTTCAAGCCTTCGGCGAATTTCAGGTAGTCGGCCTTGATCGACTCGAACACACCTTGGTCGAAGTCTTTCAGGTCCATCTTGTTGATGGCGACCACGATGTGTTTGATGCCGAGCAGCGAGGCGATAAAGCTATGGCGACGGGTCTGGGTCTGCACACCGTAACGCGCGTCGACCAGGATGATCGCCAGGTCACAGGTGGACGCACCGGTGGCCATGTTGCGGGTGTACTGCTCATGGCCCGGGGTGTCGGCGATGATGAATTTGCGTTTGGCGGTGGAGAAATAGCGGTAAGCGACATCGATGGTGATGCCCTGCTCACGCTCGGCCTGCAGGCCATCGACCAGCAATGCCAGGTCGATGTCTTCGCCAGTGGTGCCGACTTTTTTCGAGTCGCGGGTAATCGCTTCGAGGTGATCTTCGTAGATCATCTTCGAGTCGTGCAGCAGGCGCCCGATCAGGGTGCTCTTGCCGTCATCGACGTTACCGCAGGTCAAAAAGCGCAGCAGCTCTTTACGTTCGTGCTGGCCCAGGTAGGCGAGGATGTCCTCGCTGATCAAATCAGATACGTGCGACATGACAACCCCTTAGAAATAACCCTGACGTTTTTTGTCTTCCATAGAGCCTGCGCCATCGTGGTCGATGACCCGGCCCTGGCGCTCGGAAGTTCGCGTCAGGAGCATTTCCTGAATGATGTCCGTCAGGCTTTCGGCCTCGGACTCCACTGCGCCCGTCAACGGGTAGCAACCAAGGGTACGGAAACGCACTTTCTTTTTGACGATGCGTGCCTTGTCTTCATCAGACAGGTGCTCAAGGATGCGCTCGTCGTCGATCATGATCAGCGTGCCGTTCTTCTCGATCACTTCGCGCTCGGCTGCGAAATACAGCGGCACAATCGGGATGCCTTCGAGATAGATGTACTGCCAGATGTCCAGCTCGGTCCAGTTCGACAACGGGAATACACGAATGGATTCGCCCTTGTTGACCTTGCCGTTGTAGACGTTCCACAGCTCTGGACGCTGGTTTTTCGGATCCCAGCGGTGTTTGCTGTCGCGGAACGAGTACACGCGCTCTTTGGCACGGGATTTCTCTTCATCGCGACGGGCACCGCCGAACGCTGCGTCAAAACCATGCTTGTCGAGCGCCTGTTTCAGGCCCTCGGTTTTCATGATGTCGGTGTGCTTGGCGCTGCCGTGGGTGAACGGATTGATGTTCTGCGCGACGCCGTCCGGGTTGATGTGGGTGATCAAGTCCAGACCCAGTTCTTCGACCATCTTGTCGCGGAACTTGTACATCTCCTGGAATTTCCAGCGAGTGTCGACGTGCATCACCGGAAACGGCAGTTTGCCCGGGAAGAACGCCTTGCGTGCCAGGTGCAGCATCACGGCGGAGTCTTTACCGATGGAGTACAGCATCACCGGGTTATCGAACTCGGCTGCCACCTCGCGGATGATGTGGATGCTTTCCGCCTCCAGCTGTTTCAGATGCGTCAGTTTGTCGACCATGGCTACTCACGAAAGCTTTCTTATGAACGGCCAGCGGGCCGTGTTCGAGCGGGGAATCCTAGCACAGCGGCCTGCTTCTAATCAGGACGCGAACTAGATCGAAAGGGTATATCAATATGCCCGCCCGTTTGGCTGCTCAGATCGGATTCGGGCAATCGATGAAGATATGCTCGACGGCGAAACGCTTGGCCAGATAGTCGCCCAGCGCCTGCACGCCGTAGCGTTCGGTGGCGTGATGACCGGCGGCGATGAAGCTGATGTCATTCTCGCGGGCGCTGTGGAAGGTTTGCTCGGAGGCTTCGCCGCTGAGGAACAGATCCACGCCAGCAGCGATGCCCTGATCGATGTAACCCTGACCACCACCGGTGCACCAGCCGACCCGACGAATCATCCCGCTGCCTTCAATCAACAGCGGCTCGCGGCCCATGACTTCCTGCACGCGACGGGCGAAATCCCTTGAGGTCATCGGCTCTTTCAATGAGCCAACCAGACCGACCACTTTGAGATTGTCCGGATCCAGCGGCCCTTCGACGGTGATGTCCAACTGACGCGCGAGCTGCACGTTGTTACCGACGTCCGGATGCAGGTCCAGCGGCAGGTGATAGGCGAGCAGGCTGATGTCGTGCTTGAGCAGTGTCTTCAAGCGGCGCTGCTTCATGCCGGTGATGCATGGGTTCTCGCCTTTCCAGAAGTAACCGTGATGCACCAGCACCAGATCGGCTTGCGCCTCGACGGCAGCATCGAGCAACGCCTGGCTGGCGGTGACGCCACTGACGATGCGCATTACTTGCGGACGGCCCTCGACCTGCAGGCCATTGGGGCAGTAATCGGCAATTTTTGCACTGGCGAGGTAACGGTCGGCTTCCTCGACCAGGGTGCTCAAAGCGACGGCCATGAAAGACTCCTAAATATCCCGTTCAGAGGCACGCGCGGCCTCGTATAATGCGCGTCATTATGGGCGGTCTGACTTCGCCTGCAACCTTTCCAGGACGTGCTTAATGTTCAAGGCGCTGCGTTTTTTCGGCTGGCCGCTGTTGGCCGGTGTGCTTATCGCTCTGTTGATTATTCAGCGATACCCGCAGTGGGTGGGGCTGCCGAGCCTTGACGTCAATCTGCAACAGGCGCCGCAAACCACCAGCGTGCAGCAGGGGCCGGTGTCCTATGCGGACGCGGTGACCATCGCCGCGCCGTCGGTGGTCAACCTGTACACCACCAAGGTCATCGCTAAACCGGCGCATCCGCTGTTTGAAGATCCGCAGTTCCGCCGGTTCTTCGGTGACAATTCGCCGAAGCAGAAGCGCATGGAATCGAGCCTCGGATCCGGCGTGATCATGAGCCCGGAAGGCTACATCCTGACCAACAACCACGTCACCAGCGGCGCCGACCAGATCGTCGTGGCGCTCAAGGATGGCCGCGAAACCCTCGCCCGTGTGATCGGCAGCGATCCGGAAACCGACCTCGCTGTTCTCAAAATCGATTTGAAAACCCTGCCGTCGATCACTGTCGGGCGCTCGGACAACATCCGCATCGGCGACGTCGCACTGGCCATCGGCAACCCGTTCGGGGTCGGCCAGACCGTGACCATGGGCATCATCAGCGCCACCGGGCGCAACCAGTTGGGCCTGAACAACTACGAAGACTTCATCCAGACCGACGCGGCGATCAACCCGGGCAACTCCGGCGGCGCACTGGTGGATGCCAACGGCAACCTCACCGGCATCAACACCGCGATCTTCTCCAAGTCCGGCGGCTCGCAAGGCATCGGTTTTGCGATTCCGGTGAAGCTGGCGATGGAAGTGATGAAGTCGATCATCGAGCATGGCCAGGTGATTCGCGGCTGGCTCGGGATTGAGGTGCAGCCGCTGACTCAGGAACTGGCGGAGTCGTTCGGCTTGTCCGGGCGTCCGGGGATTGTAGTGGCGGGGATCTTCCGTGACGGCCCGGCGCAGAAGGCTGGCCTGCAATTGGGCGACGTGATTCTGAGCATCGATGGCGAGCCGGCCGGTGATGGTCGGCGCTCGATGAATCAGGTGGCGCGGATCAAACCGACCGATAAAGTGACGATTCAGGTGATGCGTAACGGCAAGGAGCTGAAGCTCAGCGCCGAAATCGGCCTGCGCCCGCCACCGGCGCCGGTGAAGGAAAAAGAACCCGAGTAAGACTGTGTTCGCGCCGAGCGCGCGAATACAAGACATTCTCAAAAGGCATGTTATATTGTTTCAATCACTGAATTGGAACAACATAACATGTCGTCTCGAACAAAGGCCTCCCTGCTCGGCCTGACCCTTGGTTTGCTCGGCGAGCCCGCCTTCGCCGAAGAAGCGCAAACCCTCGAACTCGACGCCATCAGCGTCACTTCCGAATACGAATCCGCGAGCGGCCCGGTGAGCGGCTATCGGGCGACCCGCTCGGCCAGCGCGACCAAAACCGACACGGCAATCCGCGACATCCCGCAAGCCATCAGCGTAATACCTGCCAGCGTGCTCAAGGATCTCGGCAGTACCAGTGTCGAACGCGCACTGGATTTTGCCGGCGGCGTGTCCAAGCAGAACAACTTCGGCGGCCTGACGCTGTACGAGTACAGCATTCGCGGCTTCACCACTTCCGAGTTCTATAAAGACGGTTTCAGCGCCAATCGTGGTTACCCGAGCACGCCGGACGCGGCCAACATCGAGCGCATCGAAGTGCTCAAAGGCCCTGCCGCCAGCCTCTATGGCCGGGGCGATCCGGGCGGCACGGTAAACATCGTCAGTAAGAAGCCACAGCCTCAGGCCTTCACCACCCTGCAAACCAGCGCCGGCAGTTGGGATCGCTATCGCACGGCACTCGACGTCAACACGCCGCTGGATGAGCAAGGTGATGTGCTATCGCGGGTCAACCTCGCGGTCGAGGACAACAAGAGTTTTCGCGATCACGTCGACAGTCAGCGCGTGTTCGTCGCGCCCTCGATCAGTTGGCAATTGAACCCGGATACGTCGTTGTTGGTGGAAAGCGAAATAGTGCGCCACAGCTCGACGTTCGACCGGGGCATCGTTGCGCCGAACAATAAATGGAGCGGTGTCTCGCGCTCGACTTTCCTCGGCGAACCGAATGACGGCGACATCGACAACCACAACAACATGCTGCAAGCCGCGCTTGAGCATCAGCTCAATGACACCTGGAAACTGCGCCTCGCCAGCCATTACAAGGAAGGCAAGCTCTGGGGTTTCGCCTCCGAATCGCGGCCACTGAACGCCGACGGGCACACGGTCAATCGCCGCTATCGCGAGCGCGACAACAACTGGCACGACAGCATCACCCAACTGGAATTGCGTGGGTTATTCGACGTCGGCAGTTGGCAGCACGAGTTGTTGATCGGCAGCGAGTACGAGAACTACCGCAAGGACGAACGCGTCACCACCATCGCTGGCAGCCCGTATGCCATCGACATCTACAACCCGGTCTACGGCCAGCCCAAGCCCAACGGCGCACGTTCGGGCACTGACTTCTTCGAGCACGTCGAAAGCCATGCCTTGAATGTGCAGGATCAAATAGTCTTCAGCGACAAACTGCGCGGGATGGTCGGTGCGCGCTTCGAGCATTTCGATCAACGCATCGATGACCACACCCGCGACGCGCGCAGCCGCCAGACTCACGATGCACTGACGCAACGCGCCGGCCTGCTGTATCAACTGACGCCGCAAACCGGCGTGTTCGCCAATGCCTCGACCTCGTTCAAACCGAACAATGGCCTCGACGCCGGCGGTAAATCCTTCGACCCGGAACAAGGCGTCGGCTACGAGATCGGCATCAATAACGAACTGTTCGACGAACGCCTGAGCAGCACCCTCGCCTTCTTCCACATCGACAAGGAAAACGTGCTCGCGGTCGATCCGGGCACCGACACCAGCCGCGCGATGGGCAAGGCGCGCAGTCAGGGTTTTGATCTGCAAGTGACCGGGCAAGTGACCGATGCGCTGCGAGTGATCGGCGCCTTCGCCTACATCGATGCCGAAGTGACCAAGGGCGACGCGGCGATTCCTGCCGGCAGCCGCATCCTCGGCGTGGCCAAACGCAGCGGCAGTTTGTTAGGTGTTTACGAATTTCAGGACGGCCATCTGCGCGGCTCGGATGTCGGTGCGGCGTTCACTTATGTCGGTGATCGCTCTGGCGAAGCTGGCAGCGATTTCGAGTTGCCGGCGTATCACACCGTCGATCTGCTGGCGCATTACAAGGCCACTGACAACGTCACCGTCGGCCTGAATCTGAACAACCTGTTCGACGAAAAATACTACGAGCGCTCGTACAGCAATTACTGGGTCAACCCCGGCGAGCCGCGCAACTTCACCGTCAGCCTGACCCTCAACCTGTAAGGACGTCACCATGCACCACGGCAAACTCTTATTGATCATCGCTGCGTTGTTCACTACTCAAGCATCGGCCCATGGCCTGTGGACCGAACAACGGCGCGGCAATATCGAAGTGGTCTACGGCCACGGCGCCGAAGACAACGCGTTCAAGGCGCAGAAAATCAGCGGCGCGTGGGCGTATGACGTCAGCGGCAAGATGATTCCGGTCAACGTGCAGCGCCTGCCCGATCATGCGCGCCTGCAACCCCTAAAGCCCCCAGCAGTACTGGCCGTAGCCTTGAACAATGGCATGTGGTCGCAAACGGCAGACAAGAAGTGGATCAATCAAGGGCGCAGCAAAGTGCCCGGTGCAATCGAGGCGACCGAAACGTTCAAGTACAGCCTGGCGATTTATCAACCCGGGGCGAAGTTGCCCAAGCTGAATCAGATCAAATTGCTGATCCTGCCGGAGGTCGATCCGCTCACCGTGGGACCGGGGAACTCATTGCCGGTGCGGGTGTTGCTGGACGGCAAACCGGCGGCGGGGATCAAGTTGATTGGCGACTATCGCAATGCGCCGAATACGCTGAGCACCGAGACCGACAAGGACGGGCGGGCGCAGGTGCTGGTGCGTAATGAAGGGCTGAATGTGATCACGGCGCAGGTTGAGGTGGCGGTGAAGGACAGCCCTGATGTTAATAGTCGAGGGCTGTTTAGTTCGTTGACGTTTTTGGGGGAGGCTCATCACGAGTGATGGTGGGGGGGGGGGTCTGAATTACCTGTTGATCCGGAACTTCCCCCCTCACCCCAACCCTCTCCCCCCAAGGGGGCGAGGGGGAAAGGGAGCAGATCGGGGGGCTTTTCAGATTCTGAGTTCGACTCGGTATCTCAGGTCGATGTAGCTCTGAAGCATCCCCCTATCAGTCCCCTCTCCCCCCGGGAGAGGGTTAGGAGGCTCTTGCCTTTAAAGGTCGCCAAGCCCGTCGATCAACGCCTGATTCTGCTCCGGCGTGCCAATCGAAATCCGCAAGAACTGCGCAATCCGCTCTTGCTTGAAGTGCCGCACGATAACCCCTTGCTCACGCAACCTGGCCGCCAGCCCCGCCGCGTCATGCTGCGGATGCCGGGCGAAGATGAAGTTCGCCGCCGATGGCAGCACTTCAAATCCTTTGGCCTGCAACTGCGCAATCACCCACTCGCGGCTCTCGATCACCAGCGCGCAAGTCTTCTCGAAGTACTCGCGATCCTCGAAAGCAGCAGCGGCGCCGACGTTCGCCAGACGATCCAGCGGATACGAGTTGAAACTGTTCTTGATCCGCTCCAGCGCCTCGATCAGATCAGGATGCCCGACCGCCAGCCCAACCCGCAGTCCGGCCAGCGAACGCGATTTGGACAACGTCTGAGTCACCAGCAGATTCGGATAGCGATCGACCAGACTGATCGCAGTCTCCCCACCGAAATCGATGTAAGCCTCATCCACGACCACTACCGAATCCGGGCTGGCCTTGAGGATTTGCTCAACCGCGTCCAGTGCCAACAGGCAACCGGTCGGCGCGTTCGGATTGGGGAAAATGATCCCGCCGTTCGGCTTGGCGTAGTCCGCCGGGTTGATCTGAAACTGCGCGTCCAGCGGCACCGCGTCGAACTGGATGCCGTACAGACCGCAGTAGACCGGATAGAAGCTGTAGCTGATATCCGGGAACAAGATCGGCTGATCGTGGTGCAGCAAGCCGTGGAAAATGTGCGCCAGCACTTCATCCGAACCGTTGCCGAGGAACACTTGATTGCTCTGCACGCCGTAGTACTTGGCGACGGCGTTTTTCAGCAGATCGCTGTTCGGATCCGGATACAGGCGCAGGTTGTCATTCAGTTCCGTCTGCATCGCGGCCAAAGCTTTGGGCGACGGACCGTACGGGTTTTCGTTGGTGTTGAGCTTGACCAGTCTGGTCAGCTTCGGCTGCTCGCCCGGCACATAAGGCACCAGACTCTTGACGAACGGACTCCAGAATTTACTCATGTTCAGTTCCCCTGCTTGTCGTCAAGAATGCGGTATTCGGCACTGCGCGCGTGGGCGCTCAGCGATTCGCCACGGGCGAGGATCGAAGCGGTTTTGCCCAATTCGGAAGCACCGGCCTCGGAGCAGAAGATGATCGACGAACGCTTCTGGAAGTCATACACGCCCAGCGGCGAGGAGAAGCGCGCTGTGCCCGAAGTCGGCAATACGTGGTTCGGGCCTGCGCAGTAATCGCCCAGCGCCTCGGAAGTGTGGCGACCCATGAAGATCGCGCCAGCGTGGCGGATCTGCGGCAGCCAGGCCTGCGGGTCGGCGACCGACAGCTCCAGGTGTTCCGGAGCGATACGGTTGGCGACTTCGATGGCTTGCGCCATGTCGCGCACGTGGATCAGTGCACCACGGCCATTGATCGAGGTTTCGATGATGGTCGCGCGATCCATGGTCGGCAGCAGCTTGTCGATGCTCGCCGCGACCTTGTCGAGGAACTCGGCGTCCGGGCTGACCAGAATTGCCTGCGCGTCTTCGTCGTGCTCGGCTTGCGAGAACAGGTCCATGGCGATCCAGTCCGGATCGGTCTGACCGTCGCACACCACGAGGATTTCCGACGGTCCGGCGATCATGTCGATGCCGACCTGCCCGAACACGTGGCGCTTGGCAGTGGCAACGTAGATGTTGCCCGGGCCGACGACTTTGTCCACCTGAGGTACGCTTTCGGTGCCGTAGGCCAGCGCGGCAACCGCTTGTGCACCGCCGATGGTGAACACGCGGTCGACGCCGGCGATGCATGCCGCCGCCAGTACCAGTTCGTTGACTTCACCACGCGGAGTCGGCACGACCATGACCACTTCGGTCACGCCGGCAACCTTGGCCGGAATCGCGTTCATCAATACCGACGACGGATACGACGCCTTGCCGCCCGGCACGTACAGACCGGCGCGATCCAGTGGCGTGACCTTCTGGCCAAGCACGGTGCCGTCTTCCTCGGTGTAACTCCAGGAATCCTGCTTCTGTTTTTCGTGATAGCTGCGCACGCGGGCAGCGGCTTTTTCCAAGGCTTCGCGTTGCGGCACGGTGATGCGCGTCAGCGCCAGTTCCAGGCGCTCGCGCGGCAGGATCAGGTCGGCCATCGAATTGACTTTGAGGCCGTCGAACTTCTCGGTGAACTCGACCAGCGCCGCATCGCCGCGCTCGCGCACAGCCTTGATGATGTCCAGCACGCGCTGATTGACCGAGTCGTCGGACACGCTTTCCCAGCTCAGCAGATGATCCAGATGACGTGCGAAATCCGGGTCGGCAGCGTTGAGTCGGCGAATTGCAGTCGGTGCGGTCATAGCGAGAGCCTCATAGGAATGGCAAAAACTCAGGCGCCCTAACTTAGCAGTCGTTTCCGCTTGGGCACCTGAGTTTCTGGCTATGAGGCGGATAGACGGGCGCGACTCAAAGTCGCGCAGGTAAATCAGCCGCGGTGTCGCGACTCCACTGCTTGACGCAGGGTGTCGATCAACGCCTGGATTCGGGCGTGTTGCATTTTCATCGAAGCCTTGTTGACCACCAGACGCGAGCTGATCGTGGCGATCAGTTCCTGAGGTTCCAGGCCATTGGCGCGCAAGGTGTTGCCGGTGTCGACCACGTCGATGATCTTGTCGGCCAGACCGATCAGCGGTGCCAGCTCCATCGAACCGTAGAGTTTGATGATGTCGACTTGACGACCCTGTTCTGCGTAGTAACGCTTGGCCACGTTGACGAACTTGGTCGCCACACGCAGACGACCCTTGGGCTCGACCGCGCCGATCTTGCCGGCGGTCATCAGTTTGCACTGGGCAATCTGCAGATCCAGCGGCTCGTACAGGCCCTGGCCGGTGTATTCCATCAACACGTCTTTACCGGCCACGCCGAGGTCGGCCGCGCCATGCTCGACATAGGTCGGCACGTCAGTGGCGCGCACGATCAACAGACGTACGTCCGGCTGAGTCGTGGGGATGATCAGCTTGCGGCTCTTGTCCGGATTCTCGGTCGGCACGATGCCCGCTTCAGCAAGCAGCGGCAGGGTGTCGTCAAGGATGCGGCCCTTGGACAGTGCGATGGTCAACATGGGAAACGTCAGTCCTTATCAAGGTACTCATGTCCGGTCGCAATCGGCGCCGGACACACATCGAGGCTGTCTAAAAGATCAGCCTCGATTCAGAACGAATTCAACGGACACGTCCCTGTGTCCACATGCAGCAATTAACCCGGAACGCGACGGATCTTGGCGCCCAGCATCTGCAGTTTCTCTTCGATGCACTCGTAACCACGGTCGATGTGGTAGATGCGGTCGATCAGGGTATCGCCTTCAGCAACCAGTGCCGAGATCACCAGGCTGGCCGACGCACGCAGGTCGGTGGCCATGACTGGCGCGCCCTTGAGCTTGTCGATGCCGGTGACGATGGCGGTGTTGCCTTCAACCTGGATATGCGCGCCCATGCGGTGCAGTTCGTACACGTGCATGAAACGGTTTTCGAAGATCGTCTCGATCACTGCACCGGTGCCTTCGGCAATGGCGTTGAGCGAGATGAACTGCGCCTGCATGTCGGTCGGGAAAGCCGGGTACGGCGCAGTGCGCACGTTCACTGCTTTCGGACGCTTGCCGTGCATGTTCAACTCGATCCAGTCTTCACCGCAGGTGATTTCTGCGCCGGCTTCACGAAGTTTTTCCAGAACGGCTTCGAGGATGGTCGGATCAGTGTCCTTGACCTTCACGCGGCCACCGGTGACCGCAGCGGCCACCAGGTAGGTGCCGGTTTCGATACGGTCAGGCATGACTTTATAGAAAGCCGAACCCAGACGCTCAACGCCATCGATGGTGATGGTGTCGGTACCGGCGCCGGAGACCTTGGCGCCCATGGCATTAAGGAAGTTCGCCAAGTCAACCACTTCAGGCTCACGGGCGGCGTTCTGCAGCACGCTGCGGCCCTTGGCCAGAGCAGCGGCCATCATGATGTTTTCGGTACCGGTCACACTGACGGTATCGAAGAAGAAGCTTGCACCGCGCAGGCCACCTTCAGGCGCCTTGGCCTTGATGTAGCCGCCTTCGACGTCGATCACTGCGCCCATGGCTTCGAGGCCACGGATGTGCAGGTCAACCGGACGCGAACCGATCGCGCAACCGCCAGGCAGTGCGACTTCGGCTTCACCGAAACGCGCGACCATCGGGCCCAGTACCAGGATCGATGCACGCATGGTTTTCACCAGTTCGTACGGAGCGATCAAAGTCTTGATGGTACGCGGGTCGATTTCGACGCTGAGCTTCTCGTCGATCACCGGCTCGATGCCCATCCGACCGAACAGCTCGATCATCGTGGTGATGTCGTGCAGGTGCGGCAGGTTTGCCACCGTCACCGGGCCATCGCACAGCAGCGTGGCGGCGAGGATCGGCAGGGCAGAGTTCTTTGCCCCGGAAATGCGGATCTCGCCATCAAGACGAGCGCCACCAGTAATAATCAATTTATCCATAACAATCTCGACGCCCTTAGGCTCAGGTGCGCTCGGCCCAGGCCGCGCTGCTGAAAAATTTCATAGTGACCGCGTGGATGCTGCCATCAGCGATCCATGGGTTCAAATGGGCATAGATGCTCTGCTGACGCTTGACCGGGCTTAACGCCGCCAGTTCATCGCTGATCACGTTCAGCTGAAAGTTGCAGCCTTCGCCTTCAACTTCCACCTGGATTCCGGGCAGATTTGCTTCAAGGAAGCTCTTCACTTCTACGGCCTGCATGCTCAACCTCAATCGGCGCCCTGTGCGCACGGGTCGCACATCATACAAAAAAGCCCCGCGCCTGCGAACCCCGCGTGGCAGGACTCTGACGGGGGGCTGATTTACTGATGCGGGTTCAGGGTTGCGCCAACAGCTCGGTCAGCTCGCTGACCTGAGCAATTTCACGCATGTCTTCGGGCATCGCGCGGATGCTCACGGCCTTGCCGGCCGCTTGCGCATCACGCATGAAGCACAACAGCAACGACAAACCGACGCTGCTGGACTTCTGCACTGCCGAGCAATCGATCACCAACGACGCGGCTTTGCTGGACTTGATCAGTGCCTGACCTTCCTTGCGCAAGGCCGGGCCGGTGCGATAGTCCAGCACGCCGCTGAGCGACAGCTCGTCGACATCACTCATACGTACTGCCGCCTCGTTCATTGCGCTTGCTTCTCGGCGGCTTGTTCGGTGGTCTGCTTGGCCTTGGCCACTTCCCCGGCCCAATTGTTGATGGTCTTGTCGAGGTCGTTGCCATTGCGCTGCATCGCGTCAGCGAACTGATCACGGAACAGTTTGCCGATGTTGATGCCGTTGATGATCACGTTGCGCAGTTTCCACTCGCCGTTGATCTTCTCCAGCGTGTACTGCACCGGATACACCGCGCCACTGCTGCCCTTGACGGTCATGTTGACGCTGGTGCGATCACCCGACTCGTCCTTGGCAGGATCGACGGTAATGCCCTGGTTGTTGTACTCGAGCAAAGCGTTGCCGTAGAACTGGAACAGGCCTCGCTTGAAGTTCTCTTCGAACGTCTTCATCTGCGCAGGCGTGGCCTTGCGCGAGTACTTGACGGTCATGATGCTCTTGGAAATGCCTTCGGCATCCACGACTGGCCCGACGATGGTGTTCAGCGCCGTGTAGAAGTCAGTCGGATCCTGCTTGTACTTTTCTTTGTTGGCGGCCAGATCAGCCAGCAACCGGCTGGTCGTGTCCTGAACCAGTTCGTGCGCCGAAGGTGCCGCCACGGCGTTAGCCACCAGCGGCAGTGCCGCGAGTAACACCAACAGGCCACGTCGCAAGGTAGAGATCATTCAAAAGCTCCTCATTTGGCGTCTTTGCTAACGGTATTGAGCAGGAATTTACCAATCAGGTCTTCCAGTACCAGAGACGACTGCGTGTCATGAATGGTTCCACCATCCTTGAGCGGGGTGTCTTCGCCGCCCACACTGATACCGATGTATTTCTCGCCCAACAGGCCAGCGGTCAGGATAGACGCTGTGGAGTCAGTCGGCAGGTTGTCGACGCTCTTGTTCACTTGCAGGGTAACCCGACCGGTGAAGCTGTCGCGATCCAGATCGATTGCAGTGACCTTGCCGATGGTTACACCGGCCATGGTCACTTTGGCTCTGACAGTCAAACCGGCGATATTGTCGAAATAGGCGTAAAGCTTGTAGGTATCGGTGGTCGACGTCGGAGACAGGCCACTGACCCGCAACGCAAGCAGCAGCAAAGCCAGGATCCCT
Source organism: Pseudomonas sp. P4795 (assembly GCF_048822895.1). Classification (NCBI taxonomy): domain Bacteria; kingdom Pseudomonadati; phylum Pseudomonadota; class Gammaproteobacteria; order Pseudomonadales; family Pseudomonadaceae; genus Pseudomonas; species Pseudomonas sp. P4795. Next base: position 205,543 of record NZ_JBMFBT010000003.1, on the reverse strand, counting down.
GCCAGCAGGAACAGGCCGACACCGATTTCCAGGGTGCGGTTTTGCATCAGAAATCTCCAAACATCAAAGCGGTCAGAATAAAGTCCAGACCGAGCACTGCCAGTGAGGCATATACCACGGTCTTGGTAGTGGCACGACTGATCCCCTCGGAAGTGGGCTCACAGTCATAGCCTTGGAATACGGCGATCCAGGTAACGACGAAGGCAAAAACCGCGCTCTTGATGACGCCATTAAGCACATCATCGGCGAAGTTCACGCTGTTTTGCATGTTCGCCCAGTACGAGCCTTCATAAACGCCCAGCCAGTCCACAGCCACCCACGAACCGCCCCAGATACCGACCACGCTGAAAATCATTGCCAGCACTGGCAGGGAAATGAAACCGGCCCACAGACGCGGGGCAATGATGTACTTGAGCGGGTCGACACCGATCATCTCAAGACTGGACAGCTGTTCGGTGGACTTCATGTTGCCGATTTCGGCGGTCAACGCCGAACCGGCGCGCCCGGCGAACAACAGCGCGGTGACTACCGGCCCCAGTTCACGCAACAGCGTCAGCGCAACCATTTGCCCCACTGCCTGCTCCGAACCGTAGCTCGACAGAATGCTGAAACCCTGCAGCGCCAAAACCATCCCGATGAAGATGCCGGATACAACGATGATCACCAGCGACATCACGCCAACCGAGTGCAGTTGCTTCACCAGCAAACCGAAACCGCCGCCAATACCACCACGGCCAAGCAAGGCATGAAACAGGAACACGGTTGCGCGACCGAACACCGCAATGCCGTCGATCACGGCATGGCCGAACCGACGCACGCGCTCAATTAATGAAATTCTGCGCATCAGCGACGCTTCCCCAGAAGATCTGCGCGGTAATCCGTCGCTGGAAAGTGATATGGAACCGGACCGTCAGGGTCGCCGGTCATGAACTGACGGATGCGCGGGTCGTCCGAGTTCATCAACTCGTCCGGCGTGCCCTGCCCCAGTACCTGACCATCACCGACTACATATATATAGTCGGCAATACTCGCGGTTTCGGCCAGATCGTGGGAGACCACGATGCTGGTGATCCCCAGCGCATCATTGAGCAGGCGAATCAGGCGCACCAGCACGCCCATGGCGATCGGATCCTGACCGACAAAGGGTTCGTCGTACATGAGAATTTGCGGATCGAGCGCAATCGCCCGGGCCAGCGCAACGCGGCGCTTCATGCCGCCGGACAACTCGTCGGGCATCAATTCGATGGCCCCGCGCAGCCCCACCGCCTGCAGTTTGAGCAGGACGATGTCGCGGATCATTTCTTCCGGCAACTCGGTATGAACGCGCAGGGGAAATGCAACGTTCTCGAACACATCGAGATCGGTGAACAGCGCGCCGCTCTGAAACAGCACACCCATGTGCTTGCGCGCATCGAACAGATCACTGCGCGACAGCGTCGGCAGGTTCTGTCCGTTGACCCAGACTTCGCCTTGGGAAGGACGCAACTGGGCGCCCATCAACCGTAGCAGCGTGGTCTTGCCGCACCCGGAAGGTCCCATGATGCCGGTGACCTTGCCGCGTGGAATGCGGATATCGACGTTATTGAAAATGCTCCGCGCACCGCGCTTGAAGGAGACTCCCTTCAGCTCGACCGCGTAGGCGTTATCGGCACTCATCTAAACTCCTTGCGATGCAGCCTCTCACTCGGACGCCAGACTTTCTGAAGAAAGCACTTACATCCCGGGCAGGCCGAACTGGCGGCGAACTATATCACTGCAAAGGCCAAGCGCCCAAGGGTTGAACCGGCAGGCATTCACCGATATGAGGGGTCTGCCCCGGCTTTTCAGGCGTTTTGGTAACGAGTAATGACAAAGCACGACGAACTTGCGTGAGGCTTTGCAACATAACCGCTATAATCGCCGCCTTTTCATCGGGCTATACGATTTCTGACATGAGCCAATCCAGCGACCTGATTCAATCTGCACAACGCACCATTCGCCTCGAAGTGGAAGCCGTACAAGGCTTGTTGCCCCATATCGACGCCGATTTCGTACGCGCTTGCGAGATGATTCTGGCCAGCAAGGGCCGTGTCGTCGTGGTCGGCATGGGCAAATCCGGGCACATCGGCAACAAGATTGCCGCCACCCTGGCCAGCACCGGCACCACGGCGTTTTTCGTGCATCCGGCCGAAGCCAGCCATGGAGACATGGGCATGATCACCCGCGACGACGTGATCCTCGCCCTGTCGAATTCCGGCTCGACCAATGAAATCGTCACCCTGCTGCCGCTGATCAAACGCCTGGGCATCCAGTTGATCAGCCTGACCGGCAACCCGAACTCGCCGCTGGCCAAGGCCGCCGAAGTGAACCTGAATGTTCACGTCGAGCACGAAGCATGCCCGCTGAACCTCGCGCCAACCTCCTCGACCACCGCAGCACTGGTGATGGGCGACGCTCTGGCCGTGGCGCTGCTGGAAGCTCGCGGCTTTACCGCTGAAGACTTCGCCTTTTCCCACCCTGGCGGTGCATTGGGCCGGCGCCTGCTGCTGAAAGTCGAAAACGTCATGCACGCCGGGCAAGAGCTGCCGCAGGTACAGCGCGGCACCCTGTTGAGGGACGCGCTGATGGAAATGACCCGCAAGGGTCTGGGCATGACGGCAATTCTCGAAGCCGACGGCAAACTCGCCGGGATCTTCACTGACGGCGATTTGCGCCGCACGCTGGATCGCAGCATCGACGTGCACACCGCCACCATCGATCAGGTGATGACCGTACACGGCGAGACCGCCCGCCCCGACATGCTCGCCGCCGAGGCCCTGAAAATCATGGAAGACCACCGGATCAACGCATTGGTAGTGGTGGACAAGGAAGATCGCCCGATCGGCGCATTCAACCTCTCCGATCTGCTGCGTGCAGGAGTGATGTAAATGAGCAACGATCTGCTGCAACGCGGCAAAGCGATCAAACTGGCGGTTTTCGACGTCGACGGCGTCCTTACCGACGGCCGCCTGTATTTCCTCGAAGACGGCAGCGAATTCAAGACTTTCAACACCCTCGACGGTCAAGGCATCAAAATGCTGATGAACGCCGGCGTGCAGACCGCAATCATCAGCGGCCGCAAAACGCCTGTGGTTGAACGTCGGGCGAAGAATCTGGGCATCCCGCACCTGTTTCAGGGGCGCGAAGACAAACTGGTGGTTCTTGACGGTCTTCTGGAACAACTGGGCCTAAGCTATGAACAGGTCGCCTACCTCGGCGACGACCTGCCGGACTTGCCGGTGATCCGCCGCGTAGGCCTGGGCATGGCCGTAGCCAACGCCGCGGCCTTCGTGCGCGAACACGCCCACGGCGTTACTCAGGCCCGTGGTGGCGAAGGTGCCGCCCGCGAGTTCTGCGAACTGATCCTGAGCGCTCAGGGCCACCTCGATGCGGCCAACAACGCTTACCTGTGAGTCGAATCATGTTTAGCAAAAAGTTTCGCAACATCCTGGTGTTCGGTTGCATCGCCGCGATCTTCGGTGCGGTCGGCTACTGGAACATCAGTCCGGAGCGCTTTCTCGACAAGCCCGTAGTCTCGGCAGCAGAGAGCCCGATCGACTGGTATGCGACCAACACCCGTACCGTGCAGTACCTCGAAGACGGCAAAGTGCAGTACGACATGACGTCCGAGAAGGCCGAGCACGTGAAGGTGACCGACATTACTCTGGTCACCAAACCTGATCTGAACATGTTCCGCGGGACTGATTTTCCGTGGCACGTGACCAGTGAGCGCGGCGAAGTGAATTCCGGCGGTACCGAAGTCGAACTGATCGACTCGGTACGCGTACAGCGCAGCGACGAAAAAAACCGCAGCACCCTGATCACCAGCACTCGCATGACGGTGTTCCCTCAGCAGCAATATGCGCAGACCCAGCAACCCGTTAGAATCGACGGCGCTGGCGGTGTATCGACTGGCGTGGGAATGAAAGCGTATTTGAAGGAAAGCAGGATACACCTGCTATCGAACGTAAGAGGACAGTATGAGGCTCGTTAAAACCCTCCCTATTTTGCTCAGCCTGGGCGCAGCACTGGGAAGCGTGAGCGCCTGGGCTCTGCCGAACGATCAATCGCAGCCAATCCGCATTCAGGCCGACGATGCCCAGCTGGACGACAAGAATGGCATCGCCACCTATAAAGGTGACGTGATCATTACCCAAGGTTCGATGATCGTTAAAGGCAACACCGTGACCATCACCCGTACCGCTGCCGGCGATATCGATGTGGTGACCTCGGTGGGCAACCTCGCCTACTTCGAGCAACTGCAAACTGCTGGTGACTCCAAGCCTGTACAGGGTTGGGGCGTAACCATTCAGTACCACGCTGCACAAAACCGCGTTGTGCTGATCGACAAGGCCAAGGTTGTCGACAAAGACAACAACACCACTCAGGGCGAAAAAATCGTCTATGACACGGTGAAGAAGCTGGCCAGCGCTGGTCGTGCTACCGGCAACAAGGTCACCGAGTCGCGTCCGCGCATCGACATGGTGATCCAGCCGAAGAAGAAAACCGAAGAGAAAACCCAGTAATGGCAACTCTGAAAGCTCAGCATCTGGCCAAGGCTTACAAAAGCCGCCAGGTCGTGCGCGACGTCAGCCTGTCGATCGACAGCGGGCAGATCGTCGGCCTGCTCGGCCCTAACGGCGCCGGCAAGACCACCTGTTTCTACATGATTGTCGGCCTGGTCCAGGCCGATCAGGGCCGCGTCCTGATCGACGATCTGGACGTCAGCCACCAGCCAATGCACGGCCGTGCGAAGGCCGGTATCGGCTATCTGCCGCAAGAAGCGTCGATCTTCCGCAAGCTGTCGGTGGCCGATAACATCATGGCCATCCTCGAAACGCGTCAGGAACTCGACAAGGCCGGCCGTCGCAAAGAGCTGGAAAGCCTGCTGCAGGAATTCCACATCAGCCACATCCGCGACAACCTCGGCATGAGTCTGTCGGGTGGTGAACGTCGCCGGGTCGAAATCGCCCGCGCGCTGGCCACCGCACCGAAATTCATCCTGCTCGACGAACCGTTTGCCGGTGTTGACCCGATTTCTGTCGGCGACATCAAGCAGATCATCCATCACCTCAAGGCCAAGGGTATCGGTGTGTTGATCACCGACCACAACGTCCGTGAGACGCTGGACATCTGCGAAACTGCCTACATCGTCAACGACGGTCAACTGATCGCCGAAGGCGACTCGGCCACCATCCTCGCCAACGATCTGGTGAAGGAAGTGTATCTGGGTCACGAGTTCCGCCTGTGATCATTGGGGTGTCCTGGCACGAGCCTGGGCACCCCTGCGATTTTCTTGGTTTAATTGTTACGGTGCTCTAGGCAAACACTTCAGTTTCAGGCATATAATTTGCTTAAGTTTGGCGCTCCGGCGCCCTGTAGTGGATGGCGCATAGCGCCGGCGAATAAGGTGTTAAGCCCCTGCCATGAAACCATCGCTAGTCTTGAGAATGGGCCAGCAGCTGACGATGACACCGCAGCTGCAACAGGCCATCCGCCTGCTCCAATTGTCGACCCTGGATCTGCAACAGGAAATCCAGGAGGCTCTGGAATCCAATCCGATGCTCGAACGCCAGGAAGAAGGCGAAGACTTCGACAACTCCGATCCCCTCGCCGACAACGTCGAGCAGAAGCCCAACACCGAAACCCAGGAACCCTCTTTTCAGGAAAGCGCGCCGACGGTGGACAACCTCGAGGAAGGCGACTGGAACGAGCGCATCCCCAACGAATTGCCCGTCGATACTGCCTGGGAAGACGTCTATCAGACCAGCGCCAGCAGCCTGCCAAGCAACGACGATGACGAGTGGGACTTCACCACGCGTACTTCCGTCGGTGAAAGCCTGCAAAGCCATCTGCTGTGGCAGTTGAACCTCGCGCCGATGTCCGACACCGATCGCCTGATCGCCGTGACCCTGATCGACTGCATCAACAATCAGGGCTACCTCGACGAAACTCTCGAAGAAATTCTCGACGCCTTCGATCCCGAGCTCGATATCGAGCTGGATGAAATCGAAGCCGTGCTGCACCGCATCCAGCAATTCGAGCCAGCCGGCATCGGCGCGCGCAACCTCAGCGAATGCCTGCTGTTGCAACTGCGTCAGCTACCCGCCAAGACGCCGTGGCTGGTTGAAGCCAAGCGTCTGGTCAGCGACTACATCGATCTGCTCGGCAGCCGCGATTACAGTCAGCTGATGCGGCGCATGAAGCTCAAGGAAGACGAGCTGCGCCAAGTCATCGAGCTGGTGCAAAGCCTCAATCCGCGTCCGGGTTCGCAAATCGAATCGTCCGAAGCCGAGTACGTGGTGCCGGACGTCATCGTGCGCAAGGACAACGAGCGCTGGCTGGTCGAACTGAACCAGGAATCCGTGCCGCGCCTGCGGGTCAACGCGCAGTACGCCGGTTTCGTCCGCCGTGCCGACACCAGCGCCGACAACACTTTCATGCGCAATCAGTTGCAGGAAGCGCGCTGGTTCATCAAGAGCCTGCAAAGCCGCAACGAAACCCTGATGAAAGTCGCCACGCAGATCGTCGAGCATCAGCGCGGCTTTCTGGAGTACGGCGACGAGGCTATGAAACCGTTGGTGCTGCATGACATCGCTGAAGCGGTCGGCATGCACGAATCGACAATTTCCCGCGTGACCACGCAGAAATTCATGCATACCCCGCGCGGTATTTATGAACTGAAATACTTTTTCTCGAGCCACGTCAGCACCTCCGAAGGCGGTGAATGCTCGTCCACGGCGATCCGCGCGATCATCAAAAAACTGGTTGCCGCGGAAAATCAGAAAAAGCCGTTGAGTGACAGCAAGATCGCTGGTTTACTGGAGGCACAAGGCATTCAGGTGGCTCGCCGCACCGTCGCCAAGTACCGCGAATCTCTCGGGATCGCGCCTTCGAGCGAACGCAAGCGGTTGATGTAAGCCACGTTACAGCGTTCCAGTGGCAGGCTTTTCGGCCTGCCGCTTTATGCACTGGCAACGAAGGAGAAGCTGTATGCAAGTCAACATCAGTGGACACCAACTGGAAGTGACCGAACCTCTGCGCGACTACATCAACGAGAAACTTCAACGATTGGAGCGCCATTTCGACAAGATCACTAACGTGCAAGTCACGATGTGTGTCGAAAAGCTCAAGCAGAAAATCGAAGCCACCTTGCATATTCCCGGCAGTGAGGTCGTCGCAAACGCGGAACATACCGATATGTACGCAGCGATCGACGCATTGACCGACAAGCTCGACAAACAACTCAAAAAGCATAAGGAAAAGACCCAGAGCCTGCTTCAAGGCGCGACGGGTCGATAACCCCCCATTCCATGATCCGACTTGAAAGTATCCTGACCCCCGGCCGTTCCCTCGTGAACGTGCCGGGCGGCAGCAAAAAGAAAGCCCTCGAACAAATTGCCAACCTGATCGCCCGGGAAGTTCCGGATCTGGAGATGCAAGATGTCTTCGAGGCTTTGATTGCCCGTGAAAAACTCGGTTCTACCGGTTTTGGCAACGGCATCGCCATCCCTCATTGCCGCCTCAAGGGCTGCGAATCGCCTATCAGCGCCTTGATACACCTGGAAGCTCCGATCGATTTCGACGCCATCGATGGTGCTCCGGTTGACCTGCTGTTCGTGCTGCTAGTCCCCGAAGCTGCCACCGATGCACACCTGGAACTGTTACGACAGATTGCCAGCATGCTCGACCGCAAGGACGTCCGCGAAAAGCTGCATGGCGCCGCCAGTAACCAAGCCTTGTATCAGGTTGTCCTGGACGAGCAGAACGGGCAGTAATCATGCGCTTGATCATCGTCAGTGGCCGCTCCGGCTCGGGTAAAAGTACCGCTCTGAATGTCCTTGAGGACAACGGGTACTACTGCATCGACAATCTCCCGGCCGGCCTGCTGCCGGAACTGGCCGAACGCGCGCTGATTCACACCGAGCTGGCACAGCCACTGGTGGCGGTTTCCATCGACGCGCGTAATCTGCCGAGCCATCTCTCACGCTTTCCCGAGCTGCTTGAAGAAGTGCGCGGCCGGCACATCCAGTGCGATGTGTTGTATCTGGATGCCGATGAGGAAACCCTGCTCAAGCGCTTCTCGGAAACCCGTCGCCGCCACCCGCTGAGCAATGCCAACCGCTCGCTGGCCGAAGCCATCGATGACGAGACCGCCCTGCTCGGGCCGATCGCCGACCTGGCCGATCTGAAGGTCAACACCACCAACCTGAACCTGTACCAGCTGCGCGATACCATAAAATTGCGCCTGCTGAACCAGCCTGAGCCGGGTACCGCATTTCTGGTCGAGTCGTTCGGCTTCAAACGCGGCATGCCGGTGGATGCCGATCTGGTGTTCGATGTACGCTGCCTCCCCAACCCGTACTGGAAACCCGAGCTGCGCGCGCAGTCGGGTCTCGATGCACCGGTGGCCGAATATCTGGCGGCACAGCCGGACGTCGAAGAGATGTACCAGGATATTTACGCTTATCTGTTCAAATGGCTGCCACGTTTCGCCGCAAGCAATCGTGCCTACGTCACTATTGCCATTGGCTGCACTGGCGGCCACCACCGCTCCGTCTACCTGACCGAACGTCTGGGTCAGGCGCTGCAGAAAACCTTGAAGAACGTCCAGGTTCGCCACCGCGACCTCAGCTAAAGGATTCACATCGCGATGCCTGCTCTGGAAATCGAAATCATCAACAAACTGGGCCTGCATGCCCGTGCGTCGGCGAAGTTCGTCGGCGTGGCCGGTCAGTTTCCGGATTGCACCATCAGAGTGGGCCGCACGCCGGAAACCACCGTGGATGGCAAAAGCATCATGGCGATGATGATGCTCGCTGCCGGCAAGGGCACGAAAATCTACCTGAGTACCGAAGGGCATCAGGAAGATGAGGCGCTGCAAGCGTTGGTGAATCTGATCAACAACTACTTCGATGAAGGCGGTTGATCGCTCAACCCAACGCCGTATCCATCACCATCATCAGGCAGAAGCCGATCAACAAGCCGAGGCTTGCCAGTTTGTCGTGACCATTGCGCCGCGACTCCGGGATGACTTCGTGCGTGACCACCAGCAACATCGCCCCGGCCGCCAGCGCCAATCCCAACGGCAACAACACCTGCGCCAGACTGACCAACCAGGCGCACAGCAGAGCGAACACCGGTTCGACCAGCCCTGACGCCGCGCCGATCAAAAACGCCCTGACCCGCGACATCCCTGCCCCGGCCAACACCAGCGCAATCACCAGCCCTTCCGGCACATCCTGCAACGCAATGCCCATCGCCAAGCTATCGGCATCCGGCATTCCGCCGCCGGCTGATACGCCGACCGCCATGCCTTCCGGGATGTTATGCGCGATGATGGCGAACACGAACAGCCAGATCCTTGGCGGAATTACCGGGTGCTCAAGCGTGCCAATGAGCATTTCCGGCGATGCACCCGACACCTTGCGATCAACCAGATACAGACCGAATGCACCGAGCATGATCCCGAAGCAGATCAGGCCACTGGCGCCCCAAGGCGTCATGCCAAGGCTCTCTGCCGCAGCAATTCCCGGCACGATCAGCGAAAACGCCGTCGCCGCCAGCATCACCCCGGCGCCGAAACCGAGCAGTGTGTCGCCCAGCGCCTGCGGCATATTGCGAATCACCAGCACTGGCACCGCACCAAGCGCGGTGCCCAGCGCGCAGAGCGCTCCGCCCTGCAATGCTCGTGACAGCCTCGGCTCCAGATCCAGCCATTGCAGTCCGTGAGCGACCAGCAAGGTCATGCCCGCCAACAGCAACAGCGAACCGATTGCGTAACGGAACATACGCCCACTTCCGCTCGCCAGTGTTTCAGTGCCCATAGTCAGCCTTGGATTGTTTTTATAGAAGACTTAAACCAGCGCCGCCTGATAGCGCGCAGCGACTTGCGGCCAATTGATCACGTTGTAGAACGCGTTGATGTATTCCGGCCGACGGTTCTGGTAACGCAGGTAATAGGCGTGCTCCCAAACGTCGAGACCGAGAATCGGCGTGTTGCCGTTCATCAGCGGGCTGTCCTGATTACCGCTGCTTTCCACCACCAGTTGGTTATCCGGGGTCACGCTGAGCCACGCCCAGCCGCTGCCGAAACGCGTCAGCGCAGCCTTGGTGAAGGCGTCTTTGAAACTGTCGAGACCGCCGAGTTGTTCATCGATGGCTTTGGCCAGCGCGCCGTCCGGTTTGCCGCCGCCATTGGGCACCATGACTTCCCAGAACAGCGAATGATTGGCGTGACCGCCGCCCTGGTTGATCACCGCTGCGCGCAGTTTTTCCGGCAGATGCTGGACGCTGGCGACCAGTTTTTCCACCGGCCATTCGGCGTACTCTGTGCCCTCGACCGCAGCATTGAGGTTGTTGATGTAGGTCTGGTGATGCTTGGTGTAGTGGATCTCCATGGTCTGCGCATCGATGTGTGGTTCCAGTGCGTCGTAGGCGTAGGGCAAGGCAGGCAGAGTAAAAGCCATTTCAATGGACTCCATGCTGATGAGAGGCGGACAGTCGACGCGCATTGCCAGTGTGCGGGTGCAGCAGACGCTGGGTGCGCGGGTACTCGCCGTGGTCGCTGATGAAATTCAGCAGTTCGACGTAGGTCTTGCTGCTCTGGCGCAGCGCCGCTTCACGCAGTGCGAGGCGCAGACGTTCGTCCTGCATGGTCTGCAACAGCCGTTGATGGATCGCGCACAGATACTCGGCGCTCTCCTCCGGCTGATTCAGGCGCAGGTGCAGATCAGCCAGGTTGTGATGGGAGATGACGCAAGCCGCCACTGCTTCGTCGGCATCCGCCCAACGCTCGAACAGCACCTGCGCCAAGGCGAGTGCTTGCAGATACGCCTCGCGAGCATCAATCAGCTCGCCCAGCATGAAGCAGCGATTAGCCCGTTCGATCGTGCGTTTCCAGTGCTCCATGGTGAGCCTCCAAAGCAGTTGCGGGGGTTACACGCCGCCAGCGGTGAGTTTCAGCCAGCTCGCTAATGAGATTTATTATTAGATGATAATGAGAAGCAAAACAAGGCTGCGATCTTTTTGATCCGCAATAAAAAAGGCGCACCACCCAATCGGATGGCGCGCCTTTTTCTAAAACTGCGGAGGCTTAGCTGCCCGCGACAGTCATCTTCTCGATCAACACCGAGCCCGTGCGAATATTGCTGCGCAGCTCCAAGTCGTTACCCACCGCAACGATCTGCTTGAACATGTCACGCATGTTGCCGGCGATGGTCACTTCCTGTACCGCGAACTGGATTTCACCATTCTCGACCCAGAAACCCGCCGCACCACGCGAATAATCCCCGGTGACCATGTTCAAGCCATGCCCCATCAATTCGGTGACCAACAGGCCACGCCCCATGCGCCGCAGCAACGCCGCCTGGTCTTCATCACCGTGGGTGACGAACAGGTTATGTACGCCACCCGCGTTGGCCGTGCTCGGCATACCGAGTTTGCGACCGGAGTAAGTGCCGAGGATGTACGAGACCAACTCACCCTTTTCGACGAACGGTTTGGCGTAGGTCGCCAGACCGTCACCGTCGTACGACGCACTGCCCATGGCACGCATCAGGTGCGGGCGCTCGTCGATGGTCAGCCACTCAGGGAACAACTTTTGCCCCAGCGTGCCTTCGAGGAACGACGACTTGCGATACAGACTGCCTCCGGAAACTGCCGACAGAAAACTGCCGAACAACCCGCCCGCCAGTTCAGCGGAAAACAACACCGGCACTTCACAAGTCGGCACCGGACGCGCGCCCAGACGGCTCGCAGCCCGTTGCGCAGCGCGCTGGCCGATGCTGACCGGGTCTGCCAGCAACTCGCCCTGACGGCTCACGTCGTACCAGTAATCGCGCTGCATCTGGCCATCGGCCTCGGCGATCATCACGCAGCTCAGGCTGTGCCTGGTCGATGCGTAACCGCCGATAAAGCCGTGGCTGTTGCCGTACACGCGGCAGCCCTGATGGGTGCTGAGTGTGGTGCCGTCGGCATTCTTGATGCGTGGATCGGCGTCGAACGCAGCCGCTTCACAGATCAAAGCCTTCTCGATGGCCTGCTCCGGAGTGATATCCCACTTGTGGAACAGGTCGAAATCCTGCTGCTCGCGCGCCATCAGCGCCGCGTCCGCCAAGCCCGAGGCTTCGTCTTCGGAAGTGTGCTTGGCGATGGCCAGTGCGGCGGCCACGGTTTCGCGAATCGCGTCGGGGCCAGTGGCGGACGTGCTCGCCGAGCCTTTGCGCTGGCCGACATACAGAGTGATGCCGAAGCCCTGATCGCGGTTGAACTCGACCGTTTCGACCTCGCGCTGGCGCACTGAAGTCGACAGGCCCTGCTCCAGCGACACGGCTACTTCGCAGGCGCTGGCGCCCTGACGCTTGGCTTCGGCGATGATCTGCTCGACTTGTTCCTGCAGTGCCGGCAATGCCTGCGGGCCGACGCTTTCAACTGCACTCATGCTCATCTCCACTCAAATTCTGCTTTCGGCTGGGGCCATCGAGCGACCGGGCCGGACAAGCGGCCCCCGACTGGTTATCATGGCGGCGTTTCTTTGCGGACTGCCACCATGGTTGATTCTTACGACGACTCCCTCGATACGGGAGAAAAAAGCAAATCTCAGGTCAAACGCGAGCTGCATGCTCTGGTTGACCTTGGCGAGCGCCTTACAACACTCAAGCCTGACTTGGTTGCGAAACTGCCTTTGACCGACGCTATGCGTCGTGCCTTGGCCGATGCGCCCAAGCACACCGCGAATATCGCGCGGAAACGGCATCTACAGTTCATCGGCAAACTGATGCGCGATCAGGACACTGACGCAATTCTGATCTTGCTCGATCAACTCGATGCCTCCACTCGTCAGTACAACGAGCGTTTCCACAATCTCGAACGCTGGCGTGACCGCCTGATCGCCGGTGATGACGCCGTGCTGGAGAAATTCGTCATCGATTACCCGGATGCCGATCGCCAGCAACTGCGTTCCCTGATCCGTCAGGCTCAGCATGAGGTTGCGCAAAACAAAGCGCCTGCCTCAAGCCGTAAAATCTTCAAGTACATCCGTGAGCTGGACGAGACTCAACGCGGTCTGCGTTGATGTTCGCCCCGTAGGAGCTGCCGCAGGCTGCGATCTTTTGACTTTGCTTTTCAAGATCAAAAGATCGCAGCCTTCGGCAGCTCCTACAGGTTTGTTTAGCCGCCCGTGCCACCTACGGTGATTGCGTCGATCTTCAGCGTCGGCTGACCCACGCCCACCGGCACCGATTGCCCATCCTTCCCGCAAGTCCCCACGCCGCTGTCCAGTGCCAGATCGTTACCGACCATCGACACCCGGCTCATCGCCTCAGGGCCGTTGCCGATCAACGTCGCGCCTTTGACCGGAGCGGTAATCTTGCCGTCCTCGATCAGATACGCCTCGCTGGTGGAGAACACGAATTTGCCGCTGGTGATATCGACCTGACCGCCGCCGAGATTGGCGCAGTAGATCCCCTTCTTCACCGAAGCGATGATTTCTGCCGGATCGCTTTCGCCACCGAGCATGTAGGTGTTGGTCATGCGCGGCATCGGCAGGTGCGCGTAGGATTCGCGACGACCGTTGCCGGTGCGCGCCACGCCCATCAGACGCGCGTTGAGCTTGTCCTGCATGTAGCCCTTGAGCACGCCGTTTTCAATCAGCGTGGTGCACTCGGTCGGGGTGCCTTCGTCGTCGACGCTCAGCGAACCGCGACGACCGCTCAAAGTGCCGTCATCGACGATGGTGCACAGCTTGGAAGCGACCATTTCGCCCATGCGCCCGCTGTAGGCGGAACTGCCCTTGCGGTTGAAATCGCCTTCCAGGCCGTGGCCGACCGCTTCGTGCAACAGCACGCCAGACCAGCCCGAACCCAGCACCACCGGCAAAGTACCGGCCGGCGCCGGGATCGCTTCCAGATTGACCAATGCCTGACGCAACGCTTCACGGGCGTAACCCATGGCGCGGTCTTCAGCGAGGAAATAACGGTAGTCAGTACGCCCGCCTCCGCCATGCCCGCCGCGTTCGCGACGGCCGTTCTGCTCGACGATCACGCTGACGTTGAAGCGCACCAGAGGCCGAACATCCGCCGCCAGACCGCCGTCGGTGGACGCCACCAGAATGCGTTCCCAGACCCCGGCCATGCTCACGCTGACTTGCTGGATGCGCGAATCAAGTGCGCGGGTGGCGACATCAATGCGCTTGAGCAGCTCGACTTTCTCGGCGCGGCTCAGCACTTCCAGCGGGTTATCCGGCGCATACAGCTGGGCGACGTCTTGCGTGGTGAACGCTTGCACCGTGCCGTTCTGGCCGGCGCGGGAAATCGAGCGAGCAGCGCGGGCCGCAGCTCCGAGCGCTTCGAGGGTGATCGCGTTGCTGTAGGCGAAACCGGTTTTTTCCCCGGACTGCGCGCGTACGCCAACGCCTTGGTCGAGATTGAAGCTGCCTTCCTTGACGATCCCGTCTTCGAGTGCCCACGACTCGGAAATCTGCCCCTGGAAATACAGGTCGGCAGCATCGATGCCCGGGCCGGCCAGATCGCCAAGCACCGCTTGCAGGCTTTCGATGGTCACGCCGCCGGGCGCCAACAGGTGATCACTGACTGAGGACAACAACTCGCTCATAGGTTCTACGCCTTAAATTCATGTTCTGAAGCAGGTCGCTGCGCGCCCTGCGAGAAAAATCGCCGATGGCCCACCACCGGCATTCGCGCCCGGATGGACGCCTGTTCGCTGCTGTCTCTGTCGGCCAGCAGCACGGCCTCACCTTGTTCCTGCTGCGCCAGCACGCGACCCCACGGGTCGACAATCGCCGCATGGCCCCAGGTCTCCCGAGGCCCCGGATGCGTCCCGCCCTGGGCCGCTGCCAGCACATAACATTGTGTTTCTATGGCCCGTGCGCGAATCAGCACGTCCCAATGCGCCGCGCCGGTCACTGCCGTGAATGCCGACGGCGCGCTAATCAATTCGGCCCCGGCCGCACGCAATTCGCTGTACAGCTCGGGGAAGCGCAGGTCGTAACACACCGTCAGGCCCAATCGGCCAACCGGGGTATCAGCAACCACCACGCCACCGCCATAAGCATAGTCATCGGATTCACGATAACGCCCGCGATTGTCCGTCACATCCACATCGAACAGGTGCAACTTGTCATAGCGTGCAACGATTTCGCCGTGATCATTCACCAGCAACGAACAGGCGTGCGACTTGGCGTCCGGTTGATCGACCGGCGGCAGCGGCAAAGTGCCGGCGACTATCCATAACTTGAGGTCGCGAGCGGTCTGTTTCAACCATGGCAGGATCGGTCCTTCGCCGAGCGCTTCGGCGCGGCCGATAGCGGCGACGTCACGACGGCCTATGGCGGCAAAGTTTTCCGGCAGCACCGCGAGTCTGGCACCAGCGGCGGCCGCTTGTTCAAGCAGGCGCCGGGCATCGCGCAGATTGGCCAGCACATCGCTCTGGCTGACCATTTGAATGACCGCTAAAGACATGGCGCACTCCATGAGAGGTATGCGGCCATGCTACTCCATCGGTTCGGGGACTGGCTGATCAAAAAGGTTTGTCAAAAGTGATTTTCGGCTCTTTCCACGGGCCTTTGACCGTGTATTTGACGCTGGCAAAGCGCGCCACACGGTCGCCGATCAGCTTGTCGATCAGGAACAGCGCGCCGCCCACCGCTGGTGCACCGACGATCAGCGCGGCAATTGGCAGGTTGTTGGTCACCGGCAAGGTCACCAGTAATTTCGCATCGACCTTGTCACCAACCAGGTCCAGCGTGCCGTTGAGCTCGAGATTGCTCGAAGGCCCGGTCAGCTTGATCGGCTCCTTGGTCACGTACACACCGTTGGTCGCTTGCAGCAGGCCTTTGACCCGGTCGTAGCTCAGGCCTTTGCCGAACAGGTCGGAAAAGTCCAGACGCAGACGACGGCCAATCGAGTTGAAGTTGAGCAGACCGAACACCCGCAGCGCCTGCGCCCCGCCCTCCACTTCAACGAACTGACCCTTGTTCAGCGATGCGTCGAGGGTGCCGGAGAAACGTTTGGTCGCCAGCCATGCCGGTGATCCTGGCCAGCGGCCGTCGACGTCCATATGAAACTCTTCACTGGTGACGCTCGGCGCAAAGCCCCAGCCTTTGAGCACATCGGCGAGATTCTTGCCGCCAATGCGGCCCTTGTACCAACTGTTAGTCGCACCGGGCGCACCTTCCCAGCCGCCGCTGCCCTGCAACAAAATGCCCTTGAGACCGAGATCGAGATTGTTCAGCGCAATGCCTTTAGGCGTCGGGCGAATCTTCAGCGACCAGCCACCGACCAGATCCTGCGCCTGAAACAGCTGATTGATGGTGATATCCAGCGCCGGGATCTTCGTCGGATCGACATCGGCCAAAGGATCCGGCGCATTTTCGTCGGCCTGGACTGTCGGGTCCGGCGCCGGCAAGCGCACGTATTGCAGGTTGACCGCAATCGGCGCGGCTTTCGCATCGGGGATTGCGACCGTACCTTTGGCCTGCTGACTGTCGAGCGCCAGTGCCCACGCGGCCGGTTTGCGATTCAACTGCACCGCAGCCTGATCCAGAGTCGTGCCGAACGCCGTGAGTTTGCCGATCTTGAAGTCGGCGCTACTCAGCAGTTGCTTGGCATTGCCGCCGGGATTCTGTCCCGCGTATTTTCCGAACAGATCCTGCCACGGCTTGACGTCCAGCTCCGACAGCACACCGCGCACGCGCAGACCTTTGGCGCCGGGTAATACCGCCTCGCCGGCACCGAGGAACAGTTCGCCACGACCGTCGGCGAAATTGCTCGGCGGCGCAGCAAAGGTGAAGTTGGCCAGTTGATCGTAGTTGACCCAGTAACGCCGCTCCTGCCCCTGCAGAGTCATGCGGAAGGTCGTGTCGCGCCCGGTCTCGGCGTTCATGCCAAACGGCGCAGGCAGATCGACCGCCACGCCTTTGAGATTGGAGCTGACCAGCAACTGGCTGTCGGCGTCGCCCAGATTCACTTGTAGCTGGTACGGGATCGTCCCGGAGACTGGCAGTGGCTGGGTCACGTTGAGCCAGTCGGTGAGTTTTTTGACCTCGACCTGCCCCGACGCGGCTACACGGGTTTTAAGCTTGCCGGGACTGCCATCGGCGAAAATCTGCGCTGTCACCGGTTTATCAAAGGCCCGTGCACTGATGTTTTGTCCGCTCAAGCCCTTCGCGCTGTCAAAGCGGAAGTCCCCCTTGAGTTGCGTCAGCTCAAGCGTGGGTTCAGCCAGTTTCAGCCGCGCGTTAGCCGTTTTGAAATCGACGCGGATCTTCGGCTCCTCGCCCTTGGCCAGCGGAATATCCAGCTTGAGCTTGCCTTGCAGATCACCCGCGCCTTCCCAGCCGGCGAAGGTTTCGCCCGTGCCGATCGGCGCGTCCTGCAGAATCTTCAAGCCATCGCCCAGCCCGCCAACGAACGCACCATCGAGGTACATATGCGCGCTCTGCCCGGTCGGCACATGCGGGATGTTGACGAACACATCACTGACCAGGGTATCGAGCAACTGACCTTTGCTGGCAAGAATGCGCACGCCGCTGTCCTCGATAAACACGTCACCGCTGACTTTGCTTATATGCGGCCAGCCCGGCTGGAACGCCAGTTCGGCATCATGCACCTTGAAGAACAGACTGATGCTGCGATCCGCTTCACCGGCGTTTTTGCTCAGCGAGCCTTGATACTGGAAAAAGCCCTGATCGACCGCGCCTTTCAAAATCGCGGTGCGCAGCCATTCGTCGAGTGCCGGGCTCAACACTTTCGGCAAGTACTTGGCCGTGTAACGACCGTCGCCATCGACCAGGCCGACGCGCAGGTCCATGTAGTCTTCCTGGCTATGGTCGAAATGCAGACGAATCAGGAAGTCGCCGGCAATCTTGCCCTCCTCGCCCAGCACTTTCAGATACGGCGCGATCAGAGTGAAGCCTTCTTTATCGAGCTTCCAAGTCAACCGCGCGTTGGCGTGAATGTATTGCCACGGCTTGGCGAAGATCGGGTCGAGGTGCAGGACGAAATCGTCGCTGTCCATGCGCAACTCGCCGCCACCGAGGTTGCCGGTGAGGCTGCCGCTGACATTCCGCGCCGCCGGTGCACCGTGATAGGCGTCGAAACCAACGCGGTCGAGGTTGGTGGCGAAGCTGAATTTAGTGTCGTCGGTGGCATTCGGCCGGAAATCCAGCAACACATTGCGCAGAACACCGGTGACTTTCAGGCGCTCGACGGCGGTGGCGACACCTTGCGGCAGTGGCCCGAGGGCATTGAGTAACGGTGTAATCGGAGTCAGGTCGAGGCGGTCGGCCTGCAGATGCCAGAGCTCTTCGACTTTATCGGTAGCAAGCGTCTGCTTGATCTGGACGCGAGACTCCCAGCGGTTTTCGCCGAAGTTCATCGCCAGCGAATCGAGAGTGACGGTCGCGCCTTCGGTACCGCGCTGGTAATAACCGTTGAGCGCCAGATTATCGAGCTGGATCGGTTTGCGCTCGGCGTAGGCACCTTTGACTTGCGGGGCGTTCAGACGGATCGCCGCGCTTTGCAGCGCGCCTTCGTTCCAGTCCACCCAGACCTCGCCGCCGGCCTTGATGGTGGAGAAATTCCATTGTTGAGTCAGACGCTCCGGCAGCCATTTCGACCAGTCACTTTGCGGGAGACTCACATAGCCTTCGACGCCGCCGTTCTTCCACTGATCGGCGCGAATCCGCGTACGCAGGCTCATGGCAACAGGTTGGCCGTCGGGCAAGGTCAGCCTTGCGTCGAGGCGCTGACGGCTGGCACCGGTCTTGAGGCTGAGGCCGACGTAGGTCAGGGTCATTGGCGGGTGATCCAGCGGCTGCAACGTCACCTGACTGTCGAGCACCGACAGTTGCTGGACCATTTGCATGCGATTCAACAGCTGCTCGGGATCCAGCGGCTGATCCTTTTGCACCGGCAAGCCTTCCAGCGCCCACTGGCCGTCCGCGCCTTCCTTGAGGCTGATCTTCAAACCGTTGAGTTCGAGATGGGCGATGCGCACTTCGCGGGCCAGCAGACTGGCCCACAGGTCCGGCACCACGCGGACCTGATCCAGACGCAAGGCATTGGCGCCATCGCCGACCATCACATCATGCGCCAGCAGGATCGGCGCGAACCCGCTCCAGTTGCCTTCCAGTTCACCAATCTGTAGCGGCATGCCCAAGGCCGCGGTGGCTTTGTCTTCGATCTCGGCACGATATTCGGCCACCAGTGGCGTGAGTTCCCGGCCGAGGCTGACGTACAACGCCAGCAACACCAGAACCAACGCGCACAGGCTCAGACCCCAGCGGGTCAGTGCAGCCAAAATGCGTGTCAGACGGTCCATGTCAGGTGGCTCCCATGGCAAAAATACTGCAAAAAGCTGAGGCCAGCCGTTTCAGGAAAAATGTGCTGCAGCGTTTCAGAGCAGCACCACGTCGTATTGTTCCTGCGAATACATGGTTTCGACCTGGAAGCGAATCGTGCGGCCGATGAACACCTCGAGTTCGGCGACGTTGCCCGACTCCTCATCCAGCAAGCGGTCGACGACTTTCTGGTTCGCCAACACGCGATAACCTTCGGCCTGATAGGCGCGGGCTTCGCGCAGAATCTCGCGGAAGATTTCGTAGCAGACGGTTTCCGGCGTCTTCAACTTGCCTCGGCCCTGACAGCTGCTGCACGGTTCACACAGCACTTGCTCAAGGCTTTCGCGGGTGCGCTTGCGGGTCATCTGCACCAGACCGAGCTCGGTGATACCGATAATGTTGGTCTTGGCGTGATCGCGCTCGAGCTGTTTTTCCAGCGTGCGCAACACCTGTCGCCGGTGTTCTTCATCTTCCATGTCGATGAAGTCGATGATGATGATCCCGCCCAGATTGCGCAGGCGCATCTGCCGCGCAATGGCAGTGGCGGCTTCGAGGTTGGTCTTGAAAATGGTTTCTTCGAGGTTGCGATGACCGACAAACGCGCCAGTGTTGACGTCGATGGTGGTCATGGCTTCCGCCGGATCGATCACCAGATAGCCACCGGATTTGAGCGGGACTTTGCGCTCAAGGGCTTTCTGGATTTCGTCTTCGACGCCGTACAGGTCAAAAATCGGCCGCTCGCCCGGATAGTGTTCCAGGCGATCGGCAATTTCCGGCATCAGCTCGGCGACGAACTGCGTGGTTTTCTGGAAGGTTTCCCGCGAGTCGATGCGGATCTTCTCGATCTTCGGGCTGACCAGATCGCGCAAGGTGCGCAGGGCCAGGCCGAGGTCTTCGTAGATCACGCTTGGCGCGCCGATGGTTTTGATCTGCTCGTTGATCTGATCCCACAGGCGCCGCAGGTAGCGAATGTCCATGAGGATTTCATCAGCGCCGGCACCCTCGGCGGCAGTGCGCAGAATGAACCCGCCGACTTCCTTGATGCCTTCTTTGGCCACGCAATCGCTGACCACCTGCTTGAGGCGTTCGCGCTCGGCTTCGTCTTCGATTTTCAGGGAAATGCCGACGTGGGCGGTGCGCGGCATGTACACCAGATAACGCGACGGGATCGACAGCTGCGTGGTCAGCCGCGCGCCTTTGGAACCGATCGGATCCTTGGTGACCTGCACCACCAGGCTCTGGCCTTCGTGTACCAGCGCACTGATGCTCTCGACAGCCGAGCCTTCGCGCTGGGAGATTTCCGAAGCGTGGATAAATGCCGCGCGATCCAGACCGATATCGACGAACGCCGCCTGCATGCCCGGCAGCACACGTACCACTTTGCCTTTATAGATGTTGCCGACGATCCCGCGTTTTTGCGTGCGCTCGACGTGCACTTCTTGCAACACACCGTTTTCAACCACCGCCACGCGCGATTCCATCGGCGTGATGTTGATCAGAATCTCTTCACTCATGGCAGGGTCTCGTTCAGGCGTGTTCACGATAATGGCCGCATCTTGATCCGCGCACCGCTTACGGCGCGCTCAGGGGTTGCCAACAGGGTATGCCGAAATGGCCGAGCAGTTCTGCGCTTTCGCATATCGGCAAACCCACCACCGCCGAATAGCTGCCGTTGAGCCCGGCGACAAACACTGCACCGAGGCCCTGAATGCCATAACCGCCGGCCTTGTCTCGAGGCTCGCCACTGGCCCAGTAGGCGGCGGCTTCATCCCGGCTGATCGGCCGGAAGCGCACCAGACTGCGTACCACTCGTGATTCGCAGCGCGCGCCGTCGAGCAGGGCGATTGCGGTCAGCACTTCATGCTCCTTGCCGGACAACATCATCAGCATGGCGCATGCATCGGCTTCGTCCACCGGTTTGCCAAGAATTTTGCCGTCGAGCACCACGGCGGTGTCGGCGCCCAACACCACGCAATCTGCATCAGCGACCAGCGTGCGCCGTCCGGCCTCGGCCTTGCCGCGCGCCAGACGCTCGACATAGGCCGCAGGGGCTTCGTTGGCTAAAGGGGTTTCATCGATGTCCGCGCTGACGGCGGTGAACGGCACGCCGATCTGCGTGAGCAATTCACGTCGACGCGGCGAGCCGGAGGCGAGGTACAGCGACTTCATCAAGACATCTCCCTGTCGAGGTGCGGGCACATGCCTGACCGAATTAATTGATTTTGTAGCGCCGGCGCAATCCACGCAGAGCGAAGCTGACCCACGGCCAGAGCAAGGCGCTGACCAGTGCCGGCAACACCAGTGCCAGCGTTGGCTGACGGTTGCCGGTCAAGGCGCTGAGCCACAACTGCACCAACTGCGCGAGGCCGAAGATCACCAGGATCACCAGGCATTGCTGCCACATCGGGAACATCCGCAAGCGCTGCTGCAAGGACAGCACGAGGAAGGTAATCAGCGTCAGGATCAAGGCGTTCTGCCCAAGCAGCGTGCCGTACAGCACGTCTTCGGCCAGCCCCAGACAAAACGCTGTGACCATGCCGACCGTGTGCGGCATGTACAGCGCCCAGAAGGTCAGCAGTAACGCCAGCCACAGCGGACGCAGGATTTCCATGAATTGCGGCAGCGGCGAGACGCTGAGCAGCATGCCGATGGCAAACGTCAGCCAGACTATCCAGCCGTTTCGGGAGGCTTTGACACCGACCATTATTCTCGTCCCCCGGTAGTAGCAGGCGCTGTGACTGGCGGTTTGGCCGGTGGTTTGCTGGCCGCAGGTGGTTTGGCCGCAGCCGGTTTCGCGGCAGGTTTGGCTGGCGTGGTGCTGGCCGGTGCGGCGGCGGGTGCCGGTTCTGCGGCAGGAACGGCCGGAGCAGCAGCGGTCGCCGGCATGACCAACGGTTTCGGCACAGTCGCCGGCAACATTGGACCACCGCCATGGGCATCCAGCGCTTCTTGCGCCTGTGCCGCATCATTGGCGCGCTCTTCGGCAGTGCGCGAGTCGCTGAATACCAGGAGCAAGTAGCGGCTGCGGTTCAATGCGGCAGTCGGCACGGCACGCACTATCGCGAACGGCTGGCCGGAATCGTGAATCACTTCCTTGACCGTCGCCACCGGGTAACCCGCCGGGAAGCGCTGGCCGAGACCGGAGCTGACCAGCAGATCGCCTTCCTTGATGTCAGCGGTATCGGCAACGTGGCGCAGTTCGAGGCGTTCCGGGTTACCGGTGCCGCTGGCAATCGCACGCAGACCGTTACGGTTCACTTGCACCGGAATGCTGTGAGTGGTGTCGGTCAGCAGCAATACACGCGAGGTGTAGGGCATCAACTCGACCACCTGCCCCATCAAGCCACGGGCATCGAGCACCGGCTGACCGAGCACCACGCCATCGCGCTCACCTTTGTTGATGATGATGCGATGGGTGAACGGATTCGGGTCCATGCCGATCAACTCGGCCACTTCGACCTTCTCGTTGACCAGCGCGGAGGAATTGAGCAACTCACGCAGCCGAACGTTCTGCTCGGTAAGGGCCGCAAGCTTTTGCAAGCGCCCCTGCAACAGCAAGTTTTCGGTCTTGAGTTTTTCGTTGTCAGCGACAAGTTCGGTGCGACTGCCGAACTGACTGGCCACACCTTCCCAGAGACGACCGGGCAGATCAGTGATCCAGTAGGCATCCATCAACACCAGCGACGCTTGGCTGCGTGCAGGTTTGAGCAGATTGAAGCGGGCATCGACCACCATCAATGCGACCGATAGCACGGCCAGCACCAACAAGCGCACGCCCAGTGAGGGGCCTTTGGCGAAAAGCGGTTTAATAAGCCGCTCCTCCCAGGCAAATGTTCTGTTTATTCATACGGCATCAAACCGGCCTGGATGAAGACTGACAGAAGATAAACGCCAACAGGCAGCACTGCAAAGTGCTGCCTGCGCGCTCACCCACGTATTGCAATCCGCGACTTATTCGCTGGAGAGCAGGTCCATGGTGTGCTTATCCATCATTTCCAGTGCACGGCCACCACCGCGAGCAACACAGGTCAGCGGATCTTCGGCAACGATCACCGGCAGACCGGTTTCCTGCGCCAGCAGCTTGTCGAGGTCACGCAGCAACGCGCCACCACCGGTCAGCACCAGGCCACGCTCGGCGATGTCGGAAGCCAGTTCCGGCGGCGATTGCTCCAGCGCGCTTTTCACGGCCTGAACGATAGTGGCCAAGGACTCTTGCAGAGCTTCCAGCACTTCGTTGGAGTTCAGGGTGAATGCGCGTGGAACGCCTTCGGCCAGGTTGCGACCGCGAACGTCGACTTCGCGAACTTCGCCGCCCGGGTAGGCAGTACCGATTTCCTGCTTGATGCGCTCGGCAGTGGATTCGCCGATCAGGCTGCCGTAGTTGCGACGCACATAAGTGATGATCGCTTCGTCGAAGCGGTCGCCGCCAACGCGTACGGATTCGGCGTAGACCACACCGTTCAGGGAGATCAGCGCGATTTCAGTGGTACCACCACCGATATCCACGACCATCGAACCGCGTGCTTCTTCAACCGGCAGGCCGGCACCGATCGCAGCAGCCATCGGCTCTTCGATCAGGAACACTTCACGCGCACCGGCACCAAGGGCCGATTCACGGATGGCACGACGCTCAACCTGAGTGGATTTGCACGGAACGCAGATCAGCACACGAGGGCTAGGCTGCAGAAAACTGTTTTCGTGAACCTTGTTGATAAAGTATTGCAGCATCTTTTCGCAGACGCTGAAGTCGGCGATCACGCCGTCCTTCATCGGACGAATGGCAGCAATGTTGCCCGGCGTACGTCCGAGCATGCGCTTGGCTTCAGTGCCGACAGCGACGACACTTTTCTGATTACCGTGTGTCCGAATGGCCACAACCGATGGCTCATTCAGGACGATACCGCGCTCGCGCACGTAAATAAGGGTGTTGGCAGTGCCCAGGTCAATGGAAAGATCGCTGGAAAACATGCCACGCAGTTTCTTGAACATGGGAAAGGGACCCTAGGCAACGCGTGGGTAAAAAAGTGCGGCAAACTCTAACAACGACAGGGATTTTGGGCAAGGCGCCAATATGTTAAATTGGCCGCTTTTCTGTGCACCAAGCCCCACAATCGCGGCCTTATGACCGTAGAAGTGCGGTAGTGTTCCGACAATCTAACACACGGACGCCGTCCGTTCTGTTTTCCACTGGAGAATCCCGATGGCACTAGAACGCTCCGACGTGGAAAAAATCGCGCATTTGGCCTGCCTTGGCCTTAATGATGCCGATCTTCCGCACATCACCTCGGCCCTCAACAGCATTCTCGGTCTGGTCGACGAAATGCAGGCTGTTAATACCGACGGTATCGAGCCATTGGCCCACCCGCTGGAAGCCAGTCAGCGTTTGCGCGCTGACGTCGTGACCGAGACGAATAATCGCGAGGCCTATCAGTCCATCGCACCAGCGGTCGAAAACGGCCTGTACCTGGTTCCGAAAGTCATCGACTAAAGGGAAAGAGCCTGCAATGCATCAAATGACTCTGGCCGAGATCGCCCGCGGTCTCGCCGATAAAAAGTTTTCCTCCGAAGAGCTGACCAAAGTCCTGCTGGCGCGTATTACCCAGCTCGATCCACAGCTCAATAGTTTCATCAGCCTCACCGAAGAGCTGGCCCTCGAGCAGGCGCAAGCCGCTGACGTGCGCCGGGCCAACGGTGAGAGCGGCGCGCTGCTGGGTGCGCCGATCGCCCACAAGGACTTGTTCTGCACCAAGGGCATTCGCACCAGTTGCGGCTCGAAGATGCTCGACAACTTCAAGGCTCCGTATGACGCCACCGTGGTTGCCAAACTGGCCGCTGCCGGCGCTGTGACGCTCGGCAAGACCAACATGGACGAATTCGCCATGGGTTCGGCCAACGAGTCGAGCTACTACGGCGCGGTGAAAAACCCGTGGAACCTTGAGCACGTGCCGGGCGGTTCGTCCGGTGGTTCGGCGGCAGCGGTTGCCGCGCGCCTGTTGCCGGCCGCCACTGCGACCGACACTGGCGGTTCGATTCGCCAACCCGCCGCGTTCACCAACCTGACCGGCCTGAAGCCGACCTACGGTCGTGTTTCGCGCTGGGGCATGATTGCCTACGCTTCCAGCCTCGATCAGGGTGGCCCTCTGGCGCGCACTGCCGAAGACTGCGCAATTTTGTTGCAGGGTATGGCTGGCTTCGATCAGAACGACTCCACCAGCATCGATGAACCCGTGCCGGACTACACCGCAGGCCTGAATGGCTCGCTGCAAGGCCTGCGCATCGGCGTGCCGAAGGAATACTTCGGCGCCGGTCTCGACCCGCGCATCGCCGAGCTGATCCAGAACAGCATCAAAGAGCTGCAGAAGCTCGGTGCCGTGATCAAGGAAATCAGCCTGCCGAACATGCAGCACGCCATTCCGGCGTACTACGTGATCGCGCCGGCCGAGGCTTCTTCGAACCTGTCGCGTTTCGACGGTGTGCGTTTCGGCCATCGCTGCGACCAGCCGAAAAACCTCGAAGACCTGTACAAGCGTTCGCGCGGCGAAGGCTTCGGGCCTGAAGTACAACGCCGGATCATGGTCGGTGCCTACGCGCTGTCCGCCGGTTACTACGACGCCTACTACCTGAAAGCGCAGAAGATCCGTCGCCTGGTGAAGAACGACTTCATGACGGCTTTCAATGAAGTCGACATCATCCTCGGCCCGACCACGCCGAACCCGGCGTGGAAACTCGGCGCGAAGAACAGCGATCCGGTCGCGGCCTATCTGGAAGACGTCTACACCATCACCGCCAACCTCGCGGGCCTGCCGGGTCTGTCGATGCCGGCCGGTTTCGTCGACGGTCTGCCGGTCGGCGTGCAACTGCTCGCTCCGTATTTCCAGGAAGGTCGCCTGTTGAACGTTGCCCACCAGTATCAGTTGAACACTGACTGGCACACCCGCACCCCAACCGGCTTCTGAGGAGACACACATGCAATGGGAAGTCGTGATCGGGCTGGAGATTCATACCCAGCTCACCACCCGGTCGAAAATCTTTTCCGGTAGTTCCACCACCTTCGGTTCCGAGCCGAACACTCAGGCCAGCCTGATTGATCTGGGCATGCCCGGCGTGTTGCCGGTGCTTAACCAGGAAGCAGTGCGCATGGCGGTGATGTTCGGTCTGGCGGTTGACGCCGAGATCGGTCAGCACAACGTGTTCGCCCGTAAAAACTACTTCTATCCGGACCTGCCCAAGGGCTACCAGATCAGCCAGATGGAATTGCCGATCGTCGGCAAGGGCTATATGGACATCGCGCTGGAAGACGGCACGGTCAAACGTGTCGGCATCACCCGCGCGCACCTGGAAGAAGACGCCGGCAAAAGCCTGCACGAAGAATTCAACGGTGCCACCGGCATCGACCTGAACCGTGCCGGCACGCCGCTGCTGGAAATCGTTTCCGAGCCGGACATGCGCAGCGCCAAGGAAGCCGTGGCTTACGTCAAGGCGATGCACGCGTTGGTACGTTATCTGGGCATCTGCGACGGCAACATGGCCGAAGGCTCGCTGCGTTGCGACTGCAACGTGTCGATCCGTCCGAAAGGCCAGGTTGAGTTCGGTACGCGCTGCGAGATCAAGAACGTCAACTCGTTCCGTTTCATCGAGAAGGCGATCAACTCCGAGATCCAGCGCCAGATCGACCTGATCGAAGACGGCGGCAAAGTGATCCAGCAGACGCGTCTGTACGATCCGAACAAGGACGAAACCCGTCCGATGCGTTCGAAAGAGGAAGCCAACGACTACCGCTACTTCCCCGATCCGGACCTGTTGCCGGTGATCATCGAAGACTCGTTCCTCGACGAGGTGCGCGCCACCCTGCCGGAATTGCCACCGCAGAAACGCGAGCGCTTCCAGAGCGAGTTCGGTCTATCGGCCTACGACGCCAACGTGCTGGCCACCAGCCGTGAGCAAGCCGACTACTTCGAGAAAGTCGCAAGCATTGGCGGCGACGCCAAACTGGCGGCGAACTGGGTGATGGTCGAGTTGGGCAGCCTGCTCAACAAGCACGGCCTGGACATCGAACAGTCGCCGGTTTCCGCCGAGCAACTGGGCGGCATGTTGCAACGCATCAAGGACAACACCATCTCCGGCAAAATCGCCAAAGTGGTGTTCGAAGCGATGGCCAACGGCGAAGGCAGCGCTGACGAGATCATCGACAAACGCGGCTTGAAGCAAGTGACTGACAGCGGCGCGATCTCGGCAGTGCTGGACGAAATGCTTGCGGCCAACGCCGAGCAGGTCGAACAATACCGCGCGGCAGACGAAGCCAAACGCGGCAAGATGTTCGGCTTCTTCGTCGGCCAGGCCATGAAAGCCTCCAAAGGCAAGGCCAACCCGCAACAGGTCAACGAACTGCTGAAAAGCAAGCTCGAAGGCTGATGAAAATGGAGCCAGACTCGATACCTGGCTCCATTTCATGTGGAGAAGACTTCTGTGGCGAGGGGATTTATCCCCGTTGGGCTGCGAAGCAGCCCCCAAGACTGATGCGCGCGGTAAGCAGCAGGTCAAGGGGGCCGCTGCGCGCCCCAACGGGGATAAATCCCCTCGCCACAGTAATCTCACGGCCCATTAGAGATCGCTCCCATATTGTTCCGGGAAACCTTTGAATGAAGCGTCTGCTTATCAGCTGCGCCCTGCTCTCCCTGCTAGCCGGTTGCACCAGCACCGGCATCATCGACCCGCACGGTTACGACCAGACCGGCGTCGCCTCCTATTACGGAGCCAAACATCACGGTAAACGCACCGCCAGTGGCGAAGCGTTCAACCAGAATTCCCTGACCGCCGCCCACCGCCAGCTACCCTTCGGCACGCGGGTGAAGATCACCAACCTGAAAAACGCTGAATCGGTCGTGGTGCGTATCAACGACCGAGGCCCGCACACCCGTGGCCGCTTGATCGATGTTTCGCGCGCGGCGGCCGACCGACTCGGCATGCTGCGCAGCGGCACCGCACGGGTTCGTGTGCAGGCCCTCGACTGATGGAGCGCCGACTATTTTCGGACTAACCGACCTACCTCTGATCAGCGTGATCGAATTGCTCAGCGGCCTGCTGTTGCTGATCGCCGGCGCTGAGCTGATGGTGCGCGCCGCCGTGCGCCTGGCCGCGCGCCTGCATGTGCGACCGCTGATCATCGGCCTGACCATCGTCGCCCTCGGCAGCAGCGCCCCGCAGATGGCGGTCAGCCTGCAAGCCGCGCTGGCGCACAACCCCGACATCGCCGTCGGCAGCGTGGTCGGCAGCAGTATCTTCAACATCCTCGTCACTCTCGGCTTGTCGGCGCTGATCATTCCGCTGCGCGTATCGCGCCAATTAGTGCGCCTGGACATTCCGTTGATGATCGGCGCCAGCCTGCTGGTATTTATACTGGCGTGGAACGAGGAACTCGGTCGGCTCGACGGCGTTTTGCTGCTCGGTGCACTGGCGCTGTATCTCGGGTTACTGCTGCGCCAGTCGCGACACTCGACGCGTCCGCACTCCGAACGCCCGCGGGAGCCGCAAGCCTCCTGGTTCACCAGTCTTCTGATGATCGTCGGCGGGCTGGCGATGCTGGTGTTCGGCGGGCATCTGCTGCTCGGCGCGGCGGTGGTGGTGGCGACTGATCTGGGTTTTTCCGAGCGGGTGATCGGCTTGACCGTAGTCGCCGTCGGCACGTCTCTGCCGGAACTCGCCACCTCGCTGATCGCCGCATTGCGCGGGCAGCGCGATATCGCCGTGGGCAACGTGATCGGCGCCAACCTGTTCAATCTGCTTGGGGTGCTCGGCGTCACCGCACTGATCGCGCCGATGCCGCTTTCAGTGTCGCCGAATGCGCTGGATTTCGACCTGCCGGTGATGCTCGGTGTCGCGATACTTTGCCTGCCAGTGTTCTACGCCAGCTACCGCGTGACCCGCGCCGAAGGCCTGTTGCTGCTCAGTTTGTATCTGGTCTACGGGCTGCACGTGGTGTCGTTCACCACCGGCATGCCGCTGGCCGGCAAACTCGAACGGCTGATGCTGTTTTATGTGCTGCCGCCGCTGCTGGCGTTTCTGCTATTCACGTCAGTGCGCGCCTGGCGCCGTCAACACCACAGGAAGGATGTGCCATGAGCGATTCGAAGAAGTCCGGCGTTGAAGTCCGTCGTCAGGTGATGGGCGATGTGTTCGTTGATCGCGCCTTGGGCAACGCCACCGAGTTCACCCAGCCGTTGCAGGATTTCGTCAACGAACACGCGTGGGGCGGGGTGTGGAATCGCGAAGGGTTGCCGCTGAAGACCCGCAGTCTGATCACCCTCGCCGCGCTGACCGCGCTGAAATGCCCGCAGGAGTTGAAAGGCCACGTGCGCGGGGCGTTGAACAATGGCTGCACGGTCGAAGAGATCCGCGAGGCGCTGCTCCATTGCGCAGTGTATGCCGGCGTGCCAGCGGCGATTGATGCGTTTCGCGCGGCGCAGGAAGTGATCGACACTTACCAGAAACCTGAGTGACCTTCCGGGCCTCATCGCGGGCAAGCCCGCTCCCACAGGGATCTCAGTGTTGATGAAATTTGATTAACAACTGAAAAACCTGTGGGAGCGGGCTTGCCCGCGATGAGGCCGGAAAAATCACCGAAAATCCTTCAGATCCACCCGCCCCACTGCAAAATGAAGATCCCGACGTTGGTGGTAATCGCCGCCATCAACGTGGTCAGCACGATAATCGCCGCCGCCAGTTCATGATTACCCTGCGCCGCCCGCGCCATGACGAAACTCGCCGCAGCGGTGGGGCTGCCGAAGTACAGAAACAGAATCCCCAACTCCGCGCCGCGAAAGCCCCACAGCCAAGCGCCGGCGGTGGCCAATATCGGCAAACCAATCATCTTCACCAGACTCGAGCTGAGCGCCATGTTGCCGCTCTTGCGCAGCGCCGCGAGTGACAGCGTGCCGCCAATGCAGATCAACGCCAGTGGCAGTGTGGTTTGCGCCAGATACTGGCCGGAGGTTTCCAGCCACCCCGGCAGACCGATCTTGAAATAGGCAAACGGTGCCGCCGCAATCACGCTGATGATCAACGGGTTGCTGAACACGCTTTTGCAGATACTCCACGGATCGGACTTGATCACCGGGCTGTACACCGCCAGCACGATGGTCGAAAGCGTGTTGTAAAACAGGATCACCAACGCCGCGAGAATCGCCCCCAGCGAAATTCCGTAGTCGCCGTACATGCTCGCCGCCAGCGCCAGACCGATCACGCCGTTGTTGCCGCGAAACGCGCCTTGCGTGTAGATGCCGCGATCTTCACGCGGGCATTTGAAAATCGCCCAGCCCCACGCCAAGGCGAAACTCACCAGCGTCGCGATCGAAAAATAGATCAGCAGCGCCGGTTGCAGCGCGGCGTGCAGGTCAGCATGCAGGATGCCGAGAAACAGCAGTGCCGGCATGGTCACGTTGAACACCAGCGACGAGGCGGTGTGGATGAAGTTGTCGTTGATCCAGTCGATGCGCTTGAGCAGCACACCGAGAAACAGCATGGCAAACACCGGCGCGGTGATGTTCAGGGTTTCGAGGAAGATTGCCAGCATGCCGGGAAGCCTTGGGTGAGCGTCGTTAGTGGGCTAATGATAAGCCAAAAGCTTGAAAAGCCCCTCACCCTAACCCTCTCCCGGAGGGAGAGGGGACTGACCGCGGTGTCTTACGCTATACGTCGACCTGAAAGTGCGAGTCGATTATGGATTCAGCCAAGCAAGTTCAGGTCGATGTACTTCTAAAATATTCCCGGATCGGCCCCCTCTCCCCCCGGGAGAGGGCTGGGGTGAGGGTAGCTTTTGCCCCACCCCCAAACCATCAAGTAATCGGCGCTGGATTAAACAACGTGATGTCGTTAAACAACTTGTGCTTCTCCACCCAAGTCTGCTGCCGACCACTCGCCACATCCAGGTAGTAGTGAAACAACTCCCAGCCCAACTCCTCAATAGTCGCGCGCCCGGTCGCAATCCGCCCGGCATCGATGTCGATCAGATCCGGCCAACGCTGCGCCAATTCAGTCCGGGTCGATACCTTCACCACCGGCGCCATCGCCAACCCATACGGCGTACCACGCCCGGTGGTGAACACATGCAGATTCATCCCCGCCGCCAACTGCAGCGTGCCGCAGACAAAATCACTCGCTGGCGTCGCGCAGAAGATCAGCCCCTTCTGCTTGAAACGCTCGCCGGGGCCGAGCACGCCGTTGATCGCGCTGCTGCCGGATTTCACAATCGAGCCCAACGACTTCTCGACGATGTTCGATAACCCGCCCTTCTTGTTGCCCAGCGTGGTGTTGGCGCTGCGATCGGCTTCGCCCTTGGCCAGGTAACGGTCGTACCAGTCCATCTCTCGCACCAGCTCTTTAGCCACAGTTTCGGTCTGGGCGCGTGAGGTCAGCAGGTAAATCGCATCGCGCACTTCGGTGACTTCGGAAAACATCACCGTTGCCCCCGCGCGCAGTAGCAAGTCCGAGGCGTAACCCAGCGCGGGGTTGGCGGTGATCCCGGAAAACGCATCGCTGCCGCCGCACTGCATGCCGAGGATCAGCTCGGAGGCCGGCACGGTTTCGCGGCGACGCTGGTCGAGTTTCTTCAAGCGCGTTTCGGCCAACGCCATGATCTGCTCGATCATCTCTGTGAAACCGTGGCTGGAATCCTGCAGGCGGTACAGCCACGGATCGCTGAGATCCACCGACGCATCGTCCTCATGCATCACCTGCCCGGCCTGCAATTTCTCGCAGCCCAGACCGATCACCAGCGCCTCGCCACCGAGGTTCGGGTTGCGCGCCAGATTGCGCACGGTGCGGATCGGGATGTAAGCATCGGTGGCGGTAATCGCCACGCCGCAACCGTAGCTGTGGGTCAGCGCCACCACGTCATCGACGTGCGGGTACTTCGGCAGCAGCTCATCCTTGATGCGTTTCACCGCGTGATCGAGCACGCCGGTGACGCACTGCACGGTGGTGGTGATCCCGAGAATGTTGCGCGTGCCGACGGTGCCGTCGGCGTTGCGGTAACCCTCGAACGTGAAGCCTTCCAGTGGTTCAGGCGCGGCCGGCACTTCGGTGGACAGCGGCAAGCTGTCCAGCGGCGGCGCGGTGGGCATGCGCAGTTGATCTTCCTTGACCCAACTGCCACGGGGAATCGGCTGCAATGCATAGCCGATCACCTGACCGTAGCGAATCACCGTGCCGCCCTCGGGAATATCCACGAGCGTGACCTTGTGGCTCTGCGGGACGAAATCCACCGTCACCAGGCCATCGGCGAATTCAGTGCCCGCCGGCACACCCTGGTCGTTGACCACGACCACTACGTTGTCCCGCTCGTGCAGGCGGATGTAGCGCGGCGAGTCGGAATGTTCAATCAACTGCATGACACCGCTCCTCAGGAATGCGCTTGAGACAATTTACCGCTGGCTTCAATACCGCCAGTGGTTGGCGGCTCTTTGAGTACCACACGTTTGATCGGGCCGACGATCACCAGATAGCTGAACACCGCGACCAATGCGTTGGCACCGACAAACACCAGGGCCCATTTGAACGAACCGGTGGAGCTGATGATGTAGCCGATCACGATCGGGGTGGTGATCGAAGCGATGTTGCCGAAGGTGTTGAACAGGCCGCCACTCAGACCGGCGATCTGTTTTGGCGAAGTGTCGGAAACCACTGCCCAACCGAGCGCGCCAACGCCTTTGCCGAAGAATGCCAGGGCCATGAAGCCGACCACCATCCATTCCACGTCAACATAGTTGCAGGCGACGATGCTGCTGGAAACCAGCAGGCCGGCGATGATCGGTGCTTTGCGGGCGAAGGTCAGCGAATGGCCTTTGCGCAGCAGGTAATCGGAAATCACCCCGCCGAGCACGCCACCGATGAAGCCGCAGATCGCCGGCAACGAAGCAATGAAACCGGCCTTGAGGATGGTCATGCCGCGCTCCTGCACCAGATACACCGGGAACCAGGTCAGGAAGAAGTAGGTAATGCCGTTGATGCAGTACTGGCCCAGATACACGCCGAGCATCATGCGATTGGTCAGCAACTGGCGGATGTAATCCCACTTCGGACCGTCGGACTTTTTCCCGCGCTGATCCATATCGACCATGCCGCCGTTGTCGGCGATGTGCTTGAACTCAGCATCGTTGATAC
Source organism: Pseudomonas sp. P4795 (assembly GCF_048822895.1). Classification (NCBI taxonomy): domain Bacteria; kingdom Pseudomonadati; phylum Pseudomonadota; class Gammaproteobacteria; order Pseudomonadales; family Pseudomonadaceae; genus Pseudomonas; species Pseudomonas sp. P4795. Next base: position 172,008 of record NZ_JBMFBT010000003.1, on the reverse strand, counting down.
GCGGGTGTTCACGTGGGCTGTGGATAACCTTGAGCCAGATCAGCGAGAAGATGATGCCGAGGATACCCATGACGATGAACACGTGCTCCCAGCCAAAGGAGTACACGATCCAGCCCATCAGCGGTGCGAACAACACGGTGGCGAAGTACTGCGCCGAGTTGAAGATCGCCGAGGCGGTGCCGCGTTCAGCAGTCGGGAACCAGGCCGCGACGATGCGCGCGTTGCCAGGGAAGGATGGCGCTTCGGCCAGACCCACGAGGAAGCGCAGCATGAACAGCGCAACAATCGCCGTGGACATGCCGAATTCACCGACGAAGCCTTGCAGCACGGTGAACAACGACCAGGTGAAAATGCTCAGGGCATAGACTTTTTTCGAGCCGAAGCGATCAAGCAGCCAGCCACCGGGAATTTGCCCGGCCACGTAGGCCCAACCGAATGCGGAGAAGATATAGCCGAGGGTGACCGCGTCGATGCCGAGGTCTTTTTGCAGGCTGGAACCGGCGATCGCGATGGTCGCGCGGTCGGCGTAGTTGATCGTGGTCACCAGAAACAGCATGAGCAGGATCAAATAGCGGACGTGAGTCGGCTTTTGAGTCGGTTGCATGTAGATGTACTCCCACTGATTATTTTTATGCGCGGGTGAATCTTCTTTGATGTTGCTTGTGTGGGAGCTGGCCTGCCAGCTCCCACAGGTATTGCTTCTATCAGGAGCCGATGTAGGCGGTTTTCACCACGGTGTAGAACTCTTGCGCATAGCGGCCCTGCTCGCGGGAGCCATAGGATGAGCCTTTACGGCCACCGAATGGAACGTGGTAATCGACGCCAGCGGTCGGCAGGTTGACCATCACCATCCCGGCCTGCGAGTGACGTTTGAAGTGGTTGGCGTACTTCAGCGACGTGGTCGCGATGCCGGCCGACAGACCGAATTCGGTGTCGTTGGCCATCGCCAGTGCGGCTTCGTAATCAGCGACACGGACGATGTTGGCCACCGGGCCGAAAATCTCTTCGCGGCTGATGCGCATCGACGCTTCGCTGTCGGCAAACAGCGTTGGCGCGAGGTAGTAACCCTCGGTGTCGCAGGTCACCAGACCGCCGCCGCTGACCAGACGCGCACCTTCGGACTGGCCGATGTCGATGTACTTCATGTCCTGTTCAAGTTGCGCTTGCGAGACCACCGGACCGATGTCGGTGCCAGCCTTTAACGCGTGGCCGACCTTGATCGACTTCATGCGCTCGGCCATCGCTTCAACGAACTTGTCGTGAATCCCGGCAGTGGCGATCAAACGGCTCGACGCGGTGCAGCGCTGACCGGTGGAGTAGAACGCGCTCTGTACCGAGAGCTCGACCGCTTGCTTGAGGTCGGCGTCATCGAGAATGATCTGCGGGTTCTTGCCGCCCATTTCCAGCTGAACCTTGGCCTGACGCGACACGCAATTAACCGCGATCTGCCGACCCACGCCGACCGAACCGGTAAAGCTGATGCCATCGACTTTCGGGCTGTTGACCAGTGCTTCGCCAACCACGCGCCCGCTGCCCATCACCAGGTTGAACACGCCGGCCGGGAAGCCTGCGCGCGAGATGATTTCGGCCAGCGCCCAGGCGCAACCCGGCACCAGGTCGGCGGGTTTCAAAACCACGCAGTTGCCGTAAGCCAAAGCCGGGGCGATTTTCCACGACGGAATGGCGATCGGGAAATTCCACGGCGTGATCAGACCGACTACGCCGAGGGCTTCGCGGGTGACTTCAACGTTGACGCCCGGACGCACCGACGGCACGTAATCGCCGGACAGGCGCAGGCATTCTCCGGCGAAGAACTTGAAAATATTGCCGGCGCGGGTCACTTCGCCGATGGCCTCGGGCAGGGTCTTGCCCTCCTCCCGCGCCAGCAGCGTGCCGAGTTCTTCGCGGCGGGCGAGGATCTCTGTGCCGACTTTATCCAGCGAATCGTGACGGGCCTGAATGCCCGAAGTCGACCACGCCGGGAATGCGGCGCGAGCGGCTTCGATGGCCGCGTTGACCTGAGCCAGATCAGCCTTGGCGTAATCGCCAATGGTGTCGCTCAGCTCGGACGGGTTGATGTTGGCCGAGTAATCGGAGCCGGCGACCCATTCACCGTTGATGTAGTTGTCGTAGCGTTTTGAATCAGTCACGGAAATCGCTCCTCACGCAAAAGGCCGCTGATTGCTCAGCGGCCTCATCTATAGAGTTGTTATTGCGCACCTTGCTTGTCGATCAGCGCGGCGAGCATTTCGTACTCTTCGCCAGTCAGATCGGTCAGCGGCGCCCGCACCGGGCCTGCGTCATAGCCGGCAATTTTTGCCCCGGCCTTGACGATGCTCACGGCATAGCCGGATTTGCGGTTGCGGATGTCGAGGTACGGCAGGAAGAAGTCGTCAATGATCTTGCCAACGGTGGCGTGATCTTCGCGGGCGATGGCGTGGTAGAAATCCATCGCGGTTTTCGGGATGAAGTTGAATACCGCCGACGAGTAAACCGGTACGCCCAATGCCTTGTAAGCGGCGGCATACACTTCAGCGGTCGGCAGGCCGCCGAGGTAGCTGAAGCGATCACCAAGGCGACGACGGATCGACACCATCAATTCGATATCGCCCAGACCGTCCTTGTAACCGATCAGGTTCGGGCAGCGCTCGGCCAGACGTTCCAGCAACGGCGCGGTCAGGCGGCAGACGTTGCGGTTGTAAACCACCACACCGATTTTCACCGATTTGCACACGGCTTCAACGTGGGCGGCAACCCCGTCCTGGCTGGCTTCAGTCAGGTAGTGCGGCAGCAGCAACAGACCTTTGGCACCCAGACGCTCGGCTTCCTGAGCGTACTCGATGGCCTGACGGGTCGAACCGCCAACGCCGGCGAGAATCGGCACGCTGGTTTCGCAGGTGTCGACCGCAGTCTTGATGATTTCCGAATATTCGCTGGCAGCCAGGGAGAAGAACTCGCCAGTACCACCGGCAGCGAACAGCGCCGAAGCACCGTACGGGGCCAGCCATTCCAGACGTTTGATATAGCCAGCGCGGTTGAAATCGCCCTGCGCATTGAAATCGGTCACCGGGAACGACAGCAGACCGGCGGAGAGGATGGACTTCAGTTCTTGTGGATTCATTATTCGAACACCCTGGTAGCAACGTTTTTTTGTGATTGGATCGTTCAGCTATTCGCCGAGGTTGTAGGTCATCGTACAACTTAAATAATAACCGTCAACTGCATTTCATCGTTGGGCGTGAATTTTGTCGGACAAGAATCGGGAAATACCCGGTCATGATCGCGTCGAGCACCGCGGGAAATCGCCGGGTAACGTACGACGACTGCCGCGAAGGATCGCGGTAGAGCTATCAAGGAGAGTTATTCGACATGACGTTTGCTATCGCACTACTGCCGCAATTTCGCGACCACGCAGCTGATGTGGTCACGGTGCAGCTTTCGAGTCTGGGCGAGGATTTGATCGTCCGCGTCCCGGATGATCAGGACACGCCGTCGAACTGGGAGGTCTACCCGATTCTGGGTGCAGATCCGGATGAGCCAGATTGGCAAGGCTCGTCGGAACCGACCGGTATCTGGAATGAAGAGCTGGACGACATGGTCGGCGTGACAGGTATCGAACTGCGTATTCCCAAATCTACGCTGGAAAACCACCTGAATGCGACGGTCGAGCTGCGTTACAAATTCGCGGATGAGTCGAGCATGGAGCCGTGTTCAGAGCCTCTGAACCTGCATATCGAAGCCTGAAATCTGTTGGCGCCTGATCGTTTACCGGTCAGGCGTTTTTTTTCACTGAATGCATGGGAGTCGCGCATACCGCTCGTCGGGACTGTTATTTCTAACAGTATCCCGCGCACTTCGGTCTCAGCATAAATGGCTCAGGAGTTAACGAACCGGCTCCGTTGGCGCGAGCTCAGGCGCGTGTCATTCAAAAGGTTTGATTCATTTCCAAAAGGATTTTGATCATGGCTTTGTACCTACCATTGTTCCCGGCACTTGTAGATGAAACCGGGGTTTGGGTTCTCGCTGTCGGCAAAGCGAACGACCCAGAACAGGTACGGGTTGACCCCTACCTTGGCGCCCAACTAGGGGACGTCGTCAAACTGATTCTTCAAACTGCGGCTCGTGAATGGAGTCATCAGCAACCTGCAGCGCAAAATGCAGCCACCGTTTTCGATATCCCAAAAGCCGACTTTATCGATGGGCTGGTCGCCGGGCCTGCTGCCAAATTGAAATACACCATTACGCAAAGTTCCGGCAAATCAGAGACATCTTTGGATCTGGAATTCGAGTTGAGAGATTAAACCCTGGTCAAGGCCGAGGTGGCATCTTGGCTGGAAGCCGTTTAAAGCAATCTCAGTCAACCCTGCGCCTGCGCCTCTTCATGCGCCTGACGCAGCCGTTCGCGGCTGTTGGTCAGGTGCAGGCGCATGGCCGCGCGTGCGGCGTCGGAATCCTGCCGGGCGATGGCGTCGTAGATTTCTTCGTGCTCGCGACTCAGGCGATTCATGTAGTGCTGCTGATCATCATGCGCCAGGCGCGCGGAGTTCAGGCGGGTGCGCGGAATGATGCTGGTGCCGAGGTGGGTCATGATGTCGGTGAAATAACGATTGCCGGTCGACAGGGCGATTTCCAGGTGGAAAGCGAAGTCGGACGCCACCGCATCGCTCGCATGAGCCACGCTGTCATTCAACGCATCAAGAGCGGCGCGCATGGTTGCCAGTTGCTCGGGGCTGCGGCGTTGTGCGGCAAGACCTGCGGACTCGACCTCAAGGCTGATGCGTAATTCGAGAATCGCCAGCACATCACGCAGAGTCACCACGGTCGCCGGGTCGATGCGAAAGCCGCTTGGGCTCGGCGTGTCGAGCACAAAAGTGCCGATGCCGTGGCGAGTTTCCACTTGGCCCGCCGCCTGCAAACGCGAGATCGCCTCACGCACTACGGTGCGGCTGACGCCTTGGGCTTCCATGATCGCCGACTCGGTGGGCAACTTGTCGCCACGCTTGAGCAAGCCGTCGCGGATCTGCTCGGTCAGCACCGTTACCAGTTCCTGAGCCAGACTGCGGCGCTTGCGCGGGAGGCGCGGGGTGTCGATCAGGTTTTCCATGGTGTGCGTTTGTCTCAAAGTTCGGCTTGGTTGCCATCATAGCTCAAGCAGGTTGTACGATCACTTTCCGCCGTACTTGTCCTCCTGTGGGAGCTGCGGTGCGACGATTCGACTTGCCAGCGATGAGGCCCTATCAGTAAACCAACAAGTCGACTGTTCGGACGCCATCGCTGGCAAGCCAGCTCCCACAGGTATTGCGTGATAATCAGGCAGTCACGGTCTGTTCTACCAAGTGCCCGTTCTCGATCCGCACATGCCGTGGATGGAAGCGCTTCAAGCTACTGCGATGGCCGACGCTGACGATGCTCAGCCCCGGCAACTCATCGATCAGCGCCTGATACAACGTCGCTTCATCTTCCTCATCCATCGCCGAAGTCGCTTCATCCATATACAGCCAATGTGGCGCATAAAGCAGGGCGCGAGCGAAGGCCAAACGTTGTTGTTCACCCGGCGAGAGCATGCGTTGCCAGTGATTGGCTTCATCCAGACGCGCAATCAGATGCGGCAAGCGGCAGGTTTCCAGCACTTGTGCATAACGTTCTGGCGCGTAAGTATCGCCCGGCTGTGGATAACTCAACGCCTCGCGCAGGGTACCGATCGGCAGATAGGGTTTTTGCGGCAGGAACAGATATCGCGCCGCTGGCAGACGAATATTGCCGTGGCCCGCCGGCCACAAGTGCCCCATTGCTCTGAGCAGCGTGGACTTGCCGCTGCCAGACCGACCACTGAGCATCACCCGCTCACCGGGTTCCACGGTCAGGTCGGCGTTGGTCAGCAAATGCCGACCGTCAGCCAGGTCCAGCCCGAGGTTGTGCACCTGCAATTCGCTGCCCTGGTTCTGCACGTCGATGGCCGGCGTGCGCTGTTCGTTATCGGTCATGGCCTGACGGAAACTCAACAGTCGATCACACGTGGCGCGCCACTCGGCGAGATCCGCATAGGCGCTGATGAACCAGCTGAAGTTCTCCTGCACATTGCCGAACGCCGAGTTGATTTGCATCAGCTCGCCCAGTTCGATCTTGCCAGCCAGGTAACGCGGCCCGGCGACGATAAACGGGAAAATGATCGCAATCTGCGAGTAACCGGAAGTAAAAAACGTCAGGCGCTTGGACACGCGCATGATGTCCCAGAAGTTGTGCCAGACCAGCCCGAAGCGGTTGCTCAAACGACGATTTTCATTCGGCTCGCCGTTGTACAGCGCAATGCTCTCGGCGTTCTCGCGCACCCGGACCATGGAGAAACGCAGGTCAGCTTCGTAGCGTTGCTGATTGTTGTTCAGACCGATCAAGCGCCGGCCGATCAGGTGCGTCAGCCAACTGCCGACTGCCGCATACAACAATGCGCACCAGAACATGTAACCGGGAATGGTGAAACCGAACACTTCAATCGTGCCCGAAACGCCCCAGAGGATGATCGAAAAAGACACCAGACTCACGACCGTGCGGATCAGCCCCAAACCCAGACCCAAGGTGTTGGCCGTGAATTTGTTGAGGTCTTCGGAAATCCGCTGGTCAGGGTTATCGGTGTAGCCGCCCTGCTCCATCTGGTAATAATTCTTGTGCCCGAGCCAGCGGGCGAAGTGGTTTTCGGTGAGCCACGCCCGCCAACGGATCGTCAGCATCTGCGTCAGGTACAAGCGGTACACCGCGCCGAGAATACCCACCGCCGCGATTCCGCAGAAATACAGAATCAGCTGCCAGAACGCCGCTTCATCCTTCTTTTGCAGGGCGTTGTAGAAATCCTTGTACCAACTGTTGATCCACACCGAAATGCCGACGCTGAACAGCGACAGCGCAATCACGGCAATCAGCAAAACCCAGGCCTTGCCCTTCTCCTCACTGCGCCAGTACGGCGTGATCATCGCCCACACTTTGCGAAAAAACTGGCCGCGCACCGTATCGTTGACCGCGGAATATTCAGCGTTCTGATTCATGGAAAAGGCTCGATAAAGAAAAGAACAGACACGCACCGATCATAAATGATCGGCGCGTTTTATCGCGAGGGTTGGCGATGGTCGTTCAGCGCAGGTTCAGCGACGAACCGGGCGCTTCTGCAGTTTGCGCTGCAGGGTGCGGCGGTGCATGCCCAGAGCGCGGGCAGTGGCGGAGATGTTGCCTTCGTGTTCGGTCAGCACGCGCTGGATGTGTTCCCATTGCAGACGATCGACCGACATCGGGTTTTCCGGCACCAGCGTGTCGAGGTCGGCGTGCTCGGAGAGCAGCGCTGCCAGTACGTCGTCGGCGTCCGCCGGTTTGCACAGGTAATTGCAGGCGCCGCGCTTGATCGCTTCCACGGCCGTGGCAATGCTCGAATAACCAGTGAGGATCACCACGCGCATTTCCGGGTCCAGCTCCAGCAACTTCGGCAGTAATACCAGCCCCGAATCGCCGTCCATTTTCAGGTCGAGCGCGGCGTAATCCGGGATGTCGGCCTGAGCGATGGTCAGGCCTTCCTCGGCGGAACCGGCGGTGCTCACGCGAAAGCCACGGCGAGCCATGGCACGGGCCATCACGCGGGTGAAAGTTGCATCGTCGTCAACCAGCAGCAAATGCGGCAGTTCTTCGCCTTCGACTTGGATTTCGTCACTCATGTTGGTCTCCTCGGGCGCCGTGGGGCAGGCGCAGCTCGGTGAGCGTGCCGCCTTCCTCATGACTATAGAGTTTCACTGAGCCGCCGGCGCGTGTCACGCTGGCCTTGCTCAAAAACAGGCCCAGGCCGAAACCTTTGCCCTTCGTGGTAAAAAACGGTTTGCCAATCTGTTCGGCGATGGCCAGCGGCACACCGGCGCCGTGATCGCGAATGCTGATGGTCAGGTCTTCGGCGTTCCAGTCGAGCGTCACTTGCAGGTTTTCCGGGCAGGCGTCGGCGGCATTGTTCAGCAGATTCAGCAGGGCCTGGGTCAGATCCGGCGGCGGCGCCATGCGCGGCACCGTGCTCTGGCCGAGACGCTGGAAGCGGTAACTGGCCTCCGGACGCATCAAGTGCCAGCGGTTCAGCGCCTCGTCGAGCCAGTCGGTGACGTCCTGCATGTCCACCGCCAGACGCCGGTTGGCCTCGGCGGCGCGCACCAGTTGCTGCAAGGTTTCCTTGCACGCCTTGACCTGATCCTGCAGCACCTTCAGATCATCCTGCAACAGTGGATCGTGATGGTCCTGCTGCATCTCTCTGAGCAATACACTCATGGTCGCCAGCGGCGTACCCAGCTCATGCGCGGCGCCGGCGGCCTGGGTCGCGACGGCCAGCAATTGCTGATCGCGCAGGCCTTCTTCACGACGGATTGCACGTAATTCTTCCTGACGGCGCAGCTCTTCGGCCATGCGTGCGGCGAAGAACGTGATCACAGCAGCAGCAAGCGCGAAGCTCAGCCACATGCCGTAGGTCTGCAAATTCTCCCGGGCGATGGGGAAAGTATCCAGCGGAAACGGGTAGAAGCGCGCCAGCAGCAAGGTGTACAGCGCCAGCGCGATCCCGGACAGAATCACAGAATAGCGCCATGGCAACGTCACCGCAGCGATGGTCAGCGGCACCAGATAATAAGACACGAACGGGTTGGTCGAACCGCCGGAGAAATACAAAAGCGCACTGTGGATAAACAGGTCACAGGCCAGTTGCAGCGCGTACTCAAGCTCAGTCACCGGCCACGACGTGCGCAGGCGCACGGCGGTAAACACGCAGAGCAGCGTCGAGCAGCCGAGCGTCATCGCCAGTTGTACCCATGGCAGCGGCAACAGCTCGAGCCAGTAGGCAATGCCCACCGACCCGGCCTGCGCGGCGAGCACCAGCGTGCGGATGAAAGTCAGCCGCCAGAGGTTCTGGCGAGTGGCGGAAGTCAGTTGAACGGGGGCGAGCATGAGCTCTCCTGATGAGCGCTCCAGGCGGATCGCACGGAGTATAACCAAGCAGGGGGCTCGAGAGGCGAAAGTGCGGCAAACGACCACATGGTGTTGCCCACGAAATCGGCTACGCCCAGCCAGATTCTGAAGTTGTTCGCGATCACTGTGGCGAGGGAGCTTGCTCCCGCTGGACTGCGCAGCAGGCCCAAACCCGACAACCAAGGTATGACTGATACACCGCAGGTGCTGATTTTACGACTGCTGCGCAGCCGAGCGGGAGCAAGCTCCCTCGCCACAGAATCCATTGAGGCCTGGATTGCATTCACCTGCTGGCGATCTGCGCAGCAGCCTCGGTCATCTGTATAGAAGTTGTAACTGGGCGAACCGGATCATTAAAGCTAGAGTCTGATGGTTCACGCAGGCCCCCGAACCATCACCTGCGCCCTCATCAAGGAGCTTTCATGCACACATTTCGCCGCAGCGCCGCCCTCCTCGCCCTGACCGTCGGCAGCGTCGCCAGCCTTCCGGCGTTCGCCGCCGATGAGCTGCACTACAACCAGATTGCCCTGCGCGCCGAAGTCAGCCAGGAAGTCGCGCGCGACCTGATGATCGTGACCCTCTACACCGAAGAGCAAAACACCGACCCGGCCAAACTCGCCGCCGACGTCAGCACCACCATGAACAAGGCACTGGCCCAGGCCAAGCAAGTCAAGGACATCACCCTGCGCCAGGGCAGCCGCAACAGCTACCCGATCTACGACACCAAAGGCCAGAAAATTACCGGCTGGCGTGAGCGCGCCGAACTGCGTCTGGAAAGCGCCGACTTCGCCGCCCTGTCCAAACTCACCGGCGAACTGCTGACCGACCTGAAAATGGGCGGCATGGACTTTGCCATCGCCGACCCGACGCGCAAAACCAGCGAAGACGCGTTGCTCAAAGAAGCCGTGACCGCCTTCAAGGCCCGCGCGCAACTGGCCACCGATGCACTGGGCGGCAAGGGTTATAAAATCGTCAACCTGAACCTCAACAGCAACGGCTACCCACAACCGTACATGCGCGCACCGATGATGATGAAAGCAGCAGGCATGGATTCGGCCCCGGTGACGCCTGAAGTTGAAGCGGGCACCAGCCAGGTCAGCATGACGGCGGATGGCTCGATTGAAGTGTTGATGCAGTGATTTGATCTGGGCTGAATGAAAAACCGGCGATCAGTGAATGATCGCCGGTTTTTTTGTGTCTGGGATTTATGGTGAATGATCCGACGTCATCGCTGGCAAGCCAGCTCCCACAAGGTCATGCGCCATTTTGAAATATGCGCTGATCCTGTGGGAGCTGCGGGCGGCGATCCGACTTGCCAGCGATGAACGATGACGCGGTCTTAAGTTTGCGGATCAACCCGATCCAGCGCCCGATTTACCGCCAGCTCGGCGAGCATGATGATCTGCTGAATCGCCAACACCGAATGCCGCTGCTCGCCGCTCAGTTCGTTGGCGAAATTGCTCGCCAGCGTACTGGCCGACGCCAGCGATTCACAGGCATGGGCGAGCAGGCTTTCGGTGTCGACGTTGGGGCGAACCATGAACATGGTACTCGGTGGGCTGGGTCTGACGGGATTGGGGCAGAGATAGAAATCGAGGGCGCGTTTGATGGCTTCGCGGTTTTTGGCGAGGTCTTCGGTGCGCAGGGCTTCTTCGAGTGGGGTTTCGAGGGGTGGGTCGGGTATCAGCTTATCCATGTAGCAATTTCTCCAGAGTTATGGAGCCACATGTTCCCGATCTCACTCGAAGAACAGGTGGCAGCTATGTACGGGGTGAGATCACCGGTATGGATAAACCCGGCAGGACATTCGTCCACCCGCACACAGCCGCCATAAAAAATCGCTGACAGTTAAGCTGGCGGCGATTATGAAGGGGCTTGCACAAGTATCCAAACAAATAGCCGGGATCTCACGCCCGGTCGCTGAATTGGCAGCGACGGACAAAGACTAGAGACCGCACTTCCGACGGACAACCTGAAAACCTTGTGGGAAGGTTCGACAAAACCCACACATCCTTCAACATCAAAAACAACACCCTGTAGGAGCTGCCGAAGGCTGCGATCTTTTGATCTTGATTTGGCCTTTGAAGATCAAAGTCAAAAGATCGCAGCCTTCGGCAGCTCCTACAGTTTGATATGCGTGTGCCCCCTGCGGCGCAGCCGCCCCACTCTACAGGATGAGCGTTAGCTCGGCTGCAGCTCTTGATCTCAAGCGCCCATCGGCAGGCGAAGTGGAGGGATTCATCCGGGGTTGGCGCGTAGCGCCGTTTGGCGAAGCCAAACACATCGAGAGGAGGTGCAGCGCAGCAAACCGGAGGCGATGCCCCCGGATGAATCCCGGAACGAAGGAACCCCGAGCCTAAGCGAGCGGGCCGAACGTCAGGGTAAAGACCTTTGCTTCCTTTGGGGCTTCTGCCAAAGGGAGTCGACCGTCAGGGCGAAACCGCAAGCCGCTGCACCCGAAGAAACGGATCTGCGCAGGGAAGTCAGCCATCCGGTACAACCCCATCCATACCACAGGTATAAATAAGTAACACCCAGCCCCAATCCAGCGCACACATCGTGACCCGCGCACCGTTTCAGGGCTTCATTTGCACCGTAAAAACCACCCGCAAACGGTCAAATGCGTCAAAACTTATACGGATGCGACATTAAGGTACGTACGTGCCACCGATTGGCGCCCGCGACCGCTCTGGATCTTGCATTGGGTATGGCGCCTGCATAAGTATCCGCAGGCACGACTCACGAGGTCGTACCTCAAAACTAAAAAATGACAACAAATCATGAGGCCAACATGCTTAAACACGCGGTCATTCCGTTTTTAGTCGGCGCAGGCTTGTTAGCCTCCGCACCTTTCGCATCCGCTGCGACTAACCTGGTGTTCTGCTCCGAAGGGAGCCCGGCCGGTTTCGACCCAGGCCAGTACACCACCGGAACCGACTTCGACGCCTCAGCCGAAACCATGTTCAACCGCCTGACCCAGTTCGAACGCGGCGGCACCGCTGTGATTCCTGGCCTGGCGACCAAGTGGGACATCTCGGATGACGGCCTGACTTACACCTTCCACCTGCGTGAAGGCGTCAAGTTCCATACCACCCCGTATTTCAAGCCGACTCGTGAGTTCAACGCCGACGACGTGCTGTTCACCTTTAATCGCATGATTAACAAGGATGACCCGTTCCGTAAGGCGTACCCGACCGAATTCCCGTACTTCACCGACATGGGGATGGACACCAACATCACCAAGATCGACAAAGTCGACGAGCACACCGTCAAGTTCACTCTTAAAGAAGTCGACGCCGCGTTCATCCAGAACATGGCCATGAGCTTCGCTTCGGTGCAGTCCGCCGAATACGCCGCCCAGTTGTTGAAAGACGGCAAAGCCGCCGACATCAACCAGAAGCCGGTCGGCACTGGCCCGTTCGTGTTCAAGAGCTACCAGAAAGACTCCAACATCCGCTACACCGGGAACAAGGACTACTGGAAGCCTGACGACGTGAAGATCGACAACCTGATCTTCGCCATCACCACCGACCCGTCGGTACGTATTCAGAAGCTGAAAAAGAACGAGTGCCAGGTCACTCTGTTCCCGCGTCCGGCTGACCTGAAAGCGCTGAAAGAAGACAAAGCGCTGAAGATGCCTGACCAGGCTGGTTTCAACCTCGGTTACATCGCCTACAACGTGATGGACAAGGTCAAAGGCAGCGACGAGAAAAACCCGCTGGCTGACCTGCGCGTGCGCCAGGCGATGGACATGGCGGTGAACAAGCCGCAGATCATTGATTCGGTTTACCAGGGCGCCGGCCAACTGGCCGTCAACGCCATGCCGCCGACCCAGTGGTCCTACGACACCACCATCAAAGACGCCAAGTACGATCCCGAGAAAGCCAAAGAGCTGCTCAAGGAAGCCGGCGTCAAGGAAGGTACCGAAATCGTCCTGTGGGCGATGCCGGTGCAGCGTCCGTATAACCCGAACGCCAAACTGATGGCCGAAATGCTCCAGTCCGACTGGAAGAAAATCGGTCTGAACGTGAAGATCACCAGCTACGAATGGGGCGAGTACATCAAGCGTTCCAAAGGTGGCGAGAACCAGGCGATGATCATCGGCTGGAGCGGTGACAATGGTGATCCGGACAACTGGCTCAACGTGCTGTTTGGTTGCGACTCGCTGAGTGGCAACAACTTCTCCAAATGGTGCGACAAGAAGTTCGACGGCCTCGTCAAGGAAGCCAAGCGCACTACCGATCAGGGTAAACGCACCGAACTGTACAAACAGGCACAACACGTCCTCAAGGATGCTGTGCCGATGACACCTATCGCTCACTCGACGGTGTATCAACCTATGCGCGCCAACGTGCAGGACTTCAAGATCAGCCCATTCGGCTTGAACTCCTTCTACGGCGTCAGCGTCAGCAAATAAGAAAAAAGCGGCAACGTTTTCAGCGTTGCCGCTTTTTTTCTGCCGAGAAGTTAGGAATTTGCCTACAACCTTTTCCACCCAGTCTTACTGAGGTGCTTCAGGACGTGTTGCCTTTTCCTACGAGTCTTTAGGACTCTGCGCATTTACTGCCAGGCCCGCGACCCCTACCGTCGGGTACTGACCAGTGACTCTGTGAGCGATCGGTTTGTTGTACGTATTGGTTTGAGCTCGATGCAGCTACCACATCCCTAGGAAGGGATCGCGGCGCATTGAAAACACTAAAAAAGAGGGAGCGTCATGCGCCATACCTTGGTTTTTTCCGCATTGCTGGGCGCCGGCCTGTTGGCCGCCACGTCCACGAGTTTCGCCGCCAGCGACAGCCTGGTGTTCTGCTCCGAAGGCAGCCCGGCCGGTTTTGATACCGCGCAATACACCGCCGCGACCGATAACGACGCCGCCGAGCCGATCTACAACCGTCTGGCCGAGTTCGAAAAAGGCGCGACCAATGTCGTCCCGGGCCTGGCGACCCGTTGGGATATTTCCGAGGATGGACTGACATACACCTTTCACCTGCGTGAAGGCGTGAAATTTCATACAACCCCGTACTTCAAGCCGACCCGCGATTTCAACGCCGACGACGTGCTGTTCACGTTTAACCGCATGCTCGATCCGCAGCAGCCATTCCGTAAGGCTTATCCAACCGAATTCCCGTATTTCAACGGGATGAGCCTGAACAAGAACATTGCCAAGGTCGAAAAAAACGGGCCGCTGACCGTGGTCATGACGCTCAACAGCGTCGACGCCGCGTTCATTCAGAACGTTTCCATGAGCTTCGCCGCGATTCTTTCTGCCGAATACGCCGACGAGCTGCTGGCTGAAGGCAAGCCGAGCGACATCAACCAGAAGCCGATCGGCACTGGGCCGTTCGTGTTCAAGAGCTATCAGAAAGATTCGAACATCCGCTACACCGGCAACCCGCAGTACTGGGACCCGAGCCGCGTGAAGCTGAAGAATCTGATCTTCTCCATCAACACCGACGCGTCAGTGCGCGTTCAGAAACTGAAAAAGAACGAATGCCAGGTCACCGTTAATCCACGCCCGGCCGATGTGCCAGCGCTGAAGAATGACCCGAACCTGCAACTGATCGAGAAGCCCGGTTTCAACCTCGGTTACATCGCCTACAACACCCGCCACAAGCCCTTCGACCAACTCGAAGTACGTCAGGCGCTGGACATGGCGGTGAATAAAAAAGGGATTCTCAACGCCGTTTACCAGGGCGCCGGGCAGTTGGCGGTCAACGCCATGCCGCCGACTCAGTGGTCCTACGACGACACCATCAAAGACACCGTCTACAACCCAGAAAAAGCCAAAGAGCTGCTCAAGGCTGCCGGCGTCAAAGAAGGCACCGAGATCACTCTGTGGGCGATGCCGGTGCAGCGTCCGTACAACCCGAACGCCAAACTGATGGCCGAAATGCTCCAGGCTGACTGGGCCAAAATCGGTCTGAAAGTGAAGATCGTCAGCTACGAATGGGGCGAGTACATCAAGCGCACCAAGAACGGCGAACACGACATCAGCCTGATCGGCTGGACCGGAGACAATGGTGATCCGGACAACTGGCTCGGCACGCTGTACAGCTGCGACGCCATTGGCGGCAACAACTATTCCATGTGGTGCGATCCGGCTTACGACAAGCTGATCAAACAGGCCAAGGTCGTCACCGACCGCGACCAGCGCAGCGTGCTCTATAAACAGGCCCAGCAATTGCTTAAACAGCAAGTGCCGATCACGCCTGTCGCTCACTCGACGGTCAACCAGCCGCTGAGCGCAAAAGTCGAAGGGTTCAAAGTCAGCCCCTTCGGCCGCAACGTGTTCTCGGGCGTGAGCATCGATTAAACACAAAACCGATTAGCCGCAACCCTGAGGGGCCTGTCTAGCCCCTCACGCAAGCGCTTTGCCGAATTTCGCCCAACAGGCCTTTTGCAAACGTTTGCGGTGTGTGAACGAGTTCTAAACCAAATAGCCGGACACCAAAAAAAGACCGGTATAAAAAGAAAGTAAAGGAGCTTCACCCATGAAACTGAGCAGCACTGCGATACTGGCCCTGGCCATCAGCAGCATCACCGCCGGGGCCCATGCCGAGAGCGTCAGCCAGGACTTCGTGCCGACCCAACTGGCCAGCACCAGCGCCCAGTCGGAAGCCAAAGGCTTCATCGATGGCCAGAGCCTGTCGGGTTCGACCCGTAACTGGTACGCCAACGAAGAGAAAAAGCGTGGCGACAACTTCAAGTACGAGCGCCACGGTGAAACCCTGACCGGTTCGCGCCGGATCAACTGGGTTCAGGGCACCATCCTCAACTACACCTCGGGCTTCACTCAGGGCACCGTCGGTTTCAGCACCGAAGTGGCGGCCTACAACGCCATCGCGCTGGATCGCAGCCGTGAAGACATCAAGGGCGGTTCCAACCGTACGCTGGCCCACTCCAACGGCGACGCCGTCGATCAGTGGAGCAAACTGGGTCTGGCCAACGTCAAGGCGCGCGTTTCCAACACCACGCTGACCGCCGGCCGCATGAACTTCAGCAGCCCGATCGTCGATGTGATCGGCAACCGTCCGCTGCCTTCGAGCTTCGAAGGTGTGGCGATCCACAGTGAAGAGTTCGACAACCTGTCATTCGACCTGGCCACCTTCGACCGCGTGTCGCCACGTACCGAACAGAGCCTGTCGAAATTCCGCTCGGAATACACCAATAACGGCGCCGAAACCGACCACGTCAACACCGCCGGCGTGAACTATCAGCCGTTGAAGAGCCTGAAAACCAGCCTCTACGCGACTCAGGTTGAAGACTTCTGGAACCAGTACTACTTCGGCGCCACTCACGAACTGGGCGACAGCTCAGTGCTGAGCCTGACCACCGGCCTGAACTACTACAAGACTGTCGATGAAGGCAAACGCCTGATGGGCAACATCGACAACGACACCTACTCGCTGTCGTTCGGCCTGACGCACCAGGCACACTCGCTGACTTTCTCCTATCAGGAAGTGAACGGTAACGAGTACTTCGACTACCTGCACGAAACCAACGGCATCTACCTGGCCAACTCCCTGCTGTCGGACTTCAACGGCCCGAACGAGAAGTCCTTCCAGGTCGCTTACGGCATCAACATGGCCGAATACGGCGTGCCGGGCCTGAAGTTCAACGCTTACACCGCTCGCGGCTGGGGCATCGACGGTACTCACTACACCGGCACTGCTTACGACGTGAATAGCATGGACGGCGAACATCACTACGAATACGGCATCGGTACTTCCTACGCCGTCCAGAGCGGCCCGCTGAAAGCCACCACCGTACGCGCGACTTACACCACGCACCGCGCCAGCGAAAACCAGGCTGACGGCAGCATCAACGAGTTCCGTCTGGTGACCACCGTTCCATTCAACATTCTGTAAAAACGCCAACCGACGGCTGACTCATGATGAGTCGGCCGTTCGGCTGTTTGTCTTCAACCGATTGCAGAGGGTTCTTGATGAAAATGCTTCCCCTACGTGCGGCCATTGCTGCCGCGTTGCTGAGTGTCGCTGTCGGCGTCTCGGCCAAACCCTTGGTGGTCTGCACCGAAGCCAGTCCGGAAGGCTTCGACATGGTCCAGTACACGACTGCAGTCACAGCCGATGCGGTGGCCGAAACCATCTTCAATCGACTGGTGGACTTCAAGCCCGGCACCACTGAAATCGTCCCGGCGCTGGCAGATTCGTGGGACATCAGCGAAGACGGTCTGACTTACACGTTCCACCTGCGCAAAGGCGTCAAGTTCCAAACCACCGAATACTTCAAGCCGACCCGCGACATGAACGCCGACGACGTGCTCTGGAGCTTCCAGCGTCAGCTGGACCCGAATCACCCGTGGCACAAACTGTCGAGCGTGGGCTTCCCGTACTTTGAAAGCATGGGCTTCAAAGAACTGCTGAAGAACGTCGAAAAAGTCGACGACAACACGGTCAAGTTCACCCTGACCCGCCGCGAAGCGCCGTTCCTCGCTGACGTGGCGATGCCGTTCACGGCGATCTACTCCGCCGAATACGCTGACCAGTTGCTAAAAGCCAACAAGACTGGCGACCTCAACAACAAACCGGTCGGCACCGGCCCGTTCATCTTCCAGCGTTACGCCAAGGATGCGCAGGTGCGCTTCAAGGCCAACCCGGAATACTTCCGTGGCAAGCCGCCGGCCGATGCGTTGATCCTGGCCATCGCCATTGATAACAACGTGCGCTTGCAAAAGCTCAAAGCCAACGAGTGCCAGATCGCGCTGTATCCGAAGCCGGATGACATCCCGAGCATCAAGAAAGACAGCAACCTCAAGATTGATGAGCTGAACGCGATGACCGTTTCGTACATCGCCATGAACACCCAGCACAAATATATGAGCGACGTGCGCGTGCGCAAGGCGATCGACATGGCCTTCGACAAAGCCGCTTACGTCAACGCAGTGTTTGGCAAAGGCAACGCAACCGTCGCGGTCAACCCGTACCCGGACACGCTGCTCGGCTACAACCACGACCTGAAAAACCCGCCGCGTGATCTGGACAAGGCTCGCGCCTTGCTCAAGGAAGCCGGGGTTCCGGAAGGCACCACGTTCACATTGTTCACCCGTAACGGCGGCGGTCCGACCAACCCGAACCCGATGCTCGGTGCGCAGATGATGCAGGCTGACTTGGCGAAAGTCGGGATCAAGATCGACATCCGCGTGATGGAATGGGGCGAAATGCTCAAGCGCGCCAAGGCTGGCGAGCACGACATGGTGTCGGCCGGATGGGCGGGCGACAACGGCGACCCGGATAACTTCCTGACGCCTATGCTCAGTTGCGAAGCGGCCAAGAACGGCGAAAACTACGCGCGCTGGTGCAGCGAGAAATTCCAGACGCTGATCGACGAAGCTCGGGCTAAAGTAGATCCGACCGAGCGCGCCAGGCTGTATGAACAAGCCCAGGCGATCTTTAACCAGGATCAGCCGTGGATCAGCATGGCCCACACCCGTATGTTCACTGCAATGCGCAACAACGTAGAGGGCTATCACATCAGTCCTCTCACCACTAATAACTTCGCCACCACCCAGGTGAAGTAGATAAGAAACTCCCGGCCTCCCTGACCCCAGGGAAGCCGGGCACGCCTAACCGGCTGATGAGGTACCACACAAGATGTTTAGTTTTATTGCCCGCCGACTGGGGTTGTTGATCCCCACGTTTTTCGGCATCACCTTGCTGACTTTCGCGTTGATTCGCATGATTCCGGGCGACCCCGTGGAAGTGATGATGGGCGAACGTCGGGTCGACCCCGAAATGCACGCTCAGGCAATGGAACGCCTAGGTCTGAACAAACCACTGTATGCCCAGTATCTGGATTACATCGGCAAACTGGCCCAAGGCGATCTTGGCGAATCCCTGCGTACTCGTGAGAGCGTATGGACCGAGTTCACCTCCCTTTTCCCGGCGACCCTGGAACTGTCCATGGCCGCCCTGCTGTTCGCCGGCATTCTCGGGCTTCTGGCCGGGGTGATTGCGGCACTCAAGCGAGGATCCCTGTTCGACCACGGGGTGATGGGCATTTCCCTCGCGGGGTATTCGATGCCGATCTTCTGGTGGGGCCTGATTCTCATCATGTTCTTCTCGGTGAGTCTCGGCTGGACGCCGGTGTCCGGGCGCATCGATCTGCTGTATGACATTGAGCCGCGCACCGGTTTCATGCTGATCGACACCTTGTTGGCCGATGACATGGGCGCGTTCCTTGATGCGCTGCATCACCTGATCCTGCCGGCCATCGTGCTCGGTACCATTCCGCTGGCGGTGATCGCGCGGATGACCCGTTCATCGATGCTCGAAGTGCTGCGTGAAGATTACATCCGCACTGCCAAGGCCAAAGGCCTGTCGCCCTCGCGCGTAGTGTTTGTACACGGCCTGCGTAACGCGCTGATTCCGGTACTGACCGTGGTCGGCCTGCAAGTCGGCACCCTGCTCGCGGGTGCGGTGCTGACCGAAACGATTTTCTCCTGGCCCGGCATCGGCAAATGGCTGATCGAAGCCATCGGCGCGCGGGACTATCCGGTCGTGCAAAACGGCATCCTGTTAATCGCCTGCCTGGTGATTCTGGTCAACTTCGTGGTGGATATCCTCTACGGCTTTGCCAACCCACGCATCCGTCATCAGCGCTGAGATCATGACTATGAGCACACCAACTCCATCGGTAGCAGTCGATCAAAGCCTGCTGTATCCGTCCCCGTACAAAGAATTCTGGCAAGCGTTTTCCAAGAACAAAGGTGCCGTCGCCGGCCTGCTGTTCATGCTGCTGATCGTGTTTTGCGCGCTGTTCGCTCCATGGGTTGCACCGCATAACCCGAGCGAGCAATACCGCGACTTCCTGCTGACCCCGCCAGCCTGGCTGGAAGGTGGGCAGATGCAATTTCTGCTCGGCACCGATGAACTGGGGCGCGACCTGCTGTCGCGCTTGATTCAGGGCTCGCGCCTGTCGCTGCTGATCGGCTTGTCGTCGGTAGTGATGTCGCTGATCCCGGGGATTCTGCTCGGTCTGTTCGCCGGTTTCTTCCCGAAAATGATCGGCCCGACCATCATGCGTCTGATGGACATCATGCTGGCCCTGCCGTCGCTGCTGTTGGCTGTGGCAATTGTCGCCATCCTCGGCCCTGGCCTGATCAACACCGTGATCGCAATCGCCGTGGTTTCGTTGCCGTCGTATGTGCGTCTGACCCGCGCCGCGGTGATGGGCGAACTGAATCGCGACTACGTGACCGCCGCGCGCCTCGCCGGTGCCGGCCTGCCACGTCTGATGTTCATCACCGTGCTGCCGAACTGCATGGCGCCGCTGATCGTGCAAGCGACCCTGAGTTTCTCCTCGGCAATTCTCG
This sequence comes from Pseudomonas sp. P4795, assembly GCF_048822895.1. Lineage (NCBI taxonomy): Bacteria > Pseudomonadati > Pseudomonadota > Gammaproteobacteria > Pseudomonadales > Pseudomonadaceae > Pseudomonas > Pseudomonas sp. P4795. Next base: position 151,697 of record NZ_JBMFBT010000003.1, on the reverse strand, counting down.
ATGCCGCCGCACTGGGCTTCCTCGGCCTCGGCGTACAACCGCCAACCCCTGAATGGGGCACCATGCTGGCTTCGGCCCGCGACTACATCGAACGCGCCTGGTGGGTGGTAAGTCTGCCTGGTCTGACCATTTTGCTCAGCGTGCTGGCAATCAACTTGATGGGCGACGGCCTGCGCGATGCGCTGGACCCGAAACTCAAGAACGCCGCCTGAGGAGATTCAAATGTCACTGTTGGAAATCAAGAATCTCAACGTTCGTTTCGGCGACAAAACCGCCGTGCCGGTGGTCGATGGCCTAGACATCAGCGTCGACAAGGGCGAAGTGCTGGCAATCGTTGGCGAATCCGGTTCGGGTAAATCCGTGACCATGATGGCGCTGATGGGCCTGATCGAGCATCCGGGGATCGTCACCGCCGACGCGCTGAATTTCGATGGCAAGAACATGCTCAAGCTGAGCAACCGTCAGCGTCGGCAAATCGTCGGTAAAGATCTGGCGATGGTTTTCCAGGACCCGATGACTGCGCTGAACCCGAGCTACACCGTCGGTTTCCAGATCGAAGAAGTGCTGCGTCTGCACCTGAAAATGTCCGGCAAGCAAGCGCGCAAACGTGCCATCGAGCTGCTGGAAAAAGTCGAAATCCCAGGCGCTGCCAGCCGTATGGATGCCTACCCGCATCAGCTGTCCGGCGGCATGAGTCAGCGCGTGGCAATCGCCATGGCCATCGCTGGCGAACCGAAACTGCTGATCGCCGACGAACCGACCACTGCCCTCGACGTAACGATTCAGGCGCAGATCATGGATCTGCTGCTGGCGTTGCAGAAAGAACAGAACATGGGCCTGGTGCTGATCACTCACGACCTCGCGGTCGTGGCCGAAACCGCCCAGCGCGTGTGCGTGATGTACGCCGGTCAAGCGGTGGAAGTCGGTCAGGTGCCGCAACTGTTCGACATCCCGGCACACCCGTACAGCGAAGCGCTGCTCAAGGCGATTCCGGAGCACAGCCAGGGCGCCGAGCGTCTGGCGACGTTGCCGGGCATCGTTCCCGGTCGTTATGACCGTCCGCACGGTTGCCTGCTGTCGCCGCGCTGCCCATACGTGCAGGACAGCTGCCGCGCGCAACGTCCGACCCTTGACCCGAAAAGCCACAGCCTCGCCCGCTGCTTCTTCCCGCTGAACCAGGAGGTGGCGTAATGGCCGTCGTACTTACCGCCCGCGACCTGACCCGTCACTACGAAGTGTCCCGCGGCTTGTTCAAGGGCCATGCGACCGTACGCGCCCTCAACGGTGTGTCGTTCGAACTGGAAGCCGGCAAGACCCTCGCGGTTGTAGGCGAGTCGGGTTGCGGCAAATCCACACTGGCGCGTGCGCTGACGCTGATCGAAGAGCCGTCCTCCGGCTCTTTGAAAATCGCTGGACAGGAAGTCGCCGGCGCCGACAAGGCTCAGCGCAAGCAACTGCGCAAAGACGTGCAGATGGTGTTCCAGAGCCCGTACGCCTCGTTGAACCCACGGCAGAAAGTCGGTGACCAGCTCGGCGAGCCGCTGCTGATCAACACCAACCTGTCGGCCGCTGAACGTCGCGAAAAAGTCCAGGCGATGATGAAGCAGGTCGGCTTGCGTCCCGAGCACTATCAGCGTTATCCGCACATGTTCTCTGGCGGTCAGCGCCAGCGTATTGCGCTGGCGCGGGCGATGATGCTGCAACCGAAAGTGCTGGTGGCGGACGAACCGACTTCTGCACTCGACGTGTCGATTCAGGCACAGGTGTTGAACCTGTTCATGGATCTGCAGCAGGAGTTCAACACCGCTTATGTATTCATCTCGCACAACCTGGCAGTGGTGCAACACGTGGCGGATGACGTGATGGTGATGTACCTCGGTCGCCCAGTGGAAATGGGTCCGAAAAACGACATCTACGAGCGTCCGTTGCATCCGTACACCCAGGCGTTGCTGTCGGCAACTCCGACCATTCACCCGGACCCGAACAAGCCGAAAATCAAGATCGTCGGCGAGTTGCCCAACCCGCTGAACCCGCCGCCGGGCTGCGCTTTCCACAAGCGCTGCCCGTATGCGACCGAGCGTTGCAGCACTGAAGAGCCGGCCCTGCGCTTGCTCGATAACCGGCAGGTGGCGTGCCACTACGCCGAGCAGTTCCTCGACGGCGTGGCGTAAGCAGATCTGGGGGAAATGCAAAACCCTGTGGGAGCGGGCTTGCCAGCGATGACGTCGTGCCAGTCACCTGATTTGTCGACTGACACACCGCAATCGCGGGCAAGCCCGCTCCCACAGGGATGATGTTGAATTCAAAGCTGGCGTGTTGAGCAAACCCCTTCTGTTTCGATTGCGCATCAATCGGGAAAGAAGGGGTTTTCTTTTGCCCGCAATCTACGTCTGGCTGTCGCCTTCGTCCGGATCATCAGTAGTCGAATCGTCATCGTCAGCACTGCCACCCTGCCCCTGATCACCCGGCTCGGATTCGGACTTGGCGAGCATCAAGCCGCTGTGCCCGACCTGTCCGTTGAATGCCTGGGAATCATGATCCTCGCACTCGGCCCAAGCCGTCGCGGTGCCGAGGGACAGCATGACCATCACTTTCAACAGCAATAAAATTCGTAGCAACCTGCTTTTCATAGCCGACTCCATCCATTTTCAGGTAAGACATGCGTGCCGGACTGGCGCTGTGTGAAATTTAGTTCCGATCAGCCGGACTCACCACTTAGGACGCTGACGAGGGGGCAGAAATGCCGTCGGCGGACAGATTGCTTTCGAATAACGTCAATAACCGGATCAGCTAAGCGGGCGGGTGGCTTGCCACGTCAAAGGGATCGACATCAACAGCAGCGCAGTACTGGCCAGCCATACGCTGTGCCCGCCGAAATTGCCGTACAACTCACCACTGAGCACCGGAGACAGCAACGCGCTGGCACTCCAGCTCATGAAGAACAGGCCGAAGTACTGGCCGCTCTTGCCACGCTGGGCGAACTGCATCGCCAACACATTCAGTGGCGGCATGAACAGCGCCTCGCCCAGGGTCCAGATCACCGTCGACAGGCAGACGAACGCCAACCCGGAACCGAACGGCAACATGCCCAGACCGCAGGCCAGCAGCACACTACCCGCCACCATTTGCCGCCGCGAGCCCCAGCGCTCGCCCCAGTGCGACAGCGGAATCTGCAGCGCGATCACCAGCAGCGCATTGAGCCCGAACTGCCAGCCAATTGCCTCTGTACTTAACTGATAGTAATCACGCAGATAGTTGCCCAGCGTGCTGTAAACCGTGTCGAACGCGATGCCGAGCACGGCGGTTGCCGCCAACAGCCAGAGAAACGGTCTGTCGCGCAAAGGCGCACCTGAGCCAGTCACGCCGCTATCGGTTTTCTCCTCGACAACCAGCACCGGCCGCCGCCATGTGGTGCGGACAAACCACAGCAACGCCAGCAGCGTCATCGCCGCACTGGCGAAAAACACCCAGCGGAAATCGCTCTGCGCCAACACCCCGCCCGCCACCCCGGCGGCAGCCATGCCAAGATTGCGCGCCACCCGGCTCAACGCCTGCGCACGCGAGCGCTGCGCCACCTCGCAATATTCCATGATCAGCCGTTGATGCAATGTGCGAATGGCGCCATCAATGGTCCCGCTGAGCAACAGTAATACAGCCAGCAACGGCACCTGCGTCACCAGCCCCAGCAGAATCAAGACCCACACCGAAACGAAAAACAGCGCAGCCGTCAGCCGCGCCGTGCGCACATGATCACTGAGCCAGCCCCCGAGCATCGACCCGACCAGCAAACCGGCGCCGTACGCCGACAGCAACCAGCCAACTGTCTCAATCGCCAGGCCGAGTTCCTGACGCAGGTATAGCGCCATGAACAACTTGACCATGCTGCTCAAGCGATTGATGAACAGCAGCGCCGCGAGCCCCCAGGCCATGGTGCTGAAATAGCCGTTGAAGCGCAGCAGGTGAGTAAGCCTACTGATCATTTGATCCCTCCTTGATCAACCTTGTGGCGAGGGAGCTTGCTCCCGCTGGGTCGCAAAGCGGCCCCAAAAAACCGAGGCCTGCTGCGCAGTCCAGCGCGAGCAAGCTCCCTCGCCACAGGTTCAGTGCATGGCATGAATGAACCGTATGGGCGCTCATACTTGATCAACGCGCAAAAAAAAGCCCACTGTTTTCACAGCGGGCTTTCGCGGCGTCATCCATCAGCGCTTAGTGATGCTCACGCGTCGCACGGAATTTCACATCCGGCCAGCGCTCTTCCATCAATGCCAGGTTAACCCGCGTCGGGGCGAGGTAGGTCAGGTGACCGCCGCCATCGATTGCCAGGTTTTCCACTGCCTTGTTGGAGAATTCCTCAAGCTTCTTCTTGTCGCTGCAATCGATCCAGCGCGCGGAGTACACGGTGATCGGCTCGTAGGAGCACTCGACCTTGTATTCCTCTTTCAGGCGGCTGGCGACCACATCGAACTGCAGCACACCGACGGCGCCGAGGATGATGTCGTTGCTGCGTTCCGGGAAGAACACCTGAGTCGCGCCCTCTTCCGCGAGCTGTTGCAGACCCTGACGCAGCTGCTTGGATTTCAGTGGATCGCGCAGACGCACGCGACGGAACAGTTCCGGCGCAAAGTGCGGAATACCGGTGAAGCCAAGTGCTTCGCCTTCGGTGAAGGTGTCACCGATCTGGATCGTGCCGTGGTTGTGCAGGCCGATGATGTCGCCGGCGAAGGCTTCTTCAAGCTGTTCACGTTCGGAGGAGAAGAAGGTCAGGGCGTCGCCGATGCGCACGTCCTTGCCAGTGCGCACATGGCGCATCTTCATGCCTTTCTCGTATTTGCCGGAGCAGATACGCATGAACGCGATGCGGTCACGGTGTTTCGGGTCCATGTTCGCCTGGATCTTGAAGATGAAGCCCGAGAACTTCTCTTCGACCGGCTCAACCGTGCGCTCGTTGGCCACACGGGCCAGCGGACGCGGTGCCCAATCGACCACAGCGTCGAGCACGTGATCGACACCGAAGTTGCCCAGTGCCGTACCGAAGAACACCGGGGTCAGTTGACCGTCGAGGAATTCCTGCTGGTTGAATTCGTGGCAGGCGCCCTGCACCAGTTCCAGCTGATCGACGAAGCGATCGTACTCGTCACCGAGGTGCGCGCGTGCCTCGTCGGAGTCGAGTTTTTCGATGATCTTGGTTTCAGTGCGCTCGTGACCGTGGCCGGCGGTGTAGACAATGATGTAGTCGTCGGCGAGGTGATAGACACCCTTGAAGTCGCGGTAGCAACCAATCGGCCAGGTGATCGGCGCAGCCTTGATCTTGAGGACGGCTTCGATTTCGTCGAGCAGTTCGATCGGGTCGCGGATGTCACGGTCGAGTTTGTTGATGAAGCTGACAATCGGCGTGTCACGCAGACGGCAGACATCCATCAGCGCGATGGTGCGTGGCTCTACACCCTTACCGCCATCGAGAACCATCAATGCCGAGTCGACCGCCGTCAGTGTGCGGTAGGTGTCTTCGGAGAAGTCTTCGTGACCCGGGGTGTCGAGCAGGTTGACCATGTGGTCGCGATACGGGAACTGCATGACCGACGTGGTGATGGAAATACCACGCTGCTTTTCCATCTCCATCCAGTCGGATGTCGCATGGCGGTCGGATTTACGCGATTTCACCGTGCCCGCAATCGCAATCGCCTTGCCCATCAACAGGAGCTTTTCGGTGATTGTCGTCTTACCGGCATCGGGGTGGGAAATAATGGCGAAAGTGCGGCGTTTCGCGACTTCGGCGGCCTGTCTGGTCATGGGAAATCGCCTGGCGGTGATCTAAAAAAGGGCGCCGATTATAGCCCATGTCGATGCAATAACCGAACCGTTGAGCATATTAAGGGTGGCCAAATGCTGCCGCAGGTGGGAACCTTTTGAAGCACGGAGACGTCCATCCCCTGTTACGAAATTTCGTCAGGGGCTGAAAAATCAGCAAGTTAGCCTGACGAGGCTGCGCTCATGGCTCGCTTTCAGACCGCTGTTGCCGGTGCTGAGGGAGCTGCTTCTCGCGAACGTTAATGTCCCGGCAGCCAAGGTTTGGCATGCCACACGGGATGGCGTTCGCCGACTATAAAAAAGGAGTCCGCCTGTGGCTATCCGCTATGGCAAAGGGCTTATTGGAGGTGCGGTGGTTATCGCGCTCCTGGCCCTGCTGGTCCACTGGATCGGCATCAACACGATCGAACACTACCGCGACGATTTGTTGTTTTACCTGCAAGCTCATCTGATTCTCGTCCTCGCTTCAATGCTGGCCGCCCTTGTCGTGGGCATCCCCGCCGGTATCTTGCTCAGTCGCCCGAGCATGGTCGGCCGCGCTGAACGCTTCATGCAGATCTTCAATATCGGCAACACCGTGCCACCGCTGGCCGTACTCGCGATTGCCCTGGGGATTCTCGGCATCGGCAGTGGTCCGGCGATCTTCGCGCTGTTCCTCGCCTCGCTCCTGCCCATCGTGCGCAACACTTACGAAGGCCTGAAAAACGTTCAGGGTTCGTTGAAGGAAGCCGCCGTCGGCATCGGCATGACCCCGCGCCAAGTGCTGTGGAAAGTCGAATTGCCCAACGCCGTGCCGATCATCATCGGTGGTGTGCGTGTGGCGCTGGCGATCAACGTTGGTACTGCGCCGCTGGCGTTCCTGATCGGCGCCAACAGCCTTGGCAGCCTGATCTTCCCTGGCATCGCCCTGAACAATCAGCCGCAACTGTTGCTCGGCGCCGCGTGTACCGCGCTGCTGGCCTTGCTGCTTGATGGTGTGGTCACCCTTGCCAGCCGTCTGTGGCTGGAACGCGGTTTACGCACGTCTTGAGCCTTGGCAAAGGAATACTTATGAAACGATTGACCCTGATTCTAGGCTGCGTCCTGCTGTTCGCGGGATTTGCCCAAGCCGCCGAAAAACCGGTAATCCGCATCGGCGCGCGGGTGTTCACCGAACAGACCCTGCTCGCCGAAATCACTTCGCAATACCTGCGCGCCAAAGGCTACGACACGCAAGTTACTGGCGGCCTCGGTAGCAACCTTGCCCGCAGCGCTCACGAAAGCGGGCAGCTGGACATGCTCTGGGAATACACCGGCGTGTCGCTGGTGGCCTACAACCATGTGACCGAGAAACTCGACAGCCAACAGTCCTACGCCCGAGTGAAAGAACTCGACGCGAAAAAAGGCCTGATCTGGCTCACTCCGTCGAAATTCAGCAACACCTACGCCCTCGCCCTGCCGAAAAACGTCGCCGACGCCTATCCGCAGATCAACAGCATCAGCGATCTGAACAAAGTGCTGCGCGACGAAGCCAAGACCGAGCATCTGGTGGCGCTGGATACCGAATTCGCCAACCGTTCCGATGGTCTGGACGGCATGGTCAAGCTCTACGACATGAACCTGACGCGTAAAAACATCCGTCAGATGGACGCCGGGCTGGTTTACACCGCGCTGCGCAACGGTCAGGTATTTGCCGGTCTGGTCTACACCACCGACGGTCGCCTGAACGCCTTCAAGCTCAAGTTGCTGGAAGACGACAAGCATTACTTCCCGGACTACACCGCAGCCCCGGTCGTGCGTCAGGCGTATCTGGACGCGCACCCGCAACTGGCCGAGCAACTCAAGCCGCTGGCCGAACTGTTCGACGACGCCACCATGCGCCAACTCAACGCGCGGGTCGACGTCGATCACGAAAGTCCATCCGCTGTTGCCGCTGATTTCCTGCGCCAACATCCACTGAACTAAGGGAGGAAAAGTCATGGAATTCTGGAACGCCTTTTCCCACCTCGACTGGCAGCAGGTGATACACCTGACCTGGCAGCACATCACCCTGGTCGGCATCGCCGTCAGCCTCGCGATTCTGTTCGGTGTGCCGCTGGGCATTCTGATGACGCGCTTCCCGAGCCTCGCCGGCCCGTTGCAGGCCAGCGCCACGGTGCTGCTGACCGTGCCATCGATTGCACTGTTCGGCCTGCTACTGCCGTTCTACTCGAAATTCGGCCAGGGCCTCGGCCCGATGCCGGCGATCACTGCCGTGTTCCTTTATTCGCTGCTGCCGATCATGCGCAACACCTACCTCGCATTGACTGGCGTCGAGCCAGGCATTCGTGAAGCCGCACGCGGTATCGGCATGACGTTCGGCCAGCGTCTGCGCATGGTTGAACTGCCAATCGCGGTGCCGGTGATTCTTGCCGGCGTGCGCACCGCCGTAGTGATGAACATCGGCGTGATGACCATCGCCGCAACCATCGGTGCCGGCGGCCTCGGCGTGCTGATCCTCGCTGCGATCAGCCGCAGTGACATGTCGATGCTGATTGTCGGCGCACTGCTGGTCAGTCTGCTGGCGATCTTCGCCGACCTCGTTTTGCAATGGCTGCAACGCTCGTTGACTCCAAAAGGACTACTCAAATGATCGAACTTCAAAACCTCAGCAAGACCTTCCAAAGCAACGGCAAAGACGTCAAAGCCGTGGACTCGGTGAGCCTGACCGTCAATGAAGGCGAAATCTGTGTGTTCCTCGGGCCATCGGGTTGCGGCAAAAGCACCACACTGAAAATGATCAACCGCCTGATCAAACCGACCTCGGGCAAGATCCTGATCAATGGCGAAGACACCACCGACCTCGACGCTGTGACCCTGCGCCGCAACATCGGCTATGTGATCCAGCAGATCGGCCTGTTCCCGAACATGACCATCGAAGAAAACATCGTCGTGGTGCCGAAACTGCTCGGCTGGGACAAACAGAAATGCCACGACCGCGCCCGCGAACTGATGAGCATGATCAAGCTTGAGCCCAAGCAATATCTGCATCGTTACCCGCGTGAATTGTCCGGTGGACAGCAACAACGCATCGGCGTGATCCGCGCATTGGCGGCAGATGCACCGCTGTTGTTGATGGACGAACCGTTCGGCGCGGTCGACCCGATCAACCGCGAGATGATCCAGAACGAATTCTTCGAGATGCAGCGCGCGCTGAACAAGACCGTGATCATGGTCAGCCACGACATCGACGAAGCGATCAAACTCGGTGACAAGATCGCGATCTTTCGCGGCGGCAAGCTGTTGCAGATCGATCATCCGGACACCCTGCTCGCTCACCCGGCGGACGAGTTCGTCAGCAACTTCGTCGGCCAGGACAGCACCCTCAAACGTCTGCTGTTGGTCAAGGCTGAAGACGCGGCGGACAACGCGCCATCGGTCAGCCCGGAAACTCCCGTGGCCGATGCGCTGGAATTGATGGACGAACATGACCGTCGCTATGTCGTGGTCACCGACGGTGATAACAAAGCACTGGGTTATGTGCGACGTCGCGACCTGCACCGTCAGACCGGCACCTGCGCGCAGTATCTGCGCGAGTTCAACGCCACGGCGGCGTATGACGAGCATTTGCGCATCCTGTTGTCGCGGATGTACGAGTTCAACCGCTCGTGGCTGCCGGTGATGGACGCCGACCGGGTGTTCCTTGGGGAAGTGACGCAGGAGTCGATTGCCGAGTACCTGAGCTCCGGCAAGTCGCGCGGCGGCAAGACCAGCATCGTCTCTCCCGCCGAGACTGCATTGGCCTGATTGACCCTGTGGAGAGGGAGCTTGCTCCCTCTCCACAAAGGCCCTGCACGTTATTTCAAAAAAGCCCCTTCCGGGGAACATCACACTGTCATGCAGGTCGGTTACATCAGTAGATGAGCCGACCGCACGACGGAAGCGTGCAGAAACGCGACATTTTTAGTTGATCTCAGCCCCCTCACACCCTAAAGTTCGCGCCGAACGTCCATGCTGGAAACGATCCATCCGGCTCAAGTACTGACGACGAGACAGCAGGCCAGGGGCAGCACCGCTTCCATGGCCTTTTTGCTTTCGGCGACATGCCTTGGGAAGTAGGCGAACCAAAGTGGGGATACGGAGGACGTTCATTTGCACCCATTGATTACTAACGTTTGCCAGTAGGAGCTCCCTAGCATGTCGATCAACGTCGAAGATTATTTCGCGCGCGCCACTTTTGACAAAATGAAGGCGTTCGCCGACAAGCAAGAAACCCCGTTCGTGGTGATTGATACCGCGATGATCAGCCAGGCCTACGATGACCTGCGCGCCGGTTTCGAATTCGCCAAGGTTTACTACGCCGTCAAGGCCAACCCGGCTGTCGAAATCATCGACCTGCTCAAAGACAAAGGCTCGAGCTTCGACATCGCCTCGATCTACGAGCTGGACAAAGTGATGGATCGCGGCGTCAGCGCCGACCGTATCAGCTACGGCAACACGATCAAGAAATCCAAGGACATCCGCTACTTTTACGATAAGGGCGTGCGCCTGTTCTCCACCGACTCCGAAGCCGACCTGCGCAACATCGCCAAGGCTGCGCCGGGTTCGAAAGTCTATGTGCGCATCCTGACCGAAGGCTCGACCACTGCTGACTGGCCACTGTCGCGCAAATTCGGCTGCCAGACCGACATGGCCATGGACCTGCTGATCCTCGCCCGCGACCTCGGTCTGGTGCCTTACGGCATCTCGTTCCACGTCGGTTCGCAACAGCGTGACATCAGCGTCTGGGACGCGGCGATTGCCAAGGTCAAAGTGATCTTCGAACGCCTGAAAGAAGAAGACGGCATCGTGCTCAAGCTGATCAACATGGGCGGTGGCTTCCCGGCCAACTACATCACCCGCACCAACAGCCTGGAAACCTACGCTGAAGAAATCATCCGCTTCCTCAAAGAAGACTTCGGTGATGATCTGCCGGAAATCATTCTGGAGCCGGGCCGTTCGCTGATTGCCAACGCCGGTATTCTGGTCAGTGAAGTGGTATTGGTCGCACGTAAATCGCGCACCGCGGTAGAGCGTTGGGTGTACACGGATGTGGGCAAGTTCTCCGGCCTGATCGAAACCATGGATGAAGCGATCAAGTTCCCGATCTGGACCGAGAAGAAAGGCGAGATGGAAGAAGTGGTCATCGCCGGCCCGACCTGCGACAGCGCCGACATCATGTACGAGAACTACAAGTACGGTCTGCCGCTGAACCTGGCGATCGGTGATCGTATGTACTGGTTGTCGACCGGCGCTTACACCACCAGTTACAGCGCGGTTGAGTTCAATGGCTTTCCGCCGCTGAAGTCCTACTACGTGTAACTCTTGAACCGGTAATGCAAAAAGCCCATGACGTGTCATGGGCTTTTTTTTAGAGCGTCTTTGCCATTTGAACCAATTGTTCGGACATGCCTTTGATTTCATCAAGCGAGCCAATGACCAGCGGCAGCGAAGCCTTGGCACGAGCCATCGTCTGATGGGGATGGTGAGTTCGCAAAGTTCGTTTCGCTTCATCCAGCATGTATACCCATCGATAACAGAAATCGCCGAGATTGCTTGCTGCCACACCGGCACGCCGACGAAGATCGAACAACCGCCTGACATGCTCTCTGGCCATCGCCTGTCGTCGCTCTTCCGAATACGGTTGGCCTGGATCATAGCCCATACCCGGTAGACCGATTCGACCCAAACCGTAATAGACTTCGATCTTAGGGGTTGGGCCGTCGCAACTGCACAGTGGCATCGTCAGCGATTCGATAAAGCGAACAAAAATGCCATGGATCGATTCAGCGAGACTTGTCACTTGCGATTTGAAATCCGACACAGCACGTTGGCAAGAACCCAACCGAGCATCGAGTTCGCGCAGAATATCAATCACATCTGCACGAGGGGCACTTCCCCAATCGGCGGATCTCACGACAGTGAACTGTTGTGGATCAATCACGGAAATGGGCAATCGTCGATTCTGCGTGACGGAGACAACAGCTTCAAACTCGCTGATGAAACTGCTCACGTCGTGCAATATCCGGGCGGATGTATTGCCCAACAAAGGCACGGTGATGCCGATCGCCCGCCAGCATAGTTCGTTGGCGGACGCCACCTGGCTCAATGCCTGAGCATTGGGTGGCGGCAACATGGTGTGCCCGGTTCGGGCGATGGCATCGGAGAATCGATTGATTTCCATCAACGCAGCGGGCAGCTCATTCAAAAAATCAACGTATTGCTTCAAGGTGGCAAAATTCTTTTCTGCCAATAAATACTCAAGCATCTGTGTTTCCTCAAACATGGTAAACCATCAATGGCCAACGACCAGCTCTCGTTTGGCTAACCGTGTTAACCGATATGCCATTGCACCTCGATTAACACGGATCGATGGAGTGCTCAGCCCAACCTAGCGGTTAGGGACCGAAACAGGAGTAAGGAATGCAATGAACAATTTCGCTTGCGCCTTGAACGTGGCGCTGCGAACGTCATCATCGGTGAAGGAACTCTTGTCGGTAGCGGTCTGGAAAAGTTCAAAAGCGCTAATCGCCGGACTGTAACTCGCTACGTGGATTTTGCGTTGTTCTTCAATCGAGTGAAGAGCTTGCAGGTATCTGATCTTGCCGGCCGAGGCACTGACCACACCGTCTTGAAGATTGATTTCGTTGTCGAGTGCCGCGATTTTGCCTTGCAGCTTGTCGCTTTCCCGAACCATATCCAGAAAACGAATGCCTTCGCCGATATTACCAATGGTCTTTTTGAGCTGATCGATAGCTAACATCACCACCGCGACTTGCGGCGGTGTCAGGCCCAGTGCTATCACCTTATCGACCGTCAATGCGATATCTTTGCCAAGCTCCTCAATACCTTTCTTTTCCAAAGTCTCGATAGCGTCGATAACAAGCTTGCGCTCTTCCTTAAGGATTTCCAATTTTCCTTTCAAGACGACGACTTCCGCTTTTGCCAGCACTTCATCACGTTCAAATTCGGTGATGTAACCCCGCGTTAAGCGCATGTCGAACGTATCGCTGATTTCTTTCAGGCACTTGCGTACTTGAGTGGCTTGCAGGCCAATCGCGTCTGCAACGTCGTTCAATAGCCGTTGGCGTTGAGTGTTGATCTCTTCGATCTCCTGAGCGTCGTTTTCCTCTTCGAACATCTTCTCGAGCCTGTCCAGACGTCGCAGGCCAGTGTCTAATTGATCACTGCTTTCAAAGGCTGCAGTTTGCAGTCCAATGGCGCCTTGACCGACGCCTTGGACAAGTCGATTGAAGCGATCAAACAGATCGGGGAGGTAATCCAGCTTTACCCGCCATACTTGCGCCTGCGTGCGATGCTCGCTCATCTGTGAATGACTATCCCTGAGCGCAACCAAGTCGAGTTCCGGGTAAGTGTGTTGAAACGATGCAGTGAACGCCATCGAACGCGATGTGTTTCCGTAATTACGCTCGTATTCTTCGTCCGCCTCTTTGAACACCTCAATCAACTGGTCCGAATCCGTTTTGATCTGCACCCATGGATCAACGACTTCTGCGAATTCAGACATGAAAATTCTGAGACCCAATGCGTCCTCGATACGGCCAACCGCGCCAGTAGAGTTCATGATGCTCCGATGCAGAACGCTCCAGACATACATCAGATTTTGCGTGGCTACATCGGCGTCGATTGCGACAATCATCAGACTTTGCAGATCATGCTTGACCCGCGCCAGCGATCCCAGGGTCTGGTTCTTGTTTGTAAGAATCAGAATGTCCTTTTCTTGTTCGGCGTATAGCTCGTTGCGCCGGGCGCGAATGTTTTCCGCCTCCACCCCCATATAAATGGCCATCGCCAGCCCGACAATATTCATTCCCGCAGCAGCTTTCAGGGCTTCTTGAACAGCGGCCTTGTACTCAGTATTTTTGATATCGATTTCTTTTGCACGCTCATCGATCACCGCTTTCAGCTGTTTAACGTCTTCCGCCAAAGAACTATTTTCGATCAGACCGACTCTCAGCTTTATACCTGGCAAGATGTGTTCGCGCAGATCATAGCCAAACATATCAAGGTCTTTCTTGATACTACCCACCTCTTGTAGATTGAAATCAATTTTTTCAAAAATACGCCTCAAGTAATAATCGAGTGTACTGATGGTATCCTCTTCCAGTTCAATACCCGGAAATTTATCACCCAGTTCAAGCTGCAGTTGTTTCAACTGCTCCAGCGTCCTAACATTATGCTTTTCCAAGAGTCCCGAGGCTTTTACTTCGCTATAGACCTCTTTCATCGAAGCGCCATAGTTCACCATGCTACTGGCAAACTCCTTAAGACCACGCCCCGTCATCATGATCCGCTCGCGCAGTGGCGACCAGCGCCTGGCATGATTTCGGGTATTCAAAAAAGTAGCCAGAAAGTCGGCAGGGCTCAGTCCTGGGCCACCATCCTGACCTGCACCAAAGCGTAGATAGTCCCTGACATCCTCCAGGGTATAGGGCAACGCCAGACCGGCGGCCTCATATTTGCGCAGATCAATTACTTGTTTTTTAGTCAGCAACAACCCCGAGTCACGAGTGGATCCATCAAGTGTTCCGACAGAACCTTGAGTAAACAGCCTAGGGGCTGCAGCGGCGAACTTTGTTACTTCTTCGGGCGTTGCATTATTTAACGCATCCCCCCCACAAAAAACCATTAGACATAACTACTCCATTAATTAGTCAAAAAATAAAACCGAAAAGAATAAAGACCAGAACAACCTTTAGTCTCGAACAAAGACTATCCGAGAAAACACAAACCTCAAATCACCAACCTAAATCCAAATGTATTAGTTCAATCAAAAATAGCGAATTAATACTGCAGACCGTAGAAAATCAGACTTAAACGCATTTACAGTCAAGCTGAGACTATGCAACAGGAACGTTCAAAGAGTTGCTTAACAACTTCGACCTTTGTTGATATTCCTCGGCCAATGCCTGAACACGAGGGTCCGTCGCGCTCATCAATGCCTGAGTCGCAACCTTCAGAAACGCAAGATTTCCGCCAAGCATCGCGCGGCGATACCATGCCAGACTCTCCTCGATCCTTTTCTGGTCAATCAGGATACTGGCGTAGCTGAACTGGCCACGAAAATCCCCTGCTTCAGCGGAACGGCGATACCAGTCGTGCGCAGCTATGGAATCGACCGAACAGCCCAGACCCTCTTCCAGATACCGCCCCAAGAGGTTCATCGATTTGGCATGGCCGAGTTCAGCTGCGCGGCGATAGAGAGTCAAGGCTTGCACTTGATCCTTGATCACTCCACGACCAGTGGCCAAGAGATTGGCATAGTTATACATCGCCCAATCCAGTCCCGCTTCAGCAGCTTGACGATAATGCCTTGCAGCTATTGAAGCATCAGAGACGCAACCCCAGCCCTGCTCATGGCAACGACCGAGCATGTTGCGCGCCATCAAGTGCCCACGCTTGGCGGCAATCTCGAACCAACGCACGGCCAGCGGTTGATCCTGCGCGATGCCTTGCCCGTCCAGCAGGATCTGCCCTAGCAGCGCCTGAGCATCCAGCACACCTTCTGTGGAGGCGATCAAAATCGCCTGTGCCGCACGTGCCGGGCTTTCTTCGAGCATGGCTTTGAGCTGTTCGCCGTCGAGGATTTCCTCGCGGCGCAGTTGAAAACTCATACCTCGACCCAGCGGCGCAACAAGTTGTGATAAGTGCCGGTAAGGCGGATCAGTGACGGATGATCTGGCATGTCCTGCGTCAGTTGCTGGATTGCCCCATCCATCTCGAACAGCAAGGCCCGCTGGCTGTCCTCGCGCACCAGACTTTGCGTCCAGAAGAACGAGGCAAACCGCGCGCCACGGGTGACGGCGTTGACCTTGTGCAGGCTGGTGCCGGGGTACAACACCATGTCACCGGCGGGCAGTTTCACCTGTCGAGTGCCGAAAGTGTCCTGAATCTCCAGCTCACCGCCGTCGTAATCCTCAGGCTCGCTGAAGAACAGCGTGGCCGACAGATCGGTGCGCACGCGCTCGGGGCTGCCCTTGGGCTGGCGCACCGCATTGTCGATATGAAAATCGAAACTACCGCCCGCCGTGTAGCAGTTGAGTAACGGCGGGAATACTTTGTGCGGCAGTGCGGCGGACATGAACAGCGGATTTTTCCACAGACGTTCAAGCATCGCCGCACCGATTTCCTTGGCCAGCGGGTGGCCTTCAGGCAGTTGCAGATTGTGCTTGGCCTTGGCCGATTGATAGCCGGCGGTGATCTTGCCATCGGCCCAGTCGGCTTGCTGCAGAGCCTCGCGGATACGCTGCACTTCGTCTTTTTCGAACAGACCGGGAATGTGCAGCAGCATGGCGATGACCCCTGATGGCAAAAGAGCGGCAATGGTATTGATTCTTATTGTCTGTGTAAAACCCGGCAGACGGATGAACCGGCAAAAACCGTAAGGTTAAATTGTAAAGAATGTAAATTTGTCGCGAATAACAATATTTCGCAATTGATACAGATACTTGTTTGACCTATATTCCGCCGCCTCAAATCCTTGGGGAGGGGAATAAAAATGGCACGTCTACAAGCACAATTACCGGTCAGTTCACCACGTCTGCTCGCCTCTGCAATCGGTGTTGCTATCACTGCCGGCTCCGCAGGCCACATGGTGTTCGCCGCCGAAAAGACCGACAGCAAAGCCTCCGGCAATGCCATCGCCCTGGACGCCACCGCCATCACCGGCGAAGCCCAGGACGCGACGTCCTACCAGGTCGAAAAAGCCTCCTCGCCCAAGTACACCGCTCCGCTGATCGACACGCCGCGCTCGGTTACCGTGATTCCGCAACAAGTCTTGAAAGACACCGGCGCCCTGAACATGCAGGACGCGCTGCGCACCGTGCCGGGCATTACCTTCGGCGCCGGTGAAGGCGGCAATCCACAGGGCGACCGTCCGTTCATTCGTGGTTTCGACGCTCAGGGCGACACCTACCTCGATGGCGTGCGTGACACCGGTTCGCAGAGCCGCGAGATCTTCGCTGTGGAAAACATCGAAGTCAGCAAAGGCCCGAACTCCGCCATCGGCGGTCGCGGCGCGGCTGGCGGCAGCATCAACCTGGTGAGCAAAAAAGCCCACCTGGGCAACTCGTTCGACGGTGGTTTCACCTGGGGTTCCGACCAGACCCAGCGTTACACCATGGACGGCAACTATCAGTTCAGCGACAGCGCTGCCGGCCGTCTGAACCTGATGAGCCACGAGAGCAACGTCGCCGGTCGTGACAAGGTCGATTACGACCGTTGGGGCATTGCGCCGTCCCTGGCGTTCGGCCTCGGCACCGACACCCGCGTCAACCTCGATTACTACCACCTCGAAAGCAACGACACCCCGGATTCGGGTATCCCTTACAGCATTCCAGCGGCTGGCTCGGCGGCACGCACCAAGTCCAACCCGGACAAGCCGAATGCCGGTGGCGATCACGACAATTTCTATGGTCTGGGTCGCGACTTCCGCAAGGGTCGCACCGACACCGCGACCTTTGCCATCGAGCATGATCTGAGCGACTCGCTGACGATCAAGAACACCCTGCGCCACGGCACCAGCATGCAGGATTACATCCTCACGCAGCCGGACGACAGCAAAGGCAACGTCAACAACGGCAGCGTCTGGCGGCGGGCGAATACTCGGGTGAGCAACACCGAGACCACCACCAATCAGACTGACCTGTTCGGCAACTTCTACGTCGCCGGCTTCAAGAACAGCTTCTCCACCGGTGTCGAATACACCCGTGAGGAAAGTCAGAAGTCCTCGTACAACGTCAACACTGACACCACGCCACGCACCAGCGCTGTGACCACCAATTGCAACCCGGGATTGATCGGCGCATCCAGCGGCTACAACTGCACCTCGCTGTCGAACCCGAACCCGAACGATCCGTGGAATGGCGCGATTTCGCGCAACTACGCTGGCACCGACACCCAGTCCGATACTTACGCGCTGTATGCGTTCAACACCCTGGAACTGTCCGAGCAATGGCTGGTGAACATGGGTCTGCGTTACGACCACTTCGAAACCGGCTACAAGACTTACAACGGCGCTGGCCGCACCACGTCCAAAGGCGCGGACACCAGCGAGTTCGTCACCGGTCAGTTCGGCGTGGTTTACAAGCCGGCAGAAAACGGCAGCATCTATGCCTCTTACGCCACTTCCGCGACGCCACCGGGCAATACCCTCGGCGAAGGTCAGGAAGGCAACCCGCTGGGCGGCACGCCGGATCGTAGTGGCAACCTGCTCAAGAGCGACATGGAGCCGGAAACCACCAAAAACTACGAAATCGGCACCAAGTGGGATCTGCTCAATGATCGCCTGTCGCTGACCGCTGACATCTTCC
This sequence comes from Pseudomonas sp. P4795, assembly GCF_048822895.1. NCBI lineage: Bacteria > Pseudomonadati > Pseudomonadota > Gammaproteobacteria > Pseudomonadales > Pseudomonadaceae > Pseudomonas > Pseudomonas sp. P4795. The sequence goes on along the minus strand of NZ_JBMFBT010000003.1, from coordinate 133,560 downwards.
GCACCGAGAAAGAAAACGCGCGCGTGCAAGTCGATACCACGTCCTACGAGAACGCCGGCAAGACCCGCGTGCAAGGTGTCGAACTGTCGGCCAGCGGCAAGATCACTGACAAGTGGCAGGTGTTCGCCGGTTACGCCTACATGGACAGCGAGCAAGTGGATGGTGGTGACCTGCCGGCCAACAAAGCCAACAACGGCAACCAACTGCCAAACACCCCGAAAAACAGCGCCAGCCTGTGGACCACTTACCAGGTCACGCCGAAGCTGACCATCGGTGGCGGTGCGTTCTATGTGGATGACGTGTTCGGCAGTGTGGCCAACACCACGATGGTTGATTCGTATGTTCGCTACGACGCGATGGCCGCGTACAAGCTGACCAAAAACGTCGATCTGCAACTCAACGTGCAGAACCTGACCAACGAAAACTATTACGACAAAGCCTTCTCGACCCACTTCGCCAACCAGGCGGCGGGCCGTACGGCACTGTTGAGCACCAACTTCCACTTCTAACGAAAACTGTAGGAGCTGCCGCAGGCTGCGATCTTTTGATCTTGCTTTTGATGTTGAAAACAAAAATCAAAAGATCGCAGCCTTCGGCAGCTCCTACACAAGCAGGCCCCGTTCATTCAATTGAACGGGGCTTTTGTGCGTAATCAATAAGCTTCTCGCCAACCCACGGCATAATGCGCGCCGTGAAAACAACTTTCGACGAACAAGGCAAGCGACGTGTTGAAGAAAACCCTGTTCCAGTTGCACTGGTTTTTTGGCATCACTGCCGGACTGGTGCTGGCCCTGATGGGCATCACCGGCGCTGCCTATTCGTTTCAGGATGAAATCCTGCGCGCATTGAATCCCTCGGTGCTGCAGGTCGAGAAGCAGGTCGCCGGCGTGCTGCCACCGGTTGAGCTGGTGGAGCACATCGAAGCAGCTTCCGGCAAAAAAGTCGCGATGCTCTGGGTCGAAACCGACAGCGGCAACGCGGCGAAAGTATTCTTCACCCCGCCCAAGGGGGAACGTCGTGGCGAGATGCGCTACTTCGATCCGTACACCGCCGAGTTCAAGGGTGACGCGGTCGGCCAGGATTTCTTCGGCCTGATGCTGCAGCTGCACCGCTTCCTCGCCATGGGTGATACCGGACGCAACATCACCGGCGCCTGTACGCTGATTCTGCTGTTCTTCTGCCTGTCCGGTCTGTACCTGCGCTGGCCGCGTCAGTGGAACAGCTGGCGCGTGTGGCTGACGCTGGACTGGAAGAAAAAAGGCCGCAACTTCAACTGGGACCTGCACTCGGTGGCCGGTACCTGGTGCCTGCTGGTGTATCTGCTGCTGGCGTTGACCGGGTTGTCCTGGTCGTACGAGTGGTACAACAAAGGCCTGACCAAATTGCTTTCCGATGCGCCGCAAAACGAGCGCGTACGCGGTGGTCGCGGCCCGGGACCTGAAGGCCCGGCGCCGACCGCCGATTACGCAGCGATGTGGAGCAGCATCTACAGCACTGCTGGCCCGGGCCTGTCGGCCTACAACATCCGCATGCCAGCCGTGGCCGGGCAACCGGCGACCGTGTTCTACCTGCTCGACAGCTCGCCGCATGATCGCGCGCTGAATCAGATCACTCTCGACCCGGCCACCGGCGTGGTCAAACGCGTGGATCGTTACGCCGACAAGAGCTTCAAGGCGCAGCTGTTGACCAGCATTTATGCGCTGCACGTCGGCAGCTATTTCGGCCTGGTCGGCCGCATCATCATTACCCTCGCCGCCGTGTGCATGCCGCTGTTTTTCATCACTGGCTGGCTGCTGTATCTGGATCGTCGGCGCAAGAAAAAGCAGGTCAAAGACGCGCGCAAAGGCTTCGATCAATCGACCGGCGATGCGCCTGCATGGCTGATCGGTTTCGCCAGTCAGAGCGGTTTTGCCGAACAACTGGCGTGGCAGACCGCCGGTCAATTGCAGGCGGCCGGGTTGCCGGTGAAGGTGCAGCCACTGGCGAATGTCAGCGAACAGGATCTGCGTGATTCGAGCAACGCGCTGTTCGTAGTCAGCACCTTCGGCGACGGCGATGCGCCGGACAGCGCTCGTGGTTTTGAGCGCAAAGTGCTGAGCAAGGCCTCGACCTTCGACAGCCTGAATTACGCAGTACTTGGCCTCGGCGATCGTCAGTATGAAAACTTCTGCGGCTTCGCCCGACGCCTGCATCAATGGCTCGGCGAACACGGCGGCAAGACCTTATTCGCCCCGGTCGAGGTCGACAGCGGTGATCCGTATGCCCTGCGTCACTGGCAAACCCAACTCGCCCTTCTCACCGGGCAAGCACCGGTCGACACCTGGCAAGCACCGAGCTACGACAACTGGACGCTGGTGCGTCGCGACTTGATGAACCCTGACAGCAGCGGTGCGCCGGTCTATCTGCTGGGCTTGAGCGCGCCGAGCACCAGCAGTTGGCTGGCCGGTGATCTGGTGGAAGTGTTGCCACGCAATTGCCCGTGGATCGTCGAGCATTTCCTCGATGGCCTGGGCATTCGCGGCGAAACCCTGGTCAAGCTCAACGGCCTCGAAGAACCGCTGGAAGTCGCCCTCGCCACCCGCCAGTTGCCCGAACACCGCGCGCACCTTGTCGGGCTGCATGCCCAGTCGTTGGTCGATGCGATGGTCCCGCTGACGATGCGCGAATACTCGATCGCCTCGATCGCCGCCGACGGCGTCCTCGAATTGATCGTGCGTCAGGAACAGCATGCCGACGGCAACCTCGGCATCTGTTCCGGCTGGTTGACCGAGCATGCGCCGGTGGGCGGCAGCATCAGCCTGCGCGTACGGCGCAACAGCGGATTCCATCTGCCGAACGAACCGCTGCCGATGATTTTGCTGGGCAACGGCACGGGTCTGGCAGGGCTGCGCAGCTTGCTCAAGGCCCGGATAGCCGATGGCCAACAGCGGCACTGGTTACTGTTCGGTGAGCGTAATCGGGCGCAGGACTTCCTCTGCCGAGCGGAGCTGGAAGAGTGGCTGATCAATGGCGATCTGGAGCGGCTGGATCTGGCGTTTTCGCGGGATCAGGTGGAGAAGATTTATGTGCAGGATCGCTTGCGCGAGTCGGCTGAGGAGTTGAAGAAGTGGTTGGCGGATGGCGCGGTTATTTATATCTGCGGGAGTCTGCAAGGGATGGCTTCGGGTGTTGACCAAGTGCTGAATGACATCCTCGGCTCTGCCGAAGTACAACGCCTCATCGAACAAGGCCGCTATCGCCGCGACGTCTACTGATGTTGAAGCGGATCTGCTGAGGACTTGGGATGGTGATCCTGTTTCGGAATTTACCCTCACCCTAGCCCTCTCCCGGGGGGAGAGGGGACTGATTGGGGGATGCTGCGGGACTACGCCGACGTGAAAGATCTGAACTGAATCCGAAATCGTCTTGATGTTGCTTTGTGGATTCCATATTCAACTCGGTATTTCAGGTCGATACACAACCTGAGACACTTCGGTCAGCTCCCTCTCCCCCGGGAGAGGGCTGGGGTGAGGGGAACTGGTCTAGAGTGAAATCTCAACCCACCTTCACAAGGACCGTGAAGCATGCCACCCCGCCCCACCCTCGCCCAATTCGCCCGCCAACTGCGCATCAACCAAACCGACTGCGAACACCTGCTCTCGCAAAAACTGCGCTCACGACAACTCGACGATCTGAAGTTTCGACGGCAGTTTCCCTGTCCGCCGTACGTGCTGGATTTTTACTGTGTTGAATTGAAACTGGCTGTTGAGCTGGATGGCGGTCAGCACTTCGAGACAGCAGGGGTTATTCATGATCGACGGCGTACGCTTTTTCTTCAGGGGCTGGGAATTGAGGTGGTGCGGTTCAGCAATCTTGAGGCGATTGGGCAGATGGGGGATGTGTTGGAGCAGATTATGCGGATTGCGGCGCTGCGCAGATCGCAGCCATGATCCAAAGGCTGCCCTCACCCTAGCCCTCCCGAAACGTCGGACCGCCCAGAGGTAGAGGGGACCGACCGTGGGATGCTGCAGAAATACATCGACCTGAAGGCCTCGTGCGGAATCCATAATCAACTCAGTTTTTCAGGTCGATGTATAACGCCAGACACCTCGGTAAGCTCCCTCTCCCTCCGGGAGAGGGCTGGGGTGAGGGGCTTTTAGCTTTTGATCTTCAACCAGATCAAACCGGCTGCAATTTCTGCTCAAACACAGCCACCCCATCCAGATCCCGCAACACCACACTCATCTCCCCGCTCACACCCTCAATGTTCACCTCGCCAAAAAACTGAAACCCGGCAAACGGCGACATGTTCTGCACCGACGGCGCCTTCTCGAACACCACCTCGGGCCCAAACGTCTTATCCAGCGGATTAGGCCCGAAACTCCCGGCATTCAACGGCCCCGCGACAAACTCCCAGAACGGCTCGAAATCCTGGAACGCCGCCCGCTCCGGGTGATAGTGGTGCGCCGCGCAGTAATGCACGTCTGCCGTCAAAAATACGAAATTGCGCACCTGCTGCGCGCGCAGAAATCCCAGCAGTTCAGCGATTTCCAGCTCACGCCCCTGCGCCGGACCGGGGTCGCCGTTGGCCACCGCTTCCCAGCGCGCGACACCCGGGCTGACTTCTCCATCCGGCACGCCGAGGCCGATCGGCATGTCAGCCGCGATGACTTTCCACTGCGCCTTGGAACCCTTGAGCCCCTGCTTCAACCAGTCCAGTTGCTCACGCCCGAGGAACGGTTTCGCCGCGCCGAGATTGTCATCATTCGCTTCGCGATAACTGCGCATATCCAGCACGAACACATCGAGCAGCGGCCCGTAGCTCAGCTTGCGATAAATCCGCCCGCCGCCATTGGCAGCCTGCAAACGCATCGGCGAATATTCGAGCCAGGCCTGACGCGCACGCCCCACCAGTTTTTGGATATCTTTCTCGCGATAACGCTCATCGAGCTGCTTGCCTGGCGACCAATTGTTGACCACTTCATGATCGTCCCACTGCCAGATCTGCGGCACTTCGGCGTTGAAGCGGCGGATGTTTTCGTCCATCAGGTTGTAGCGGTAGTTGCCGCGATAGTCGTCGAGGGTTTCCGCGACTTTGCTCTTGGCTTCGCTGGTGATGTTGCGCCACACGCGACCACCTTCGGTGACTAACTGAGCCGGCACCGGGCCGTCGGCGTAGATGGTGTCGCCGCTGTGGATAAAGAAGTCCGGCAGCCGCAAACGCATGGCTTCGTAGATGCGCATGCCGCCGATGTCCGGGTTGATGCCGAAACCCTGGCCGACGGTGTCGCCGCTCCAGACGAAGCGGATATCGCGCTTGATCGTCGGCACGCTGCGCAGGTGGCCGAACCATGGTTCGCTGGCAACGCCTGTTTGCGCATCTTCGAAATACACGCGATAGAAAATCGCCTGATCGGCGGGTAAACCGGTGAGCTCGACGCGGGCGGTGAAGTCAGTGCGGGCATCGGCGAGTGGCGAGACAATGCGCCGGGGGTTGCCGAACTGGCTGCGCGTGTCCCATTCGACAACCATGCGCGCGGGGCGGTCGCTGCGGCTCCAGATCATCGCGCGATCGCCGAGCAGGTCGCCGGACTGCACGCCGTCGGTGAGTTGCGGGCGGTCCTTGACCGATGCAATCACCGCCGGCGCCAGCCCCGGCATGAGCAGCCCGGCACCGACGGCTTGCATCACACGTCGGCGGCCGAGATTGAAATCGCTCATGGTGTTCTCCCTGACAAAAGGAGAACTAAAGCACGCGATCATGAAACGCGGATGACACCTCAGGCCTTGGCAGGCTCCAGAGCCAACTCGACAGCTTCCGGCCGTTTCACCACCGCATACACCACCGCAGTCAGCAAACTCCCCGCAACAATCGCCAGCAGATACAGCAACGCATGGTTGATCGCATTCGGAATCGCCAATACAAACAGCCCACCGTGCGGCGCCATCAGTTTGCAGCCGAAGTACATCGACAGCGCCCCGGTCAACGCGCCGCCGGCAATGCTCGCAGGGATCACCCGCAGCGGATCTTTCGCGGCAAACGGAATCGCGCCTTCGGAGATAAAACACAGCCCCAGCACAAACGCCGCTTTACCTGCCTCGCGCTCGCTCTGCGCGAACTTGCGCCGCGCGATGAACGTAGCGATACCGAGTCCGATTGGCGGCACCATGCCGGCGGCCATGGTCGCGGCCATCGGCGCGTAACTCTGCGAGGCCAGCAGCCCTACCGAGAACGCATACGCGGCCTTGTTGATCGGCCCGCCAAGGTCGACGCACATCATGCCGCCAAGCAGCACCCCGAGCAGAATCGCGTTGGTGGTGCCCATGCTGTCGAGGAAATGCGTGAGCGCCGCGAGCATCCCGGCGACTGGTTTGCCGACCACGTAAATCATCACCAGCCCGGTAAACAGGCTGGCGAACAACGGGACGATCAGGATCGGTTTCAACGCTTCGAGACTTTGCGGCAACGACACATAACGACTGATCGCTTTCGCGGCATAACCGGCGATAAAACCGGCAACGATGCCGCCGATGAATCCGGCGCCCAGCGTGCTCGCGAGCAAGCCACCAATCATCCCCGGCGCCAGGCCCGGACGGTCGGCAATCGAGTAGGCGATGTAACCGGCGAGTAACGGCACCATCAACTTGAACGCGGTCTCGCCGCCGATCTGCATCAGCGCCGCCGCCAGCGTGCCCTCTTCCTTGAACGCGGTGATGCCGAACACGAACGACAACGCGATCATCAGACCGCCCGCCACGACCATCGGCAGCATGTAGGACACGCCGGTCAGCAGGTGTTTGTAGACGCCGGTTTTCTCTTGTTTGACCAGAGCCTTGCCGTCGCTCGCAGCGCTTTCCTGCACGCCTTCGGCCAAGGCTTTTTTCAGCGTGGCTTCGGACTGTTTGAGGGCGATGCCGGTGCCGCAGCGGTAGATTTTCTTGCCGGCGAAACGCTCGGTGGCGACGTCGATATCCGCCGCCAGCAACACCACGTCAGCCTCGGCAATGGCCGTCGCACTCAACGGAGTGCGCGCACCGACCGAGCCTTGGGTTTCGACTTGCAACTCATAGCCCAGACGCTTGGCCGCTTGCTGCAAAGCTTCGGCGGCCATGAAGGTGTGAGCAACACCGGTCGGGCATGCGGTGACCGCGACCAGACGCGGAGCGTTCTGTGCCACCGCAACTGGCGCGGCTTCTGTAGCGACGTAAACCTGAGCTTCTTCAGCACCGCGACGCAGCACCGCTTCGACATCTTGCAGCGCTTGCGCCGGGGCAATCTGGAACACGCGTTTGCCGACGAATCGAGTCATGTCTACCGTGCCAGTGGCGACCAGCAACACCCACTCGGCCGCGGCAATCGTGGCCGCCGACAATTCACGTTCAGGATGCGCGGCATCGACCACTTCAACGCTGGTGCTCCAGCCCTGACGCTGAGCGGCGGCGTCAAGCAATCGGGCGCAAAGAACACTGGTGACCATGCCGTTCGGGCAGGCCGTGACAATGGCTAACTTCATGACCAACCCTCTTATTGTTCTGTCAGAGGGCGCACACGCACGCCCTGTTCGAGCGGCGCCAGCAGCGCTGCATCGTGAATGCCGAAACCAATCTGGGTCACCGCCAGCGCCGCAATTGCAGTGGCCGTGCGCAGCGTCTGCTCGGGCGTGTCCGCGCTGAGCAAACCGTGGAGCATGCCGGCCAGCAGCGAATCCCCGGCACCCACGGTGCTGGCGACTGCGACCTTGGGCGGCGACGCATGCAGTGCCGAGCCGACACTGAACCAGTTCACGCCATCGGCACCGTGGGAAATCACCACATGCTCGATGCCTTGCGCGTGCAGCCGAGTGGCCGCTTCAGCCTGCGCCGCGTGAGAAACCACTGCGCAGCCGAGCGCATCAGCGAGTTCTTCGGTATTCGGCTTGATCAGCCACGGGCCAGCCTTGAGTGCCTCACGCAATGCTTCGCCGCTGGTGTCCAGCGCAACGTTGAGGCCCAGCGCTTTGAGTTTCTCGATCAACTCGCGCAGCCACTGCGCGGTGACGCCGCGCGGCAAACTGCCGGCGACAACCACTGCATCGTGGCCCGGAGCGATTTGCAGCAGACGCTCAAGCAATGCCTGTTGCGCCGCTGCATCGACTGTCGGGCCGGGGCCGTTGATGTCGGTGATACGCCCGTCGTGTTCGGCAACTTTGATGTTGCTGCGGGTCTCGCCGGGCACGCGGATAAACGCGTCAACAAATCCGCGTTTGGCGAACAGGTTTTCGAACGCTTGCAGATTGTCTTCGCCGAGAAAACCACTGACCGTCAGTTGATGGCCGAGGTCGGCCAGCACTTGCGCGACGTTCACGCCTTTGCCGGCGGCGTGGCTGTGCATCTCGTCGCTGCGATTGACCTGACCGGGTTCAAGCCGCGCCAGCTCGACCGTGAGGTCCAGCGCCGGGTTGAGGGTCAGGGTGAGAATCTTGGCCATTACAGGGCCTCCACTAATGCGCGCACTTCGCTGGCGCTGCCCACGGCCAGGGCCTGTTGAGCGAGGGTTTGAGACTGGGTCAGGCTGAGTTCGCGGATGCGCGCCTTGACCTCGGCGATGCTGCGGCCGGACACGCTCAACTCATCGACGCCAAGGCCGACCAGCACCGGCACTGCCAGCGGATCTGCCGCGAGTTCGCCGCATACGCCGACCCATTTGCCATGGGCATGCGCCGCACGCACGGTGATGTCGATCAGTTGCAGCACCGCCGGGTGCAAGCCATCGGCTTGCGCTGAAAGGGTCGGATGCCCACGGTCGATGGCCAGTGTGTATTGGGTCAAATCGTTGGTGCCGACGCTGAAGAAATCCACCTCTTTGGCCAGCACCGGCGCCAGCAGCGCGGCGGACGGCACTTCGATCATGATCCCCAGTTGCAGATCGGCGACCGGGATTTCCAGACGCAGACGCTCGGTCATGTCGCGGGCCTGACGCCATTCTTCGACGCTGCCGACCATCGGGAACATGATGCGCAGCGGGCGATTGTCAGCAGCACGCAGCAAGGCGCGCAGTTGCGCTTCCATGATTTGCGGACGTTGCAAGGTCAGGCGAATGCCGCGCACGCCGAGGAACGGGTTTTCTTCCTTGGCAATTGGCCAATACGGCAGCGGTTTGTCACCGCCGACATCGAGTGTGCGCACCACCAGCGGGCGCCCGGCCAGACCATCGAGCACGCGGCGGTATTCGGCTTCCTGGGTCGCCTCGTCCGGCGCTTGCGGATGGGCCATGAAAATCAATTCAGTGCGCAGCAGGCCAATGCCCTCGGCGCCCTGCTCGACCGCGCTGATCACCCCGGCGCTTTCGCCGATGTTGGCGAACACTTCCACCGCGTGACCGTCGGTGGTGTGCGCCGGTTGATGGCGTTGTTCGGCGGCAGCTTTCAGGCGCTGCTCGCGCGTGTCGCGTTCGACGATAGCGCGTTGCAGCGTCGGCGCATCGGCGTCTACATGCAGCCGTCCACGCTGGCCGTCGAGCAGCAACGGCGTGCCCGGCGCCAGCAGCAACACCGCTGCGCCAGCGCCAACCAGCGCCGGAATCCCCAAGGCGCGGGCGACAATCGCGCTGTGCGCAGTCGCGCCGCCGCGTGCGGTGAGAATCCCCGCCACGCGCGCCGGATCAAGTCGCGCCACATCCGAGGGGCCGACTTCGTCCATCACCAGAATGTACGGTTGCTCAGGCTCGTTCGGCGTCTGCACGCCGCACAGTTGCGCCAGCACCCGGCGCCCGATGTCGCGCAGGTCGGCGGCACGCTCGGCGAGCAAGGCGTCCTGCAACGATTCCTGTTGTTTGGCCGCAGCTTCGATCACCGCCATCCACGCCGCTTCAGCGCTCTCGCCTTGCTTGAGGCGGGTGTCGACTTCGTCGGTGAGTTCCGGGTCGTCGAGCATTTCCTGGTGGGTGATGAAGATCTCGCGGATGGCCTTGGCCTTGCTGCGTTCGATCAGGCCTTGAATGTCGCCGCGGACCTCGGCCAGCGCTTGCTTGAGACGCTCGCGTTCAATGGCAGCCGACTCGCCGCGCAACGGGTAATCGATGGTTTGTTGAACTTGAATATGCGCCGGGCCAATGGCGATGCCCGGTGCGGCGGGAATCGCTTGCAGCAGGCTGCCGGACGCCGGGGCGATCAGCACTTCAGCAATATCTGCGATGACTTCACGCTGTTCGCTCACGGCCGGCAGCGGCTCGACTTCTTCACCGAGGCCTTCTTCAATCGCGGCCAACAGTGCGGGTAAGGCGTCGGCGGCGATGCTCGGTTCGGCAATCAGTTCCAGCACCTGACCGCGACGGGCGCCCAGGCTGAGCAGTTTGCTCAGGCTTTTCACCGATACGGCGCTGTCCTGACCGTCGACGATGCGCACACGGATTTCACCGTCAAAACTTTTCGCCAATTGCGCGAGGATTTTCGCCGGGCGTGCATGCAAGCCGTGGGCGTTGGCCAGCGCAATCCGCGCGCTCGGCCAGTCGGCCGGCAATTCGCCGCCGAGCACTTCGAGGACTTTGCGGCTGCTGGTGGCGCGGCCCAATTCGTGGCCTCGGCCTTCGATCAGCAACGCGCAGAGGCGTTCGAGCAGCGCCTGATGCGCTTCGCCCAGACTGGCGAGGCAGAACAGACCGCTGAGCGGCTGGCCGAGGTAGCGCATCGGTTTGTCTGGCGTCACAAAGGCCAGCCCCGGACGTTTCACGGTTTGCTCGCTGTGCAGCCACCACAGGCCATCGCCCAGCGGCAGTGCTTCGACTTGCTGCAACACAGCGGCGAAACCGTTGCTCACACAATCGGCCTGTCGCAACAGACGTGCGCCGCGCCAGACCAGTTCTTCGAAATCGTCGGCAGAAACGCCGAGGCCGATCATCTGTGCATCCAGGGCCAGTTCCTGCGGCGCACCTTGCAGCAGTTTCAACAGCGCTTCTGGCGAACTCGCACGGCGCAGGGCCTGACCGAGATCGGTCTCGCCGAGGGCGCGGGTCAGCAGTTGCAGCAGACGCAAATGTTCGTCGGACTTGGCCGCAATGCCGATCGCCAGATAGACGATCTGACCATCGCCCCAATCCACACCTTCGGGGAACTGCATCAGGCGCACGCCGGTGGCAAACACCTGATCGCGGGTGTCCGGGGTGCCGTGGGGGATGGCAATACCTTGGCCGAGAAAGGTCGAGCCCTGGGCTTCGCGTGCCTGCAAACCGGCGAGATAACCATCGGCGACCAGACCATCGGCGACCAGATGGTTGGCCAGCAGTTGCAGCGCAGCGGGTTTATCCACAGCCGATTGGCCCATGGATATCTGCTCTATAGTGAGCTCGAGCATGCGTTCTCCTTTTTGGCGTCATGTGGCGCCAGGTATTGTTTTGAATGGTTGCAGCTTAGGCGCTGCCTCCGGTTAAGGGGCAGTTTTGGCGGTTTCGCGGCAGAACCGGCCAAAGGCGTCTAAAACGTAGAAAATACGCCTGCTGAAACGTTTAATCTAGATTGATCGGCAAGTTACTCGATAATGTCTCATCCTTGAAGTCCAACTTGTCGGATGCCTGCGACAATGGTCGCCTGCCTGAATCGGGTAGGATTGGCGAAAATGTTGCGGCAAGCTCGAAAACACAAGGAAATCCCGGGTTGAAACTCAGTGATATCGCTCGATTGGCCGGCGTGTCCGTGACCACCGCCAGCTACGTCATCAACGGCAAGGCCGAACAGCAACGCATCAGCAGCGCCACCGTCGAGCGCGTGCGCGCCGTGGTCGAGCAACATGGCTTTACGCCCAATCCCCAAGCCGCCGGTTTACGCAGTCGGCACACGCGCACCTTGGGTTTTATCCTGCCGGATCTGGAAAACCCCAGTTACGCACGGATTGCCAAGCTGCTGGAACAAGGCGCCCGCGCGCGCGGCTATCAATTACTGATTGCCAGCTCCGACGATGCACCGGACAGCGAGCGGCAATTGCTGCAACTGTTCCGCGCGCGGCGCTGCGATGCATTGATCGTCGCCAGTTGCCTGCCGGCGGCTGACGACAGTTACCGCCAGTTGCAAGCCAAAGGTTTACCGGTGATCGCCATCGACCGGGTGATGGACGCCGAGCATTTCTGCTCGGTGGTCAGCGACGACCGCGAAGCCAGTCTGCACCTGACCGAAAGTCTGCTCGACCCGCAGCTCAAGCAAATCGTTTTGCTCGGTGCCCGAGCGGAGTTGAGCATCAGCCAGGAACGTGCCGCCGGGTTCAGACAAGCGCTGGTCGATTTCAAAGGCGAAGTGCTGATCGAGCACGCCGAATCCTTCAGCCGTGAATGCGGCAAGCAAATGATGGAAGAACTCCTGCAACGTCTCGGGCATTTGCCGGATGCTTTGGTCACCACTTCCTACGTGCTGTTGCAGGGTGTGTTCGATGCGCTGCACGACTTCCCGCTCAAATCCCGCCCGCTGCGCCTCGGCACGTTTGGCGACACGCAGTTGCTGGACTTCCTGCCACTGCCGGTCAATGCCATGGCTCAGCAACATCAGTTAATTGCCGACAAAGCGCTGCAACTGGCGCTGGCGGCGATCGAGCAGTCGGACTATCAGCCTGGCGTGCAGGCCATTGCGCGAACCTTCAAGCAGCGTATTCACCGGGACTGAGCCGTGGAGCTGATCGACAGCCACACCCACCTGGATTTCCCCGACTTCGACGCCGATCGCTTGGCGTTGCTGGCGCAGAGCCGCGCCCTCGGCGTGCGGCGGATGGTGGTGCTGGGCGTGTATGAAGGTAACTGGCAACGCGTGTGGGATCTGGTGCAAAGCGATGCCGATCTGTATGCGGCTTTTGGCTTGCATCCGGTTTATCTCGATCAGCATCGGCCGGAAGACTTGCATGCTTTGGGCGATTGGCTGACGCGATTGCGTGGTCATCGGCAGTTGTGTGCAGTGGGCGAGATTGGTCTGGATTACTTCATCGAAAGCCTCGACCGCGAACGTCAGCAGGCCTTGTTCGAAGCGCAGCTGCAATGGGCGGCGGACTTCGACTTGCCGGCGTTGATCCATGTGCGACGCAGTCATGCGGCGGTGATTGCCACGCTCAAGCGCTTCAAACTCAAACGGGCCGGGATCATCCACGCCTTCGCCGGCAGCCGCGAAGAAGCGCGCGAATACATCAAGCTCGGTTTCAAACTCGGTCTCGGCGGCGCCCCGACCTGGCCGCAGGCATTGCGCATGCATCGGGTGCTGGTGGATTTGCCGCTGGAGTCAGTGGTGCTGGAAACCGACTCGCCGGACATGGCACCGGCGATGTTTCCCGGCGTACGCAACACGCCTGCGCATTTGCCAGCGATTTGTACGGCACTGGCCGAGTTGATGAATATCAGCCCTGAGCAACTGGCGGCCGTCAGCACCGCCAACAGTTGCGCAGTATTCGGCTGGTAATCAGATGATCAGACGCGGAACGCGCTGATCAACTGTTTCAATTCCACCACCTGCGCCGACAACGCACGGCTGGCATTTTCAGTCTGATGCGCACCTTCAGCCGTGCGCTCACCGGCGCGGTTGATCTCGACGATGTTCTGATCAATGTCATGCGCCACTGCCGTCTGCTGCTCCACGGCTGCGGCGATCTGCTGGTTCTGGTCGACGATCATGCCGACCGCGCCGAGGATGTTTTCCAAAGCCTGTTGTACTTTTTCCGACTGCCCCACCGTGCCACTGGCCATCTGATGGCTGATGCCCATGGCTTTCACCGCCGCGCCGACGCCGCCATGCAGCTTGGCGATCATCTGTTCAATTTCTTCGGTCGATTGCTGCGTGCGTTTGGCCAGCGTGCGAACTTCGTCCGCCACTACAGCAAACCCACGCCCCTGCTCACCGGCCCGTGCCGCTTCAATCGCCGCGTTGAGCGCCAGCAGATTGGTTTGCTCGGCGATGCTCTTGATCACCTCCAGCACACGGCTGATCGACTGGCTGTCGCTGGCCAACTGGTTGATCACCAGCACCGACTGATCGATCTCGCTGGCCAGTGCCGCGATGCTGCCCTGCTGCGACTCCACCAACCCGCGACCGTTGATGGTTTCGTCGTTGACGCTGTGGGCGCTGCTGACTGCCGCTGCCGCGCTGCGTGCGACTTCCTGCGAGGTCGCCGACATCTGGTTCATCGCAGTGGCCACTTGCTCGATTTGGCTACGCTGCCCAGCGACCGCCTGATTGCTTTGCGCCGAGACGTTTTCCACTTGTCCGGCTTGACGCTCGACCTCGCCGACGGTGTGGCCGACGCGTTCGATCAGGTCATGGATTTTCTTCACCGTACCGTTGAACACTTCGCCCAATTCGCCAAGTTCATCACGGCTGGTAGCGCGAAAGTTCACCGTCATGTCGCCCGCAGCGACTTTGTCCATCATCGCGCCGAGGTTTTTCAGGGTGGCGCGGGTCGAAGCGTAGAAGCCGCCGTACAGGTAGAAAATCAGCACGAACACCACCGACAACGCCGACGCCTGCAAGATCATGTGTGTGCGGTTTTGCGCCAGGCGTTGCTGGAGCTGGGTGTCGAGGAATTTCAGGGTCGCGTCGTTCAGTTGATAGGTCTGGGCCATCAGCCCGGTGAGCTGATCGTAAAACCCCTGCCACGGCGCATCGAGCGTTTCGGCCATGACCACTTGCTCTTCGATTAGCGTGCCAGCCTGTTTCAGCGACGCCTTGCTGCTTTCGGCCGCAGTGCTGAGAGACTCGCGCGCAGCTGTGCTCGAACCGAGGGCGTCCTGTAATTTCAGGGCGTATTCAGCCTGAAGTTTTTCGATTTGCACCAGCAACTCGTCGAAACGCGTGCTGGATGAGCTGTTGAGAAATCCCTGGCCCAACGAATACGAACCCATCGCCCGGCCTTCGCCGAGGGCTTGGGTGATGGCCGGGGTGACGGCGGTCACCAGTTCGCTGAGTTGGCGGATGTCGCTCTGGTTGTCGCGACTCAGACCGGCCTGGCTGGCGATGATCTGGCTGAAGATCTGCGCATTGCTCAGCAGTTTGCCGATCAGCGCACTTTTGCTCTGCAGCGAGTTTTCCGCTTGCTGGGTCTTGAACGCGGCAACCATCTCATCGCGCTTGCCGTCGAAAACTTTGATCTGCTCGGCATCATCGGTCATCGCCGTCAGCCCTTGCAGGCGCGCCAGCACGTTCTGCTCAAGGCTGCTGATCTCGGCTTCGATGTTGCCGGCCTTGCCGGACTGGCCGAGGGTGACGTCGATCTGCACCAGATTGTTCAGGGTTTCCAGATCGCGGCGCAGGGACAGGCTGCTGCCGAGCAGATCGAGGCTTTGCAATTCGACGCGGGTGCCCTGGAACTCGCGATAGGAGTCGCGCACCAGATAGAAATTGGTCACCAGCATCGGTATCAGGAACAGCACGCTGATCAGGCTGAACTTCATGCCGAAGCTCAAGCGGTTCATCAGCGAGACGGCGGGATAGAGCAAGCTCTTCACTGGAAGTCTCCCTTGGTTTTTCTTGTTTTTATTGGCAGGCGCAGGGCGACAGCAGATAGCCACTATCGGGCGCTATCTCTGTATAGCTCAAATCGGGGGGAGGTTTTGTAACTTAAGGTTAACGAGGGAGATTGCCTCCCTCGCGGCACCGATGAACTACGGCAGAACCGTCCACAGCGCAAACCCGGCATACCACAACACCGCCGCACGCAGCAGCAGTTCCCACAGGCTATCAAGGGTGGTGATGCCTTCGGGACCAACCGCCGCTGGCGGAATTTCTCCGGCCACCAGCCCGACCTTGTTGATCAACTGCGCCGCGCTGATGTTCCAGTTCAGCAGCTCATGCAACATCACCCGGCTGACCGCGACGAAGTTGCCCACCAGCGCCAGACTCGCCGCCAGCAATCGCACCGGAATCCAGTCGAAGGCGTGGCGCAACTGCGCTGCACGTTCGGCCACCGCCGGGTTTTGCGCATGCTCTTCGGCCAGCGCCAACAGGCGATAACTCAGCGCAGCCACCGGGCCGAGCAGGAAATACCAGAAGATCACCGCGAAAAAGCTCTGATAGGCCTGCCACAACAAATGCCGTTGCACCTGCTCCAGCAGTTGCTCGCCGCTCTCGGCGCAGATGTTCAAATCACGCTTGGCCACATGCGCAGCCGCTTGCAGATCCTCACGGCGCCAGGCATCGCGAAACGGCCCGAGACCGCCGAGCAGATCGCCGCGCCCCAGACTGTAAATCACCACCAGCAAATGCACCGGCAACGCCAGCAGGCCGTAGGCCACCGGCTCCAGCACCAACAGCAGCAAGCCGAGCAGCGCCACCGGCAGCAACACCAGAATCGTCAGCACCAGCCACGGTTGCTTCGCCAAGCCGCCGCTTTCAAGTTTGTGCAGCTCGCGGATCCATCCGCCATCGCGTTGAACCCGATGGCGCAGGGCCGAGAATTTCTCGATCCACAGCGCCAGCAGTAACACCAGAAAACTCATTGTCCTTCCTCTTTTGCCAGGGCCGCGCGGTAGCGCGCCCAGTCGAATGCCGGTCCCGGATCGGTCTTGCGCCCGGGCGCGATGTCGCTGTGGCCGCAGATGCGTTCGGCAGTGATCGCCGGAAACGCCGTTTGCAGCTGACGGGTCAGCACGGTCAACGCCTGATATTGCGCATCGGTGAACGGCAGATCATCGGTACCTTCGAGCTCGATGCCCACGGAAAAATCGTTACAGGTTTCGCGGCCGTCGAAATTCGACACGCCGGCATGCCAGGCCCGCTCCAGACAGGAGACAAACTGAGTGACCTTGCCGTCACGTTCAATCAGAAAATGCGCTGAGACGCGCATGTCGGCGATCCCTGCAAAGTAGGGATGCTCAGTGACATCCAGACGATTCTGGAAAAATTCCTGCACCTTGCCGGTGGCGAACTGCGCAGGCGGCAAGCTGATGTTGTGGATCACCAACAGGGAAACTTCGCCCGCCGGGCGCTCATTGAAGTTGGGCGACGGGCAAGCCTGCACGCCGTGACACCACCCGCTTGCGGGATCCAACTGCATACCGATTCCTTCAACGCCGACTGTGTTGGCGCCCAGTATGCCGTGATCGGCCCCCGGCGCGCGAATCAGTTGGCGTGATTGAGCCGTCGCAGATTGACCAGCACCGACTCCATCGCGCGGTCGAATAGCGAGGTGTCGTCCAGCGTACGTACTGCGCCACGGCGGAATTCCAGGGCGAGGCTGGTGCGGTTACGTTCGAGCACTTTCATTCCGGTGCGATCGACAAATACGTATTTGCCGGTGGACTCGATGATCGCCGCCAGTTTGCAGCGCAAGGTGTGATCCTCGTCTTCTTGAAAAACCACCCAACTGCCGAGGCGCAATTGCTGCACCTGACGCAGCCCTGCGTCGTCCTGAGCCAGCAGTGCGGATGAATGTGCCTGTGCGCCGTCGTCGGCCAGACGTAAAACAATTTTCTGCGATACCTCGATCAACGCCGCATCGGTTCGACCCGGCTCGACGGCGCCTTGCAGCGCACGTACGTGCAACGCTTCCAGCTCACTGAAAAATTCGCTGGTGGCGAACGGATCGAACGCTGAGCTGCTCAGCCCGTCACGCAGTGACTTGAGCAAACCCGGCACCAATGCCAGCAGACGCAGGCTGGAATCGGCGTCATCCTGCGGCTGTACGCTCCAGATCAATTGCTGCATGGTCTGCACGTCAGCGTGCCATTCGGCAGACTGGTCACCGTGTTTGAGACGTGTCAGCAGCAAGACCTTGCTCCAGGCGTTCTCGACGAAGTTCACGACCGAGACCGGCAAGCGTTTGCCCAACAGTGCGTGATTCAGCGCCTGTTCGACGCGCTGACGGGCCAACTCGGTTTTCGCCCGGCCCTCCTCGGCGTCCCGCAAACGTTGCTCAAGCAATTCGCTACGGCGACGCTCATCGCTGGTGAACGCGAGGAAGTCGGCAAGCAGCTCGGAGAATATCGCCGGGTCGTCGACAAAATCTGTCAACAGACGCTGCACCACCTGCTCGATGCGCAGATACAGACTGTCGCGCTTGCTACCGTGACAATCGGCCCAACCCATGGCCGCATCGGCGATTTCGTTGAGCAGGCGCCGCGCCGGGTGGCTGCTGCGGCTGAAGAAGCTTTTGTCGATGACCGCGACTTTGAGCATCGGGATCTGCAATCGCGCGATTAACGCTTTGAGTGAGTCCGGCAGGTTGTGATCGTCGAGAATGCACTCGAACACCATCGCTACCAGGTTGATCACGTCTTCATCGGCGCCCCCGACGATACGCGACTTGCCGCTTTTGACGCTGACTCGCGTGAGCAACTGTTCAAGCTGATTGCGCAGATCAAACTCATCCTGCGCCGCAGTCAGGGCCGGTACGTATTGCTGCAAATGCGAGAGCAGGCGCAGCAAATCGCGGGAGGAAATCGGTTGCGCGGGGGCACTGGGTTCAAGCGTTGGCGCCACACTGCCGCGTACGTGCAGCAGCAGTTTCTGCAACGCGGCGAAGACTTCCTGCACGCCGGCATCAGACTGCGGCTGATCGGCGCCGTCCGACTCGGTTTGCACACTGGCGGCGGCACGGTCAGTCACGCGCCGGGCGGGCGCCGGTTTCAATTCCGGCAGCACGCCTGTGGCCACCAGCAATTGATTGGCTTCGGCGTAGAGCTGGTCGGTGTGGGTCAGCACATAGCGCTCGAACAACTTGAGCAGGATCAGTTTGACCTTTATCTCCACACCCAGATCACGCCCGGCCTTGAGGAAATATTCGCAGAGCATCGCCGGCCCCAGCGGGTTGTGCTGGCCGTCGAGAGTCTTGCCGAGCAACGCATTCAGGCGCGCTGTCAGTTGGTCGAGAGCGAAGCCGTCACGGTTGAGCACACGGCCGACCATGGTCTCGATCGCAACGGCGCGCTCCATGTCGTCGGTGCGCGCCGGGTTCTGCTCGGGCATCAGGGCCGCAGGCAACGCGTGCTGAGTGAAATCGTATTGGGTGAGGCCGACGAAGGCCTCGAAGAATTGCTCGAGAAAGCCACGCTCGATGTTTTTGCGCTTGAGGCGCAGGTCGCGCATGGCTTCGAAGAAGATGTTCTGTTCGACGTCGTTGCGCGCGCGGTCGGCCATTTCGAACAGGGTGTCGTCGGCATTATCGAACAATTCCTGCAAGCCCTGGCGCAGTTGCTGGGCAGCCTTGTCGCGCACCTGAAGCAGAATCACAGGCAGGCGGGCGAGCGGCGAGTGATTCGCCTGATCGGTAGTGGCCTTGTGCAAAGGCACTACTTTCCCGTCGTTGTGCATCCAAGCCTCCTGGAACGGTAATTCTTCTTGGGTCAGAAACGTCCGGTGCGCGGGCCGCAGCCTCTTTTCACGTCAAAGCTATGACGTCAAATGCAAGGCGGATTATCGTGCAAAACATGTCGCGAGTGCCAGTAGCCTCAGGGTTTCCCCTAGTACCGGATCTATGCAACTGACCGCGCCGCAGCGGCGTTTGCTCAAAAGGATTCGACCGGATGCACGCCGCATACAGGTTCCGGCCTTGGGTTGGCTCGCACCATGCCCCTATAATCGGATCACTTAGTTTGTGGAGTCCGTTATGCCGAATCTACGTCTCGCCGATTTGACCGCCGAAATCGAAGCCAACGTGCGCCGTGCGCTGCTCGAAGACGTCGGCAGCGGCGACATCACCGCGCAACTGATCCCGGCCGAACGTCTGGCCAAAGCCACCATCATTACTCGCGACGCCGCCGTCATCAGTGGCACGGCGTGGGTTGATGCAGTGTTTCGCCAGCTCGATCCACGGGTCGCCGTGCATTGGCAGGTGCGCGATGGCGAGCGGGTGCAGCCCAATCAGCCGTTGTTTCATCTGGAAGGCCCCGCTCGCTCGCTGCTGACTGGCGAACGCAGTGCGCTGAACTTCCTGCAACTGCTTTCTGGCGTGGCGACGCGCGCGCAGTACCTGGCGGATTTCGTCGGCGAGACTCAAGTGAAGCTGCTCGACACGCGCAAGACCCTGCCCGGCCTGCGTCTGGCGCAGAAATACGCGGTGACTTGCGGCGGTTGTCACAACCATCGCATCGGCCTGTACGACGCGTTCCTGATCAAGGAAAACCACATCGCAGCGAGTGGAGGCATCGCGCAAGCCATTGCTGCCGCGCACAAGATCGCGCCGGGCAAACCGGTGGAAGTCGAAGTCGAAAGTCTTGCAGAGCTTAAAGAAGCGCTGGAGGCAGGCGCCGACATCATCATGCTCGACGAACTGAGCCTGGACGACATGCGCGAAGCGGTGCGCCTGAACGGCGGCAAGGCGAAACTGGAGGCCAGCGGCGGGATCAACGAAAGCACGTTGCTACCGATTGCCCAGACTGGCGTGGATTACATCTCGATCGGCGCGATGACCAAGGATGTGAAGGCGGTGGATCTTTCGATGCGCCTGAGTCTCTGAGACGCTCGCGCAATAAAAAACGCCAGCCCGGATGAGGCTGGCGTTTTGGTTTCAGACCACCAGATTATTCATCTCGCAGTACTCGTCCCATTCAACGCCAAGCACCTCGGCCGCCTCTTTGTGCAGGACCAGGCGCGCAGCCTCGAACTCCTCCGGCGTGCTCGTGTACTTGAGCGTCAGCTCCCACGGCTGCAAGCCCTGGGCTTCGGCTTCGTCTTCGAAGGCCCACTGGATCTGGTCTTTCTGATCATCAGGACTCAGGTCCTTGATCTCTTCTTTCAGGTCCGGCACGGCCAGAATGTACTTTTCCAGCGCTAATTCGTGACGTTGCTCTTGAGTTAATTCGGTCATGGCGTTCTCGTTGATCGTAAGAATGGAGGATGGATCTGGATCATCAAGGATCTCTCTGACGCGGATTGTCCGGCCTTCGGAACCATTCGGGATCATCTGAAAACTGCTAAGCGATGCTCATGCAGGCACCGAATATAGGACGTTTGCATGACGAATTACACGCCTCTTTACATCTCTTTCGTAAAAAGTTGACCTGGGGAACATAAATGCGCATTTCCAGTCATAGCGTTGTGCCACATCGGCACTCACATTCGCTGTTCACAAGGAATCCCAGTGATGCGCAGTTTTTTCAAGACCTCTTCCGTTAAGTCCGCTACCGCTCTGCTTGCACTTCTGGCTGTATCGAGCAGTGCAATGGCTGTTGAATTGAGCACCAGTAGCCCGTCTTTCGGTGACAAGGTTTCCCTGATTCACGACGATTACGGCAAGCAGGTCGTGATCAAGAGCGAGATCAGCATCGATGATCTGAAGAAAATGCGCGACACGATCAGTGAGCAGTCACGGCAGATCGAAGAACTCAAACGCAGCAGCGGCTCCAGTTCGAGTTCCAGCGGCAAGGAAATCGACGACCTGAAGAACAAGGTCAAGGAGCAGGAGCGCGATTTGAACAACCTCAGCCGGCAAGTAGAAGAGCTCAAGCGCAGTAGCGGCTCCAGCTCAAGTTCGAGCTCCAGTGAACTGTCGAACCTCAAGCAGAAAGTCAGCGATCAGGATCGGGCGGTCGACCAGCTCAAACGCACTGTTGAGGAGCTGAGCCGCAAGGTGAAATAATTTTTGCCCGAGACAGGAATCGAACCTGCGACCTTCGCGTTACGAGTGCGCTGCTCTACCGGCTGAGCTACACGGGCGGTGGGCTAAACCTAGCACCGGTGCTGAACTCCGGCAACTTTGTGGCCACCGTTGTTTCGCGGACAAAAAAATGCCCCACCGTTTTCACGGTGGGGCATTTTTATTGCGCTAAAGCGGTGGGGTAATTAAACGCCCGACGCCTTGGCAGCTGCCACGTCTTTGATCGACAGCTTGATACGGCCGCGGTTGTCCACGTCCAGTACCAGTACTTCAACTTCCTGACCTTCTTTCAGAATGTCGGTGACTTTCTCTACGCGAGCGTCGCTCAGCATCGAGATGTGCACCAGACCGTCTTTGCCCGGCAGGATGTTGACGAATGCGCCGAAGTCGACGATGCGCTCAACCTTGCCGACGTAGATCTTGCCGATTTCCGCTTCTGCGGTGATGCCCAGAACGCGCTGACGTGCAGCTTCAGCAGCTTCCTTGGTTTCGCCGAAGATCTTGATCGAGCCGTCGTCTTCGATGTCGATCGAAGCCTTGGTCTCTTCACAGATCGCACGGATGGTCGCGCCACCTTTACCGATAACGTCACGGATCTTGTCGGTGTCGATCTTCATCGCGATCATGGTCGGAGCATTTTCCGACAGCTCGGTACGCGACTGACCAATGATCTGGTTCATCTGGCCGAGGATGTTCAGGCGCGCTTCCAGGGCTTGGCCCAGAGCGATTTCCATGATTTCTTCGGTGATGCCCTTGATCTTGATGTCCATCTGCAGCGCGGTAACACCTTTGGCGGTACCGGCTACTTTGAAGTCCATGTCGCCGAGGTGGTCTTCGTCACCCAGGATGTCGGTCAGAACAGCGAACTTGCCGCCTTCTTTAACCAGACCCATGGCAATACCGGCAACCGGCGCCTTCATCGGCACACCAGCGTCCATCAGGGCCAGGGAAGCGCCGCAAACGGAAGCCATCGAGCTCGAACCGTTGGATTCGGTGATTTCCGAAACCACACGGATGGTGTACGGGAACACGTCGGCGGCAGGCAGCATGGCTGCGATCGAACGACGGGCCAGACGGCCGTGACCGATTTCGCGACGACCAGCGCCACCCATGCGACCACACTCACCTACCGAGAACGGAGGGAAGTTGTAGTGCAGCATGAACGGGTCTTTTTTCTCGCCTTCCAGAGTGTCCAGCAGTTGTGCATCACGGGCGGTGCCCAGCGTTGCAACGACCAGAGCCTGGGTTTCGCCACGGGTGAACAGAGCCGAACCGTGGGTCTTTGGCAGAACACCGACTTCGATGTTCAAAGGACGTACGGTTTTGGTGTCGCGACCGTCGATACGTGGCTTGCCGTTCACGATGTTTTCGCGAACGGTGCGGTATTCGATTTCGCCGAAAGCCGCTTTGACTTCGCTGGCAGAAGGTTGACCTTCTTCACCGGACAGCTTGGCAACAACCTGATCCTTCAACTCACCCAGGCGAGCGTAACGGTCGGCCTTGATGGTGATGGTGTAAGCCTGGGAGATCGCTTCGCCGAACTCGGCACGGATAGCGCCCAGCAGTGCAGTGGCTTCAGGCTGTGGAGCCCAGGTCCAGGTTGGCTTGGCAGCTTCGGCAGCCAGTTCTTTAACGGCGTTGATCACAACCTGGAACTCGTCGTGAGCAAACAGTACCGCGCCCAGCATCTGGTCTTCGGTCAGCTCTTTGGCTTCCGATTCAACCATCAGAACGGCTTCCGAAGTACCGGCAACGACCATGTCCAGGCTCGAAGCTTTCTGTTGTTCGTAAGTTGGGTTCAGCAGGTAGCCGGTGCTTTCGTGGAAAGCAACGCGGGCGGCGCCGATCGGGCCGTCGAACGGAATGCCCGAGATAGCCAGGGCAGCCGAGGTACCGATCATCGCAGCGATGTCCGGATCGGTCTTTTTGCTGGTGGAAACGACGGTGCAGACAACCTGCACTTCGTTCATGAAACCTTCTGGGAACAGCGGACGGATCGGACGGTCGATCAGTCGGGAAGTCAGGGTTTCTTTCTCGGAAGGACGGCCTTCACGCTTGAAGAAACCGCCAGGGATCTTACCGGCAGCGTAAGTTTTTTCCTGGTAGTGAACGGAAAGAGGGAAGAAGCCTTTGCTCGGGTCAGCGGTCTTGGCGCCAACAACGGTCACCAGAACGGTAACGTCGTCGTCAACGGTAACCAGCACTGCGCCGGAGGCTTGACGGGCGATACGGCCTGTCTCGAGGGTAACGGTCGACTGACCGAACTGAAATTTTTTGATAACCGGGTTCACGGTGTCCTACCTTCTTTGTGGCTCTTGGGGAAACTGGTTTCTTGCGAATTCTTGGGCAATGTCGGGAATCGGCCCAACGCCTGTCCAGGGTAAAACGTGTATCCAGATAAAACTTGAGGCTGGGAGCCTGCCAGGCGCCAGCGGGAATCCCACTGACGCGCGACAGACAACCAACCTCTAGCGCAATCGCTTATTAGCGACGCAGACCCAGGCGACCGATCAGAGTCTGATAACGACCCAGATCCTTGCCTTTCAGGTAGTCCAGCAGCTTGCGACGCTGGTTTACCATGCGGATCAGACCACGACGGGAGTGGTGATCTTTACCGTTGGCCTTGAAGTGACCTTGCAGCTTGTTGATGTTGTGGGTCAGCAGTGCAACTTGCACTTCTGGCGAACCAGTGTCACCAACAGCTTGCTGGTAGTCAGCAACGATTTGAGCTTTTTCTTGAACGTCGAGAGCCATGAGGCAATCCTTTTATCAGGAAACTGTTTCAGAAAAACAGTTTCAACAGGCCAGGGACAAATCCCTGTATCTATAAATGAGTAGTGACCGTGCCTGTTGACAGCCACCCTCGCCAGCCTGCTGTTACACAGACCGGTTTTCGGTCATTCCGACCGAATCAGTCGACGCGGCGCAATGCGCCCGTCTTCGCTCACTTCACCGATACCGATGAAACGACCGTTGTGATCCTGTACCCGCACCATGCCGAACTTCGGAGCATCTGGAGCACGTACCGGCTGGCCATTGAGCCAGTAAAACGCGCTGTGTTCCGAGAAGTGCAGCAGCGGCCAATCCTGCAGGCCGCTGTCCGATGGCATCAGGAAGCGATCAACCGCTTCGTTGCCGCCTTCGGCATGTACCGCTTCAAGCTCTTCGAGGGTTACGGTCTGCGCCAGGGTGAAAGGCCCGGCCTGGGTACGGCGCAATTCAGCGACGTACGCACCACAACCGAGTTGCTCACCAATATCCTCCACCAGGGTGCGAATATAGGTGCCCTTGCTGCAATCCACCGCGAGGCGCGCAGTATCACCCTCGAAGGCCAACAATTCCAAGCGCGCAATAGTAACAGAACGCGGTTCACGCTCCACTACTTCGCCTGCACGTGCCAGCTTGTACAGGGGCTGGCCATCACGCTTGAGCGCCGAGTACATCGGCGGTATCTGACTGATAAGCCCGCGAAATTTCGGCAATGCAGCTTCGACATCGGCGCGACCAACGGTCACCGGGCGTTCCTGCAAAACTTCGCCCTCGGCATCCGCCGTGGTCGTGGTCTTGCCCAGTTGCGCCAGGGTTTCATAAGCCTTGTCGGAATCGAGCAAGTATTGCGAAAACTTGGTGGCCTCACCGAAGCACAGCGGCAACACGCCGGTGGCCAGCGGATCAAGACTGCCGGTGTGCCCGGCTTTCTCGGCGTTGAGCAACCAGCGCACCTTCTGCAGGGCAGCGTTGGAGGTGAACCCCAATGGCTTGTCGAGCAGGATGATGCCGCTGACGTTACGGCGGATACGTTTGACCTGAGCCACCGAGTTACTCCTTGGTGTCTTCGGGTTCAGCCGCAACCGGGTGCTGATTGTCTTCAGCCACAGCGCGCTCGATCAGGGCCGAGAGGTGCGCACCACGCACGACGCTTTCGTCGTAGTGGAAGTGCAGCTGAGGCACGCTGCGCAACTTCATTTCACGCGCCAACTGCATGCGCAGGAAACCGGCGGCAGAGTTAAGCACCTTGATGCTTTGCGCGATGTCTTCAGCATTGTCCTGACCCATCACGGTAATGAAAATCTTGGCGTGACCGACGTCACGGCTGACTTCCACAGCGGTAATGGTGACCAGGCCGACGCGCGGGTCTTTGACTTCACGACGGATCAGCTGTGCCAGCTCACGCTGCATCTGATCGCCGATACGTTGGGTACGGCTGTATTCTTTTGCCATGTCTTGTTACCTGTTACTGCCTCACGGTGAAACCCGTGGGGTCTGAAAGCGGCAAACGCCCGGCCTGGCTAAATGCCAGACCGGGCGTTGCGTTTAGAGTCCTGCCGCCGTGCCGCGCATTTGCATGCTACGGCCCGACGTGGCCCTTGAAGTGCGCGAGTCAGAGGCTGCGAGCAACCTGAACCTTCTCGTAGACTTCGATCTTGTCGCCAGGTTTGACGTCGTTGTAGCTCTTCACGCCGATACCGCATTCCATGCCGGCACGTACTTCGGAAGCGTCATCCTTGAAGCGGCGCAGGGATTCCAGCTCGCCTTCGAAGATAACGATGTCTTCACGCAGTACACGGATTGGACGGTTACGGTGAACAACACCTTCGATAACCATGCAACCGGCGATCGCGCCAAACTTCGGCGAACGGAACACGTCACGCACTTCAGCGATACCCAGGATGTTCTCGCGAACATCGCTGCCGAGCATACCGGTGAGGGCTTTCTTGACGTCTTCGATGATGTCGTAGATCACGTTGTAGTAACGCATGTCCAGACCTTCCTGCTCGACGATCTTCCGTGCGCCAGCATCGGCACGCACGTTGAAGCCGAACAGTACAGCGTTGGAGGCCAGTGCCAGGTTGGCGTCGGACTCGGTGATACCACCGACACCGCCACCGACAACACGCACTTGCACTTCGTCGTTACCCAGGCCGTTCAAGGCACCGTTCAACGCTTCCAGCGAGCCACGGACGTCAGATTTGAGGACGATGTTGAGCGTCTTCTTCTCTGCCTGGCCCATGTTTTCGAAGATGTTTTCCAGCTTGCCAGCGTGAGCGCGAGCCAGTTTGACTTCGCGGAACTTGCCTTGACGGAACAGAGCCACTTCACGGGCTTTCTTCTCGTCTGCAACAACGCTCATCTCGTCGCCAGCGTCCGGGGTACCGTCCAGGCCGAGGATCTCGACCGGGATGGAAGGACCGGCTTCCTTGATCGGCTTGCCGTTCTCGTCGAGCATGGCACGTACACGGCCATAGTTCGAACCGACCAGAACCATGTCGCCTTGGCGCAGGGTACCGTCTTGAACCAGAACGGTTGCAACCGGGCCACGACCTTTGTCGAGACGCGATTCAACTACAACGCCACGACCAGGAGCCGATGGAGTCGCTTTCAGTTCGAGAACTTCGGCTTGCAGCAGGACAGCTTCGAGCAGCTCGTCAACACCAGTACCGACTTTCGCCGAAACCGATACGAACGGCGTTTCACCACCCCACTCTTCCGACGTCACGCCGTGAACCGACAGTTCGCTACGGATGCGATCGAGATCGGCGCCCGGCTTGTCGATCTTGTTCACAGCAACAACCAGTGGAACGCCAGCCGCTACTGCGTGCTGAACAGCTTCAATGGTCTGCGGCATCACGCCGTCGTCCGCTGCAACGACCAGAATCACGATGTCGGTCGCCTTGGCACCACGGGCACGCATTGCGGTAAACGCGGCGTGACCAGGGGTGTCGAGGAAGGTGACCATGCCGCGTTCGGTTTCAACGTGGTATGCACCGATGTGCTGGGTGATACCGCCGGCTTCGCCAGCAGCTACCTTGGCACGACGGATGTAGTCGAGCAGCGAGGTCTTACCGTGGTCAACGTGGCCCATTACGGTCACGACTGGTGCACGGGAGAACGACTCGCCTTCAAACTTCAGGGACTCGGCCAGGGAATCTTCCAGAGCGGTGTCGCTGACCAGGGTCACTTTGTGGCCCAGTTCTTCGGCTACCAGTTGAGCAGTTTCCTGATCAAGCACCTGGTTGATGGTCGCTGGGGTACCCAGTTTGAACATGAACTTGATGATTTCAGCAGCCTTGACCGACATCTGATTGGCGAGATCGCCAACACTGATGGTCTCGCCGATCTGCACATCACGCACGACAGGGCCGGTTGGGCTCTGGAAACCGTGGGCATTGCGCTTCTTCAGCTTGGCCTTGCCGCGACCACCACGACGGAAGCTATCGCTCTCTTCGTCGGTAGTGCGTGGCGCCACACGTGGAGCTGGTGCTTTTTCCTTGACCGATGCGCGATGTGGAGCGTTTTTACGCTCGCCATCACCACCGCCACTGCGACGATTGTTGTCGTCGGCACGTGGTTTGTCAGGACGACGCTGTTCGTTCTGCTTGTTGCGAACGTCAGCAGACGGTGCTGGAGCAGCTGCAACCGGGGCGCTTTCGCGTACTGGCTGGGCAGCAGCGGCCGGCGCCGAAACGGCGTCGTTAGCTGTTTGTGCGGTAGCAGGCTGGCGACGCGCTTCTTCTTCGGCGCGCGGCTTGGACTCTTCTTCAGCCTTCTGACGGGCAGCATTTTCTACTGCGCGACGTTCGTCCAGTTCACGCTTGCGCTCGGCTTCGATTTCTTCCGGGCTGCGCTGTACGAAAACTTTCTTCTTGCGAACTTCAACACTGATGCTTTTGCTACCAGCCACACGCAGGGTGCTGGTGGTTTTACGCTGCAGCGTGATCTTGCGTGGTTCTTCCACTTTCGCCTTGTGGCTGCTCTTCAAGTGAGTCAGCAGGGATTGCTTCTCACTGTCAGTCACATTTTCTTCGGCGGCGGTGTGCGGCAGACCTGCCTCACGCATCTGCTGCAACAGGCGCTCTACCGGTGTTTTGACCTCATCGGCCAGTTGTTTCACCGTGACTTGCGTCATGCATTTCTCTCCTCAGGCCGCGCCTAATTACTCGAACCAGTGGGCTCGGGCGGCCATGATCAACTTGCCGGCACGATCATCGTCGATGCCGTCGATGTCGAGCAGATCGTCAATAGACTGCTCGGCCAGGTCTTCGCGGGTAATTACGCCGCGCACCGCCAGTTCCATCGCCAAATCCTTGTCCATACCCTCAAGCGAGAGCAGGTCTTCGGCCGGATGGGCGTCTGCCAGCTTTTCCTCAGTAGCGATGGCTTTGGTCAACAAACGATCCTTGGCGCGAGCGCGAAGCTCGTTGACGGTATCTTCGTCAAAGCCGTCGATGTTGAGCATTTCTTCCAACGGTACGTAGGCAATCTCTTCCAGGCTGGTGAAGCCTTCATCTACCAGCACCTGTGCAAGGTCTTCGTCGACTTCCAGCTCGTCGATGAAGTTGCGCAGGATGTCGCCGGTTTCTGCTTGCTGCTTAGCCTGGATGTCCGATTCGGTCATCACGTTCAGGGTCCAGCCAGTCAACTGGCTTGCCAGACGCACGTTCTGACCACCTCGACCGATGGCCTGAGCCAGATTGTCTGCGCCAACGGCGATGTCCATTGCATGGGCATCTTCGTCAACGATAATCGCCGCCACTTCTGCCGGCGACATGGCATTGATCACGAACTGTGCCGGGTTATCGTCCCACAGGACGATATCGACACGCTCGCCACCCAACTCGCCCGACACTGCCTGGACGCGCGAACCGCGCATACCAATGCACGCGCCTTGCGGGTCGATGCGTTTGTCCTTGGAGCGGACAGCGATCTTGGCGCGCGAACCCGGATCACGGGACGCTGCCATTACTTCGATCAAGCCTTCAGCGATTTCCGGCACTTCGATACGGAACAGCTCGATCAGCATTTCCGGCGCGGTACGCGACAGGATCAACTGAGGGCCGCGGTTCTCGGTGCGGATTTCCTTGAGCAGCGCACGCAGACGAACGCCGACACGGAAGGTTTCGCGAGAAATGATGTCTTCACGAGCCAGCAACGCCTCAGCGTTGTTGCCCAGATCGACGATCACGTTATCGCGGGTAACTTTTTTCACGGTGCCGGAGATGATTTCTCCCAGGCGCTCGCGGTAGGCGTCGACGACCTGAGCACGCTCGGCTTCGCGAACTTTCTGCACGATCACCTGTTTGGCGGTCTGCGCAGCGATGCGGCCGAATTCGATGGAGTCGATCTTTTCTTCGACAACGTCACCGACATTGGCGCCAGGGTGCGTTTCAGCAACCTTGCTCGGCCAGGTCTCGATCGCCGGATCATCAAGATCGTTCTCTTCGACCACCGTCCAGCGACGGAAGGTTTCGTATGCACCGGTGTGGCGGTTGATTTCCACACGCAGGTCAACTTCGTCTTCAAAACGCTTTTTGGTAGCAGTGGCCAGAGCCAGCTCCAGCGCTTCAAAAATCACGCTAGCCGGTACGCCCTTTTCATTGGATACCGACTCAACAACCAGCAGTACTTCTTTGCTCATCGTACGCCTCGCCTTTCGCAAGCCATTGGATCCGCGGTACCCGCAGTATCCGGCACGTCTCAGTCAAAACTGGGAATAATGTTGGCCTTGTCGATCATATCGATCGGCAACAGAAACTCATGGTCATCTACCTGCACCACGACGTCCTGCTCTTCTACACCGCGCAGAAGGCCCTGAAAGTTGCGTCGACCTTCAAAAGGCGAGCGCAGCTTGATCTTCACTTGGTCACCGGCAAATTTTGCAAACTGCTCAATAGTGAACAGTGGGCGCTCCATGCCAGGCGAGGAAACTTCAAAGGTGTATTCAACGGTGATCGGATCTTCAACGTCCAGTACACCGCTGATCTGGCGACTGACGATGGCACAATCGTCCACCAGCACGCCGCCTTCTTTATCAATATAAACGCGCAACATTGAGTGGCGACCTTGAGCCGAAAACTCAATACCCCAGCATTCATAGCCTAGGGCCACGACCACCGGGGCCAGCAAGGCCTGCAACTCTTCTAGCTTGCTCGACACCTGAAACCCCCTCGTGCATGTATGTGCATGCTGTGCAAAATAAAAAAATGGGCGAAACGCCCATCCTTGAAACGCCGTCGAACAGCGGCGTTGAAAGTGTCCAGCTAACAAAAAGCCCCTTAAAAGGGGCTCCTTAAACTGGTTGCGGGGGCCGGATTTGAACCGACGACCTTCGGGTTATGAGCCCGACGAGCTACCAGGCTGCTCCACCCCGCGACAAAGCTGGGGCGGAAGTATACGACCGATCCTTCACAGGGTCAATGTAACCTTCCACCTGCAAGAAAGCCCGCTGTAGCGGGCTTTCTTGACTAATTGGTACCGAGAAGGGGACTCGAACCCCTACACCCTATGGGCACAACCACCTCAAGGTTGCGTGTCTACCAATTCCACCACCTCGGCAATACTACGTTTGAAACCCTTCTTACTTTTGCTCTTGAGCTGGAGGCACGTCAGTCGCTGGAGTAGCCGACTTTTGCTCTTGAAGCACCGGGACATCATCAGAAGCCGGTTGTTGCTTAGGCATTTCCAACACTGCCGGGTTTGGCAAACCTGCTTGAGTCAGCTGGTGAGCTTTCTCTTTAGCAAAGTAACCTAACCCTAAGCTGGTTATGAAGAAACCGGCGGCAAGTATAGCAGTAAACTTACTAAGAAAGGTAGAGGAACCTTGGCTTCCGAACACAGTATTTGAAGCACCTGCTCCGAAAGACGCACCAGCGTCCGCACCCTTACCCTGCTGCAGCAAAACCAGAGCAACTACGCCCAATGCACCCAGCAGATGAAAAACGACTACGACTGTTTCCAGCATTTTTTCAGTTTCCCGCGGCGCGACAGATCGCACCGAACTCATCTGCATTCAGGGAAGCTCCACCAATGAGCCCCCCATCGATATCCGGCATGCCGAACAGTTCGACCGCATTGGCCGCCTTCACGCTGCCGCCGTATAGAAGCCGCACACCTCGTGCGACTTCAGAATTCTCTGCCGCCAACTGCTCACGGATTGCTTTATGCACATCCTGAGCCTGCTGCGGCGTTGCAGTCAGTCCGGTACCAATGGCCCAGACCGGCTCGTAAGCGATAACTGCATTGGCAAAAGCACCAACACCCAGCTCCTCGATGATGCTGCCCAGCTGACGCCCGACAACCTCAAGAGTTTTCCCGGCTTCGCGCTGCTCCAGGGTTTCCCCTATACACAACACCGGAATCAAGCCACATGCCTGTGCCGCTGCGAACTTGCGATTCAGCATTCCGTCTCGCTCGCCCATAATCTGACGGCGTTCGGAATGCCCCACAAGCACAAGGGAACAACCTGCATCCACCAACTGACTCGGTGCAATTTCACCGGTCAATGCACCTTGCATGGATTCCACCGCAGAGTTCTGCGCGCCGACCGAAATCGACTTACCCTTCAGACCATCAATCACTTGATTGATATGCAAGCAAGGCGGGAAAACCGCGACATCAACACCGCTTGGCAAGGCCAGATGACGAAGGCCGTTGATCAGCTCAGCGACGCTGGCGCGGGTACCGTGCATCTTCCAGTTACCAGCTACCATAGGGCGACGCATGCTGTACCTCGTCGGTCAAAGTGGGCGCAGATGTTACCCAACACATTCATGGCTTGCAAGCCGTATCAGGCAGAAACTTCAGTTACCAGTTTTGCCAGTTCTTCGGCATAGCCACGAACCTGAGTTTCATCCTCACCTTCGACCATGACACGTACCAGCGGCTCGGTGCCGGACTTGCGCAACAACACGCGACCGCGACCCGCCATCGCCTCGGTTACACGGGCACTGGCTTCCTTGACTGCCGGATGCTCAAGCGGGCTGTCGCCGCCGCCAAAACGGACATTGATCAATACTTGAGGACATTTGCGCAACGCCTGGCGGGTTTGGGCAAGACCCTCACTGCGAGTCTTCAGCGCCATCAGCACCTGAAGCGCCGCGATGATCGCATCGCCAGTGGTGGTGTGATTGAAGCACACGACATGCCCCGAGTTCTCACCACCCACAATCCAGTCACGCTCCAGCAACTCGGCAATCACATATCGGTCGCCAACATTGGCACGCACGAAAGGAATTCCCAGATCCGCCAGAGCCAGCTCCAGACCAAGGTTGCTCATCAAAGTACCGACCACGCCGCCCTGCAACTTGCCACGCTCATGCAAATCGCGCGCAATAATGAAGATCAGCTCATCGCCATCAACGATCGCACCAGTGTGATCGACCATCAGCACCCGATCGCCATCGCCATCGAAGGCAATACCCAGATCCGCATGCTCAGCCAGAACTGCTGCCTGCAATTGACCCATATGGGTGGAACCGCAGTTTTCGTTGATGTTCAAACCGTTCGGCTGAGCTGACAGAACCACTACGTCAGCACCCAATTCGCGGAACACACTCGGCGCAACTTTATAGGTAGCACCGTGCGCGCAATCAATCACGATTTTCAAACCGGCAAAACTGGTGCCGGTAGGTACGCTGCTTTTGCAAAATTCGATGTAGCGACCGGAAGCATCATTGATTCGCGATACTTTGCCGATCTTGCTCGACTCGACCACAGTCATCGGCGTGTCGAGCAACTCTTCGATCATCAACTCCAGTTCATCCGGCAATTTGGTTCCTTTGCCGGAGAAAAACTTGATGCCGTTATCGTCGTGCGGATTGTGCGATGCGCTGATCACGATCCCGGCCTCGGCCTGGAACGTACGGGACAGATAGGCGATAGCCGGTGTCGGCATCGGCCCGAGCAGCATCACATCCGCACCCGCCGAGGTAAGACCTGCCTCAAGCGCGGATTCGAACATGTAGCCGGATATCCGCGTGTCCTTGCCGACCAATACCTTGCAGGCACCCATCTTGCGGAACGCCATACCGGCGGCCCAGCCAAGCTTGAGCATGAAGTCAGGAGTAATCGGGTATTCGCCGACGCGACCACGAATGCCGTCGGTACCAAAATATTTTTTGCTCATAAATACTCCTTCATCCTTATTCGGCTGATTCCACGGCCGCGATCATCCGTACTACATCTACCGTTTCCGCGACATCGTGAACGCGCAAGATTCTCGCACCTTTGACCGACGCCAGCGCAGCGAGTGCCAGACCACCGTGCAGTCGCTCGCCTACAGGGCGATTCAACGCCTGCCCAATCATGCTCTTTCGCGAAACACCGACCAACAGCGGACGCCCCAGCGCATGCAGGGCCTCCATATGTTTGAACAAGCTTAGATTGTGCTGCAAGGTTTTGGCGAAACCAAAGCCAGGATCGAGAATGATCCGCTCCGCAGGAATGCCGGCCGCAGCGCACTGCGCCATACGCTCGCCGAGAAACTCGGCCACCTCGCGAGTGACATCAAGATAGTGCGGATTGTCCTGCATATCGCCAGGCTCGCCCAGCATGTGCATCAGACACACCGGCAAACCGGTAGCCGCAGCGGCATCCAAGGCACCATCGCGACGCAACGAGCGAACATCGTTGATCAGGCCAGCACCGAGCCGCGCAGTTTCGCGCATCACGGCGGGAGTCGAAGTATCGACCGAGATCACCACATCCAGCTCGCGATTGATCAACTCGACGATTGGCGCCACGCGCTCCAGCTCCTCCAACGGAGAAACCGCACGAGCGCCGGGCCGGGTGGACTCGCCGCCAACATCAATCAGCGTCGCGCCGGCCGTGACCATTGCTTCAGCGTGGCGCAGGGCCGCATCGAGCTGGCTGTATCGGCCGCCATCAGAAAAGGAATCAGGGGTTACATTGAGAATACCCATGACATGCGTCCGGGCCAAATCAAGAACCCGGTTGCCGCAAGGCAACCGGGTCAGGGACTGTACGAAAGTCATTTCAAGCCTTAAACGTCAGCAGCCGGACCGCCAATCGGTGTTTCCGGACGCGGATCCTGAGCCACTGGAGGCGGAGGCGTACCGGTGCCGCCTGACCAGTCGCGAGGCTCACGAGGCGTGCGACCCGCCATGATGTCGTCGATCTGTTCGGCGTCGATCGTCTCGTACTTCATCAAGGCATCAGCCATGGCGTCGAGCTTGTCACGGTTGTCCGTGAGAATCTGCTTGGCCGTGCCGTAGCACTGGTCAATGATGCTGCGCACTTCGGAATCGATCAGTTTGGCAGTTTCACCGGAGAAACTTGCGCCCTGACCGCCACCACCGCGACCGAGGAATACTTCACCCTCTTCTTCGGCATACATCAGCGGACCGAGTTTTTCCGAAAGCCCCCACTTGGTCACCATGTTCCGTGCGATCTGACTCGCACGCATGATGTCGTTGGAGGCACCGGTGGTTACACCGTCGAAACCCAAGGTCATTTCTTCAGCGATACGGCCGCCATACAGCGAGCAGATCTGACTGATCAGCGCGCGCTTGGACAGACTGTAACGATCTTCTTCCGGCAGGAACATGGTCACACCCAGTGCACGACCGCGCGGGATGATCGACACCTTGTAAACCGGATCATGCTCAGGCACGACGCGGCCAACGATGGCATGGCCTGCTTCGTGATACGCAGTATTACGCTTCTCTTTTTCGGACATGACCATGGATTTGCGCTCGGCGCCCATCATGATCTTGTCTTTCGCCAGTTCGAACTCTTTCATCTCGACGATGCGCTTGCCGGCGCGGGCAGCGAACAGCGACGCTTCGTTGACCAGGTTGGCCAGATCGGCACCGGAGAAGCCCGGAGTACCACGAGCGATAACAGCCGGAGCGACATCGTCACCCATCGGCACTTTGCGCATGTGAACCTTGAGGATCTGCTCACGGCCACGAATGTCCGGCAGACCAACCACAACCTGACGGTCGAAACGACCCGGACGCAGCAGAGCCGGGTCAAGTACGTCTGGACGGTTGGTTGCGGCGATGACGATGATGCCGTCATTCATTTCGAAACCATCCATCTCGACCAGCAACTGGTTGAGAGTCTGCTCACGTTCGTCATGACCGCCGCCCATACCTGCGCCACGGTGGCGACCGACGGCGTCGATTTCATCGATGAAGATGATGCATGGAGCGTGTTTCTTGGCCTGCTCGAACATGTCGCGAACACGGCTCGCACCGACACCGACGAACATTTCGACGAAGTCCGAACCGGAGATGGTGAAGAACGGCACCTTGGCTTCGCCGGCAATCGCCTTGGCCAGCAAGGTTTTACCGGTACCCGGAGGACCGACCATCAGCACGCCGCGAGGAATGCGACCGCCCAGGCGCTGGAACTTGCCCGGATCGCGCAGAAATTCAACCAGTTCGCCGACTTCTTCCTTGGCTTCGTCGCAACCGGCAACGTCACCCAAGGTGGTTTTAACCTGATCTTCAGACAGCAGACGTGCCTTGCTCTTGCCAAAGCTCATCGGCCCGCCCTTGCCACCAGCACCGCCCTGCATCTGGCGCATGAAGAACATGAACACCGCGATGATCACCAGGATCGGGAAGCTGGCCACCAGAAGCTGGGTCCAGATGCTTTGCTGCTCAGGCTGCTTGCCTTCAACCACAACGTGATTGTCGACCAGATCACCGATCAGGCCATTATCCTGAATTGCCGGACGAATGGTCTTGAAGCTGTCGCCATCGTTGCGTTTGCCGGTAATCACATAGCCGTCTACCGCTACGCGCTCGACCTTGCCATCCTTGACCTGCTGGATGAAGTCGGAATAGTTGAGGGTCTGCGGCTCGTTAGGGCTGGAGAAGTTGTTCATCACCGTCACCAGGACAGCCGCGATGATCAACCACAGGATCAGATTCTTTGCCATATCGTTCAATTAACTACCCTCTGAAGCAAGCTCCGCTACTGGCGCGCGCTTCGCATGATATTCACCGGCCTAACTTACTACATTACCTACAACTCTGGCAGGCGCCGTCTGTAACCCTTTGTGAAACACTTTCCACACAATATTCGCTAAAGCGTGCGAGGCGAAATACTAAAAACCTATCACCTCGCAAGAAAACCTCGTTTTACTCACCACGTCCGCGATAGCCCCAAGCCAGCATGTATTGCTCACGAGAGGTGCCACGGGAAGAATCCGGCTTGATCATCTGGATCTTGTCGAATTTCTTACGAGCGTCTTTCAGGTAAACATCAAACCCTTCACCCTGAAAAATCTTGATGACGAAATTACCGCCCGGCTTGAGTATCCGCTCCGCCAGATCAAGCGCCAGTTCACAAAGGAACATGGCTTTGGGCATATCCACTTCAGGCGTACCACTCATATTGGGGGCCATATCGGAAATCACAAGGTCTACCTGCGAATTACCCACAGCCTCAAGGATCTGAGCGAGCACGGCATCCTCAGTGAAGTCGCCCTGGATGAAGGTCACGTCTGGAATGCTGTCCATCTCCAGAATGTCCGAAGCGATCAGACGCCCCTGACCACCGATCAGCCGGCTTGTCACCTGCGACCAGCCACCAGGCGCCGCACCCAGGTCGACAACGCTCATGCCAGGACGGATCAGCTTGTATTTCTCCTGGACCTCCAGAAGCTTGTAACTCGCACGCGAGCGATAACCATCCTTCTGCGCCTGCTTCACATAGGGGTCATTGACATGTCTTTTCAGCCAACCAAGGCTTGTCTTGGAACGCGCCATTGGGCACCTCGATGATTAGGGTCGTGATTAGTTGGGCGGATCCACGAACCCTCGGGTAAAATAGCCGCCATTTTACAGAATCCAGACGAAAGGGTCAGATTATGCCGCTCACTCCAGAGCAGAAGAAACAGTACAAATCCATTGGCCACCACCTGAAACCAGTTTTGACTGTGGCTGACAATGGTTTGACTGAAGGTGTGTTAGCCGAGTTTGAACGCGCTTTGGCGGATCACGAGCTGATCAAGATCAAGCTCAACATCCTCGATCGCGAGTCGCGCCTGGCGTCCATTGCAGAACTGTGCAAGGCCGGCAAGGCGGACCTGGTTCAGGTCATCGGCAAGATGGCACTGCTTTACCGCAAGAACTTCAGCGCCAACAAGCAGCTGTCGAACGTCCATCGCTTCAAGTGATGGCAAGGGTCAAGGGTGTGCTTCGCGCACCCTGCCACTCCGCTCCACCTCTCGCACCATAGACTGACAAGGCCCTCGGCCTGTACCAGCACCAAAACCCGAATTATTCAGTGACGCTGTGGCGCAAACCATCAGCGCGTTCGGCGTGCCTGTCATTCCAATAGCCACGAAAGCAGGGCGCCCGCATTTAGCGGGCGCCCCTTTTTCAGATGTGACGAACTTCGACGATCTCGTACTCGATCACGCCGCTTGGCGTTTTCACGGCAACCACATCGCCTTCTTCCTTGCCGATCAAGGCACGGGCCAGCGGCGAACCAACGGAAATCTTGCCGAGTTTGAAATCAGCTTCATCCTCACCGACGATGTGGTAAGTCACCGACTCATCAGTTTCGACGTTGGCGATTTCAACGGTAGTGCCGAAAATCACTTTGCCGGTGTGCGGAATCGACGTGACATCAATGATGACCTGATTCTGAATCCGGCCTTCGATGTCACGGATCCGCGCTTCGACCATACCTTGCTGTTCGCGGGCGGCGTGGTACTCGGCGTTTTCCTTGAGGTCACCCAGCTCGCGAGCCGTACCGATGTCCTGGCTGAGCTTCGGACGGACGACCTTGGTCAGGTGAGTGTGTTCTTCTTCCAGGGCTTTCGCGCCTTGGACGGTCATTGGGTACTTGATCATGCCTTCAATCCTGCGTGTAGATCCTGCAAGCGGCGCACGGTCTTCTCGGGACCGAATTTCAACGCTTCACAGATAGCTTCGCCAGCAGCGATGGTGGTGGTGCAGTAGATCTTGTGCTGCAGAGCGTTGCGGCGAATGGAGTAGGAGTCGGCGATGGACTGACGACCTTCGGTGGTGTTGATGATCAGGGTGACTTCGTCATTCTTGATCATGTCGACCACGTGCGGACGACCCTCGGTCACCTTGTTCACGCGACGCACTTTCAGGCCTGCGGCTTCAATCAGCTTGGCAGTGCCGGCAGTGGCGACTACTTCGAAGCCCAAGTTGATCAGATCACGCGCCACGCCTGCAACCAGTGGCTTGTCATCGTCACGCACGCTGATGAACGCGGTACCGCCGGTCGGCAGCACTTCGCTGGCACCCATCTGGGCTTTGGCAAAGGCTTCGCCGAAGGTGTCACCGACGCCCATCACTTCGCCGGTCGACTTCATCTCCGGGCCGAGGATCGGGTCAACGCCAGGGAATTTGGCGAATGGGAATACCGCCTCTTTCACGCTGTAGAAGTTCGGAATGATTTCTTTGGTGAAACCGATTTCCTTCAGGGTTTTACCGGCCATCACGCGGGCAGCGATCATGGCCAGGGAAACACCGATGCACTTCGATACGAACGGTACGGTTCGCGAGGCGCGCGGATTGACTTCGATGACGTAAATGTCTTCGCCTTGCAGCGCTAACTGCACGTTCATCAGGCCGACAACGCCCAGTTCCAGGGCCATTTTCTTGACCTGTTCGCGCATCTCGTCCTGGATGTGTGCCGGCAGCGAGTACGGCGGCAGCGAGCACGCGGAGTCACCGGAGTGAACGCCAGCCTGCTCGATGTGCTGCATGATTGCGCCGATTACTACGTCGGTGCCGTCGCAGACTGCATCCACGTCCATTTCGATGGCGCAGTTGAGGAAGTGGTCGAGCAGCACCGGGCTGTCATTGGACACTTTCACCGCATCACGCAGATAGCGCTTGAGCTCTTCTTCTTCGTAAACGATTTCCATCGCACGACCGCCCAGCACGTAGGACGGGCGAACCACCAGCGGGTAACCGATCTTGCTCGCGGCACGAATCGCTTCGTCTTCGCTGCGCACGGTGGCGTTTGGCGGCTGACGCAGGTTCAGGCGCTCGACCATTTGCTGGAAGCGCTCACGGTCTTCGGCACGGTCGATGGCGTCAGGGCTGGTGCCGATGATCGGCACGCCGGCGGCTTCAAGAGCACGAGCCAGTTTCAACGGGGTCTGGCCGCCATACTGAACAATCACGCCTTTCGGTTTCTCGACGCGGCAGATTTCCAGCACGTCTTCCAGGGTTACCGGCTCGAAGTACAGACGGTCGGAAGTGTCGTAGTCGGTGGAAACGGTTTCCGGGTTGCAGTTGACCATGATGGTCTCGTACCCGTCTTCGCGCAGAGCGAGGGCGGCGTGTACGCAGCAGTAGTCGAACTCGATGCCCTGGCCGATACGGTTAGGACCGCCGCCCAGAATAATGATCTTGTCACGACCAGACGGCGCAGCTTCGCACTCTTCCTCGTAAGTCGAGTACATGTAAGCGGTGTCGGTGGCGAACTCGGCGGCGCAGGTATCAACGCGCTTGTAGACCGGGAAAATATCCAGCTTGTGGCGATGAGTCCGCAGGTTTTTCTCGGTGACGCCCAGCAGCTTGGCCAGACGCATGTCTGAGAAGCCTTTGCGCTTGAGGCGGAACATCATGTCGCGGTCGATGCTGGCCAGACCGAGGGTCTTGACCTTCTCTTCTTCCTTGATCAGATCTTCGATCTGCACCAGGAACCACGGGTCGATCATGTTCATGCCGAAGATATCTTCGACGCTCAGGCCCGCGCGGAAAGCGTCCGCCACGTACCAGATACGCTCGGCGCCAGGCACGGTCAGTTCACGCTTGAGCACGCTCATGCTTTCCGGATTGCTCAGGTCGAGCTTCTCGTCCAGACCGCACACGCCGACTTCCAGACCACGCAGGGCTTTTTGCAGGGATTCCTGGAAAGTCCGGCCGATGGCCATGACCTCGCCAACCGACTTCATCTGAGTGGTCAGACGCGCGTCAGCCTTGGGGAATTTCTCGAAGGCAAAACGTGGCAGCTTGGTGACGACGTAGTCGATCGACGGCTCGAAGGACGCCGGAGTAGCGCCACCGGTGATTTCGTTTTGCAGCTCGTCCAGGGTGTAGCCGATCGCCAGCTTGGCAGCGATACGCGCAATCGGGAAACCTGTGGCTTTCGAGGCCAGGGCCGAGGAACGGGATACCCGCGGGTTCATCTCGATGACGACCATGCGACCAGTGTCCGGGCAAATGCCGAACTGGACGTTGGAGCCGCCGGTTTCCACGCCGATCTCGCGCAGTACCGCCAGGGAGGCGTTACGCATGATCTGGTATTCCTTGTCCGTCAGGGTCTGTGCCGGCGCTACAGTGATCGAGTCACCGGTGTGCACGCCCATCGGGTCAAAGTTTTCGATGGAGCAGACGATGATGCAGTTGTCCTTCTTATCGCGGACAACCTCCATCTCGTACTCTTTCCAGCCGATCAGGGATTCGTCGATCAGCAGCTCTTTGGTCGGCGACAGGTCCAGACCACGGGCGCAGATTTCTTCGAACTCTTCACGGTTGTAAGCGATACCGCCACCGGTGCCGCCCATGGTGAAGGACGGACGGATGATGCACGGGAAGCCGAGCTTCTCGAGCACTGCGTTAGCTTCTTCCATGCTGTGGGCGATGCCCGAGCGCGGGCAGTCGAGGCCAATGGATTTCATCGCCTTGTCGAAGCGCGAACGGTCTTCGGCCTTGTCGATGGTATCGGCATTGGCGCCGATCATTTCCACGCCGAATTTCTCCAGAACGCCTTCGCGCTCCAGGTCGAGGGCACAGTTCAGAGCAGTCTGGCCGCCCATGGTCGGCAGCAGCGCGTCCGGACGCTCTTTCTCGATGATCTTGGCAACGGTCTGCCACTTGATCGGCTCGATGTAGGTGGCGTCGGCCATGTCCGGGTCGGTCATGATGGT
The DNA here is from genome assembly GCF_048822895.1 of Pseudomonas sp. P4795. NCBI lineage: Bacteria > Pseudomonadati > Pseudomonadota > Gammaproteobacteria > Pseudomonadales > Pseudomonadaceae > Pseudomonas > Pseudomonas sp. P4795. The sequence continues at coordinate 92,381 of NZ_JBMFBT010000003.1, read as the reverse complement.
GGCCGGGTTGGAGTTCACCAGGATGACGCGGTAACCCTCTTCGCGCAGGGCTTTGCAAGCCTGGGCGCCGGAGTAGTCGAATTCGCAGGCCTGACCGATAACGATCGGGCCAGCGCCGAGAATCAGGATGCTTTTAATGTCTGTACGTTTTGGCATGGTTGTCACTCAAATCCGCAGGTCAGTCGGCAAGCCGTCTTGATCGATTTCTGAAGTCCCGAAGGGGCCGCCGGATTCGGGGCCGCCCTCGAGGGCTTCTCTCTACAGTCTCAAGGCGAACGCTTAGCGTCGCTTGGCCATCTCGTTGATGAAGCGGTCGAACAGTGGCGCGACATCGTTCGGGCCCGGGCTGGCTTCAGGGTGACCCTGGAAGCTGAACGCGCTCTTGTCGGTGCGCTCGATGCCTTGCAGGGTGCCGTCGAACAGCGATTTGTGGATCGCGCGAACGTTGGCCGGCAGGGTCGCTTCATCTACCGCAAAACCGTGGTTCTGGCTGGTGATCATCACGACGCCAGTGTCCAGATCCTGCACCGGGTGGTTGGCACCGTGGTGGCCATGGCCCATTTTCAGGGTCTTGGCGCCGGAGGCCAGAGCCAGCAGTTGGTGACCGAGGCAGATACCAAATACCGGAATCTCGGTCTCCAGCACTTCCTTGATCGCCTGGATGGCGTAGTCGCAAGGCTCCGGGTCACCAGGGCCGTTGGACAGGAACACGCCGTCCGGCTTGAGTGCCAGTACATCGGCAGCCGGGGTTTGTGCCGGCACCACAGTGACGCGGCAACCGCGCTCGACCAGCATGCGCAGGATGTTGACCTTGACGCCGTAGTCGAAAGCGACCACGTGATATGGCAGCTCGGAAGCTTCGATGGTCGCGTGGCTGTCGGTCTTCAGGTCCCAGACAGTCGAGCGCCACTCGTATTGTTTCTTGGTACTGACGACTTTCGCCAGATCCATGCCTTTCAGACCCGGGAAGCCTTGCGCAGCGGCAATCGCGGCTTCTTCGGAGATGTTGTCGCCGGCCATGATGCAGCCGTTCTGGGCGCCTTTTTCACGCAGGATGCGCGTCAGGCGACGGGTGTCGATACCAGCGATTGCCACAACATTGTTGGCTTTCAGGTAATCGTCCAGGGACATCGTGTTACGCCAGTTGCTCGCCACCAGCGGCAGGTCACGAATGACCAGACCTGCGGCCCAGACACGATCCGACTCGGCGTCTTCCGGCGTGGTGCCGGTGTTGCCAATGTGCGGGTAGGTCAGGGTAACGATCTGTTGGGCGTAGGAAGGATCGGTAAGGATTTCCTGATAGCCGGTCATTGCGGTGTTGAACACCACCTCTCCAACGGTCTGGCCGTCGGCTCCAATGGCCTCACCGCGAAAAATGCTGCCATCAGCAAGGGCAAGTATGGCTGGCTTAGTCAAGAAGACCTCCCGTAAATAACGCATGAAAGGGCAATCGCAGGTTGTAAAAAAGCGGAATGACGTATGGACACGTCACCCCGCTTGTTCACTGAATTATTCTGCGCGCTTTTAGTGGACACACTAAAGCTGTAGCTTACAGAAAAAGGCTTTTTTGGTCTACCGCCAATGAGCCCGAAAGGGCAGAGAATGCGACAGGACGTCGCCTGGCGGAACAAACCGGGCTCAAACGTATAGTTTGAACCCGGTTTTCGTAGCGTGTTAATGCAGGTCGAGCACGTCTTGCATGTCGTAAAGACCCGGCGCGCGGCCATCCAGCCACAGCGCCGCACGCACCGCACCCTTGGCGAAAGTCATGCGACTGGAAGCCTTGTGCGTGATCTCGAGACGCTCACCTTCACAGGCGAACAGCACCGTGTGATCACCGACCACATCACCACCACGCACGGTGGCAAAGCCGATGGTTTCACGCTCACGCACTCCGGTGTGACCTTCTCGACCGTAGATCGCAACTTTCTGCAGATCACGATCCAGCGCGCCGGCGATCACTTCACCCATGCGCAGAGCCGTACCTGACGGCGCATCGATCTTGTGTCGATGATGCGCTTCGATGATTTCGATATCCGCATCATCACCCAGCACGCGTGCCGCCATATCCAGCAACTTCAGCGACAGGTTGACCCCAACACTGAAGTTGGCAGCGAACACGATGGGAATGTCCTTGCCCGCGTCGGCCAGCAATTGCTTCTGCGCGGCGTCCAGCCCGGTCGTACCGATGACCATGGCCTTACCAGCCTTGCGGCAGAACGCCAGATTTTTCAGCATGACTTCCGGCAATGTGAAGTCGATCAGTACGTCGAACTCTTCCGCTACCGCTTCAACATGACCGGACAACGGCACGCCGATCCGCCCCAGTGACGCCAGCTCACCGGCATCGACGCCGATCAGCGTGCTGCCAGGACGAACGATGGCGGCAGTCAGCCCGGTCAGCGGCGCGCGCTGCTGCACGGCCTCAACCAGAATCTTACCCATACGCCCGGCGGCGCCCATCACTGCAATACGTCGCATGCCGACTCCTTACAAATCGCCGAAGAAGCGCTTCACGCCGTCGAACCAGCCAGTGGTTTTCGGCGAGTGGCTGTTGTCATCCGCCAGTGAGCTGCGGAATTCTTCGAGCAATTCGCGCTGACGACGGTTCAGATTGACCGGAGTCTCGACCGCCACGCGGCACATCAGGTCGCCCGCACCGCCGCCACGCACCGGAGCCACGCCTTTGCCGCGCACGCGGAACTGCTTGCCGGTCTGGGTGCCTTCAGGGATTTTCAGTTTGACGCGGCCATCAAGGGTCGGAATTTCCAGCTCGCCACCCAATGCTGCGTCAACAAAGCTGATCGGCACTTCGCAGAACAGATGCTTGCCGTCGCGCTGGAAGATCGAGTGCTCGCGCACGTTGATAACCACGTACAGGTCGCCGGTCGGACCACCTTGAGTACCCGCTTCGCCTTCGCCGGACAGACGAATGCGGTCGCCAGTGTCAACGCCAGCAGGGACTTTCACCGACAGGGTTTTGTATTCTTCGATGCGACCATCACCGTGGCACGAATCGCACGGATCGGAAATGATCTTGCCTTGGCCATGGCAGCGCGGGCAGGTCTGCTGCACCGAGAAGAAACCTTGCTGCATGCGCACCTGACCGATACCGCCGCAAGTCGGGCAAGTCGACGGCGAAGAGCCTTTCTTGGCGCCCGAACCATCGCACGGCTTGCAGTTGACCAGTGTCGGAACGCGGATATTCACGGTCGTGCCGCGCACCGCTTCTTCCAGATTCAGCTCCAGGGTGTAGCGCAAGTCGCTGCCACGCTGGGCGCCGCCACGGGAACCGCCGCGACCACCACCGAAGAAGTCACTGAACACATCGCCGAAGATGTCGGAGAAATTCTGCCCGCCGAAACCGGCACCGCCGCCACCCATGCTCGGGTCAACGCCAGCATGACCGTACTGGTCGTACGCCGCGCGCTTGCTCGAGTCGGACAGCACTTCGTAGGCCTCGTTGGCCTCTTTGAACAGTTCTTCCGATGCTTTGTCATCGGGGTTACGGTCCGGGTGATGCTTCATTGCCAAGCGGCGGTAGGCCTTCTTCAGGTCTGCTTCGCTTGAGCCACGCTCAACACCCAATACTTCGTAATAGTCACGCTTAGCCATAAGTCTTTGCACTCTTAAGGACGTTCGGCAAAACCCTCCTGAGCTTCGCCAAACTCGTTGAGCCCCAATACAGGCCCGGACCCAACTCACGTCAATTCAACGATCCTGGTCTTTGATTCATGCGGTATTTGCGGCGGAAAAGCAGGAGCATCTTCGGCCATACCACCAGCACCCGAGCGTTGTCGCATGCTGTAAAAATTCGCGTATTCCAGATACGCCAACGCGGGAGCAAGCTCCCGCGCGGCGACATCCTACCAGTCACCGCCGTGAGGCAGTCAACCGGACGACCACTGACTTACTTGTGGTCTTTGACTTCTTCGAACTCGGCATCGACAACGTCGTCAGCCTTTTCAGCCTTCTCGTCCTGCGGTGCCGCGCCCTCAGCAGGCTGAGCCTGTTCGGCGTACATCTTCTGAGCAACCGGCGCGGAGACTTTCGACAGTTCTTCAACCTTGGCGTCGATGGCAGCCTTGTCGTCGCCTTTAACGGCAGCTTCCAGGGCAACCACAGCAGCTTCGATTGCGGTCTTCTCTTCTGCGGTCACTTTGTCGCCAGCATCAGCGATCATCTTGCGAGTCGAGTGAACCAGCGCGTCACCCTGGTTACGGGCAGCAGCCAACTCTTCGAACTTCTTGTCCGCTTCAGCATTGGTTTCAGCATCACGGATCATCTGTTGAATTTCATCATCAGTCAGGCCCGAGTTGGCCTTGATGGTGATCTTTTGCTCTTTGCCAGTAGCCTTGTCTTTCGCACCAACGTGCAGGATGCCGTTGGCGTCGATGTCGAAGGTCACTTCGATTTGTGGCACGCCACGTGGTGCTGGTGGAATCTCAGCTAGGTCGAACTTGCCCAAGGACTTGTTCTGTGCGGCTTGCTTACGCTCACCTTGCAGCACGTGAATAGTCACGGCGCCCTGATTGTCGTCGGCGGTCGAGAACACTTGGGATTTCTTGGTAGGAATCGTGGTGTTTTTCTCGATCAGCGCGGTCATCACGCCGCCCATGGTTTCGATACCCAGGGTCAGCGGGCTGACGTCCAGCAGCAGAACGTCTTTTACGTCACCGGCCAATACTGCGCCCTGGATAGCAGCACCCATGGCAACGGCTTCGTCCGGGTTCACGTCTTTACGTGCTTCTTTACCGAAGAACTCGGTCACCAGCTTCTGAACCAGTGGCATACGGGTCTGACCGCCGACTAGGATCACGTCGTTGATCGCGCCAACATCGATACCGGAATCTTTCAGCGCGATACGGCAAGGCTCGATGGTACGTTGAACCAGGTCTTCAACCAGTGCTTCCAGCTTGGAGCGCGAGATTTTCACGTTCAAGTGCTTAGGACCGGTAGCGTCTGCAGTGATGTACGGCAGGTTAACGTCGGTCGACTGCGAGGAAGACAGCTCGATCTTGGCTTTCTCAGCGGCTTCTTTCAGGCGCTGCATGGCCAGCGGGTCACCTTTGAGGTTCATGCCGCTTTCTTTCTTGAATTCGTCAACGAGGTAGTCGATCAGACGAATGTCGAAATCTTCACCGCCGAGGAAGGTGTCACCGTTGGTGGCCAACACTTCGAACTGGTGCTCGCCGTCAACTTCAGCGATTTCGATCACGGAAACGTCGAAGGTACCGCCACCCAGGTCATAAACGATCACGGTGTGATCGCCTTTGGCCTTGTCCATACCGTAAGCCAGAGCGGCTGCGGTTGGTTCGTTGATGATACGTTTTACGTCCAGACCAGCGATGCGGCCGGCGTCTTTAGTGGCTTGACGCTGGCTGTCGTTGAAGTAGGCCGGAACGGTGATGACCGCTTCGGTTACGGTTTCGCCCAAATAATCTTCGGCAGTCTTCTTCATCTTTTTCAAGATTTCAGCCGAGATTTGCGGCGGCGACATTTTCTGGCCGTTTACTTCTACCCAGGCGTCGCCGTTGTCAGCCTTGGCGATTTTGTACGGGACCATCTTGATGTCTTTCTGTACGACTTCTTCGTCGAACTTACGACCGATCAGACGCTTCACCGCATACAGGGTGTTGTGCGGATTGGTCACAGCCTGACGCTTGGCCGACTGACCAACAAGGATCTCGCCATCGTTGGCATAAGCGATGATCGACGGCGTGGTACGCGCGCCTTCAGCGTTTTCAATAACTTTGGCTACGCCGTTTTCAAGAACGGAGACGCAGGAGTTGGTAGTCCCCAGGTCGATACCGATAATTTTGCCCATGTTAACTCTCCCGAAACTTTGGATTTGGTTGCCGCAGCAGTGGTGGCTAACTGCGGTAGCACTTAAACGCTTGACTTCTAAATGGGGGCGCTGCGGCTAATTTCAAGCCTTCTCATCAATAGAAGGCGAAACTGACGATGGCGCCTTGCTGACGACAACCATCGCTGGACGCAGCAGACGACCGTTGAGCTGGTAGCCCTTCTGGAAAACCTTCAACACGCTGTTTGGCTCAACGTTGGCGCTTTCCTGCATGGCCATTGCCTGATGCTCTACAGCGTTAAAAGGCTCACCTTCCTGCGGAGCAACAGCTACAAGGTTGTAGCGCGCCAGGGTGTCGTGGAACATTTTCAGGGTCAGCTCGATGCCTTCACGCATCGGACGAATGCTTTCATCATCCGCGTTCGACAGCTCGAGGCCGCGCTCCAGACTGTCAACAATCGGCAGCAGGTCGCCGGCAAATTTTTCCAGCGCAAACTTGTGCGCCTTTTCCACGTCCTGCTCGGCACGGCGGCGGACGTTTTGCAGATCGGCGGCTACACGCAGAGATTGATCCTGCGCAGCGGCCAGTTGCTCTTCGAGCAATTGCACACGAGTAGCGTCATCACCTGACGCGGCGGTCGCCTGATTGGCGTCCGTGTTTTGCGGATCTAGCGTCTGTTCGTCAGCCATGGAGTTCTCCTTTCAATAACGTCCGCGAGCTCGACTCGCGCTTCTGTCCCGGTATATGGGGCCGCAAAATCAGGCTTCAAGGGCGACGATTCATTAACCCTACAAAAAAGTGCTGCATTTTCATTTCCTCGCGCGATGTGCGTTTGGTCGGATCAAGCAAATGGACCTGAGCGAGGGCATTGTCAGCCAGAAACAAAACACTGTATAAATAACCAGACCTAAAGCCTGGGAGCGGCCGTCATGCTGGTGCACCTGTCCGTACATAACTACGCCATCGTTGAACATCTCGATCTCGAACTCGATCGCGGGATGAGCGTGATCACTGGGGAAACCGGCGCCGGCAAGTCGATCATGCTCGATGCCTTGGGTCTGACCCTCGGCGATCGCGCCGACAGCGGCGTGGTTCGTCCCGGTGCCGACAAGGCGGATATCCTCGCCACTTTCGACCTAGTCGACATTCCAGAAGCCAGCGCCTGGCTGGCCGAGCGTGACCTGGACAACGAAGGCCCGTGCATCCTGCGCCGCGTGATCACCTCGGAAGGACGCTCGCGTGGCTACATCAACGGCACGCCCTGCCCGCTCGGCGATCTCAAGGCTTTGGGCGAATTGCTGATCGATATTCATAGTCAGCATGAGCATCAATCCCTGCTCAAGACCGACACCCATCGCCGCTTGCTCGACGAATATGCCGGCGCCACCGATCTGGCCCGTCAGGTACAGCTTGCTGCCCAGCGTTGGCGCCAGACCCGTCAGGAGCTGGAGCGTCTTTCCAATTCCGGCGATGAACAACGCGCACGCCATCAACTGCTCAGCTATCAGCTTGAAGAGCTGGAAAACCTCGGCCTCGGTGAAAACGAGCTGGAACAGCTGGAGCAGGAACACAAAAACCTGACCAATGCCGAAACCCTGCTTGGCATTTGCCGGCAAGTGGTCGAGCAGTGCAGCGAAAGTGATTCAGGCAATGTGCTGAATGCGCTGACCGCCAGCCTCAATCGCTTGTCGAGCGTGAATAATTCAGTCGGCGCTCTGGGCGAAGCCAGCAGCCTGCTGACCAGTGCGCAGATCCAGGTCGAGGAGGCCGTCGGCGAGCTCAACCGTTTCCTCGACAACTTCGATGCCGACCCGGCGCGCCTGCAATACCTGGAAGAACGCCTCGACGCCATCTACACCTTGGCGCGCAAGCACCGGATCCAGCCGACCGAAGTCGCCGACATGCAGCAAAAACTGCTGGATGAAATCGAGACCCTCAACGCGAATGATGAATCCATCGAGCAGCTAGGCGAAGAACTCGCCTCGTTTGCCCGCCACTATAAAGAGAAGGCCCGCGAGCTGAGCGACTTGCGCCATCAAGCGGCAGGCAAACTGGCCAGTGCTGTGGAGCAAGAGATTCAGCGCCTGGGTATGCCGGGCGGTCGCTTTACCATCGAGTTGCGCGCCAACTCCAGTGACGAATTGCTGCCTAACGGCCTCGAGCAGGTTGAATTGCTGGTCAGCGCCAACCCGGGTCAGCCGCTGAAGGCATTGGCCAAAGTGGCATCCGGCGGTGAGCTGTCACGGATCAGCCTGGCGATTCAAGTCATCACCGCGCAGACCTCCCGCGTTCCAACATTGGTATTCGACGAAGTGGACGTGGGGATCGGCGGTCCAACGGCGGAAATTGTCGGCCAGTTGTTGAGGCGCCTCGGGGATCGCGGGCAGGTACTGACCGTGACGCACTTGCCGCAAGTGGCTGCGCAAGGTCATCAGCATTTGTTCGTGCACAAGGTGCGCGGCGAGCAGGCGACCCACACTGCGGTATCGAAGCTGAGCAAAAATGAGCGCATAGAAGAAGTCGCGCGGATGCTCGGCGGCATCGATCTGACCAAGGAATCCTTGGCTCACGCGAAAAAAATGGTTGTTACGGCAAGAGTTTAAGCACAGCAGAAAGCACGAAGGCGACCCTTGGGTCGCCTTCGCTCGTTTCGCGAACCTGAAATTCGCGCGACATGCTTACTTTTTCTTGCGTACGTACAGCACGAGATTGTGATCAACCATCTCAAAACCGTGCTTCTCGACGATGGATTTCTGAAGTTTTTCGATTTCTTCGTCGAAGAATTCGATGACTTCACCCGACTCCACGTTGACCATATGGTCGTGGTGGCCACCGTCGGCCAATTCAAACACTGCGTGGCCGCCGTCGAAGTTGTGACGGACCACGAGGCCAGCGGCTTCGAACTGGGTCAGAACACGGTAAACCGTGGCCAGACCGACGTCCTCGCCCGCTTCCATCAACGCCTTGTAGACGTCCTCGGCACTCATGTGACGCTGCTCTGTAGAGTCGAGCATTTGCAGGATCTTGACCCGTGGCAGGGTCACTTTGAGGCCGGCTTTGCGTAGTTCGCTATTTTCAACCATGGTCAGCTTTCTCGCGATGCTGCTTCGCAGCTTCTCTTAATGCGGGTATGATCGGCGTTTACGTTGTCCCAGCCAAGATAGTGGAAGTCGCCCACCGATGCAAAACACCAAGCTCTTGCTAACCAGTTTCACCTTTGTGGGACTGCTCGCACTCGCCGGTTGTTCATTCCCCGGGGTTTACAAAATCGACATCCAGCAGGGCAATGTCGTCACGCAGGACATGATAGACCAGTTACGCCCGGGAATGACCCGCCAGCAAGTACGGTTTATCATGGGTAACCCTCTGCTTGCCGACACGTTCCATGCCGATCGCTGGGATTATCTGTATAGCCTGCAACCTGGTGGCGGTGAACGCCAACAGGAACGCATGAGTGTTATCTTCAACCCGAACGACCAGCTTGTCAGCCTGTCCGGTGACTTCATGCCGGGCGTAAGCCGTGACGAAGCCATTCTCGGCAAGGGCAGCGACACTAACGTGACCGCGCCTGCTGAAAACGCCGAGAAGCCAGCACCGGAAAAACCGGTCAAACCAGGTTCTTTGCTGGATCAGATCCAGAAGGACGTGGATGGTGTGGAGACCGTTCCGGTCCCGACACCAGAACCGCTGGACACCTCGCCGCAGTAATTGGCGGGGCAATAAAAAACCCGGATATCCGGGTTTTTTATTGCCTGCCATTTGGCCAGCTTACAGATTTCGAGCTTTGGCCTCGGCAGCCTTGGCGGCACGCAAGCGCCGCACTTCTTTCGGATCGGCCAGCAGCGGTCGGTAGATCTCGATCCGATCCCCCTCTTGAATCAAGCGAACGTCAGGATCAGCAATCACCTTGCCGAAGATCCCCACAGGACAGCTCGCCAGATCCAGCTCGGGAAACTCATCACCAATACCTGACGCCATCAGCGCCGCACGCACCGTCAAGCCATCGACCACTCTGAAGGTGCGCAGCACCTGACGATCAACTGCGGCGTACACCACCTCGATTTCGATCACTGCTTTAACCATGCATCTGCTTGGCGCGCTGGCAGAACGCATCCACCAGCGTGTTCGCCGCCTGATTGAACAACGGCCCGAGCGTGGCGCGCACAATCGGCCCGGCGTAGTCGAAGGACAGATCCAGGCTGATCTTGCAGGCCTTGTCGCTCAACGCCTTGAACACCCAGACGCCATGCAACTGATTGAACGGGCCTTCTTCAAGGTTCATCTCGATCGACTGCCCTGGCACCAGCGTATTACGTGTGACGAAATGCTGACTAAGCCCGCCCTTGGCCACGCCGACACTGGCGCGCATGTGCTCCGGGGAGCTTTCCAGCACTTCGGCCGCCGAACACCAAGGCAGAAATTCCGGATAGCGCGCCACGTCGTTGACCAAGTCGTAGAGAAATTGCGCCGGGTACGGCAGCAATGCCGATCGTTGAATATGTGTCGTCATGTAAGCGTCACTTCCAGAGCTGAGCGGCAAACACTACAAGAATGCCGATGGGCGCCACATAGCGCATCAAGAATAGGGACAGGGCGAACAGCGCCGGATTGCGGATCGACAATTCGTCGCGTACCGCTTCACGCCCCATCACCCACCCGGCAAACAATACGAAACACAAACCACCGAGTGGCAACATGATCCGCGAGGTGAAGAAGTCGATCACGCCGAAGAAGTCCAGACCGCTCGCCGCACCCCACTGGTAGAGATGGAACATCCCGCCTTCGTTCACGAAAAATTTGGCTTCCTTCCAGATATTGAAGGAAAACACCGTGCCCAGACCGACGAACCAGCAGGTGAATGCCAGCCAGAAAGTCACCCAGGCGCGGCTGATTTTGGTGCGTTCAACGAGGTAAGCGACCATCGGCTCGAGCAGTGAAATCGCCGAACTCCAGGCAGCAACAGCCACCAATACGAAGAACACTACCCCCATCAATTGGCCGAACGCTACGTTACCAAAGGCAAATGGCAGACTGACGAACATCAGACCGGGGCCTTCGCTCGGGTTCAGGCCCGCAGCAAATACGATAGGAAACAGCGCCAGACCGGCCACCAGCGACACAAACGTATCGAGCAATGCAACGCCGACGACCGTGCCGGACAGCGACGAGTTCTTCGGCATATAAGCGCCGTAAATCATGATCGAACCTACGCCCACGCTCAGAGAGAAAAACGCGTGGCCCATGGCCGGTAACAATCCGTCGAGGACTTTTTCCGGATGGAAATCGAACATGAAATGCACGCCTTCCATGAAATGCCCGGTGGTCATGCTGTAACCGAGCAGTACCAGAATCATCACGAACAGCAACGGCATCATGATGCGCAGGCTGCGTTCCAGCCCGGCGACCACGCCTTTGGCGATTACCAAGGCCGAGAGCAGCATAAAAATCGTATGCCAAAGTGTCAGGCGCCACGGATCGGCGATCACATTACCGAAATAGGCACCGACCTGAGCGGCCGATGCGCCCTGGAAGTCGCCACGCCCCATGTCAATGATGTAATCCAGCGACCAGCCGCCAACCACACTATAGAAAGACAGGATCAGCAACGCCGTGATCATCCCGGCGAAGGCGCCCCATGACCATTTTCCCGAGTGCCCGGCTTCGACCGCCAGCACCTTGAGGGCGTTGGCCGGACTCTGCCGCGCACGCCGGCCGATCAGGGTTTCAGCGAGCATCACCGGGATGCCGATCAGCGCGATACACGCCAGAAACATCAGCACAAAGGCGCCGCCGCCGTAGACCCCGACCATGTAGGGAAACTTCCAGATACTACCCAGTCCCACGGCCGAACCGGTCGCGGCGAGTATGAAGACCCAGCGGCTAGCCCAACTGCCGTGGACAGAAACCTTGTCTGTCGACATCGTTTATCACGCCCAAGCGTTAGAAAAAGAGGCCGCATTGTCCGGGATTCACTCAACCTGCTCAAGCACGCAGCATCACCGTAGCCGACAGCCGTTTATCTCCATATAATGCCGCCCCTATGGCTAAACAGAAGAAACACCCAACAGGGACCATCGCGCAGAACAAAAAGGCGCGACACGATTACTTCATCGAACACAAGTTCGAGGCTGGTCTGGTCCTGGCCGGCTGGGAAGTAAAAAGTCTGCGGGCGAGCAAGCTGCAACTGGTCGACAGTTACGTGCTGCTCAAAGATGGCGAGGCGTGGCTGCTCGGTAGTCACATCACGCCGTTGATGACCGCCAGCACTCACGTCATCGCTGACCCGGTGCGCACGCGCAAATTGCTGCTCAACCGCCGCGAGCTGGAAAAGCTTGCCGCGATGGTGCAGCAAAAGGGCTACGCCTGCGTCTGCCTGTCCTGGTACTGGAGCAAGCACATGGTCAAGTGCGAGATTGCTCTGGGCAAGGGCAAGAAGGAATACGACAAGCGTGATACCGAGCGCGAACGCGATGCCGGTCGCGAATTGCAGCGCGCGGTGCGCAACAAGGGCAAGGAAGACTGATTTTTCTGCCTGAGTTTTGCAGCGCCAGCTAAAAGATCGCAGCCTTCGGCAGCTCCTACATGGGAATTCGCGTTTCCCTGTAGGAGCTGCCGCAGGCTCGGGCCGCGATCGGACGATCTTTTGCTTTAAAACCTACATCCCTTTGCGCCGCTCGGCCCGAGCCATGCGCTGTACTTCCTGACGCACCTCTTCCAGCACTTCCTGCACATACAAAATATGTCGGCTGGAGACTTCGCGCGCCTGCTCGGCATGCCCTTCGATAATCGCTTGAAACAATTCCCGGTGCTGAGTGATCAGCATGTCGCGGGTTTCCGTGCGCTGTTTGTACATGCCGCCAATGTTGGTCACCACGTTGCGCTTGAGCAGATCGAACAATCCGCGAATGGTGTGCAGCAACACCGCGTTGTGACTGGCCTCGGCGATCGCCAGGTGAAACTTCGCATCCGCCGCGCCCTCTTCCGCCCGGCTCACTTCATCGTGCCGCGAGTAGCAGTCCTGCAACTCTTCGAACGCAGCCGTCAGACGCTCGCGATCCACATCAGTGGCGCGCAACGCGGCGTAATACGCGCACGATGCCTCCAGCGTGTGGCGGAACTCCAGCAGATCGCGCTGGGCCTCAGGGTTGCTTTCAAGCAGCTGCAACAGCGGATCGCTGAACGTTGAACCCAGCGACTCCACCACATAATTACCGCCGCCCTGCTTGCTGATCAGCAAACCTTTGGCCGCCAGTTTCTGAATCGCTTCGCGCAACGATGGGCGTGAAACCCCGAACTGCTCGGCCAGCGTGCGCTCAGCCGGCAGCCGCTCACCGGACTTCAGCGTGCCTTCAAGGATCATCCCCTCAAGCCGCTCGACAATATCGTCAGACAAACGGCGCTGACGTATCTGATCAAACCCCATAACTCACTTCTCCACGAGCCCGACCGCTCGCCGGGCTCTCTATTCTGGCCTATCGGCGCCTTCACGACACCTACCAGACAGCACTCGCTCGAGCGGATCAGATGCGCTCTGCACCGCTCATTCGACGAAATTTTCGGGGCGGCAAATTGACACACCCACATCAAGGCTTTTACCCTAGCCAACAGCGATTGTAAATTGGTCTTACCAATTAACCAAGAACGCTGACAGTGCCTGACCAACAACAATTAGGGGCCACCCCATATGCAAACCTGGCAACAGATCTACAGCCCGCTCGGCAGTCTCGGCGTTTCCGCACTCGCGGCCGTCATCCCCATCATATTTTTCTTCCTTGCTCTGGCGGTGTTCCGCCTCAAGGGTCATGTGGCCGGCAGCATCACGCTGGCGCTGGCGATCATCGTGGCGATTTTTGCGTTCCAGATGCCGGTCGACATGGCGTTTGCGGCTGCCGGATATGGCTTTGCCTACGGCTTGTGGCCGATCGCGTGGATCATTGTCGCGGCAGTATTCCTGTACAAGCTGACGGTCAAGAGCGGTCAGTTCGAAGTCATCCGCAGCTCGGTGCTGTCGATCACTGACGACCAACGCATACAGGTGCTGTTGATCGGTTTTTGCTTCGGCGCATTCCTCGAAGGTGCGGCCGGTTTCGGTGCGCCGGTGGCGATTACCGCAGCGCTCCTTGTAGGACTGGGCTTCAATCCGCTGTACGCCGCCGGCCTGTGCCTGATCGCCAACACCGCGCCGGTTGCTTTCGGTGCACTGGGGATTCCGATCATTGTTGCCGGACAAGTCACTGGCATCGACGCGTTCAAGATCGGCGCAATGACTGGCCGGCAACTGCCGCTGCTGTCGCTGTTCGTGCCGTTCTGGCTGGTGTTCATGATGGACGGTCTGCGCGGTGTGCGCGAAACCTGGCCGGCGGCGCTGGTCGCAGGCTTGAGCTTCGCGATCACCCAGTACTTCACCTCGAACTTCATCGGCCCGGAACTGCCGGACATTACTTCGGCCCTCGCCAGCCTGATTTCGCTGACCCTGTTTCTGAAAATCTGGCAGCCGAAACGCACCGCAGGCGCGCAAATCGCTGGCGTGACTTCCAGCGAAATCGTCACCGCCAGCGTCGGCGGTTTCGGCCAGAAGCGCACTACCGTGGCGTCGCCTTACAGCCTTGTGGAAATTTTCAAGGCCTGGTCGCCGTTCCTGATCCTCACCGTACTGGTGACCATCTGGACCCTGAAACCTTTCAAAGCCATGTTCGCCGCCGGCGGCTCGATGTACGCCTGGGTGTTCAACTTTGCGATCCCGCATCTTGATCAACTGGTGATCAAAACCGCACCGATCGTCGCCGCGCCAACCGCGATTTCTGCTGTGTTCAAACTCGACCCGATTTCCGCGACCGGCACGGCGATTTTCTTCTCCGCGCTGATTTCGATGCTGGTGCTGAAGATCAATTTCAAAACTGGTCTTACCACTTTGAAAGAGACCTTCTACGAACTGCGCTGGCCAATTCTGTCGATCGGCATGGTGCTGGCTTTCGCCTTTGTCACCAACTATTCCGGCATGTCTTCGACCATGGCTTTGGTGCTAGCCGGAACTGGCGCGGCGTTCCCGTTCTTCTCGCCGTTCCTTGGCTGGCTGGGCGTGTTCCTCACCGGTTCCGATACCTCGTCCAACGCACTGTTCAGTTCGCTGCAAGCGACCACCGCGCACCAGATCGGCGTCAGTGACGTGCTACTGGTGGCCGCAAATACCAGCGGTGGCGTGACTGGCAAGATGATTTCGCCACAGTCGATCGCCGTGGCTTGCGCCGCTACCGGTCTGGTGGGCAAGGAATCGGATCTGTTCCGCTTCACCCTCAAGCACAGCCTATTCTTTGCAACGATTGTCGGTTTGATCACGCTGGCCCAGGCCTACTGGTTCACCGGCATGCTGGTGCACTAAGTCTACAAAGAAGACTACAAGCAACACGGATAAAACCGACGCCGGTTCGTGATTCCGGCGTCAGCAATTCACAACCCGGTCTGTAAGGCTGCTGAAAGCAACTCTCTCTATATTCAGCAGCCGCAGCAGACGGATAACCGGGCCCACCCGGAGACACGCCTGATGAGCGAGCTTTTTTACAACGCAGTGCCCAATGCCACGCGCGTCGCACCGCCACTGCCCGAACCTCGGCAGTACCCCAGCGAGAAACCGTCGCGGGTCTATCTGTTCGGCACGTGCGTGGTTGATCTGTTCTATCCCGAAGCGGGGATGGACGCGATCCACTTGCTGGAGCGCGAAGGCATTCGGGTCGAATACCCGCAAGGGCAAAGCTGCTGCGGACAACCGGCCTACACCTCGGGCTACACCGAGCAGGCGCGGACAGTGGCGCGCTCGCAACTGGCGTTGTTTGCCGGGGATTATCCGGTGGTGGTGCCGTCCGGTTCCTGCGCGGGCATGCTGCGTGAGCATTACGCCGATTTGTTCAAGGACGAGCCGCAGACGTTGAAGCAGGTCCAGGCCCTCGCGGCGCGAACCTACGAACTGGCCGAGTTTTTGTTGTTCGTGTGCAAGGTGCAGCTTAAGGACAGCGGCGCCCCGGTAAAAGTGGCGCTGCACACCTCGTGTTCGGCGCGACGGGAAATGAATACCCACCTGCACGGTCGCGAGTTGTTGGCGCAACTGAGCAACGTGGAGCGGGTCAATCACGACCACGAAAGCGAATGCTGTGGCTTCGGTGGGACATTCAGCGTCCGTATGCCAGACATATCCGGCGCGATGGTGGCGGACAAGACCCGGTCGCTGAAGGAGTCCGGCGCGCATCAGGTACTCAGTGCCGATTGCGGCTGCTTGATGAATATCAACGGCTCACTGGAGAAACAAAAGGAAGCATTACGCGGGCAACACTTGGCGAGCTTCCTCTGGCAACGAACCGGAGGTGCGCAATGAGCACTTCCGCGATTATTCCTACGGTCGCCGTAGAAGAAGATTTCCGCACCCGGGCGCACAACGCCTTGGGTGACCCGCAGCTACGGAACAACTTCCGTACTGCGATGGATTCACTGATGACCAAGCGGGCAGCAGCTTTCAGCGATGCCCACGAAAGAGAACACTTGCGTGAATTGGGCAATGCAATCCGTGCCCGCGCGCTCTCCAAGTTGCCCGACCTGCTCGAGCAACTGGAACAGAACCTGACCCGCAACGGTGTGACAGTGCACTGGGCGGAAACGGTGGACGAGGCCAATGGCATCGTCCTCTCGATCATCCGCGCTCACGAGGCGCGGCAAGTGATCAAAGGCAAATCGATGGTCAGCGAAGAAATGGAGATGAATCATTTCCTCGCTGATCAAGGCATTGAATGCCTGGAATCGGACATGGGCGAGTACATCGTCCAGCTCGACCACGAGAAGCCTTCACACATTATTATGCCGGCGATCCACAAGAATGCCGGTCAGGTCGCGTCCTTGTTCCACGACAAACTTGGCGTGGAATACACCAAGGACGTTGACCAACTCATTCAAATCGGTCGCAGGGTTCTGCGGCAGAAATTCTTCGAAGCGGACATCGGCGTCTCCGGCGTCAACTTCGCCGTGGCCGAAACCGGCACTTTGTTGCTGGTGGAAAACGAAGGCAACGGGCGCATGACCACCACCGTGCCGCCAGTGCACATCGCCGTCACCGGCATCGAAAAAGTCGTGGAAAACCTGCGCGACGTGGTGCCGCTCTTGTCATTGCTGACGCGCTCGGCACTGGGCATTCCGATCACCACCTACGTCAACATGATCTCCGGGCCACGCAAGGAACATGAACTCGACGGCCCGCAGGAAGTGCATCTGGTGCTGCTCGACAACGGTCGCAGCCAGGCTTTCGCCGACAGTGAACTGCGTCAGACCTTGAACTGCATCCGCTGCGGCGCCTGCATGAATCATTGCCCGGTCTACACCCGAATCGGCGGCCACGCCTATGGCGAGGTTTACCCCGGCCCTATCGGAAAAATCATCACCCCGCACATGGTCGGCCTGGCGAAAGTCCCGGACCACCCGAGCGCGTCTTCGTTGTGCGGCGCTTGTGGTGAAGTGTGTCCGGTAAAAATCCCGATTCCGGCGCTACTGCGGCGTTTGCGCGAAGAAAACGTCAAAGCCCCGGACGCGCCGAATCAGGTGATGCGCGGTCAGGGCAGCAAGTATTCGCGCAAGGAGCGTTTCATCTGGAACGCCTGGGCCAAGCTCAACAGCTCGCCAACGCTGTATCGACTGTTCGCGTTCTGCGCCACACGTCTGCGCGCCCTCGCACCGAGCAATGTCGGGCCGTGGACGCAGAACCACAGCGCACCGAAACCCGCCGCCCGCTCACTGCACGACATGGCGCGCGAGCATCTGGCCAAACAGGGAGATCGTTGATGAGCGCCAAGCAAAATATCCTCGGCAAACTTCGGAAAAGTCTGACCGGCGCCGCGCCGATTGCCGACAACTTCGACGTCGAACTGGTGACCCAGCCCTACACCTACAGCGACGAACAACGCATTCCGCAACTGCGCAAACTGATGGAAGCGGTGCACACCGAGATCCATCTGACTACAGATCAGGAGTGGCCAGCGCTGTTGGCGCAGCTGTTACATGATCGCCAACTGCCAAGCCTGCTGATCGCCCCGACTACGCCCCACGGTCAACGCATCGCACAGCACTGGGCGAACAATCCCGAGCTGCCGACACTGAAATCCTACGCCCGGCCGATGGAAGAGTGGAAAGCCGAGCTGTTCAACGACACCCCGGCCAGTCTCACCGGCACCCTCGGCGCCATCGCCGCAACCGGCAGCCTGATTCTCTGGCCGAGCCGCGAAGAACCACGGCTGATGAGTCTCGTGCCGCCGGTGCATTTTGCCCTGCTCAAGGCCAGCCAGATCCGCGACAACTTCTATCAGGTGCAGCAGGAATTCGAATGGGCGCAAGGCATGCCGACCAACGCGCTGCTGGTGTCCGGCCCGTCGAAAACCGCTGACATCGAACAAGTCTTGGCGTACGGCGCCCACGGCCCGAAAGATTTGGTGGTTCTGATCCTGGAGGACCAATGACATTACCGGCGGCTTTCCTGCGCGATGTGCAAAACCTGATTCCTGCCGAACGGCGCTTCGACGATGCGTTGTCGACTTTAGCCTTCGGCACTGACGCGAGTTTCTATCGGCTGATCCCCAAACTGGTGATCCGCGTCGAATCCGAAGATGAAGTGGTAGCGCTGCTGCAACTGGCCCAGTGCGATCAGGTTGCGGTGACCTTTCGTGCGGCCGGTACCAGCCTCTCCGGGCAAGCAATCAGCGATTCAGTGCTGATCGTGCTTGGGGATAACTGGAACGCGCGCGAGATTCGCGGCCAAGGCATGCAGATCCGCCTGCAACCGGGGGTGATCGGCGCGCAGGCCAATGCCTGGCTGGCACCGTTCGGGCGCAAGATCGGCCCGGACCCGGCCTCGATCAACGCCTGCAAGATCGGCGGCATCGTCGCCAACAACGCCAGCGGCATGTGCTGTGGCACCGCGCAGAACACTTACCACACACTGGCCGGGATGCGTCTGGTACTGGCTGACGGCACGCGCCTGGATACCGAAGATGCCGCCAGTATTGCGGCGTTTCGCGCCAGCCATGGCGACTTGCTTGAGCGTCTGGCGACGTTGGGCCGTGAGACTCGCGCGAATTCCGAACTGGCCGCGAGAATCCGCCACAAATATCGTCTGAAAAATACCACCGGCCTGTCACTCAACGCCCTGGTGGATTTTGACGAGCCTGTGGATATCCTGAGCCACTTGCTGGTCGGCTCCGAAGGCACCCTCGGTTTCATCAGCGCAGTGACTTACGACACGGTGATCGATCATCCGAACAAAGCATCGGCATTGATCGTGTTCCCGGATGTGGAAACCTGCTGCAACGCGGTCACGGTGTTGAAAAGCCAACCGGTGTCAGCGGTGGAACTGCTTGATCGACGCAGTCTGCGCTCGGTGCAAGACAAACCGGGGATGCCGGATTTCGTACAACAGCTGTCGAACAATGCCTGCGCACTGCTGATCGAATCCCGCGCGGCGTCTTCCACTTTGCTGCAAGAACAACTTGCGC
Source organism: Pseudomonas sp. P4795 (assembly GCF_048822895.1). Classification (NCBI taxonomy): domain Bacteria; kingdom Pseudomonadati; phylum Pseudomonadota; class Gammaproteobacteria; order Pseudomonadales; family Pseudomonadaceae; genus Pseudomonas; species Pseudomonas sp. P4795. The sequence continues at coordinate 73,054 of NZ_JBMFBT010000003.1, read as the reverse complement.
AAATCATGGCTTCACTGCGCGGTTTCCCGGTGGAGAAACAGGTCGACTTCACCGAGGACCCGCTGGAAAACGCCCGTCTCTGGGCAATCCGCAAAGACACTTTCCCCGCGGTCGGTGCCGTGCGCAAAACCGGCACCACGGTGATCATCGAAGACGTGACCTTCCCGGTCGAGCAACTGGCAATCGGTGTTAACCGTCTGATCGAGCTGTTCGACAAGCATTCCTACGACGAAGCGATCCTTTTCGGACACGCATTGGAAGGCAATCTGCACTTCGTCTTCACTCAAGGCTTCAACAACCCGGAAGAAGTCTCACGCTATCAGGCGTTCATGGACGACGTGGCGCAACTGGTCGCGGTGGAATTCGGCGGTTCGCTCAAGGCTGAACACGGCACCGGGCGCAACATGGCGCCGTTCGTCGAGCTGGAGTGGGGCAGCGACGCTTACCAGTTGATGTGGCAGCTGAAACGACTGCTCGATCCCAACGGCATTCTCAATCCGAACGTGGTGCTCAGCGAAGATCCGCAGATTCATCTCAAGCATCTGAAACCGCTGCCGGCGGCCGACGAGATCGTCGACAAGTGCATCGAGTGCGGTTTCTGTGAACCGGTGTGCCCGTCGAAAGGGCTGACTCTTAGCCCGCGGCAACGCATTGTGATCTGGCGCGATATTCAGGCGAAAAAACGCGCAGGCGTCGACACCACCGAGCTGGAAAAAGCCTACGAATACCAAGGCATCGATACCTGCGCGGCGACCGGTCTGTGCGCGCAACGCTGCCCTGTAGGAATCAATACCGGGGAGCTGGTGAAAAAGCTCCGCGCCCGCACCGCCACGCATACGAAAGCGGCCAACTGGATTGAAGGAAATTTCGCCAGGACGCTGCAAGGTGCGCGCTTCACCCTGCATGTGGCCAACGGCGCGCGGATGATGTTGGGGGCGCCGCGTCTGACGAAGCTTTCGGCGACCCTGTCCCGGCTTTCCAAAGGGCAGGTGCCGCAGTGGACCAACGCGATGCCGCAACCGGAAAAAGCCATTCGTTTCAGTCCAACAGTCTCGGACGAACGCCCGCGCGTGGTGTATCTGGCGGCGTGTGTGTCGCGGGTGATGGGGCCGACGGCGGGCGACAACGAGCAGATCTCGCTGTACGACAAAACCCGTGGCTTGCTGGAAAAGGCTGGTTACCAAGTAGTCTTCCCCGACAATCTGGACAACCTGTGTTGTGGTCAGCCGTTCGCCTCCAAGGGCTATGCCGAACAGGCCGAGCACAAACGGCAGGAGCTGATCAGCGCGTTGTTGCACGCCAGCCGTGGCGGGCTCGATCCAATCTATTGCGACACCAGCCCGTGCACATTGCGCCTGGTGCAGGATGTCGGCGAAACCCGACTGGATCTGTACGACCCGGTGCGTTTTATCCGTACGCATCTGCTGGATCGGCTGGACTTCACGCCGCAAGACGCGCCGATCGCGGTTCATGTGACGTGCAGCACGCAACATCTTGGCGAGAGCCAGGCGTTGATCGATCTGGCGCGCAAGTGCAGCAAAAACGTGGTGATTCCGGAAGGCATTCATTGCTGCGGATTCGCCGGCGACAAAGGCTTCACCACGCCTGAGTTGAACCGTCATTCGCTGCGCACGCTTAAGAATGCGGTGCAGCATTGCAGCGAAGGGATTTCCACCAGCCGGACGTGCGAAATCGGCCTGACGCAACATGGCGGAATCGATTATCACGGTCTGGTTTATCTGGTGGATCGGGTCACTCAGGCCAAGGCCTCCTGACGAAAATCAGAACCCTTGGCGGAGACGGTAGTCCATAGAACAAGCCTCAGACAGTTGGGGTTTGTCCTGCTTCCGCTGGACCGCTCACGGTCAGCGAAGTGTGGATTACTCAATTTGAAGGAGATACTCATGAAGCGTTCTGTACTGCTGGGTCTGTTCGTTACTGCCTCGATGATGGCTTCCACCTCGTTCGCCGCTGATAAGCCAGACAGCCTGTGCGATGCCAATTTGAACCAGATCGAAAGTGCCAAGACGCAATATCAGACGTCGCCCGATCTGAATGCGCGCGTTTCAGCCAGTGTGAGTAAAGCCCGGGCCCTCAAGGCACAAGGCAAGACCGACGAATGCCTAATTGAAACCCAGCAAACCCTTCTGGAAATCCAGAAAGGCACGGGTGACACCAAAAAATGACCCTGAGGCTGACCAACTTTTAGCTCAACGTCGTCGGATTGGTTTGCTGCGCTGGCATTTTCATACCAGACGTAAAAAAAACCGAATTCCTGTGTGCCATCGCGGTCGATTGAACAGGCCCGATTCGAACGCGGCCTGTTACGACCTCGGCATCGCCGCCAGATCGTCCGGCAGCACCGAGACCACCTGCTCTAGGAGAGACCCATGAAGCTTTCTGCAATTGCTGGATTGTTCATCGCTGGTGCCCTGCTGACGTCGCCGGTGTTTGCGGCAGACAAAGACCTTTGCGCCGGGAATCTTCAAACCATAAAAGACTTCGTGACCAGCCAGCCGTCCATTCCTGAAACGTCCATGAACAACGTCAAGGAAGCACAGGAACAAGCGGTAGCGGCACAGGCAGCCGGCAACGACAAGGAATGCGTTGAGGTCACCTCGTCCCTGATCACCAAGATGCAAATTCGCAATCCGACACGTAACTGATCCGTCACAAGGCCAACCTTCGGGTTGGCCTTCCACGACTGATTGACGTACACTGCGCACGTCTGCTGCTCACCAAGATCCAACGAGCAACAGGCACGGGGCCGTTTAGGATTCGACGCCGGTCGCGAAACTTTAGGTGCATGCCGACTTGGTAACAGAAGTCGTAAATCCACTGTTGCAACTACTTATAGTTGCCAATGACGAAAACTACGGCCAGGAATTCTCTATCGCTGCGTAAGCAGCCTTAGACCTGAGCTTCTGGTACCTTCGGGTCCAGCAATCACCAGGGGATGTCTGTAAACCCAAAGTGATTGTCATATAGAACAGAATCGCCGTGCAGTACGTTGTGGACGAAGCGGCTAAAACTTACACAACTCGCCCAAAGCACCCTGCCCTTCGGGTCGCTGAGGGTTAACTTAATAGAAACGGCTACGCATGTAGTACCGACAGCGGAGTACTGGCGGACGGGGGTTCAAATCCCCCCGGCTCCACCATTTGATCATCTAAAGACGTCCACGGACGTCTTTTTTTGTGCCTTAAATCCAGTAAATACGGGGGTTTCAGGGCTATTCGGGGCTTTCGAGGTTTTTTGAGTTCCAGGCGTTTTGGTATCCCAGGTGGTATCCCGGACTACCAGATGCTATTTTCAGGATACCAAAACGGTGCTGGAGGTAGCCCCCATGCCTACTAACGCAACCCGCCTCTCAGATCGCCAACTCAAGGCAGTCAAGGCAACTGGTAGAGACTTCGTCCTCAGCGACGGCGATGGCTTGCAGCTTCGAGTACGCGCCAGCGGCTCGATGATGTGGAATTTCAATTACCGCGAGCCGTTGACCAGAAGCCGTATCAACATGGCGCTTGGTCCATACCCTGACCTCTCGCTAGCCAACGCCCGGAAGAAAGCCGCAGAGGCACGTGAGCTGCTCGCTTTGGGCATTGATCCTAAAATCCAGCGTGATGAGGTAAGGCAAGCCAAACTTGCTGAGACTGAACACACTTTCGAGAAGGTGGCCACCGCCTGGTTCGAGCTGAAGAAAGACTCCGTAACTAAAGCCTACGCCGAGGACATTTGGAGATCGCTGACGCTCCATGTTTTCCCAAGCATGAAGACAACACCGCTCTCTCAAATCACTGCTCCGATGGTTATCAAGATCCTTCGCCCCATCGAGGCCAAAGGGAGCCTCGAAACCGTGAAACGATTGAGCCAACGACTCAACGAGATCATGACCTACGGAGTCAACTCCGGGCTGATATTTGCGAACCCTCTCAATGGAATTCGGGCGGTGTTCAAGAAACCCAAGAAAGAAAACATGGCTGCGCTACCACCCGAGGAGCTTCCCGAGCTCATGATGGAAATCGCGAATGCCAGCATCAAACGCACGACCCGCTGCCTGATCGAGTGGCAGTTGCACACGATGACTCGCCCTGCCGAAGCAGCCACCACACGATGGGCAGATATCGATTTCGTCAAGCGCATTTGGACCATTCCGCCAGAGCGCATGAAAAAGCGTCGCCCGCACACAATCCCTCTTACCGATCAGGCACTTTCGTTACTGGAGACGCTCAAGCACCTCAGCGGTAACAGAGAATACGTGTTCCCCTCAGATAGAAATCCCCGCACCCATGCCAATAGCCAGACCGCCAACATGGCGTTGAAGCGCATGGGCTTTCAGGACCGTCTAGTCAGCCACGGCTTGCGCTCGATGGCGAGCACCATCCTGAATGAGCATGGCTGGGATCCGGAGCTGATCGAGGTCGCACTGGCGCATGTCGACAAGGATGAAGTTCGTAGCGCCTACAACCGGACGGATTACATCGAACGCCGGCGTCCGATGATGGCGTGGTGGAGCGAGTACATCCAGAAGGCGGCGACTGGCAGCCTGTCGGCATCCGCGATTAACCAAACAAAGGAACGCAAGGTCTTTCCAATACGCTAGGCGGGGATGGGTTGGCGACAGAGGCGCCAACCTGCGTGATCTATCGCATGACACCTGGAGAGAGTCATCGTAGATTTCAGCCACGCGACACGAGGAAACACTCGATGGACATTTCTACGCTGCAATCACTCAAGCTAGAAATCATCTCAGCCACCGGCCTCTCGAGGGATGCCTTGCATATTTATGTAGGTCTAGCATTGCTGATCGCTGCCAGCTGCACCACTCGAAAATCCTTAGGTTCCTTCAGCAGTTGGCTGGTGGTGTTGGCGGGGGCGAGCCTCATTGAACTGCTCGATCTTATTGATGATAAGGCGAGCCTAGGATACTGGCGGTGGGCCGCGAGTCTCCATGACATCGCTAATACACTGTTCTGGCCAACGGTTCTGGTCGTAGCCTATCGTTTCAAGTTGATTAAGTTCTAAGCATCCCCCGCCAATTCATGCCATCAGTACCACGGATCATGGCGACAGTAATAATGACTGTAGCCATATCTTTCGAATGCCTGCGTTTCTTCAGCTAAGCCCCTGAGTATGGGAAGGCTCCGCATTCCCATACTCAGGGGCTCACGCTTAAAGATCTACCTAGCAGCCCTGACTTTTGCCTTTGTGCGGCGGATCAATCCTGCTGTTAAGCCGTAGTAGTAAACGGTAGCTGGAGCTGAGCGACGCAGATGGTGCTCAAAAAACCATGTCACGTGCTTTTCCTTCCAAGACCAAGGAGTCGCGCAACCCCAGCGTTTACGAATCACCTCGTGCATCCTTTCTGCTTGCCTGATGTGCCGCTGCCGCGTGACATGCGCACCTTTGAGCACGGGACTCAGAAACAACGCCACGTCGAACTCGGATGTCATCGCCGACCTCCGATGTAGGCACTCATCACATCAATGCGGTTATGTCCCAACTCGTGGCTGATTTGCTGTCGTGCACGCTGATCAAGCTCTCGATCTTCTCGATGACCCTGACCACCATTAACGGGGGCAGGGAAGCCGGTCAGTTGCTCATAGCGCTCGCAAGCGTAAGCGGCACGCAGTTCATGAAAGCCTTTCAATCCATGCTCATGCAGAATGTCCCGCGCAGGTCGCACGACTGTCTGTAAGAAGTCCTTGTAGCTTTCCTCGGGCGTCAACAAATTCCGACTGCCCTTAGGTGAGGTCTCGCTCGCTCTGTAGAGGGCATCGCGAACTTGATCCGTGGCCACGATCCAACGCGGTGCTGATGCGCCTGATCGACCGCCTTTGGTGCCATCCTGGATGTTGATCGTGCCCAGTTTCCGGGCCTCACGTTGCAGTCGTGGTATGTCCGCCAGAATCGCCTCACGCAAGCGCATGCCGGTCTCCCGGGCCAAGTGCACAATTGCGCTTATTCGCTGCTGGCCGCGCTCTGACAACGCCTGTGTGATCTGCTCGACCTGCGCGCGGTCTTGTCCGTGCGGTGCCTCACTACGCAGGCCTGAGCGCTGCAGACCCAACGCCTTGCTCGGACTGGGAATTTTGACGTACTGATCACCGCGCAGCGCGGCCATCGTTCGGTTGACGCTGGACAGTCGGTTCTGCGCGGTGGCAATGCCGACGTTGCCCTGATCAACCTGCTCCCGCACGTGGACGGCGTACCGCATGAGGATCTCGCGGTCTATCTGGCGCGCGTCGTTGACCTTCGGTCCTTCATTGGATCGACACCAATGCACGAAAGCCTGCCAGCGATCACTATGGGCTTTGACGGTCGCAAAATGGCCGTCGCCAAACAGATCTTTCAGGGCTTGGGGTCCGGCGTAGCTCAGCTGGCGACCGAAGCCGAAATTGCGCCCCGCTCGCTTACCGACCCGAGCCATTTTTCTGTTCCTGATCGACTGCCGCGAGATCATGCAAAAGGGCTCGCCAGTGCGAACTTACCATCGCGAACTGAGCCCAATCAGTCGGACGAAAACACAGCGTGTTGTCGGTGACGTAAAGATGCGCACCCTCCTCTTTCAACCATTGAATAATGGCTGTCGTAGAGGTGATAGCTTTATGGGTGGTGGCGACACTGGCGACAGCGGCGACAACCCTCGTCCTGCTTGGTTTTGAGCGTGGCGACAAAGTGGCGACAGTAGCGGCGACAAATCGCGCTTTGGGCTCCTTTTGACGCTGTGCCAGATGGTTGCGCAGCGCTTCATCAAGATTGAACATGGCGCACCTCGAAGGTGTGGCCATCGGTGACCAACCACTGATGATCAATCAACTCGACCAGCAGCTTGGCGGCATGACGACTGCTCTTACGGGCAAAGCGGGGCCCGTTGCGATTTAGCTCTCGAACACTGAAACGCTTCCAATCCTTCACCTGTAGCCAGCGCAGCAACCGGTCCGCCTCTTCCTTTATCCGGCACACCGGCTCCTGTTCGGTCAGCCGCTGAATTTCGGTGAGGTAGTAGCCCATCAAGGTCGAGGCCCGCTGGATATGGTCGACCTCCACGACACTGCTCTCCTCCACCACGGCCAAAATGCCGGCGACGCGCAACAGGTTGTCGGCTGCCTTTGATCCACTGGGCCGCACATTGGCCAGCTCGCCAAACTCTCCCAACTGAGCCTCGATGGCATCATGCAGATCAATCCAGCGACGGCGAGCTAACACACTGAGGGTCAGCGTTGAAAGCGACAGAGCACCGTCAGCCGAAAGTGACCACGGCTGATGAAATAGTGCCGAAAGGCGGTGATGATATCGCTTCAGGGCGGGATCTTTGGACAAGTCGACAGCCTGGTAACTGCGTTGTCCGGCCAGACTGGTGGGCCAGGTCATCAGGCAGCGACCAAGGATGCCTTGCCCCTGCAGCAACGGGTCACTGAGTAACTGCATCGCCAAGTACGGTTGCAGCATCAAGTGCAAGCTCAAACGCCGGTCATAAGCCCGCAGACTTTCACCAGCCATGGAGCGGGCGCGATCAATCGGGCTACCGTCCCAAAGTGACGACAAGGTTGTGACCGCTTTCAAACGGTTATCCCGATTCATGGTGCTGCTGCCGAGGAATTGCCCGCCTTCGTCGCAGAATAGGCCCATGCTGGGCAGGTCATGACAAAGTCCCTTGATCAGCGCCTCGATAGTCGGGTCCGTGGTGATCAACCTAGGGGCCGAGGGCTCCTCTTCTACAAACACACCGCTTGCGGAGTCAGGGTCGCCAGGACTACTACGCTGAGCCTGTTTTTGTACGGCACGGTGTCGAGCAAGTTGTTCACGATAGCGTTGCCACTGTTCACGCTCCCATTGCCGTGCAGGCAGCAAAGCAAATCGATCTGCTGCCGTCTTACGATCCCCTGACGCCGCCACCGTGATCAGATACAGCGACAGGGGATAATTTCTTCCGTCGAGCTGTAAGCTCGCATGGCATTGGGTGGCCAGCGCCGAGGCAGCCAACACCGATTGCGCGGCCAATGCTTGGGGCACGCCGATGACCTCGGCCATGCGCTCAACCGCAGGCCCAAGAATCCCACCCAGTGCCTGCACCGGATAAGGCCCAGCCACGGGATTCGACTCAATCAGCGGTCGAGGTGGTCGCGGTAGTTCAAGCTTCGGATCTAACTGCTGCATGGGCCCTCTCCTCGTTCATTGCTGGTTGTCCTCACGTAGCCCGCCACGGGTGTTGAGTGTTATCAGGGATCAAGGCCCCTGCGACCTGTGAGGTGTTCACTGACGCGGAACGAACGGCTCCTTACGACCGGGAGCGAGGGCATGAACCCATGAATCTGGCCTCCGTAGACGCATCCGAAGATGCGGGCGGGTGGAGGCTGCGCCGACCGACGAGTTCGGCACCTGAAGATTCTGGGTGGGAGAAAGCAAAGACCTGGACACCTGGTACATGCCTGACTGTCAGTCAGGTGCAGTCCTTCCGTAGGCTGCGGCACCAGTGCCTGTGTCGTTGCGGATGGCGACGAATCGGATTTGTCACGCCGATTGTCACGAGGAGAGTTGCGGCATTGCCATGTACGACGTGGCGTGCAGCAGTGGTACGAGCGCCCGTCTCTTTCCAGAAGAAAGAGACGGGCGAAGTCTGGCGCAGCGAAGTGTGCCAAGAGGTGAGGTTGCTGCAATGCAGCGAGGTAGGTCCATCTTCTGCCGCAGTGGGCAGATTGGTCGAGTAGGCATCCATCACTCTTGGGGAGTGACCGTGCGAGCCGCCGGACGCTAATCGCACTTGGGGAAGAACCACCACGCGAGTGGCGTAGCCTTAAAGGTTCTGGCTACCTGGGCAGGTGCTGTCAACGACAGCGATCCGTGCGCCAATTTTTATACCCACTCGAAAAGGCGGTCAAGCGTCACAGCCAATGCGCTGAGAAAGTGGCGACTGTCGCCACTTCTGTCGCCATGCTCCAGCCTACGTTATACGTGGGTTGTCGCCGGCGTCGCCGCTGTCGCCACACCTATATCCATGCCCAACGAAAAGATTCGGACACACACTGAATAACGTTGCGCTTGTTGGACATCGTGGAGAATTACTGATGGTGAAAGCAGGCGTGGCGTGACTTAAATTTGAGCATGGAGGATGGAACGCGGCGGCTTCGAAAAAAAGCGAGTGAACCCTCCGATCGGCGCGATCAAAGATCGCTTGATCGGAGGGTTTAGCGGGAAAAGCAAATCTCAAACGTCAATTACAGACTCAGGTATCAAAGCGGGTTTATTGGGAGGTGACTGCCTCACATCGCATGATCAGCGTCTGCTGCAACCGCAGCAGAAAGCCTGCTTCGAATGCGTCTTGTGAATCACCCGGACGATGACGCTTTCTGTTCTGAGACAGCGCCCACCATAACGGTAGTGATGAGTTTTCAAGCCAAGTCTCTGCGCAACTAACACCCTCCTTTATCACCGGAGCTAAATCATCGCCCCACGGGGTTTGGATCGCGGGAGCCCCTTCAGCGGACGGGACAGAGACATACTCATGGAGCTGTTGATGGATGCTTTGAGCCGGAATGCCAGCTAAATTTCGGAATGCCTTGTCGTACAACACGGCAGCGTCATCCAACAGCTCTACTGCCAGCTCAACGTCTTGCGGAAGATGAAGCAGAATACTCTGTGCTCCATTCAGCCGAAGCGTGGCAGCCTGCCGTAGTTTAACCGCTGCATCTTCAGGGGTAAGCGATGAAGTATCGATGCTGTTGGGCTTGGGGAGACCTATGAGAAGCGAGAGATCAAACATCGCGGAATCCTCCGAGATAGTTTGCAGTGCAAAACAGACGGCCACGGTGGCGCCCGGGCTTAAAAGGGGGACATGCCATTTTCCTTATCTCCTTGGTTTGATTAAGGAATGCCATCCACCGTTGCGACACGAATGGGTGGCACACCGTACAGGGGTCGCAAACCGGAAACCAAGGAACCCGGCCAGGCCGAAGCCTGCCCTGCACGGTGCGCCATAGAAAAGCAGCAGCTAGCACTTGAAGTGCTGACTGTGCGATATGGCACATACCGCGCCTTGGTTTCGATTCAGGTTGCGACACCCGGTCGCGGGATTGACCGCGACGGAGCAAAGCGTAAATGCGAAGCCGCGACAACACAAGCATGAGTGTCAATAAGCGCCGCATTCGAACGAGAGCTCCGAGTGAAATTTACGTTCGTCGAATTTAGTGGCTATAGCAGGTCAGATACCACGCAACGCCTTCTTACTTCCGAAGCCATCCACAGTGATAGAATCGGTAAATCTATACACGGCACCCAATCGAGAGATGCAATGACTACCGATCTGACTGAAGAAGAAATGCGTCGGGCTCTATTCGGTGAGCCTGAGCCCCCAGCATCAGTAATCGACAAAACCGTGCAAAACACTGCACCGGAAATCGTGATCGCGGAGCCGACAAAGGTAGCGAAGAAAAAGAAACTATCAAAAACCTTTACTCCCAGATTGAGAGTTACACTGAGGGTGGGGAACGAATTCGAAGGAAAAATGCACGAGTTTGTACATGATGCCGATACGCTCAGCTCCCTAGTTGCAGAGCAGGAAGCTACAAAGATAGCCAAGAAAAAATTCAGGTTTGTGAAGGTTGTTTCGGTCAAGTCGGCGTAAGTGGGCGATAGTAATATGCGCAACGTCGGCGCTTCGGAAGGAATGACCTGGGTGGATGTGCTAAGTGTTAATAATAGCTCTATGTATTTGACTAAGCTTCCATTACTGCAAAGTTTGGGAAGTACCGATACATTTTGCTAAACTTCTCTGCATCAGATGCAGGAATTGAGCCGAGAGAAAGCGCAACACCCTCAGCGCTCGGCAATTGTTGTTCGATTCTGCGAAGCTCTCTAACTGTTAGCTTGGGCATTTCTATACGAATGGCTTTATTTTCCTGAGGTATAAAGTCCAACTTGTTAAAAGCGCACGATTCATAACGAGGCATGTCTTCCGGCGTAACAAACACACCAACTATGGTCGTCATACGTGCGTCGTCTTGATATTCAATTTCACATATAGGTAGAAAGCGCATCGCTGTTTCGGGGGCGGTGTTTCTATCCGATAGAGCCAGCTCTATTTCGGTCGCTAACATTTTTCTGCACAGCGCACCGTATGGCCAGCCGGCTAAGTCTTCATCACGGGCTTCGTCTGGAATGCGCTCCCTACCAAAAGTTTGGCGAAACCTTTCAATCGCGCTTGCTTTTGAAGGATCATTTTCTTCATGATATTCAATAAGAGCTTTAGCTTTTGTACACTGCACAGACACCGCTAATATAGAGCCCGACAACGCTCGCGAAGCAACTGATCGCACATCCTGCAGCATTGAAGTCACTAAGGTGTCATCGTAGTCTAACCAAGCAATGGTTCGTTGAGTCCAGTCTAGTTTTGGTAAAGCCTCTGACGATGTTGAAAACTCCATCCTAATTTGAAACGGTCTATTTTCCTCAAACCTTGCACGTGCAGCCTCCGACTTTTCTATGGAGACCATGTTCTTGATGCCGAGTATTTTATGGAATAATACAAAGTCAGAAAACCATACCGATCCAAATCCAACATAGTTGTAATCTTCAACCGGTTGAAATGGTGTCAATCGGCGAAAAACATCAACAAGCATTTTTCGCTCTGCATATTTGGCGGGACGCAAAGAATAGTCAATTTTTCGAAAACTAGCTGCCATCAGTCGCGCTGCCTCTTCAGAATCATATCAAAACAAGCTTCACCGACAGCTTTAGCCGATCCAAGACCTAGTGCATCTTGTAGGAAGTCGACATCATCAACTGTGCGAGAATATTGAATTTTTATCATTTTAGGGCCCTTAACTATCGACCCACGTGCCGGAGCGGTAAAGTTTGTTTTTACCAAAAAAGACTCTGGGCGGCGAGGTGAGGCATTGGTCACGAAGTCTAACAAAGCGCTTTTTTCACGGGTATTTTCATCTATATCTGCATCAAGATCATTGAGGAAGTCAATTACCGGCCGCATCATTTCCAACATTCTCTGGAATGTTTGCCTCCATACAATGCTGTCTTGGTCAACATCAGTTTTTGTTGTGTTCCACGGAATTCTAGAGGAATCATCGGAATCAAAGGATACAATGCCACGAAAACGTGCAAATTGATTATGAAAGCTGGGAATCAGTGTTCTCCCTGCTTCTTCTTCAAGCAATCCCCAACCTGTCACATTACGCCTATCAGCCTCTAAGATAACGCGGCCGTTACAGATAACATTCCAGCCTGCTTCTTTAGGAGTAGATGGGCCAACACCAACGATTATCTTTGCAACTACAGGAGCGGAGTCTTCACTTTCAAACGTGATAATGTCGGTTCCTGGTGCAAAACCTTCTCCCACCAAAAGATATATATTCGTAGCATCGATGCGCGTCTCGTTTACCGCTATTTGCAATCCATCCGATATGAATTGTCGGTGCTTCGATTTTATAAGTCCAATTATGGAGTTTACAAACCACGCCGTGCCAAACTTTAAGGATACCTCTGGTCTCAAATTAGTTACTTTAATATCTGTGCCAGGCTTCTCGGTTGATATTTTTTCACTATTAAATTCGGCCCATGGAAAGCTCCAGCCTTGCTCCGCCTCCCATTCCTCCACGTTGACATCGACAGCCCAGGACTCGGCTGGCGTAGCTGATTGAACATTAAAGTGGCGGCCGAACTTGAATAGCGCACGCTTCATGCCCACGCCAAATTGTCCAATCGAATGGGAAGTCGCTTTCGCACCGGACGGGCGTCCAAACCGGAAGGCATACTCCCGTGCTGTTTCCACGTCGAAGCCTCCGCAGTTATCCAAGATGCGGAATTGCGTTTGATCAATAGTGATTTCCACCGAACACCCCTCATAGGGTCGCTCAGCTTGCGTGGCCAGCCTTTTTGCGCCATCGACACAGTTGTCAACGAGGTCAAGCACTGCTTGCTCGAGTGGGATATCTCGTACCAGCATATCCACGAAGAACGCCTTTGTAGGCTCTGCGCTGATGTTGTCTCTGACCTTAGAGTCCGCTTCCGTCATAGATCTCTCCCTCGAATGATCATGATAATGCAGCGTCTGTAGTCAGTACGCTACCCCATTGGCCAGCAAAACGTCATCACTTCCTGTATCGTGAATGCATAGGTGTGCATCCAAAGGCCATTTTGTCGGCGCTGCGCGATCTCTAAGCATGCTCAGATCGGAGGGGCTGGATGGCAAGGACCGCCCGATAGCTGCACAGCTAGACATTGCTGAAACACAAACACGAGGTCTTGGTATATCTGCCTTCTCGCTGCAGGCAAAATGTCAATTTAGCGTAGTCATAATCGGGGCTGTTTCAGGATATCGATTGGCAGGAGAAAGGCACTGAAAAGCCAGCGATCGACAAAAAATCTATTTCATGACATCCTCTCCGCAATTCGCCTATAGGGGACATGCCATGGCAGATTCAAAACCTCTTATTATTGATTTGTTCTCTGGCTGTGGGGGGCTCGGACTGGGCGCCGCGTTGGCTGGATTTCATTCACTGGCGGCGGTGGACATCGACAAAGACCTTCAGTCTGCTTACGGTCTAAATTTTCCTCTGACACAAACCATCAATATGGATTTGGCGCTCATAACTCCGAGTATGTGGAAAAGCATACTGAAAGGGCGGAAAGTTGACGGTATTGTTGGTGGCCCGCCCTGCCAAGGATTTAGTCGCATAGGGCTCCGCAAGACGGATGACCCAAGAAATGCTTTGCTTGGTCAATATTTTAAACAAGTGCGCGAACTCAAGCCCAGATTTTTCTTGATGGAAAATGTTGAAGGAATTTTAGACGAGAAAAATAAGCCGGTATTAGAGGCCGCACTTAATTTGATTCCGAAAAATTACCATGTTGTCGGTCCATTGAAGGTTAACGCCCTTGATTGTGGCGCAGCCACGTCTCGTAAGAGGGTTGTGATAATCGGGGTTGATCGGTCATCTATGGATCGAGTTTCCGAGCAAGAAATTATTGCCAGCTTGATTAAGAGCCCTGTTACTGTGAGGGATGCTATCAGTGATCTCCCTTCTCCTTATGAAGACGAACTGAAGTCCTCAAAGCTTTTTGGTTGGACCCGCTATAAGTCTTCAGCCTGCGATATTTCAGACTACGCTTTAAAGATGCGTGCTATGCCGCCTAAAGGACTTGGTTCAAAGCTGTCGTTAGATCACCTAATACATGGTGAAATATCGGGAGTAATAAATACAAAGCATACTCAACCTGTTATTGAGCGATTCAGTGAAACTCGCCCTGGTGAAGTGGAATCGATAAGTCGTTATCCAAGACTGTCTTGGGGGGGGCACTGCCCTACGCTACGAGCAGGCACGGGTAGTGATAAAGGTAGCTTTCAGGCTATGAGGCCCATCCATCCTTCGGAACCTAGGGTGATAACTGTTCGGGAAGCAGCCAGGCTGCAGGGTTTCCCTGATTGGTTCCTATTCCATCCTACAATCTGGCACTCCTTCCGTATGATAGGAAACAGCGTTTCCCCATTTATGTCTTATCATTTGATGAGCATTCTTGCTACTAAATTAGAAAATAGAGCGGTTGCCTAGGAGGAAGTATGGCAGTTACTAAGGAAAGTATAGAGGTTAGTTTTAATTCAGATGCCGACTATTTGATCCAAGGATTAACTGCTGATGTGAGCACTATTGAATGCATATATGACCTTGTGGATAATTCAATTGATGCAGCTCGCTCTAAAATTCTAAACGGTACGAAGCCTACAAAAAAGGACGCCTTTGGGCTGCCAGCCTCTTATAAGAGGTTTAAGATAGATCTAAAAATTTCGGCAAGCGCTGTATCTATTCTAGATAATTGCACAGGCCTAGAAGAGAGCACATTGTCAGAAAAAGTTTTTACTATAGGTAAAAAATCGAAGCACGCTTTTGGTATAGGCCACTATGGTGTGGGGCTAAATCGAGCAATTTTTAAGCTGGGAAGTTCTGTCCAGCTTAAGACCGACAATGGGAAACATGCTTTTTCACTCGAATTTACAGAAGACGATGTGCGTTCAGCGGTAGAGAGTAAGTCGACCATCAAAGCCCAAAGACAACCCACTGCTAATAGTAATTACTACCGACTGGAAATAGGCGGCATTAAGCGAGATGTGCTGGGTGATCTAGGTTCTGAAACTTGGGAGGACTCTCTGCGGGAGCAGATCAGAATTAGATATGCCATTTTTTGTAAGAAGGGAATTCTGATCACCGTCAATGGTAAGAAATGTGGTGAGTTTGGTCCCGAAATACGTAACCCAGGTTTTTTGAAAAGAAGAACCAAGAATTTGATGTCGCAAAATGGTGTCTCAATATATCTAGAGGCAGGGCTTCATGAGAACTATCGAATTGCCAAAATTGATAGCGACTATGCTCAGTTAAAGCCGATAATCAAAAATCTAACTCCTGAATATGGTTGGTATATTGTTTGTAACGATAGAATAATTTTGGTCGCCGACAAAAGTAAAACTACAGGTTGGACGACTAGTTGGCATAATGAGTATCATGGCTTTTTAGGGTGGGCTCATTATGTGAGTGAAGATCCTTCTTTGCTGCCCTGGGATACCAAAAAAACCGGCATCAACACTAATCATCAGACGCATATTGAGGTTTTAAGTTCTCTCAAAGAACTGGCTGATGATTATCGAACTAGAAATAGGCAGTTGAGAAAAAGCAAGTCTGGAGGCGGCGTTGCTTCTGCGCCGGCTAAACCTGGTGCTGGAGGAACTGGAGGATCGGGTGGAGGCGTTGGTGGCAGTAAGGCAATCCATACGAAAGATATGGATATGCTTATATATGATATTTCTGCAAAATCAAATTCGCCGCGAATTGCATCTTTCCTCCATGAAGCTAAAGAGATTTCAATTAAAGAACATCCTTATACTGCGATGATATTGCTTCGTGTCTTATTTGAAGCCGCACTTCGCGATTATTTGTTGAGGCACAAACACTATCAAAAAGTAAAGGATTTCGTTTTTCAGGAACAGGCATCTCAAGGTCGTAGCTTTACGGCAAAGCAGAAAAATGATTTTACTCCTGCACTGTCTAGCATGTTGTCTTGGTCGGCAAAAAATACGGAGATATTTGATTCTGATGTCAGACGGGGAACCAAGACTTCAATAGATAGCTTTATAAGAGATGTATCTCGCTTAAATGGTATTGTTCATGAGGACGGCGTGTTAACTGATTTTTCCGAAGCTAAACAAATAAGAAATAATGCTTATAAAGCTTTGCAGACCTTATTGGAAGGCTGAGCTTTTATAGTCCTGATATTTTTGCTGATGGAGCTATAAAATCTACCCGCGCCCCATATTGTTTAAGAATTCTCAATCAATATGGGGTGTTGATGTGTCTTATTTTTGACTCTATTTCTCAGCCCCAAACGACCCTACAGGCGAGGTACTCACCTAGCACGATACGGACATCAATCCCAGCCTGCCAGTCAATTGCGTATCTATAACGGACAGGTTGTATGATCATCCAGTCTCCGGTCTTGGCCGGGAAAATGGTTTTTCCTGATATGCGTAAAAATGCCCGGCTTCCTATTTCGGGCCACAGATATTGAAACTCATCTCCAATTTTTTCAAAGTCCTGCTTTTCCTCCGTACTCATCGTAGGGATTGCATGAACTGAATAGACATCAGGCTTATCGTCCAAGGATTCGGCTAATTCATAGGCTGCATGTCCCTGTGCTAATTTAATGACGATATTTCGCACCCTTGCGTCTTCAGGTTCCCACCATATTTGTCCTGCACCGTCAACTTTTCGGCATTTGTCTAACTGGAGCTTCAATCGGGTGTTTCTGGAAAGTGACCGCTTGATCTTCTCTCTCGTGATTCCTTCGACCTCCGTTGTCCCTGTCATAACGCACTCTAGCAAACATGCGAGATACTCCTCGTCATACGAGAATCCCGCGTTGCACTTCTGGCAAGCTTCGACTACGGGAAGGTTTTCTGGAAGTGGATTGTCTAAAAATACACGTGACGGCACATGCTCGACAGTTTCTGGAGGGCCACCACAGTAAATGCATTTACCTTTCAATCGCTCATCAATGAAAAGATGTTTGGGGTCCATGCCGTGAGCTCCATTCAATTGCACGTTACTGTGCAGTAATTATCGGCCTAATAGATGTAGAGCTGGGTAGCTCCAAATGCATTATTGTAGGAGGTAGGTCTCTCGGAGAGGGACATGTGTTTCTGAAGTTTAGCAAAGTGTTAACAAAATCTCGAAAACAGGATGAGTTGTTTACGGTTCTCTCCTCCCTGAATTCAATTGAATACGTATCTTCATGATTTTAAAGGAAGACGGTATGGGTCACGAGACGTTCTTGGGCAGAACCACTCTACCGAATGTACGCTTACGGGGCAGAGCAACTGTTGACCAGCGACTGAATGCTCCTGGCCGGTTCTGCTTGTCACCACCTTCAGCCTCTTATCGAACGTGGCCGGTGTCCCCACAGCACAAGAAAATCATCGCTCATGATCGGGCGAAGCAAGGTTGTCAGATCGATACAAGCATTGGGTAATGGCATTGCTATCTGGTGAGGTATTCCAATTGGTATTCCAAGCAAAATACCAAACTAGCATTATTTATAATAATCAATCACATAAAATACTAATTCAGATTACCCCGGCCCACCAATTCCAACGACGAAGCCCGCCAAGTGCGGGCTTTGTCGCATCTGGCGTGTGGATAAACACTGCCCCGCCGCCGTTGGACGGAGCCCGTCACGAGCCCTATGCTGCGGGCACTGATTTGCTCCGAGGTACCTCATGAAAATTTTGATCGCCGTAGCTCTCGCCACAATCGTTTCCCTGTCCGCTCACGCAGCCGACGCCCCCACTGCGCGAGTCGAGCAGATCACCTTCAAAAGCGGCTCCGACAGTGTGCAGCGCAAGCAATCGATCAAGGGCTATCAGACTGCCGAATACAAGTTCGACGCCAAGGCTGGGCAGATTCTGACCGTTGATTTCAAACCTTCCAGCACCTCCGCCTATTTCAACATCGCAGCCAAAGGCTCGGACTACGCGTTGTTCAACGGCTCGATCATGGGCAATCACTTCTTGGGTTCGCTGCCCGCCGACGGCGAATACACGGTTCAGGTCTACTTGATGCGCAATGCCGCACGACGGGATCAAGTAGCGAATTACGCGCTGTCCGTGAGTCTCGCCGGTGGCGATGCGACAGATAACAAAAAGCCGTTCGACCAGATGCTGCAATTGAACGGCATCATCTTTCATGTCACTACCGAACAGGTTGATGGCAAATCCATGCTGCGCATCACGCCCAGCGGTCTGCAGATCGACAACGCTCCCGTCACCCGCCCGCTCGGCGGCGATATCGTGCGCGCCGAAGTTGCCGACCTGAATCGCGACGGCTCGCCTGAGGTCTACGCCTTTGTGCGCTCTGCCGGTCGCGGCATGCCGGGCGAACTGATTGCCTACTCGGCCAACAACAAAAAATCCCTGAGTGAAATCTACCTGCCATCGGTCAGCGACAACCCGACATCGGGTGAGGGTTATCAGGGGGAGGATACGTTTGCGGTGGTGGAGAACACGTTGGTCCAGCGCTTTCCCTTGTACGACAGTGCGGATGCAAGCGCGGGACGGACGGGGAAAATCCGCCAGATTCAGTACCGGTTAATGGCGGGTGAGGCGGGGTGGGTTTTGCGCGAGGACAAGGTGAGCACTTACTGATCAAGGCACTGCGGGGCGACGGTTCTCCGATGCTGATCATCAGGAATTTGGCGTCTGAGGAAATTTCCCGCAACACGCGTCGACTTTCATGAACTGGTGGCCGCAGTTTGCGCACGTTAGTCTCCAGCCCTCGCTTCCAACCGGACGTTGGATGACCAACCGGCAGCGCCGGGATCCCGAACTGCATGGAGCCACCGTGATGAAGAAAGACAGCGCAAAGCCTGTTGATGAGTTGCCACAATCCAAACCTGAAACGCTTGAGCTTTCAATCGTTCCAAAGCCTGTCGAAGCAGCACCAGCGGTCCGCGAACAGCGGCGTCAGCGCCTGCCGCTTGATCAGATCCTCAGCGTGCGTACCGACGTCGATCTGCCCACCCTGCTCGCCCACGCCTACGAAATGCTCGCGGCGGTCAATGCGCTTGCCCTGGATTTCGCCGGCGAACTTACCCCACCCCAGCGCCAGAAACTCATGGCGATTCAGCAGTTGACGATGTTGGCGGAGATGCTGGTGCTCAGGGCATGCGAGACCGTCGACCCACTGAAGCTCGCGACCCGACCGACATCGCCCGTGCGCCACTGAGAATCAGCGAGTGCCTGCTGCCCGATGAACTTATCTTCACCCCTGGTTCAGGTTTGGCCGTGTACAGTCCACTCGCTCATTCAAGAAACTACGGTTCGCCCGCTCTCCCGCGGGCTTTTTTTTGCCTGGTGTTTAGTGGCGATTTGTATTTCCACGCCCACCGCGTAATTCTGTCGGAGATCCCCTGCCTTCCGGAGCGTCCGATGTCCCTTCTGACCCTACCCTGCCAACGCCTGACGCTCGCCATTCTTTCCCCTGATCAGGCCGCGCTGGAAAGCGCTTTCTACCAGCGCAACCAACGCCATCTCGCGCCATGGTCACCCATTCGCACCACCGACTATTTTTCCACCGCGCAAATCCGCCGCCGTCTTGAAATCCAGGCCAGTGCTTTCGAGGCCGGCCTGGCAATTCATTTCGCGCTGTTGACGCCAGACGGTGGGCAGATGATCGGCGCGTGCAATTTCAGCGGAATCATTCGCGGCGCGTTTCAGGCGTGTTATGTGGGTTATCACATCGATCAGGCGCATCAGGGCCAAGGCTTGATGCGGGAAGCTTTGGAGATGGGCATCGGCTACATGTTCGACACGCAGAATCTGCACCGGATCATGGCCAATTACGTGCCCGGCAACGAACGCAGCGCACGACTGCTGGAACGCCTCGGCTTCGAGCAGGAAGGTTACGCCAAGGCTTATCTGAACATTGCCGGGCGCTGGCAGGATCATGTACTGACCGCACTGGTCAATCCGGGATTCGAAACGCCGGATCAGCGCTGGTCACGACGCCTGGCCTGAGACCCACACGCTGCCGCGCCGGGAATTCCAGCCTTGCTCGCCCGTAAAACGCCAGCGCGGTCAGCAAACACGCCAGCCAGACAAAGATTCCGGCCCAGAACGTGTGGGACATGTAATGCCAGCCCTGTAGGACCCGCGTGGTGCCATAGACGAAACCCAGCAGCAGCGAGCCCCACAACACAGCGCTGGAGAAGCGCCACTGATAACGCCGCGCCACGAAATACAGTGCGAGCATGGTGAACCCGCCGGAAGCATGTCCGCCCGGCCAGCAACGACCATCACCAGCCTCGTGGAACAACTGGAAGTTTTCATACCACTCGATGCGGGCCATTTTGCCGCCGTACAGCGTGGTTTCAATCGGGCAATACACGCTGGTGTGGGCCTTGAGGAAATGGATCACCCCGGTGCAAACCGCGAACGCCACCACCACGAAGATAAAGTCGCGTCGATGCTCGGCAGCAAAGCGCAGCACTGGCGCAACGTTGCTGCGCTGAAGAAAACCGCCCAGCCGTGGATGCTTCTCCGGCTTCACCAAAGGCCAGACAAACGACAGTAGCGCGCCGATCAAGGCGATTTCCGCTGTCCAGTTCGGAATGATCCGCGCCCACTTATGGGTCAGTTGCTCGAAGAAATGAATATTGTCCAGCGGGAAGGTGTGGGTCAGCGGGTCGTACAACAAGTTGCTGAAGGCGATATCGATGTTGGTCCTGTCGAACATGAAAAACACCAGCGCCGCACAGATCAGCGGCAGACCGAAGTTGTACGCGTAAAAACGAGGGTTCATTGGGTGCTCACCGTGCGCCAGTCGGAGGCTTCGATAAAGCCGAGCATCTTCGGCGCCGCCGGGCTGGCGGCGGATACAAACAGTGAAGCGCCATAACCGACATCTGCGATCGGGACTTTCAGATCTTTTGCCAGTTGCGCCATGCATTCGCTGTGCGTCACCAGCACCAGATTGCGCCCGGGAATCTTGTGCGCGAGGGCTTCCTGCAACATGCGGCCCTTGCAACTGATCAGCCAGTCTTCGTTGGCGACCTTGTTGAACATGTACCCGGCGGTCTGCACGGTGCGCACCATCGGGCTGTTATAGATGTCGACGTTACTCAGCCCCAGTTGCTCAAACTGCGCGCCGACACTCACGGCAACGCTGCGCGAGCGGTCAGTGATGCCGTCGTCGCCGCTCAGGCAAGGTGCTTTGGAGTGATCGCAACGCTCGACATGGCGTACCAGCGCAATCACCTCGCCTCTCGCCCAGCCGTTCTTCAACGCCTGTGCCCCCGCAACGTTGCCGTGGGCCAGATCAGGCACTGCCGCCGGCGCCAGCAGCCACAGAGTCAGCGGAGTGACCAACGACAATGCCGCCAACACCACCCACGTGTTGCGAAACCGCGCCAGGCCGCGCAGATCGATCGAGCGTTTCAGGCCGAACAGACTCAGTCTCAATTCCACATCAAGCCGCCTCACCGGCATACATCACGTTCATTTGATGCCGCGAGGGTAGCGACCGGCGCGTGTGCAGCCGGTGAAACCCATGTGAAAAAAGTCTTGAGGCAGCTTAGGCAAAGCTTGTTACAGAATTTGTCCGACAAAAAACCTTTCAGCTCTCGCAAACACGGCCGATACAGACCTGCTAACACCCTTGCTGGCTCGAAAAAAACAACAATCTTCCAGCCCAACTGACGATCAAGAAGCACAACGTTTCTGGAGGAATTGTGATGAATAGCTGGTTCGGCAACATCAGCGTGAACCTTAAACTCGGCCTGGGTTTCGGCCTGGTTCTGGCACTGACCTGCGTCCTGGCCCTGACTGGCTGGACCAGCCTCGGTGGCCTGATTGACCGCAGCAACTGGATGAGTGACATCACCCAGCTCAATGCCGGTCTGACCAAATTGCGCGTGGTGCGCCTGCAATACATGCTGACCAACGGCGACGAAACCGCCGCGCAGAATGTGCAGACCACCCTCGACGGCTTCGCCGCGCAACAGCAAGCGCTGATCAACAGCTTCAAGAGCCCGGAGAACGTCAAACTGCTCAAGCAGCAGGCGGCAACCATCGCCGAGTACCAGACGTCGCTGAACAAAATGCGCAATGCCTACCGCACCGGCAACAGCGCGCGCGACACCATGAGCGTCAACGCTGACACCGCCTACAAACTGATCGAATCGATCAGCGCACGCGTGCAGCAGATGGACATGAGCGAACAGCGTTTCGAACAGTTCCAGGCAATTACTGCGGCCAAGGAAGCGTTCATCCTCGCGCGCTACGAAGTGCGCGGCTACACCGCCACCACCAATGCCGAAACCGAGCAGAGAGCGGTCGGCCAACTGGACGCGGCAATCGCCAGCCTCAAACCGCTGAACGTGCATTTCGCCGCCACCCAGCAAGACGCACTGCGTCAGCTTGAGACTGCACTGGTCAACTACCGCAGCGCTCTGCAGGCGTTCAAGAACGCCAACATCGAAGCGGTGCAGGCGCGCAAGGAAATGACCGACCAAGGCACGACCATTGTCGCCTTGAGCGAGCAGCTGTATCAGATTCAGCTTGATCGTCGCGATGTGGAAAGTGCCCAAGCCCGGACTTTCCAGTTGATCAGCACCCTGCTGGCGCTGCTGGTTGGCGTGATCGCTGCGGTGATCATCACCCGTCAGATCACCCGTCCGCTGCGTGAAACCATGGCCGTGGTCGAGCGCATCGCCAGCGGTGATCTGAGCCACAACGTGGTTGTCACTCGTCGTGATGAACTCGGCGTATTGCAACAAGGCATCGCGCGCATGGGCGTGACCCTGCGCGACCTGATCAGCGGCATCCGCGACGGCGTGACCCAGATCGCCAGCGCCGCCGAAGAACTGTCAGCCGTTACCGAGCAGACCAGCGCCGGCGTCAACAGCCAGAAGATCGAGACCGATCAGGTGGCCACCGCGATGCACGAAATGACTGCCACCGTGCAGGAAGTCGCGCGCAACGCCGAAGAAGCCTCGCAAGCCGCAGCCGCCGCTGATGGCGAAGCCCGCGAAGGCGACAAAGTGGTCAACGAAGCCATCGCCCAGATCGAACGTCTGGCCAGCGAAGTGGCGCGCTCCACCGAAGCCATGGCCGTGCTGCAACAGGAAAGCGACAAGATCGGCAGCGTCATGGACGTGATCAAAGCCGTGGCCGAACAGACCAACCTCCTGGCGCTCAACGCCGCGATCGAAGCCGCGCGTGCCGGTGAAGCCGGCCGTGGTTTCGCGGTAGTCGCCGACGAAGTGCGTGGCCTGGCCCAGCGCACACAGAAATCCACCGAAGAAATCGAAGGCCTGGTGGCCGGTCTGCAAAACGGCACTCAACAAGTCTCCGCCGTGATGAACAACAGCCGCGCCCTGACCGACAGCAGCGTAGCGCTAACGCGCAAGGCTGGCGTATCCCTGGAAAACATCACCCGCACGGTGTCGAACATCCAGTCGATGAACCAGCAGATCGCCGCTGCTGCTGAACAGCAAAGCGCTGTAGCTGAAGAGATCAGCCGCAGCATCATCAACGTACGTGACGTGTCTGAACAGACTGCGGCGGCGAGTGATGAGACAGCAGCGTCGAGTGTTGAACTGGCGCGGTTGGGTGGGCAGTTGCAGCAGATGGTGAGTCATTTCCGCGTTTGATGCTTTATTGGCGTTGAAGCTGAAATCGAACCGCGGGCAAGTCGAATCGTCGCACCGCCGCTCCCACAGGTTCTTCTGGTGTTCACAACAATGTGTTCACTGGAGATCCCTGTGGGAGCGGGCTTGCCCGCGATTGCGGTCTGACTGAAGAAAATATTTTGAAGCCCGCTGGAGACAGCGGGCTTTTTTGTGTGCGGAGTAATCAGCCGCTGAATTGCTCTGTGCGTGCTGGCAGATCCAGTTCGACACCACCCATGGCGCCGAACCGATTGCTGATCCGAGTACCTAGCCCACCGAAGCGATCATCCGTCGCCAGCGCTCGCTCCAAAATCAACCGCGCTTCTTCCTCCATGGAATGACCGTTATGGGCGGCAGCAATGAGCAGTTGTTCTTTGATCTGCTCGTCGAGTCGAATCGTGATGCTGGTCATGAAGCCTCTTGCGATCGGCGAAATAAGTGATCGCAGACTAGCAAATCATGCCGAAGGTCTCTTGCCTGATCATGCTCTCCGGATGAATTTAGCCAACGCTTTCCCCAGCATGTTGTAAGTCAGTAAACATGCCGTGTAGAAGCTGTTTAGCGACACGTCGTGATACGTCCACAAGCCCACAAAACCTTGCGCCTTTGCCTACAGCTACGCCAGAATCCGCCGGCTTGTGCGTCTTGGGCATGCTGGGTAATTTGGTTGCTTCACTGATTCCCAGTGATCGAGCTTAGCGGTTCGGATAGTCGCTTACGGTTGCACATGTCGAATCCAGTCAGGCACTCGCCTGCACTCGATGGTGGCTGTGCGCATGGCACCTTCGGGTGCGCCGGGTTTTAGGTGACTACCGGTCCGCTAACTTGCGCACAGCTGCCACCCTTTTGCTTAGCGGCGAAAAGGTGCGGCCTCACCAGAGGTTAGTCACCATGTTCAAAGTAACGCCAAATCCACCGATCACCGAACCAACATCCATCCCCGATCCGGCATCCCCCTACGAATGCCCCGGCTCAAAGAAATTCCACGAAGCCGCCGACCGCGCGCTCGATTATCACTTGGGCCCATTAGCCGCCCACATGATGGCCGCGCCCTACTACACCAATCGCCTCTACATGGCCAACCCCAAGTCCAGCAATGAAGCCTTGTTGGTCGACGCCAGCGAAACCCTCGGCTCGGCCAACGTCATGCTCAGCGACTTCGCCGCGTTGCTTCAAGGCACGCACCGCAAGACCTTGTTAGGCATTGCGCAGATCGTGATGCTGGGAGAGTTGGCGGTTAATCAGGTGCTGGATAATTTGGTTCCGACTGAGTGAAAAACACGGCGGCGAGCGCAATGCTCGCCGCACTCGCAAGTCGTGGACTTTACTCAAGGTTTCAAATTACCTTCAGTGCATTCCTTCGCCCGCGCAGACCTTCATCCAGAGAACCCGATCATGCACTCGCTCGGCTTCACCTCCGTCCCTCCATTGCTCAAATACCTGCGCCACGCCGAGCACCTCGGTATGGCGATCGAGCCTGCGTTGGCGGCGGCCGGGTTGCAGGCGCAGCAGTTGAGCGACAACAGCCTGCGTTTGCCGGGTGAGGCGCATGAGCGGTTGCTGGATTACTTTTGCGAGCACTCGGGTGATCCGCTGTTCGGTCTGAATGCCGCGCGTTATGTGCTGCCGAACTCGTGGAGCGTGCTTGGTTACATCACCATGAATTGCGCGACGCTTGGCGATGCGATGAGCCGGATCATGCCGTTCGAAAAACTGGTGGGCGACATGGGCGTCAGCCGCGTCGAGGTGCATGAAAACCATGTGCATTTGATTTGGAATTGCCGTTATCAGCGCCCGCGCATCCGTCGGCATCTGGTGGAAAACGTGCTCGGTTCCTGGCTGCACTATGCGCGGTGGATTGCCGACACCCAACTCGCGCCGGCCAGCGTATGGCTGGAACATCCGCGCCCGGCCGACACTGCGCAGGAACAGTACGAGCAGTTCTTCGATTGTCCGGTGCTGTTCGATCAGCCTTATTCGGCGTTGATTGTGCCGTTGCCTTATTTGCAGTTGCCGCTACGCCAGGCCGACGCGCAATTGCTACGCACGCTGGAAGAACATGCAATGGGCTTGATGGCGACGCTGGAGGATGCGTCGCTGCAACAGCGGGTGAAAAGTATTCTGCGGCAGTTGCTCAAGGAAGGGCTGCCGCGCAAGGAGCAGGTGGCCGAACAACTTGCGGTGTCAGTGCGCACGTTGCAACGTCAGTTGCATCTGGCGGGTACTTCGTATCAGCAGATTCTGGATGATTTGCGGCAGGAGTTGGCTGAGCACTATTTGCTCAATAGCACGTTGCCGATTCAGGATATTGCGCAGTATTTGGGCTTTAGCGAACCGCGCTCGTTTCATCGAACTTTCAAGAGTCGGCGCGGGATGCCGCCGGGGGAGTTTCGGCAGATGCATCGGGGGAGTTGTGGTTGAGTGTGCCGAGGGTTTTGTTCGGCGTACGACTTTCCCCTCACCCCAGCCCTCTCCCGTGGGAGAGGGGGCCGACCGAGGTGTCTGGCGTTGTACATCGACCTGAATAACCGAGTCGATTATGGATTCGCTAGAGCATTTTCAGGTCGGCGTATTTCCCGAGCATCCCCGGATCAGTCCCCTCTCCCCTCGGGCGGTCCGACGTTTCGGGAGGGTTAGGGTGAGGGGCTTCTCGGATCAGAGGCTGATCGCATTGGTAAACACCAACCGATTGCCAAACGGATCGGCAATGGTCATGTCCTGACTGCCCCACGGCATCGCCTGAATCTGCGGGTGCGAGAACTTGTAGTCCTTGGCCAGCAACTGTTGCTGAAACGCCTCGAGTTCATCAGTCTCGATACGCAACGCCGAACCCGGGCTCGCGTCACCATGATGCTCGGACAGATGCAACACACATTCGCCACGCGACACCTGCAAGTACAGCGGGAAGTTCGCTTCGAAGCGGTGCTGCCAGTCGATCTTGAAACCGAGAAAGTCGACGTAGAATTCGATGGCCTTGGCCTCATCGAATATCCGCAGGATCGGGGTGGTTTTGCCGAAGCTCATGAATTGCTCCCTGACTGGTTGGCCCGACAGTGTAGCTGGGCTGGATGTCAGCACTTCGGCTTGGCGCGGACTTTCTTTAATTGCACTGTGCCACTATGCGACGCAGATCAAATAAAGCCGTCGCGCAAATCGCCCTGCCGTGCCAGAAACCGCCCTTCGCGCCGACCATTGGCCTGCCCGTCCTTGTAGCTCAACACGCCGTTGATCCACACCCCGTCAATCCCCAGCGCCGCACGTTGCGGATCATTGAAATCCGCGACATCGCGCACGGTCGCGGGATCGAACAACACCAGATCCGCCCAGTGTCCTTCACGAATCTCGCCGCGTTCTTTCAAGCCAAAACGCGCCGCCGACAATCCAGTCATTTTGTGTACAGCGGTGTGCAGCGGAAACAGTCCAACATCACGACTGAAATGCCCAAGCACCCGTGGGAACGCGCCCCACAAACGCGGATGCGGAAACGGATCTTCCGGCAAACCATCGGAGCCGACCATCGACAGCGGATGCGCAAGAATCCGCCGCACGTCGTTCTCGTCCATCCCGTAATACACCGCGCCGGCCGGTTGCAGACGCTTGGCGGCTTCGAGCAACGGCAGATTCCATTCAGCGGCGATGTTGATCAAGTCGCGGCCACTCACGTCCGGATGCGGCGTCGACCAGGTGATGGTGATGCGATGCGCGTCGGTGACCTGCTTCAAATCCAGCGTCGAAGAACTCGCCGCATACGGATAACAATCGCAGCCGACCGGATGGGTTTTCGCCGCTTCTTCCAGTGACGCCAGCAGTTGCGGACTGCGCCCCCAGTTACCCGCGCCGGCACACTTGAGGTGGGAAATGATCACCGGTGACTGGGCGTGACGGCCGATGCGGAAAGCTTCATCCATCGCCTCAAGTACCGGTTCGAATTCACTGCGCAAATGCGTGGTGTACACCGCGCCGAATGCCGTGAGTTCCTCGGTCAGTTGCATGACTTCATCGGTTGATGCGCTGAACGCACTGGCATACGCCAAGCCTGTGGATAAACCCAACGCACCGGCCTCCAGACTTTCACGCAACTGCTCACGCATCGCCGTAATTTCATCGGCGCTCGCAGTGCGGAACAAGTCGTCGAGGTGATTGCTGCGCAGCGCCGTGTGCCCGACCAGTGCCGCCACATTCAGCGTGGTGTTGGCCGCTTCGACCGCCGCGCGGTAGTCGCTGAAACGCGGATAAACGAAGGCTGCGGCCGTGCCGAGCAAGTTCATCGGATCCGGTGGATTGCCTTTCAAACTGACCGGTGCAGCGCTGATCCCGCAATTGCCGACGATAACCGTGGTCACGCCCTGGCTGAGCTTGGGCAGCATCTGCGGCTGACGGATCACCACGGTGTCGTCGTGGGTGTGTACGTCGATGAAACCCGGGGCCAGCACCCGGCCAGCGGCGTCGACTTCTTCAACGGCGCGAGCGTCGTGCAGGTCGCCGATGCGCTGGATGCGGCCGTTGAGCAGCGCCATGTCGGCGGAGTAACCGGGTGTGTTGCTGCCGTCGATGACCAAGGCGTTGCGAATCAGTGTGTCGTACAGCACGTCAGTCTCCCGGCAGCGGATCCGCGTCAACTGCTGCCCTTGATCAAATGATGATCGAACCCTTGCTCTATCAGATATCGCCATGCGACCTGAACCTCTTCAGGTACTGCCTGCTCGACCTGAAAACCCAGCGAAGGGTAAACCATGATGCGGTGCACATCACCGACCATTTCGTCGATCAGCCCCAAGACTCCGATCAAATTGCTCACCTCGCCCGGGAAGCTGTAGGAAGGGGCATCCACCGATGCCTCAAGTCCCGGCCATTGCACCGGAACGGTCAACGCCACTCGCCGAATCGAATTCGGCTTGGTCAGAAATGTGGCCCGGCGCACGTCTGGAAACAACGCCCTGGCAAAGGCAATGTTCTCGGCGAAATTGGTAGCGCGCGACTCCAGTGTGAACTGATCCACCGAGACGCCCAAGGTCACGGCTCGTTGCGCAAAAACGTCGGCTTCGGTCTGTGCCCACAAATGCCTCGTCCAGTTCCCGGTATTACCGGTGAACAACAGGTGCGGGGCAACACCTTCTCTCAACAATTGGCAGGCGTAATCACACACTCGAAGATCGTATGAACCGCAGACCACGATCAGTTCACATGCGCTGTGTGCGCGTCCTTGCGTGAGGTATTCCCATAGCACACCGGCGTGCCGCAGAGTGAGCGTCATGGTAGAGCGAGCCTCCCGGTCAGCGAGATCGGCAGCAGCGTGAAATCCATATAAGAGTGTGCGGCTCCGTGGGTAATCAGCGTCGGGTCATCGCCGATGCCGATGCATTCTGCACCACTGCTGACCGCTGACTGCACGCCGCTGACGGAGTCTTCGAAGACCAGGCACTCTGCACTTTGACGCCCCAATTGCGCAGCTGCCAGGCAATAGGGATCAGGCGCCGGCTTGCCGCTGCGAACGTCGTCGCGACAGATGATGCTGTCAAACACGTCAGTCAGATCGTGTTGCTGCAGAACGTGGTCGACACGCGCTCGCCAACTGCTGGTCACCAATGCCAAGGGTACGGCGCGATCCTTTAGTCGAGCGATAAACGCGGCCACCCCCGGCACCATCGGACAATTCGACACCTGCTCGATGGCGTCGACTTCCTGCTTGATCGCCACACGCTGATCTTCATCGAACTGACCAAACAGGGTCTGCAAGGTATGACCGCCGGGTCTGCCGTGAATATGATCGTCGATGAATGTCTGATCGACGCCAACGCCGTACTTGCGTGCAACGCTGGTCCAGGCAAATTCAATGACATCGCGAGACTGGATAAGCACACCATCCATATCAAAGCAGACGGCTGTAAACGTTCGTTGTTTCATCGGGTGAACTTCGCATCTTTTGATGGGCGAGAAATGCCAGCACCGTTCCGATCAGGGCGAACAGAGCCATCACATAGTAGGACCACTGCGGGTGTGTCTCGTATAAATATCCGGCAAAGGGCGTAGCCAGCCCCATGGGCAACGCAACAGCCAGGGAGTAATAAACCCCTTGCGTGAAGACCTGAATATCTTGCGGTGCATGGTCGCGGATGAACCGCATGATCGCTGCGTGGTAGGCGGCAAAACTCAATGCATGCAAGCTCTGGCCCAGCAGAATCAGCGAGACCGCGTCGCTGTTGGAAAACAACGCCCAGCGCAGTGCCGCGCAGACACTCGAAAACATCACGATAGAAAGTGGCGAGTAATACGACAGGACTTTGCTCGAGAGCGCGAAGTAGATGATTTCCGCAATCACAGCCACCGCCCAGAAGGCTCCGATGGTCGCCGGAGAGAAGCCTTTGACTCCCCAGCCAATGGAGGCTGTGGAAAAATACAAGGTGTGGCTCAGTTGAATAAAACTGGCCGCCGCAATGGCGATCAGCAGACTCTTTTGCGCAAACAGGACTGTCCAGTCAGGTCGTTTGATGGTGCGGGCGACAGGCTCCAGATGTGCACGGGAAACCTGGAGTTTCAAGTGCAAACACGCCAAAGCGGTGAACAACATGCTTGCGGCGATCATGATCGGCACCCAGGACTGGCCGTACTTCGCGAGCACAAGACCGCCAAGCGTCGAGGTCAGGATGAAGGCCGAGGATCCCACCGCCCGGACCCAGCCATAATTTTGCAACGCCTGTTTGTCGCGCTTGAGCAAATAGGACTCGGACAATGGCAATACAACCATCCACAGCCCGCCAAACAGAATACTCAGGCACACATATATCCATAGATGTGCCGGAATGAAATAAAACAGCAACGTACAGAACGCCGCCGTGAAGCCGAGAAAAGCGGCGAGGCGCAGTTGGTCCACACGCCAGTCAGCCACATAAGTGATAAACACCCCGGTGAACACCTGTGGCCAATATGCCGCAGCAATCAGCAAGCCTATCTGGCTGGCACTGAAACCCAGTGAATCCAGCCAGGTCGGCCAGAACGGATAGATAATGCCTTCCGCTGCGAAGAACCCGAAAAAGACTAGATACATGCGTCAACCATACGCTTGATACTCCAGAAACAGGGCTCGCGAGGAGCCCCGAACACTATCAGCCCGCTATTCGAAGCGCTGGCCGGTGAAGCTGTTTTTGCCTTTGCGCCAGACAATCAGGGACTCGCTCATCACCACCAGGTCGACCATCCCTTCTTTCAACGCATCCAGGGCGTCCTGGGAAGAGCACACGATGGGTTCTTCATGGCGGTTGAACGAGGTGTTGATCAAAGCGGCCTGCCCGGTCTTTTGATGCCATGCGTTCAACAGGCGATGCATGAAAGCATCACCTTGCGGGCGGATGATCTGCGGCCGCGCGGTGCCGTCAACGTGCACGACTGCCGGGCTTGCTTCCCTGAACTGCGGGTGACAATCGTAGGTCATGGTCATGGTGTCTGCCGCCACCTGATCCGCGTCCCAACCGACGTAGCAGGCGGGTGCCTGCTCAATGGCCGTGACCGGGCCGAAGGGCATGAACTCCGTGCGGTGCATGCGTTTGTTGAGCCAGTCGTTAACGTCGGCATCCTGCGCGTGGTAGACGATGCTTCGGTTGCACAGCGAACGCGGCCCGAATTCCATCTTGCCCTTGAACATACCCAGCACCTGATTTTCCATCAGAGCGTCGGTCAGCACTTCGATGATGTTCGACGGCGTGTGGTAACCCAGTTCGGGGTAGTCGCGATTGATCAGATTGATGTTCTGCGAAACCGTGCGCGACTCAGGCCCGAGTGCCATTGCAGGGTTTTTGAAGCGCGTGCCTTGCTCCAGATAGGCCGCGCCCACCGCCGCAGCCAGTGCCAACCCGCCATCGCCCATGCACGGCAGCACATAAACATTCTTTACACCGCTGATCTCACGCAGGCGCTGATTGAGTTTGACGTTGCCAAATACACCACCGGCCAGGCACAGATTGGTGCTGCCACGTTGCGCCAGATGGTGGGTGACTGTCGCCACCAGCAGGTCTTCGGTATGGCGCTGCACGGCCGCGGCTATATCCTCAGGCGTTTCCCGAGCGAAGAGGGTTTCCAGTGGTTCGCTGTAGTGGTTGTAGGACGGCAGGAACATATCGCCACAACAGGCCTTGATTCGCCCGTCTTCAAAACGGATCATTTGCTGCATCACCCCCAGCAACTTTTGCGGATCGCCAAAAGCGGCCAGTCCAGTGACTTTGCCCTCGTGCCGGTTAGGCTTGTAACCGAGTAAATGGGTAATCCGCCCGTAGAAATACCCCAGACTGTCAATACTGGTTTCGCGTTGCAGCACGGTGGTTTCGGTCGGACTGTGCCAAGTGACCGTCAGGGACTGAAAGTCGCCTCGCCCATCGCACGTCAGGGTCAGCGCTTCGTCGAACGGTGAACAGACATAGGCTCCGAGAGCATGGCACTCATGGTGATCAATGTAATAAGCCTTGCCAGCTAGACCGTTGGCAGAAATATATTGGTCAAACTCGGCGCGTTTCTCTTTATCGTTGTTTATTTCATCGGTTACACGTTGACGGAACTGCGCAAGCCCTTGGGGATTATTCCTGACCTCCTCGACAATTCGATCAAAGTACAACTCAAGGTGTTTTTCGGCATTGAAGCCAGCGTTCCATCCATAGGCAACATAATCGACATCTTCCAGTGACACCCCTGCCTGGCTCAACACGAACTCAATGGACTTTACCGGCCAGATCTTGTGATCCTTTATGCGAGTGAAGCGCTCTTCGCTGACTGCTGAAAGAATCTGACCATCACGTACCAGACAGGCACCCGACAAGTCGTTGTTAGTAACGCCCAAAATGATCATGACTACTCCTTGTTCTTGCCAATTCAGGTGATGACTTCGCCTACGCCGGGGAATGCCCGGCGCCAGCTTTGATTAACATCAGATACGGACTTCATGATCGCCCCTCGCCACTAAGGAGACGGTCGATCTGCTTCCGCTTGCCGGGATATACCTTCACGAGAAGGCATCAAGAGTGTGTTGCCATCGCGAATTCCATTTGCATAAAACTCCATAAGCAGTAACTTGCTGGCCGGCTTCATGCCTATGCAACAAGTTGTTGCCGTATAACCAGTCGGCGGCCATTAACGCCACCCTGTTTGACCGTGTGAAAGCCTAGTACGAAATTTCTGAAAAACCCCAGACACCCCTGCCTAAAAATTAAATCTTGCTTACAGGCCCCTGTTTCCGGGGACTTCACAGGCAAAAAAAACCGTGGAGCCAACCTGCTGGCTCCACGGCTTTTTTTGGGGGGGCTTACACCATTTCGTTACGAATCCATTCAACCACCGACGTGCGTTTCGGCGCCCAGCCCAGCAGTTCGCGGGCGTGTTTGCCGCGTACCCGGCTGTTGGAGCCTAGGCCGTAGTTGGCCATTTCGTAGCCCCATTCGGCTTCGGCATCTTTCAGTGGCCAGTCTTGTGGCTCGCCGAGGTTCAGCGCTTGGGCCATGGCGGTGGTCATGTCGATGAACGAGGCTTCGCCGCTTTCGACGAAGTAGAAGGTGCCCGGCACATTCTTGGTCAGCGCCAGCAAATACAGAGCAACCACGTCTTCGATGTGCACGTTGGACCAGATGTTCTGGCCAGTGCCGACGTGGCGCACCACGCCGCTCTTGCGTGCCTGTTTGAGCAAGCGCGGCAGTTGCACGCTGTCGCGCTTGACGCCGAGGCTGTGGCCGTAGATCAGCGTGTTGCAGATGACTGCCGAATTCACCCCGTCCTTGGCAGCGGCAAGGATCAGGTTGTCGATGGCCACGCGCGCGGCTTTGTCGACGGTTGGCGCCGGCAGTTTGTCCTCGTGGTAGATGACGTCGCTTGATTTGCCGCCGGATGCATCGCCGACGATGCTCGAACCGCTGGTGTGCAGGAACACTTTGTTGCTACCGCGCAGGCCGTCGAGCAAAGCTTCGACCGCGCCGCGATGATCGCTGCTGGCGGCGTTGATCACGGCGTCGGCGGCGCGGGCCTGTTCGGCGAGCAGCGCTTGATCTTCGAGGGTGCCGATCACGGGATTGATGCCCAGAGCTTTCAGTTCATCGGCCTGTTCGGCGCTGCGCACCAGACCTGTGACGTGATGCCCGGCCTGCACCAGACCGGTAGCGATGGAACCGCCGATAAAACCGGCAGCGCCGGTAACGAATACGTTCATGGAGAAACTCCCTGCGTGAGTAAGTGATGAGACGAGTATCGACCTGCGACTCGTGCGGAAAAACCCGCCCTCACCCAAATCACTCTTGCGCAGAGATCACGAATCAACCTTGGAAATCGGCGCTGGCGTAGGCCGCGAGCTTGCTCTGGATGAAATCCAGGAAGCATTGAATACGCAGTGCCAATTGCGAGTTACGGTAGTACACGGCGTTGATCGGCTGACGATAACCGCTGTTGTATTCCGCCAGCAGGATCTCAAGACGCCCGGCTCGAATATCGTCGATGGTCATGAAGTGCGAGAGGCAGGCAATGCCCTGCCCCTGCAGTGCCAAATGGCGCACGGTCTCGCCGCTGGAAGCGCTGATTGCAGGCGTGATCGGCCAACGATCGCCATGCACATCGCGCAACGGCCACTGGTTGAGTCCTTCGTTTTGGGTGAAACCGAGCAGCGTGTGTTCGCTCAGATCGGCGACTTGCTTGGGTGCGCCGTACTTTTCCAGATACGCAGGACTGGCGACGATCAGCAACGGGCTGCAACCCAGCGAACGCGCGTGCAGAGTCGAGTCGGCGAGGGTGCCGATACGGATGGCAATGTCGGTGCTTTGTTCCAGCAGATCAATGATCAGATCGTTGCTGTTGAGTTCGAGCTGGATGTCCGGATAGAGCCTGCGGAATTCATCGATGTACGGCACGATGGCATGCAGCATGAACGGCGCGGCGGCATTGATTCGCAAGCGGCCGGAGGGGTTTTGCTGGCGTGAGGACAGGCGTTCTTCGAGTTGTTCCATCTGGTCGAGAATCAGCTTGGATTGTTCGAAAAAGTATTTGCCCTCCTCGGTCAGGTCCATGCGTCTTGTGGTGCGGTTGATCAGCGTGGTGCCGAGCTTGGCTTCGAGGCGCGACAGAGTGCGGCTGACTGCCGAGGGCGTTTGCCCGACCTGCTCGGCAGCAGCGGAAATCGAACCGCATTCGATCACGCAGACGAAAATCTGCAACTCATCGGATCTGGCTTTCACGGGTGTCCTCTTTTGCTCGCCCGGCACAATTGCATTGTGCTGTGAGAAAAGGAGTTTAACCGACGGTGGTGATTAACCGTTGACCAGCAAGTGGGCACCAAGCGCTCCCAGACCGATAAAAAACACACGCTTGAACAACACGGCGCTGATGCGCTGACGCAGCCACTGCCCGAGCAACATGCCGAGTACGGCCGGGATCAGCGCCAGCAACGAGGCGCTCAACTCGCCGCCACCGAGTGCGCCGCGCCACAGCAGTGCGCCGGCCAGTGCCAGGGTCGAGACGGTGAAAGACAGACCAAGCGCCTGCACCAGTTGATCGCGGTTCAAACCCAAGGCTTGCAGGTATGGCACTGCTGGAATGACGAACACGCCGGTGGCCGAGGTGATGATGCCCGTGATCACGCCGCACAGTGGGCCGAGCCAAGGCTCATGTCGGCGCCTGACATTCAGGGTCGGCAGGAATAATCCGCTCAGCGCATACAGCAACAATGCCGCGCCCAAGCCGCGCACCAGCCAATGCCCGCCCGCCATGCCGATCCATAGAGTACCGACGCCGGTACCGAAGAAGATCGTCAGCAGCATGGGCCACAGTCGCTTGATCAGCCCTCGCAGATGTCCGCCGAATGCCAGTTGCCAGACGTTGGTCAGGGTCGCGGGAATGATCAGCAATGCAGCAGCCTGTGCTGGCGCCATAGCCAGACCGAGCAAGCCCATGGCGACAGTCGGCAGGCCGAGGCCGATCACGCCTTTGATCAGGCCGGCGAGCATGAAGGTGGCGATGACCAGCAGTGTCAGGGTCAGACCAAGGTTTTGATAGAAATCTGCAAGTGTGTTCATGGGCTGACTTTGCGCTTTGGCCAGAGTGTTGAAAATCTGGCATACACTGAGGCTGCCTCTCACATAGCAAGAGGCTGACAAATCAGTTGTGGCCACCGGCCTCATCGCTGGCAAGCCAGCTCCCACAGGTTTCAGCGTTGAACACAAAAGCTGTGTACGGCGCCACACCTTGTGGGTGCTGGCTTGCCAGCGATGAGGCCGGTGCTGACACTAAAAATATTCAGGCGACCCCATGCACTTCGACCTCACCGACCTGCGCCTCTATCTGCACATTCTCGACGCCGGCAACATCACCGCCGGGGCCGCCCGCAGCCATTTGTCGCTAGCCGCCGCGAGCGCACGGATCCGTGCGATGGAAGCGTCACTCGGAAGTGAATTCCTGCAACGCGGACGTCGCGGCGTCACGCCCACACCCGCCGGCAAAGCCTTGGCCCATCACGCCCGAATCCTGCTGCAACAGGCCGAGCGCATGCAGCAGGATCTCGCCGAATACGCCCAAGGCGTCAAAGGTCAGGTACGGCTGCTGTGCAACACCACGGCAATCACCGAATACCTGCCGGAAGTGCTCGCGGATTTTCTGCGCGAGCATCCCAACCTCGATATCGATTTGCAGGAACTGCCTAGCGCGCGCATCACCCACGCCTTGCGTCAGGGCGCGGCAGACTTGGGAATCGTCTCCGATGCAGTCGACACCAGCGACCTGCAAACACAGCCGTTTCGCGACGATCCGCTGGTGCTGATTGCGCCGCTGGATCACCCGTTGGCGAACGCTGACGCGGTGAGTTTCAGCGAAGCCTTGCGCCACGACTTCGTGGGCCTGGGCAGCGACAGCGCACTGGCGATCTATCTGGAAGAACAAGCCCTGCACAGCGGCGCGCGCATGCAGATGCGCATCCGCGCCGATAGTTTCGACGGCGTGCTGCGCATGGTCGCCCACGGCGCCGGACTGGCCATCGTGCCGCAAGCGGCGGTCGAACGTGCAGCGCGACAACCCTTCAAAACCATCGCGCTGAACGAAGCCTGGGCCCGGCGCAAGCTATTACTCTGCGCCCGCGAATTCGCAGCAATGCCCGCCTACGCCAGCGCATTGCTGCAAGCCTTGACTCTCCCCTAGGGGGCAGACTTTAACCTTGGCTTTTCATCGGCCAGGACAAGACCATGGGCAAACGTATTCTGCTGATTCTCGGGCATCCTTCGGCCGCGAGTTTCTGCGGCGCAATTGCTCAACGCTATGCACAAGCCGCCGTGCAGGCCGGGCACCAGGTGCGTCAGTTGGCGTTGGGCAATCTGCGATTCGACCCGATTCTGCGCGAAGGCTATCAGCAGGTTCAGGCGCTGGAAGCCGACTTGCTCGACGCGCAGGCCGATATCCTCTGGGCCGAGCATCTGGTGCTGATTTATCCGATCTGGTGGGGCGGTGTTCCGGCATTGCTCAAGGGTTTTTTTGATCGGGTGTTCCTTCCCGGTTTTGCTTTCAAGTACCGCCCAGGCAAAGCCTTTCCCGACAAGCTGCTGGCCGGTCGGACCGCGCATCTGCTGGTGACCATGGATACACCGCCCTGGTATTTCCGCTGGGTATACCGCATGCCCGGGCTGCGTCAGGTGCGCAATACAACCCTGCTTTTTTGCGGTATCAAACCCTTGCGCACGCTCACATTCGGCCCGGTTCTGAACGCCAGTGCAGGTCAGCGTGAAGCCTGGCTGCGGCGCACCGCAGCTATCGCCAGCCTCTGACGCCAGGCAATAATGCGCGGGCCGCATCACCGCAAAAGAGGGATCCTGGATGTACATCAGCGAAGCCGCCGAACGCTCCGGCACCACGGTCAAGACCATCCGCCATTACGAGGCGATCGGCCTGCTTGCGCCCGCTCAACGCAAAGGCAACTACCGCCTCTATGACCTGCAGAGCGTCGAGCGGCTGCGCTTCATAAAATGCGCAAAAGCGCTGGGTTTCAGGCTTCGCGAGTTGCAGGAAATCTTCGCCCCGCATCGCGGTAAAACCATCCCTTGGGCCGTGGCCCGACAAGCCATCGAAGACAAGAAACGCGAGCTCAGCGAGCAGCTCGCCACGCTGTCGCGCCAACACGCGCAACTGGTGGCGTTCGAATTGACGCTGGAAGACGCCGAAGAGGATTGCCCGCTGCAAAATCTTTGAGGAGGCTGCGTTTCTGGGCAGCTCAATGTCGAGCACAGACAATTGACCTTCGACCGGGCGCTATAGGGTGCGAGCTCATCTCTCACCCCCACTGCCCGGAGCTCCCAATGACTGCCACCGCACCTGTCACCGTTCTTCGCGACACTCATCCGCTACCGGTACTCGACGCCTGTAAATGGGAAAAGCTCGAAGGCGATCCGCACACCGTCAATCTCAACGCCTATACCAGCGAAGACGGCAGCAAGATCATGGGCACGTGGATTTGCACGCCGGGCAAGTGGCGCGTGGATTATGTGAAGTGGGAGTACTGCCATTTCCAGGAAGGCTACTGCGTGATCACCCCGGACGGGATGGAGCCGATTCATCTGCGTGCCGGCGATATCTTCGTGGTCGAGCCGGGGATGAAAGGCACTTGGGAAGTGGTGGAAACCGTACGCAAATATTTCGTGTTTGCGTGATGCAAAAAAGCCGGGAAATCACCTGTGTGGATTTCCCGGCAACACCTACTGATCTTGCTGTGCGTGGGTAGCGGTTACTGCGGCTTGCGGTAGCTGTTGATGATCGCCGAGAAGTCCTTGCCACCCTCCCCGCGCTGGCTCATCGCCTGATACAACTGCTGCGCAACTGCGCCGAGGATCACAGGTTGATGTGCCTGACGCGCGGCCTCGGTGGCCAACCCCAGATCCTTGAGCATCAGTTCGGCACCGAAGCCGCCGGTATACCCGCGCGAGGCCGGCGCCGTTTCGACGATGCCCGGCCATGGGTTATAC
This sequence comes from Pseudomonas sp. P4795, assembly GCF_048822895.1. Taxonomy (NCBI): domain Bacteria; kingdom Pseudomonadati; phylum Pseudomonadota; class Gammaproteobacteria; order Pseudomonadales; family Pseudomonadaceae; genus Pseudomonas; species Pseudomonas sp. P4795. The sequence continues at coordinate 34,373 of NZ_JBMFBT010000003.1, read as the reverse complement.
ATTTCCGAACTCCAGCAACGCCCGGTCGAGCTATTGATGATGCCGGCCAACACGCTGGTATCTATCCCCAGCGCATCGCCCAACGCCATGGCTTCGCTGACGCCGACCATCGAGATCGCGAGCAACAGGTTGTTGCAGATTTTGGCGATCTGCCCGGTGCCGACTTCACCGCAATGCACGATGTTGCGGCCCATCTGCGCCAGCACCGGTTGCAGAGTGGCGAACAGTTCCGGCGTCGCGCCGACCATGAACGTCAAAGTGCCGGCAGTCGCGCCACCGGTGCCACCGGAAACCGGCGCATCAGCCATGGCCACGCCTTGTTTGGCGGCGGCAGCGGCAACATCACGCGCGGTCTGCGGATCAATGGTGCTGCAATCGACTGCCGGGACGCCTTTGCCAATGCCGGCGAGCACGCCGTCTTCACCGAGCCAGACCCCGCGTACATGCACCGCGGCCGGGAGCATGGTGATCACCAGTTCTGCGTCTTCAGCAGCTTCGCGGGCCGAAGCGCGGATGCTGCCGCCAAGTTGTTCCAGTTCTGCCAATACAGTCTTATTCAGGTCGACCAGGTTCAGCGAATGGCCAGCCTTGATCAGATTGCGCGCCATCGGCGCGCCCATGTTGCCGAGACCGATAAATGCGATTTTCATGGCCGGTTCCTCAGCGCAGATTGATGGTGGTGTTCACGCCGTCGTTGACGCTGTCGTCATCGAACCAGCGCGCCGTCACGGTTTTGGTCTGGGTGTAAAACTGCACCACTTGCTTGCCGTACGGGCCGAGGTCGCCGAGCTTCGATCCACGCGAACCGGTGAAGCTGAAGAATGGCACCGGCACTGGAATCGGAATGTTGATGCCGACCTGGCCGACGTCGATTTCAGTCTGGAATTTACGCGCCGCTGCGCCGCTCTGAGTGAACAGGCCGGTGCCGTTGCCGAACGGGTTGGCGTTGACCAGCGCGATGGCCTGATCGAGGGCGTCGACTTCCAGCACCACCAGCACCGGGCCGAAGATTTCCTGGGTGTAAATCTGCATGTCGGTGGTCACACCGGAGAACAGGGTCGGGCCGACGAAATTGCCTTTTTCGTAACCCGGCACGCTGATCTCGCGACCGTCCAGTTCCAGCTTCGCGCCCTCTTTGATGCCGCTTTCGATCAGATCGAGAATCCGCGCTTTGGCTTTTTTCGAGATCACCGGACCGACATCCGTACCTGGCTCGTTACCGGCATTGACCTTGAGTTTCTGCGCCAGCGCTTTCAGATCCGGCAGCCATTGCTTGGCCGCACCGACCAGCACCACCACCGAGGTGGCCATGCAACGCTGACCGGCCGCACCGAAACCGGCGCCGACCAAGGCATTCAACGCTTGCTCGCGATTGGCATCGGCCAGCACCACGGCGTGGTTCTTCGCGCCCATCATCGACTGCACGCGCTTGCCGTGTTTACCGGCCAGGTCATAAACATGGGTGCCGACAGCGGTCGAACCGACGAACGAAATCGCCTTGATGTCCTTGTGCGTGCACAGACCATCGACCACGTTCTTGCCGCCATGCACAACGTTGAGCACGCCGGCCGGAACCCCGGCCTCGATTGCCAGCTCCACCAGCAGCATCGTCGACAGCGGATCCTGTTCGGATGGCTTGAGTACAAAGGTGTTGCCGCAGGCAATCGCCATCGGGAACATCCACAGCGGAATCATCGCCGGGAAGTTGAACGGAGTGATGCCCGCACAGACGCCGATTGGCTGGCGCAGGGTGTAAGTGTCAACGCCGCCGGCAACGTTCTCGGCGAACTCGCCCATTTGCAGGCTGCCGATGGAGCACGCATGCTCGACCACTTCCAGACCTCGGAAGATATCGCCCTCGGCGTCGGCAATGGTTTTGCCCTGCTCGGCGCTCAGCACCACGGCGATGCGTTTGGAGTGCTCACGGATCAGCGCTTGCAGCTTGAGCATGATGCGCATGCGCGCACCGATTGGTGTCAGCTTCCAGGTCTGGAACGCGCGGTGTGCGGCGCTGATGGCGGCGTCGACTTCATCAGCAGTGGCAAACGGCACTCTGGCCAGCACTTGCTGGGTCGCCGGGTTGACAATGTCGTGCCATTCGCTGGTCTGGGATTCGACCCACTCGCCGTTGATCAGCAGCTTGACGGTTTGAATCGTGGTGTCGGTAGGCGTAAGCGAAGCGTTCATGCGGTTCTCCTGGAATTGTTTTTATCGAGGGAGCAAAGCCGTGTGTCACGAATTGGTTGTCGGACGGTTTTTGGAGTATAGATGTGCAAACTTCTAATAAGTACGCACATATAAGCCCGTCCATCATGCAAAAAAACATCACGTCTTTAGGTTCGCTGAACTGGGATGACCTCAAGTTTTTCCTCGAAGTCGCCCGTACCCGCAAGGCCAGCACAGCGGCCAAACGCCTGGCGGTGGATTACACAACCGTGTCGCGGCGCATCAGTTCGCTGGAAGCGGCGCTCGGCACCTTGCTGTTCGAAAAGTCACGCACCAGCGGTTTTGTCCTGACCACTGAAGGCCAGCGCTTGCTCGGTTATGCCGAGTCAATTGAAAGCACGCTGCACATGGCCTGTGAGCAGGTGTCCGGCTCAGGCGTCGCGCTGTCAGGGCATGTGCGCATGGGCTGCACCGAAGGCTTCGGCAGTTTCTTTATCACGCCGCAACTGAGCCATTTCGTCGATGCTTACCCGGCGATCTCGGTGGACATCCTGCCGCTGCCGCACTTCATCAGCCTGTCCAAACGCGAGGCCGACATCGTCATCGCTCTGGAACGGCCGGAACACGGGCCGTATGTATGCTGCAAACTCTGCGACTACCGTTTGCAGCTGTTCGCGACTCAGGACTATCTGGACCAACACCCACCGATCCGCCGCCCAGCCGACCTGAGCGAGCATCAATTCATCAGTTACGTGGACGATCTGGCGTTCAGCTCGGAGCTGCTGTATCTGGGCAACGTACTGCCCGGCGCCAGCGCGAACTTGCGCAGCACCAGCGTGATCGCGCAATTCGTAGCCGCGCAGCAAGGGCGTTCGCTGGCGATTCTGCCGTGCTTCCTCGCCGCACAGGATCCGCGCCTGCTGCCGGTACTGCCGGAAGAAATCGACATCACCCGGCAGTTCTGGATGTACTGCCGCGAGGATCTCAGGAAGTTGAAGCGGATCACCCTGTTGTGGGATTACATCCGCGAGGTGACTGAGCGTAATCAGGCGCTGCTGATGGGCCAGAGCCGTGAGATGTTGTTCGCCGACTCATAGCTCTTCAAGGAATCAGGTAGCCGCATCGTAACGAGGTCAGCAGGCCTTTGCCAACAGTTTGTACCAGAGCTTGATACCCAACTTGTAACACCAACAGGCCCTTGCTGACACCGAAATGGAACCACTTCCAGAGGCGTGCGTGTGCGCGCCATAACGACCCCATGCAGGCGCACGATAAGGCTCAGGCGCGAGGGCCTACGGGGGACTTTGAGGCCGTTAAAGCATTGAGGTGCTGTCTCCCAAAATTTCGCTATTTTCTTAAAGGGATCATTCAAGTCAACATTGAGACTTTTCCTACAGACCCACCTTTCGGTTTCCGGTAGCCTCCCACGCGCCAGCTTAAAGGCTGGGAATTGTCTATGGACGAAATACGCAAGGACGACACGCAATGATTTCTTCTGCTCGACTGGGTGACAAACACGTCTGCCCATTACCGGGTCACGGCACCACCCCTATTGCTTCTGCAAGTGGCGACGTAAACATCAACTTTATGGGTTCTGCTCGTGTTGGCGATACCTGTGGTTGCGGGGCGGTAATCACTACAGGTTTCCCCTCTATTCAAGTGAATGGCCGTCCTATGGCCCACTTAGGGAGCCCAACCAGTCACGGCGGGACAGTCATCACGGGGTCAAGTGATGTCGGTGGTGGCTTCGTCATGGGTGACGCTGGCGGTGCAACCATCATCAACTTTATGGCCCTTGGAGCGTTCCGGCCTGATGGCTCAGTGGACGATGAGAAGATGGCGACCTTGTTGGCCGACCCGAATCTCAAAGAGAAGGCATTAGCAGCGAACGCTTTGGTAGATCCTAAGGCCGCCAATAAGAAGCCTGAGGAAGAAGCTGTACCCAACGATGGGCCTGAAGGCTGCACGCATCCGAACATGATGGAGAAGCTGGCGGCCTACATTGCAGACGAGATGAATCGTAATATTCACGACTCCTCGGTCTTAAAGATGAAGGAACTGCTCAGCTATGACGTTGCGGAGGAGACCCGCAAGCAAATGGAGCTGCCTTGGTATGCCCAAGTTGGTGCGACCAGCCCTCAAACTATTGGTGCGGCCAATGGTGCGGCTGCAATGGCTCTTTGGACTGAACGAGTAGGTCAGGACCGAGTTTGGGACCACAAACCTAAGATCCATGCGAAGTTTGGTAGGTATCGCCATCGGCAAGGCAAGTACGACTACTTCTACGATATCTGGTCGAACATCCACTATGGGTATGTGGGCATGGCTGGCGGACTCACCGAAGGCGTCCTTCTGGATGGTGCTGGGGCCGAGCAAATTGTTTCAGATCAGCTTCGACGGTGGGAAGAGCAGATATTTGTCGCAAAAGATGAGCAGAGACTCAAAGGGCCTCATGCTACTGAAGGCGTAGAAGGGCTACGAGCCTGGGATGATGTCCCTGATCGACTTTCAATTAGTATCGGCATCAAACTCTTCAACGATTACCCACATGGAGGCGTCCCGCCACAAGCAATCATGGACGCAGTGCTTGCAGTCTCACCGGAAGGATGGGGAGAGGGGGTCCGAATTCATGTATGCGAGAAATATTAAGGCCCGATATGTTATTGGGGCACTCATTATTTTCCCAATGCTTTTCTGGTACGTGGCGACCCCCGTCGTGCGCGTCCACTACTCCAAAGAGGGCACAGACGAGCTGCGGCTAATCTGGAACACGCAGCACAATATCCATAAAGAAAGGATGCTTCCGGGGCAAGCCACATTTGATACTGGTCATATTTTCCCGAATGAGAAATTCTTTATGATGTTCGATTGGTGGACTGATAAGGGACTTCGGAGATGCATCGACATCACGCCAAAATGGGGTGGTGCCTTAGATATCTACCTCAATGGAACAGGCCTCATCGACATCGCTAAGACCTCTCCTAATGTTATTGCCCGCTTGAAGGCGTGTGAGGGTGATGCAGATCCTTTCCGCCCCTGAGGTGCCCAACCAGCACTACGGCAAGGTCACCCATCACAGCCACAAGTAGAACGCACACAACATTCCCGAAAGTCTCCACCAGAGGACCACCTTGGCTCACTCCAAGACTGACAAGGAGTAGACCAAGAAATCGGTAGGTGACACGGTGGGTAGCCAGAGTGCGGAGTACAGCGACACAGTTCAGCCACCGTGTAGTCATCGCATAGCTCTCCTATGTGAGGAAGAGAGGGGTTGAGTTGTTGAGGTTGGGGTGATAATCACCTACCAGACAGGGCAGCCTCAGAGGTCGCCTTTAAGAGGAGAGGCGCAGGGTCATCTGTAAGAGTAACTTTAAGCCCCCCCTATGGTTATAGTGGGTGGTTTTGGAGCCCTTGTAGGCCGTGGCCTGTAGCGGTGGTCATTTTTGAAAAATAAGGGAACCCGTTAAGGGCCCCTTCAAAATCCACAGCGTTTTACTTCGTGGTATCGATGCCCCACATTTCGAATAGCTCAGCGGTAGCGCGCTGACTTACAGGGTCGTTCGGAACAAAGTTCCTGCCAGCCTTGTAGAGCCCCGTACGGAACAGCAGCGCCTTATCAGGGTCATTGACCGTCTGAGCGAGCCCAAGAGCGTTCACCGCTACCTTACCGGCGTTACTCACAATGCCCGCTGCTGGGACCTGCTTTAGTATCTCCTCGAAAGTATCCCCGCCGCCCATGCCATAAAGAATCGGAGTGATACCCTTGTCTTTCTTGCGGGCAGTTTCGGGGAGGATCGACGTCCGTACCATCGCAGCCTGATCGAACCCAGCCGGTGCGGCTATCATATTGGCGACACTTGGAAGGGCTCCGACATACGCAGAACGCGACACCGATGCATAGGCCAACATTCCAGGGGTCAAAGCATCTTCGAGGTATCGCTTACGATCACTCTCAGCCATTCCAAAAGCCTTCGCATGGGCCTGAGCTGCATAGCCTGCGCCCGAGAGCATTACCGACAGAGCAGCCGTTAAAGACTGGTCCAAAACTCGGTCGTTGAGACGCGCTTCATGTACCCCACGCATCAGCCGCTGGTTAAGCGACTTGATGGTGAATGACTTGAACTGCATCAGCATCTTTACGAATGGACCATAGGCCTTCGTGTCGAGGTTGGACACCTTGTGAGGACGGATCATGATTTCATCCGCCAAGCGGTCCCCGAGGCGGTACAGGTCATTGGACCGGGGATCAGCCTGTAAGGCCTGATGGTCCCGAACTCGGTAGGTTCCATCCCCCGCTTTCTCCATGTGTTCCCCGATTAGTGCCTTGATGCCATCCCACTGAGCCGGTGTGATGCTTGCCGAACGCAACATGGACTCCTCGCTGGTGAACATTCTGTCAAATGGGCTCTTGCCGCCTGCCAGTGTGTGCCGAACGATGTCGCCAAGAATGCCTTTACGGCCTGCGTCGAGAAGATAGTTGGTGGTCTCAGTGAGTGCCGTGGTGAATGGTGAGTGCCGTGCAACAGTCTGGGGCACTGTTCGGACCCATGACATCGCTTTAGCCGCAAAAGCTCCTGTGCCGTTCTCGGTGAGACGCTGTTCAATATCTCCCCGCCGTGGAGCAATGGAGTTATCCAGTTCACGACCAAACACGGAACCATGAAAAGCATCAAGGTCCTTTGCGGTCATCCTGTACTTTGCAGAAGACATGTCACGGAAGCCGGGTACGTTGTGGGCCAGCATCCCGACATAGCCTCTCCGGGCCAAACCGACAACCTCCAAGAAGTTCTGGAAGGCCATGTAGGCGTTCTTCCCAAGGAACGCAGAGTCCGTTAGCGTTCTGATAGCCTCCACACCGATGCCGTCCTTGCCATCCCTACGAGCTGTCCCGGTGAAAATCTTCATAACCTGATCGAGGGCTTCCCGCTCCTTGGGTGTGATGGTCTCCGAAAGAGCCTTGATATCAGCGTGGAGTTCCTTAGAGGTTTTACCCGTGGACGCCATGATTGCAATGTCGCCGGACATACGAGCGTCATACGCTGGAAGAATACGATCAACGTCCCAGCTCCGTAGCGAGTCCACAGAGAACTTCCCAGCGGGCGTGTCTACCTCAGCCCCCGTACCGAACATGCTACGGCCCTTAAGGAAAGGGTTATCTGCTGAACCTCTGAAAGCTCCATCAGCGTCCGCCACCTGCGCATGCAGATCTGCCCCATGGGTAATCCCGTAGGCGTCCTTGCTGGCCTGATCGCGGACTCTGGCGTACAGGCTCTCAGGGGTTACTTGCAGGCCCTCACGAACCATTGCGTCCGTATGAAACTTGTCAATGTCAGCCTTCCGCACAGCGTCCGTAAGATAGTCCCGCATGAACCCCTCAGTACTGGCCTCATGGAGCGCCTCACGGCTACCCATGGCGTTCGCGTACCAGTCTTTACGCGCTCTGTCATACAACCTCGCGAAGTAGTGACCAGAGTGGCGTGTAGATGCCAACAATGGCTTGGCGTTGGGATTACCGAACTGTGCCGGATTGGATGCCCAGCCCTCAAAGAGCTTCGTACGATCCCTTACAGCTTCTGTGTAGGCCCGCTCTTCGGGTGTGAGTGCAGCCAGTCGAGTCCCTGAACGGTCCTCAATGGCCTTACCTGCCTTCTCGTCGAGGACCTCACGTGCAGCTTTACGGGTCCCAGAGAACGCCGTGTACCACTTGGACCCCATGGCCGCGTCAGCAGTATCACTAACCTGCTCACGGGACTTGTTGATTTGCCCCCGCATACGCTCCATGGTGTCTGACGCGGTCATAGCAAAGCGTCCATTCGAACCGTCTGCGTGCCCCGTAGAGGAGCGCACCAGCTGGTTAGCAATGGCCTGCACTTGAGGGCTGTTGCTGCTGTGAAGAGTAAAGCCAATTTCCTCAAAGCCCATCGTCTTGATCCCACCGTTCGCCTTTGCGTATCGCTCCGACGACTTCGGGTTCAGTGGGTTAGATTCCCCTAAGATGATGCCATCACCTTCTAAGCGAACTGCACCGGGCTCAAAGGGGACCTCTTGGACATTCACACCGCTGTACTGAACCGTCGCGTCAGCGTCTGTATGAGGCATTAGGGTCGGGTCCTGAACACCCTCTTGGAATGCCCTTGCACGGGCCTCAGCGCGGACAGTGGGACCAGCGAAAGGGTCTGCCAGATTCTCAGCGGCAGGTGTCAGGTGCGCAGCAGCATCATTGCCACTACGGACCATGATGTTCTTCCCGAAGATGCCTGAGAGAGCGCCACCGAGAACAGCACCACCAGCAGCGGCCATTGCCAAGTCTGACTCACCGCCTACCACGCGGGACTTCAAGTGCTCACTGGCGACACCCGTTGCAGCACCGTAGAGAGCACCTTTCACTACACGGGCACCGAGTGAGCCTGTAATGCCAGCCACCGGCACATAGGTAAGTGGATCACCCGCAAGACCTACAAGTCCACCAGTGAACTTTGCGGCCCATCCAGCAGCATCAAAGTTCTTTTGAGCCTCTTGGGAATCAAGGACCACCGGGAGAATATGCTTCCATTCTTCCCGTTCAGCCGATGCGAACTGACGGTAATATTCTGGCTTCACACCAAGAGTATCAAGGGTCGCGAAGTCTTCGTCAGTCATCGGGTTGTCGTGCATACGGGATACAGGTCGCATCATCTGCATGACCGTCCCGAGGTCCGCACCTTCCTCCGAGTAGCCCCGGAAGGCTGCACCAAGTACGGATGTTTTTAGCGAGGCCTTTGTAGCGTCCCAGGTGCCATCCCATGCGCCTGTCTCATCGTCACCAGAGATTGGCTTACCCTGTTGGCGTGCCATGTCAGCAATAGACATCCCCTTTTCAATAGGCTGACCAACAAGATTAAGTGACGCACTTGGGATAACAGCAGGTCCCGTTAGCAGGCTCTTGAAGGCATCCCGATGTTGACTGACAGCAACGTCAAGAAGCTTCTCCATGTAGCCACGGCCTTCAGCAGACAGCTTCGAGAAGTCACCGGCCCGCATAGCTGAAATCTGAGGAGCACCAAGAGGACCTTCACCTTGGTTGTATGCGAGGGCTGCTGTCAGCTCATCACCGTCGTATTTATCGATGAGGTCTCGCATATGACGGGCCATCGCAGGGACGGCCTTCACGGGGTCTAATCGATCTTCTGGGGACATCAAGCCGTAAGCCCGACCGGTGGCCTCGGTGAACTGTGCGAGCCCCAAGGGGCCTGTAGGGGACTTTGCGTCTGACTTGAAGGACGACTCATTGTAAATCTGCTTGTGCAGCAGGTCGTAACGGACACCTTCAGATTCAGCAGCTCCGCGAATCAGGTTGTCGTATTGGGTGCCCGTGGCTTTGATATTTTCGTAATCTGTTGTCATGTAAGGCCTCCTTTTAGAAGTGGGTAAGGAGGCCCGTAGGCCTCACTTTGGTTTCTGATGGGTATGTTGGTATTCACGGATTTGCCGCTCGGTATCTTCGTAATCACTGGAAAAGCCCAAACCTTCTTGAGAGCGCTTGATGTTTTCCTGCTCGCGGCGTTTGGCTTCTTCGCGTGCCTGAATAACTGCCCGTGCGTTCTCGTCGCGGATGTCTTGCATGTAAAGGGGCTCATTTCGGCCGTTGAGGTTTCGTATGAAAAGCTGGCCGTTATGGGAGACGATGAAGGAGCCTTTACCGCCATACTCAGGATGGGCCGCATCGTCAGCGGCAAGTTTTGCGGTGAGAGCCTCAGCCCCCGACTTCCATGACGTGACATCATCGGGGTCCATCAGCATTTCTGACTTGAAGACAGTCCCCGATTGGGAGCCACCGGATGCCTTGAAGACAACTGTGTTGTCCGCAATCCATTTCTGCGTAGCAGCCTTCGCCCCGTCTGCACTGCCTGTTGCCGCAAAGTGGCCCTTGTAGACCATAAGGGCTATTTCATGCATCGAGTCCGGCATGTACTGCATTGCGCTTTGGGACTCTCGGATGGTCGTTGAGAACTCTCTGTTCTGAGCTGCACGAGCCTCTGGAGGCAGCTTTGCGTCCATCTGCGCATTGGTCACGAAGAGGGACATACCATCAGTGCCCAAGCTGTCCAAGGCGTTAAGGGTTGCTGCGATACCAGCGCGCTCGGGGTTTAATATCGCCATGCCTGATGGGTCTGCCTTGACCAGCTCCCGGTATCTGGTCAGCGCCGGGTAATCACGCTGAGTGTCCCCACTGCTTATAAGTCCCTGTAGCTGTTCTTCGGCCTGATCCCCCCACTCGCCCATGATCTTCCTGAAAGGTCCGTCCTTGCGGTCAACCTTGACGAGCTGAAGCACCATGTTCGTCTTGTCGGCTGCTGACAGATCCATCTTCTCAATCTGGCCAAGTCGGAGGTTCGCGGCATACGCCTGGACTTCTTCATGCCGCCACGCACCCGTATCTGCCGTAGTCGGCATCAGGTGCGTATCAGTTGAGACCATTTCACCATCAAGCTTTCTATCGTACTGCCCCAGAAGCTGCTGAACCTGTACGCCGAACTGTTGGTTCTTGAGGGTCTCCGTGTTGAGTTTTACAGTTGCTACACGTTGCCGTCCTTGGAGAACACCACGCTGGTCCAAGAGGACCTGAATGTCCGGTGTGATAACCCCCGTAGGTGTATCGCGTTTAGTCTGAGCAAGTTGCTGCTCAATCATGGAGAGCCCAGTATTGATATCAGGGTGGTTCATAGCCGCTAACAGTTGCCCTTGAAACTTCTCCACATGGGCGGTCTTCATGGTCTGCTCAGACTTTGCCGCTTGAGCCTGTAAGCTCTCCATGTGGTCAGCGCCGAGCACGTCAATAACGGGGACCATCTGGCCGCCGATGTTCAACTGTTGCCCGCCGATATTGCTCAGTAGGGAAACCCCACCATCCCGCGCAGTCGCATCCTGAAGAGAGCCGCGTAGAAGCTCTACGGCTGCTGAGGTAGTCGGGATGATGCCTGTATGCAGCCCCTTGTTAATGTACCCAGACAAGACCGTGGCAGCTTCAGGGGTTCGCATAAAGCCGGGGTCAGATAGAAGCGATCCGAGGTCACTGCGAGACTGGATACCCGCATTCACCTGGAACTCTTCGGACTGACGGCGACCGAACTGGTCAACCACAGCGGCATTACGTTGCGTGATACTCGCGCTGAATCCGCGCTGATAGTCGCGGTCATCAGGATCAATCCCATTCATCGACGCGAAGGATTTAGCGCCTTCCTGCAAGCGAGTTGCCCGGAATTCATCCAGCTCTGTACGAGTCTTGAACTGCCCCTGCGTAACAAGGTTTTGAATCTCCTGATCCAATTCGGTAGCCGCGTTACTCCCTGTCAGCTCATTCAGATGCCGCATCGCGTAGGGGTCGTCTTGGTTGAGCAGTACACCCTGCTCCCGTGCCGTTCGGCGCTCCTCGGGGGTCAGCTTGCTAATGATCTCATTGGCTCGTTCCTTCCCTTGGGTGTCGCGCATCGAGTCATAGGCACCTAACGTCGCGCTGCCAGCCTGCACGAAGTTCCTGAGGGAATCGCTAAGCGAATAGTCTGGTGCATCAGGCTTCGCAATTCGGGCGGCTTGATAGCCCATCCCTGTACCCGCACGGAAGCCTTGACGGCCTGAAGTGGTCTGCGCAGATTGGCCCAGTGCCTGAGCGATTGCATTATTCATTGGCATTATCGGGTCCCTCCATTGTTGATGCTTTTACTGTTGTTAGTCGTAGTGGTGGTAGTCGTAGGGACTGACTTATTGCCTGCTCCGAACTTACCTCCAGAAGACACGTAGGCGCTTCCCCCCGCTGACACGATATTCAGTGCATTAGCGATGTTGTTCACCTTGCGGTTGTCGCCACCAAGGCCACGTACAGCCGCCTTAGCGTTCTCTGAGGAGCCCACACGATTCGCAAAGATGGCTTGATAGTCGCGCTCATAGTTGTCGGTGATGTTCATCTTCTCGGCGGACGCATCGTTGGCTACTGAGTTCTTCAAGCGGTCCATGGAGTTGCCGGACATTCCAGACTCACCGATGGCCGCGTTGATGATCCCTTGGTTTCGGATGGTCTGAAGGTTCACCTCTGTGAGTTGACGACGTGCTTCGTCTTGCTTGTCTACAGTGGCAAGCTTCTGATCGTTCTCAGCAAAGTTCGCTTGCTTGACGATTTCGTTCTGCTGCTTCCGTTCGTTGTCGGTCATCTGCCCCTTGGCCTTGGCCCCTTCAGATGCACTCATAGTTGCACCAGCGATGGCAACGACTGCCATGCCGATGCTTACGGGTTCGCACATTAGATTGCCCCCCGTTTCTTGGCCTGAGCTTTCAGGAGGCGGGCCGTCTTGGCCGCATCAGTATTGCGCTGACGGCATGCTTCATTGATTTCTTTTGCCTTCTCTTCAAGCCACACGAGGCCCTTAGCGGTCACGCGAAAACCATCAGCGTTACCGTAAGCAGTTGAACAGGCCTTAAAGAAACCCAGAGAGAAGCCCTCGGGTTTGGGCCGGAGTATCTTGCGATGCTCGGTCGGATGGTCCTTAGAGGTGAAGCGCTTAGCGTGGACCAAGTAACTCTGAGCAAGGCTCGGGAACTGCACCCCGGCAGCGCGGCACGCCTCAGACCACGATAGCCCGATAGTGTCAGCCTTATGCATAAAGGCGTCGGCCTTGGGCATGTTGTCGGCCAACTGCTTGTCCTTTTTGACCAGCGCAAGCGAGGCCATACGGGAAGAAAGGATGGCGTCATTACGCATGGTCACGAATGCATGGACGACCATCAGGTAAAAGTCAGTCGAGACCCACATGGCATAGGCGATAGCACCCGGTTCAGAGGCAAGGGTCCCGCTACCACCCAAGCTCCGCAAATTTCCGGAGGTTCGCAACTCTACGGAGACGGCATTGCGCCACTCAGATGGCCGCTTGGATTCGGCAAGACTGAGCGTCTGGTGAATCTCATTGAGGCTCCACAGGCCTTCGGCTCCTGGCTCGAATTTATGACCCTCGATAACGATAGGCAGTAGCTCAGCTTTATTGTCGGTAACATTCATGTTTGTTTGACTCCTTTGGTTATGCCCACTCGTTCAGTCTCTACCGACTGGAAGCCCACACACAGACAAACGAACTGAATACTTCCAGTCGCCTGAAGAATGGGCATAACGAATTGAGGTGTGGTTTTGAAGTGGCGTAGAGCGCCGTTTGAAACTATGAAACTTGCACAGCTTCAGTGTAAGGCTGCCATTTAAGATGGGGGGGATTGTCATGGTCAGAAGACCAATCCCAACTCAATGGCCGGCTCAAGGTGAAACATCTAAGTACCCTTAAGATAAAGCAAATAACTATTAGAAGAATAAAACAATGATTGACTTAAAGAAGCCCTTTAAGATCTTAAGGTAAAAGCCCCCCTTCCACATGCCACACATACAAGGAGCCCCAAACCTTGTAGTGACCGGAAGATACCGGCTTATGACATGCAGACACTCTCCCCGGTCGCCAGTCAGGCACCCTTGATGGGTGTCATTGGTTGGAGCGGATTATTGAGCTTGGTTAGATCATAGAAATATATTTCTTACGCGTCACATCACAATCGATACGGCCTGCAACTATCATCAAGAAGCCCTTAGCGATATAAATGGCTGTTTGCTTCCGATTGCGTAAATCGAGGTATTCGTATTCCCCGGCGACCCAGTAAGAAGTCACATCGGTTTTCTTATTGAACCACCGCGCCAAACCGCCGTCCCCAATTTCACTGCCAACAAGCCCAGCGTCTGCAAGCTTCGCAAGGAGATTCAATATGTCACGGTGAATGAAACGGCGCGGTCGGTCGGTGAGTGCGGCCATGTTGAGTGACGTGATGGTGTGGAATGGGGTCGTGTCGCGTGATGTGTCGGTATTGAATGCGGGGTGGGTCATCAGGGTTCTCCAAGGTAATGTGTGAGGATGTCGTGCTTATAGTGGGTGGTTTTGCAAAGCGCGCCAAACGCCACTCATGCGACGAGGAAAATGACCCCTGCCCGCGCATCACAGTTATAAACAACGTCACTCACACGCGATCCTGCGAGGTCGATATTTCTCCCATTCGCCAAAAAACGCTCAACCTGCAATGCGCCGCTGCCGTCAACACAGTAATTCGGTCAATTTTTGGCAAATTCACCGTGATATCGCTTGCGAATCTGATCTAAGTAGCGCTTCGCCGTGTGCAGTGACGCAAGATCGAAGTAATGTACGCCGCTATCAATTGTCACTTGAGCGCGGTACATACCATTTGGCAACTTGCTGATTCCCTTGGGTAGGAGGCCCCTTCCGCGTTTACGAGCATTCTGCAAGTTTTCTTTGTAGGTACAGCACCGTAGATTGTCAACGCGGTTGTTTGAGATATCGCCATCAATGTGGTCCACAACCAAGTGTCGAGGGTCCTCGCTTGTATGCATAAAGAAGACGACTCGATTAGTTCTGTAGTGAAAGTTTTTGAATTTAAATCGGTAGTAACCTTCGCGATCCTTACTTACGACTGGGCCTATCTTTCCGTTCCTGCCACCTCCTGCCTTGATCCGAGAGAGAGGCCTGAGGGGCTTCTTTGGTCAATCTTGAAGTTATCGAGCAATTTGTTTAGCTCAGGCATGGGAAGGTGCTGGCATGCTTCTGCTCGGTTCATGGGGTGCCCTCACTTGTGTCCTGACGGGATGTCATCGCTTATAGTGGGGGTCTATATCTTGTGTCGTGCATGGGCTACAGGCACCACATACTGTGTGGCTTATCTGCATTTGGTTTCAGCAGGAGCCTGGCCTGAAGAATCATAACCACGCTGTAAGCAAATGACGCGGCAATCTTGGCCAGCCCGCTGGGACGATCCTGAGGGACGCAATTGGTGATATGCACTAAGTGATAGGGGCCGGAACGTGCCCAGTGAGTCGCCCGGACCTCCCACAGGAATGCGATAAAGTGGGCAATTTTCCTACATTGGGATGCCTTAAAGGGGACGATGTTCTAATAACATTTTCTGTCCACTTAACTTTTCCATGCGATCTGTCCACTTAGCGGCATATTGTTCATCTGTAGCTGCACGGGACTTAAAGGCCTCCCAAGCGAGGGCCACCGCCCGCTCGCCATGCTCGGGGAGGTAAGTGTATTCACCGGTCTTGCGTAAGGTAGGTAAAAGGATAGAGCAAACCCACTGGCGGAACGGTTCAGATTGTGGGGAGTTGCCACGAAACAGAATCCTGTACATGACCGATTCCGTGCAGACCCATCCATCCTTCCACCTTGGCCCAATTAGGGACTTACACGCATTGATAAAGGGGGCGAGTGGGTGACTGGCTTCTATACTCCCAGCTTCCAAATCGGACACTTCCCGGATTAAGTCTTTAATTTGGTACATACCCTCGGCTTCTTTGTAGCGTTGGATCTGGCGCTTACCATCCTTAAGGCCCGCTTGGTTTAGTACTTGGGTGGCAATAAACAACAGCTCATGCTTAGGGTGCCCCATGACGACCTGAAGGTTCAATCCGGGTCCTTGGAATGGTTCAAAACGAAGTGCAGGTGTTGCCAGGGTCATTACATGTCCTCATTGGGTTGGAATCTGTCCACTTTAATCTGTCCACTTTAAGATGTCGATCTAAAGTGGACAGATATCATAGACCAGACCTCTGCGAGCGGATCAGAATCGGCGCAGCTCATCCATCACGCCTTGGGCGATTGGATTGGTGGACTGCTCAGCGTCGTACTTGCCTGTCTTGCGGATGGTCGGAACCACCTCATCAGCAAGCCACTCTTGGAACTCATAGGCCTTTTCGGTGCTTCCCCGCATGAGCATCCGGTTAACCTCGGACTCGGTGAAAAGCGTGGTAACTCCTTTGAGCCTGCGACCTGCTGGGTCTTTCGGAATGTCTTTGATGGGTAAATTTCCCATGACACTTAAAAGGGTCCGTCCCGCATCGGCGCCCATCCGTGTCTTTCGGTAATCCCGCACGGCAATAGAAGGGTTTAGTAAGCCCACAGCACGGGCTACCTGAGTAGCAACGAACAACTGCTCGTGTTCTGGGTGGCCGGTGAGGATGTCCAGTTCGATCCCCCTGAAAGAGATTCGACTAAGCGAACGCGAATTCGCTCTCCAGAATCTTTGAGATGTCCAAAGTCCCTTTGGTTGGCAGTGGTGGCATCTTTTCTAACTGGCTTTCGTGAAGTTGCTCCATGAACTGCTCACGGAAGTCATCAAGCACATCGTTTTCGGTGTACGTCTCGACCATCGTTTCACGCACAGCTTTGAACATCTTTCCGGCCTTCGCTGGGATGGTCCCGAAGCTATCGTGGATCAACGCGAAGAACTCCACGCCGTAGCATTCAGAGGCCTTAACGACCGTCTTGCGGAGGTGGGACCCGTCTTGGCTGTGTACGAAGTTCGGAGAGATACCCGACTCCTGCTTAGGCCCGTCGATAATGTCCGAGTCCTTGATATTCACCGTGGAGCGCAGGCGAATAGTCCCGAGGAACATCAGCTCAACCCGACGCTGAATAGGCTTCATGTACTCCTGCCAAACAGGGAACCCGTCAGGCGTCACCCAGTAAACAGGCATGCACGGCTTGAGGATTTCCGGCTCGGGGTTCTTCTTGGTCTTCTTGGTCGCAGTGACCTCAGTAGCCAGTAGCTTTGCCGCTTTCTGTAGCCACAGCATGGCCTCAACGGCCTTCACCACGACCACGCTCACAGAGTCCCAAATCATGTTGGCCATGTAGCGAGCGCATTGCTGTGCATCAGGAAACCACTGAGCGCCGTCACCTTCGTCAATCGCTGGCTGAATGATGTCGTCGCGGACCTGATCGGTGAACCCGAAGGCCTTTGAGCCGTACGCCAGTGTCATAACAGAACGCTTGGTCACCTTGCGGCTGATCCCGTAGCCCATCCAGCCCTGAGCGAGTGTCCGAGTACCCAGAATGCGGCGCTCAGTAATCTCACCGGTCTTCTCGTTGGTGATGAGCTGCACACTGTCTTCAGTCCCTTCGATAAGGTCCTTTTTGACCTTCTCAATGACCTCCTCAGCGACCAGCCGATAGATGTCCTGCACTTCATCAGAAGGAAGCAGGTTTACCGCACGACCACCCCGCTCGTCGCGCAGCATTGCCGAGAAGTGCTGAATACCCGAGCAGGAACCATCAAAGGCAATCGGTAGAGCCGACTCCCAGAGTTCGCCATGTTCGACCACACCGGCCCATTCAAAGCAGAACGCCAAGAAGCAGAACGGAGAATCCATCTTGGTCCACTCAGGCTGGCCCAGTGGGTCCCGAGCAATCTCAAGGATTAACTCTTCGTTGTCCTCTACCCACTTTTTGCGCTGGCTGAAGTCAACCTTATCAACGCCTGCGCAGTTGGCTCCGTGGATCTTCAGCCACTCGATGCCGTCCTTGCCTACAGGCTCCGCAACGGAAGCCATGAGCATCCCCTTGGTCATATCGTTGCCCTGGGGGTTGAACGACGGGATTGCGTAAACACGGCCACGCCAATCGAGGTTGTACGGGAAGTAGATGGCCTCGTAATCAGCGAACTTCTCGGCCTGCTCAATGATGAACTCATAGGACAGGCGACGGCTTACACGGGCACGGTCACGGCGATAGACACCCGCTGCTTCCTTCTTCCAAGCCTTCAGAACCACAGGGTCTTCCCCAATGCCATCCGGCTGGACTGGCAGTTCCTCACGGTCAGCAGTAGGAAACTTGTCGATAGGAACGTGTTTCCATTCCATGATCGCTTTGGCGACTTCGAGGACCTTTGTGTTGACCTTCCATGCTGAGGCTTGAGCAATGTTTACGGCCTTGTAGACCTCGGGCATGGACACGTCACGGTAACGCTGAAGGGCACGTTTAGAGCGCACACGAATCAATGGAATAGGCTTGCGTCCCTTGGCCCAGTAGCCCCCGCCAATCATCTTGGTCCACTCTTTCGGTGGGACAATCATTGGCTGGTGACGTGGAGTGATTCCGGCCAGAGAGAACGCCCGGTTGCACAGCTTGTCGGCCCACGCTTGGGTCAGGTAGATGAACTCACCGTCGAGCTTTATGTTGCCTGCGTTCTCACGCTTCATCTCGACCAACTGCGTGGACTCAATGAGCAGCTCTAACAGGCGGATGCCCATGTGATACGCCACGTCATTATCTACGGCGTTCCAAGAGGCCCACGAGGACTCAAGCTCGTTGGCTTCCTGCATGTGCGCTTCGACCTTCTCAAGGAACTTGACCTTGTAGGTGTGGCCGTTGCGCTTGTTGAGAGCCTTACGGATGTTCTTGTTGAAGTGGTCAGCTTCCTGCTCACGGATACGGCCAAAGCGGGCTTCTTCCTCAAGACCACGGCCAAGGGCTACGGCCAGACTCTGCACGCTTTGAGGACCTTTTTTCGCCACTGTGTTCAACACGATTTTCACGGTGATAGCCGCTACGTTCTCAGACTTGACCATCTGAAAGAACTGAAGACCCACATGCTTACGGCGAACCTTCGTTACTTGATGTTCAACCCAGTTATCAAAGGCAGTCATCATCATGGGAACAAGGGAGGTCAATACGTGTTTTGCGGTCGCGTTATCTGCAAACTCACCGCGATCAATCTGACGCTCAAGTGCTTTATGAAAACGCTCTTCGCCCAGTGTGTAAGCTTCATGTTCAAGGGCAAGTTGAGTAGCTGCAAGATCAGGCCCGTACATTCCTGAAAGAGTTTCAAAGGCCCACGAGGCTTTATCTTTGATGTCGCTGAAGTCGTGCTTAGTTGGTTGAATTTGGCTTTCTGCGGACATGGAGATCCCTTAGAGGCCTTTTACGGCCTCTAACTAATTAGTTAGGTGTTTTGCTGAATCGAGAGCGCAGAGGTCCGCAAAGAGGACTTAAAGAAGTCTCTAAGGGTTAAGGCTCATAGAGTTGGCAATGCGAAGGCGGACGTTATTCAGGAGCTGGCAAGGTTTGATTAACCAACTGTGACTACTGAGATAAATACGGCGCGCCCTTTAGTTATCCGTCAAAGGGCTTCTACTTGTTTCGCGTGACGTGTTCGGTAATATTCAACCCACCACAGGTATACACGGCGAATCCTTGAGGCTTCCCGCTTGATCCGTTTAGCCTCTTCTTGAGAATCCAGAATCATGTCCAGTGGATGAGCTGGCAGACGGTACAGAGCCGCGTTAAGGCCTGAGAATTCACGCTCATCCTCACGAGACCAATGGAACAGAGCGGCCTTTAAGAGGTGATACCCCACTTCCTGCATGGTGTCTGTGAGGAACTGGAAATAGAGGCGGTTGTTGTCGTCCCGCTTGATGTCCACACGGAGCCACTGACGGCCCCTGCGATTCGTTACGTACTGCGCAAGGCCGGTCTTTAAGGACTCCTGCATGGCTGCAAGGATGTTGTTGGCGACTTTGGCCGAGGTGAAATTGGTCAGGTTGTAAGTAGTATTCATGAGGTGCAAAGGTCCTATAGGTGGTCTGTTTGAGTCTCAATGCGTGTGATAGCATGAGATTGTGGAAGGTGTTCTTAGTAGTCATATGTACAGAGTACATGTACTATTTACACAATCCAACCACTTTCTAAGGGATCTTATGGATATTGCTGAACGCGCCGCCCTGCTAATGCATCGGGCGCTTTTAGGGGACCTTGCAAGCGCGGGGGATGTACCTTACGTACGCTGGCAGAATGTAAAGCGCGGTCGTGCGCGCATGGGGCTGGAAGAGATAGAGATATTGGGGCGGGTATTTCCGGCCTATCGCTGGTGGTTGTTAACTGGAGAGGATGGGAAGCCTACAGGACCCTTTGAGTGCCCTTTAGACACGGCGGACATAGGAGAAAAGAGCTAATCCGCGCTTCGCTTCCTCGACGGCGTATCCGCGGCATTCAATATCACATCCGAGATGCGGGCTGAGAGGGCGCTACTTGGCCCAGCCCTCCCTCAGCTTCGTAACCATCTGCAACAGCCTCATTTGCCCATCCATCATCCGAAGCATCGGTGTTGGGCTTGACCAGCTTAATCAGCATAACGCTGTCGAGCTGCAAGATGACGGACGCACCGGCCACCAAACTCCAGCCGTAGGGGAGCAGTGCGAACTTCACTTTCAGCTCAGAGCCGCCTGAAATGGCCGGAACGTTCTCGATGCGCTTGCCCTTGGCGTCAACGACCTTGAGGACCAGCGGCTTGGACTCTTGGGTCTTGCTGTCGATGTACGACGCATAGCCCTTAATCTTGAACGTTACAGTGCCGTCGTCATTCTCGAAGAACGGCATGTCGCCCTCGTGGGGTTCTTGTAGCTTTCTGCCTTGCTGTAACTGGGCGCGCAAAGCTGGCTTGTCTTTCTCGAACTGCTTCACCAGTGCCGAATAGTTTGCTTCGTGGGCATCAACAATCGTATCGATAAGCGGCTGAGCTTCACGGCGCGGAATGGTCAGATTGACCTTGTATTCACCACGAGGATTACCGAAGCCCCTTTCAGGGTTGCCGTAGTCGGGCTGATGAATCGAGCAATTCGTATCAGCGACACCGCGAGGCGTGAAGTGGAAGTTTTTATCAATACGCACTCCTCCAGCGCTTCCCGCTTTTGGTAGCTCACTTACTGCTGAATCCTGAAGCTTCGCCGGGACTGCCCTGTAAGCGGCTGTGGAAGCGTCCCCGTGTGCAGTAGCTAAACACTGCTGTGTGATTTCAGGTAGACGCGTCCTAAGCTGTTTCCATGTAGCTGATGGCCTTGCGAGGTGATACTTGGCCAGGCGCTTCAAGATGTCCTCGGTGATTCCGATAGCCACGGTCTTATCACTGGTGTGGAGTGAGAAGGAAATGCTATCTGAATTAACCCCGCGAACCCGCAAACGCAGGTAGTAAACCTTAATACGCTTGTACAAGTAAGGAGTCGCCAAAACAGTCTCTAACACAGTCGTTGACCACCACCGTCAAACAACCCCACAAGCATCTCCGCTATGGTCTCAACGGGAACCCCAGAGCCGTAGACATCAAAAGTAATCGTACCCGATGCATGACCCATCACAGCCTGTGCGTAAGCCGTTGGGACCCCTTTGGCCTGCATCAGGGAAGCCAACGAGTGCCGCATGGAATGGAACGTTAAACCGGGACCAAAGGATTCCCCAAGGGCTGCTGGGATTGCCTGCTGATTCGCCCACTCACCACCGGGCCTGTAACCAATCTGAGCCAATGAGTCCGACCCGCTGAGCGTGCATGCCTCGACGTACCGCAAGAACGCTGCAAGGTCGAACCCATAGGCACCGTCAGTCAGTGGCACCAGCCGTTCACTACGCTTATTCTTGATTGACTTCCCCTCTCCTGCTTCGTTGATGTGAATGACCGTGATACCTGAAGCAAGGGTCTGCACGTCACCTACCGTCAACTGTGAGATTTCATTCAGACGCCCCCCAGTGATAGCCCCGAGGCTCAACAACCAGCGCTTCCATGAGGTCTCTGGCAGCGTATTGGAGTAAGCCACCAGCTTGCCTACCTGGTCTTGCGTGAACGCCTTACGGCTCGACTCAGTGCCCTTTGTGAACTTCAGGTTCCTATCGTATGACTTGGATATATGACCATTTTCAACTGACCATGCGAGGACAGCCGATAACTTCACGATCAGCTTATTGACCGTTGAGGGCATGCGGCCATCTGAAAGACGATCACGAAGCGCAACGAGGTCAGCCCGTGAGTGAGTCCGCATGTCCAGTTCACCGAGAACCAGCCCGAGTACCCTATGGCAAATCGTGGTTTCTTTAAGGGTAGAGGCCTTTTGGTCTTGCCCACGGTCAGCCACATAGAGAGCTGAAAGGGCCTCAAAGGTTACTGCGGGAGCGATTACAGATAAGGACATAGAAGCGCTCGCTACTGACTTCAGGGGTCGCGTAGAGCTGCCGACAGGCCCTGAGTGGCCATCATGCAATCCGCCCCACACCTGCCTCACACCACGATCACGCACGGACTCAAACAGCTCCACAGAGACCAACCGAAAGTGTTCCTTCAGTTCGCCCCATGAAGCCTCTGGGTTCTCCACATGGAAGGCCCTGACGAACCCCGTAAGCTGTTCTGCGGCATCCATAGCCTCCCTTCTGTTGCTGGTCTTCAGGGAAACCGAAGCGAGATTAGAGGTGCTGCCTGTAGCTCGGAGACGCATGTAGTAGATACCGTTGCGCCGGAAGTGATACGGCTTAGCCAGCCTTGTGGTCGGCTTCACAGGAAACGTAAGACTTGAAACAGTGTTTGATACAGCAGGTTGAACTTCAAGGAGACTCATAGCGGTTAGACCCCGTAATCATTGGGTTAACCTGTTTTCCTTGAAGTTCTGGATGTACTGCCGCGAGGATCTCAGGAAGTTGAAGCGGATCACCCTGTTGTGGGATTACATCCGCGAGGTGACTGAGCGTAATCAGGCGCTGCTGATGGGTCAGACTCGCGAGATGTTGTTCGCCGATTAGTCGGCGCTGACCACAATCGAGACGCGGCGGTTTTCGGTGCGGCCGGCGGCGGTGTCATTGGACGCTACCGGATCGCGACTGCCCAGCCCCTGCAACTGAATGTTCTCCTCCTTCATGCCGACAGTGCTCAACACGTTGGCCACGCTTTTGGCCCGGCGCAGCGACAGTTGCTGGTTGTAGGTTTCCTTGCCGGAGGCGTCGGTATGACCGTCGACCCGCACGCGCTCGATGCCGATCCCCAAGAGTGCCTTGCCGATCCTTTCGACAATCTCGGTACTCTGCTGGTTAAGACTTTCGACATCACTGCCAAACAGCACTTTGCCCGACAGACCAAACTCCCAGCCCTCGTCGGTCGGTGCGAAGCCTTGTTGTTTGAGCACGGTAATCTGCGCCGGGGTCAGGCCTTTTTGCGGCGCGGTCTGGCAACCGGTCAGGGCCAGCACAGCCATTAGCAGCACAGAGAAAAACAAACGCGAAGAAAGTGAGAACACGGAGATCAGCTCCTGGTTTGAACGGGTTCGACCGGGTGCTCCGACCCGGCAGTGAATTGGGCGCCACGCGACAGGCGCTTGGCTTGGTACATTGCCGCGTCGGCGGCATTCAGCAAGGCGCCGGGCGTGGAGCCATGATCGGGATAAACCGCGATGCCGATACTGAGCGAGGTCACCACACTGCTGTCGCCCGGCAACGCGATGGGCATATCCATGCTCGCGAGAATCTTGTCGGCAATGCGCTCGGCGTCTGCAGTCCTGTGCAACGGCGTCAGCAGCACGGCGAACTCGTCGCCGCCCAGACGCGCCACCAGATCTTCTTCGCGCAACTGCGCGCGTATCCGATTGGCCACCGCGACCAGCACCGCATCGCCGGCAGCGTGGCCGAAGTTATCGTTGATACCTTTGAAACGGTCGCTGTCGAGAAACAACACCGCCACCCGCTCGTTGTTTTTGTGCGCGCTGCGCAGGGCGCGCATGAGTCGGCCTTCGAAAAACCCTCGGTTCGGCAATCCGGTCAGGCTGTCGTGGCTGGCCTGATGGGCGAGAGTTTCGTTCTCGGTCTGCAGATGCGATTGCCAGGATTCGAGTTCGTCGAGCAAGGCATTGAAGTCGTTACCGAGGTTGTCGAGTTCGGCAATTTTGGCCGGCGGCACACGACGATCCAGTACGCGTTCACTGCGAGCGGCGTGGGCTACGCTGGCGAGGCTGTGCAGTGGGCCGATGATCCCGCGCAATTGACGACGCGCCAGATACAACGCGACCCAGGCGCTGATCGCGGTACACAGAATGATCCCGGCCAGACCACTGAGCAGAAAGCGCATCAGACTGCCGCCGTGACCGGTGAGCAAGACGCGGCCGATCTCACGATCCTGATGCACGATTGGCAGGCTCACGGGTTTTTCCAGGATGACGCGGGCGACCTGCATTTCCAATTCAGTGATGAAACCGTTCTCCGGCCGCTGCCAACTGGCGATCAATTCACCGTTGCTGTCGAGGACCTGCGCGTGGGCGACTTCTTCGGTCCCGGCGATCAAGCCCAGCGCTTCGGACGCGGCGGTCTTGTCGTCGAACACCACTGCCGCTTCGACCGTGTAGCTGATCGAACGGGCGATCAGGTGCAGGTTGTGATCGGCATAAACCCGCAACGCCAACACGCCCAGCAGCGTCAGCGAAACGCTCGCCATCGCCACCGCTATCAACGCAACAATCAAATGCCCGCGACCGATCACCGAGCCGAGGCTCGGCAGTTCTGTGGAGTTATGCTTTTTCATGGCGCCGCCGGCTTGCGGCGGGACAACTGCAGCACGCTTGGATGAATGCGCACGCCACTGCGGGCAACGGAGTCGAGGTTGACCTCGAACGACACTTGCTCATCTCCGACGCGCAGGCAGAACAGGCTGCCGACCGTGCATTGATCGTCGCTTTCGCTGATGCTCAATATCGGATGGCCAATCAGAGAAGCGAACAGCCGGCTGCGTTCATCCGCCGTGAGTTTGCCGATGTACACCGCGTTGCATTCACTGACGATGGCTGGATTGTCGGCGAGCAAACGGCGCACGGTAACCGGACGGCCCGTGGCTTGGGTCGTGCCCTTAACCAGATCATCGGTGTATTCGGTGGGACCGACGATGCACAGGTGCAACTGCGCCGGCTCGACCGGCCAGCGCGCATAACTGAGGATCCCAAGCACGACCTGAGTAACCGACTTGGCTCGTTGCTCAGCCATACCGGGCGGCGTTTGCGCTTGCGCGATGGCCATACCTGCCAGCATCAGGAGCAGACTGCCAAGCACCAACTGCTTGCAGCCATATACGCGCTCTGTCGCCCAGATGGCCACCTTCATGCAGAGATACTCTTGGATCGTTACGGAATGATGCCGCAACGATAGCACAGCGTTGGAACACCAGCGATACAGCGCCCTCTGACCGGTTGGTCAGTTATCGCCATCCAACGCTGCAATGTTCATAAGTGACTATCAGCGCCCTGCTCCAGCTCAAGCATCAACCCGCTCAGGCGTTTGACCTTGCGTTGTACGGCCTCTTCAAACACGCCGGCACGCGGTTCGATCAGGGTGAACCAGTGCTTGGCGCGGGTGATTCCGGTGTAGATCAATTCTTTTGTCAGCACTGGATTCAGCGCATCGGGCAGGATCAACGCGGTATGCGCGAATTCAGAGCCCTGGGACTTGTGTACGGTCATCGCGTACACGGTTTCAACGTCGTTGAGCCGGCTAGGCAATACGAAGCGCACCCCGCCGCGACCATCATTGCGCGGGAATGCCACGCGCAGCACTGGTTTACCGGCGTCCGGCCCTTCGCGCTCGGGCAGCTTGAGCGCGATGCCGATATCGCCGTTCATCAGACCCAGACCGTAGTCGTTGCGGGTCATCAAAACGGGCCGGCCTTCGTACCATTGCTGATCGCTGTCGATCAGTCGAGCCTTGAGCAGTGCGTCGGTGATGCGCTGGTTCAGGCCCTCGACACCCCATGGGCCTTTGCGCACGGCACAGAGTAACTGGAAGGTGTCGAATGCCTGCAAAACATCCCGCGCCCATTCGATCCATTGCGGGTCTTCAAGTGGTGTGGCGGTTGAGGGACGTTGCTGGCGCAGGACGCTCAGGTAATGCCGGTAGCCTTGCGGGCCTGCGCCGTGTCCATCGAGAACGAGGCGTTCAAGGGCCTGATCGCGCTCGCCCTTGAGCGACAACGAGAACACATCATCGTAGCCGCCGGCGCTCAAAAGCTGCCGTGCCTCGTCCGGCAATTGCCGATTCACCCGGCGCGCAAGTTGCCCAATGCCACTGCCCTCGCCGAAGCGCCGCGAGTGTCGCAGCATCACCACTTGCTGGGCGAGCGGGTGCGATCCATCGGTGTCTTCGTGCAACTCGCTGGCGGCCAGGGACTCACCGCTTACTGACTCCAGCCACTGGCGCGTCTGCGGACTGTAGTAACCAGCCTCGGCGTCGCGGCACAGATCGCCCAACACCGCGCCGGCCTCCACAGAGGCGAGCTGATCCTTGTCACCGAGCAATACCAGGCGAGCGTGCGGCGGCAGGGCATCGAGCAGGTTAGCCATCATTTCCAGGTCGATCATCGAGGCTTCATCGACCACCAGCACGTCCAGCGGCAGACGATTACCGGCGTGGTGGCGGAAATGCCGCGTGCCGGGACGGCTGCCGAGCAGGCGGTGCACGGTCGTCACGTCCGAGGGGATCTTCTCGCGAACCGTTTCGGCGATGTCCAGTGATTGCACTTGCTGGCTGATGGATTCGGTCAGGCGCGCCGCCGCTTTACCAGTAGGCGCTGCCAGACGGATGCGCAGTGGCTTGCCGGCCTGAACGGCTGGGGACTGCAGCAAAGCCAGCAGGCGCACCACCGTGGTGGTTTTACCGGTCCCCGGGCCACCGGTGACGATGCTGAAAGCACCTCGGGTCGCCAGCGCGCAGGCAAGTTTTTGCCAGTCGATCACGTCCGTCTGTTGCGCCAAGCCGAACAGTTCGTTAAGTCGCTGCGACAGGTCTTGCGGTGTTGGTTCTTGCTGTGCGAGGCGTTGGCGCAACGCATTGTCGATGCGTCGCTCGTAGGCCCAGTAGCGACGCAGGTACAAGCGTTTGCCCGACAACACCAGCGGACGTTGCGAGGCAGAATCACTGACATCGGCCGCCTGCGCTACCAGCGAACTCTCGGCCAATACCTTGCACCAATGCGCGCCATCAAGCGTCACGAGCAACTGCGATGGTAATAAAACCCCAGCTTGTTGATCACCTTCCGGCGGCAGCGACAGAGCGAAATCCGGAGCTTCAAGGGTTTCGAACAGATCGAGGCAGACGTGGCCATGGCCGAGCTGGTGACTGGTCAACGCGGCGGCGAGCAGCACCAGCGGGTCAACTTCGGGTGCCAGCTCGTGCAGAAACCCGACGAACGCCTTGTCCAGCGAGCGTAACCAGCCGCGCTCGACCCAATGGCCGAGCAACAGCAGCAGATCATCGGCGCGGGTGAGGGGCGTCAGGTTGGCCAGCGCGTCTGCGTCTAGTGGGGCCGATAGTCCGTCGGCGAATGTCCGGCTCATAGCAAGATTCCTTGTTCCCATGCAGGCTCGGCCTTGGGTTCAGCTTTGCCCTGGAACATGCGGTCCAGTCGCTCGATCAGCTCTCGCGGTGGGCGGGCAAAATACACGCCTTGGCTAGTGGCCCGGGTTCCGCGCAAGAACAGGTACAGCGCACCGCCGATGTGCCGGTCGTAGTCGTACTCGGGAAGTCGTGCTTTGAGCTGACGGTGCAGGGCCAGGAGGTACAGCACGTATTGCAGGTCATAGCGATTATCGAGGATCGACTGCTCCATGGCCTGTTCGGTGTAGGCGCTGTCATCGGCACCCAGCCAGTTGGATTTGTAATCCGCCACGTAATAGCGACCTTCGTGTTCGAAAGTCAGGTCGATGAAGCCTTTGAACATGCCATTGAGTTGCACTGGCTCGGCGGCGACTCGGGCGACGCCGTTGTGAGTGTGTTGGCGCACCAGTTCGTCGAGTTTGAGCACATCGACTTTGTGGCTGGCGAACCAGAACTCCATCTCGACGCGATACTGTTTGAGCTGTTCGAGCGTCACCGGCGGCTGACCAATCCCTGCGGGTAGCGGCGTCTTTAGCAATTGTTGCAGCCAGTCGCTGAGGGTGGTGATCCAGCCTTGCCAGCCGCGCAGATTGCAGCGTCGCGCAATCGCATCTTCCAGCGCCTTGCGCGACACGGCGAAACCTTCATCGCCCGCCCATTCCAGCAAACCATGCAGAAACGTTCCGGGATTCGGGCCGCGCGGAAACCGGTGGATATCGGCACCGCCGGTGATGATTTCGCGCGGAGCATCCGGGTCGAGACGTTCGTCGTCGAAGAGTTTTTGCGCTTGCGGACTGTCCGGCGCCTCATCACTGCCAACGCTCAATACATCGCTGATACGCAATGCACTGTAGGAGGCGATCCACCAGTTTTCGCTGGCCTTGCGTTTGGGCACCAAGGTCGCACTGAGTGTCGCTTCGTTGCGTGGCGGCAGATAAAACTCGCTGGTCGCCAAGAGCATCTCGCTGACCTTTAGCGCAGGAGCGTTTTCCTGCAAGTCCTCCAGCCAGCGGTTGAGTGCACTGGACTCACGCAATATCGCTCCGCCGCCCAACAGATAGCCAAGTGCCGAAAGATGCAGCACCGAACTGTTGTTATTGCCGCGTTTGAGATCCGTCACGCCGAGCCAGCAAGCGTGTTGCGCTCGAGTCAGAGCGACGTAGAGCAAGCGCAGATCTTCTGCGAGGCGTTCATCGTCAGCCAGCGAAATCAGTTCAGCAGTGGGTTTGAGACTGACCTGCGCCTTGCCGGATGCGTCGTGGTAATGCAGCGGCAAGCGACTGCCATCCACTGGTTTCGCCGAGCAAATGAACGGCAGAAAAACCAGCGGATATTCCAGGCCCTTGGATTTGTGGATGGTCACAACCTTGACCAGTTGCTCGTCGCTTTCCAGGCGCAGGATCTGTTCTTCGCCCGCCTGACCCGATAGCGCCAGATGCTCAGCCAGATGGCGGATCAGGGCCTGCTCGCCATCGAGTTCAGCCGCCGCTTGCTGGAGCAATTCCGAGAGGTGCAGCAGATTGGTCAGCACCCGCTCGCCGTCGGTGCGCGTGATGAGAATCTGCGGCAGGTGAAAATCGTGCAGCAGGCGCCGCAACATCGGCAGCACGCCTTGCTTGCGCCACAGATCGCGATAGCCGCGGAACTGCATGACCCGAGCTTCCCACACCAACTCGTCCTGATTCAGCCGCTCCAGTTCAGCCAATGGCAGATTCAGGGTCAGGCAGGCCAGCGCCGCTTTCAACGCGCGCTCGACATCCGGCTCCGCGCACGCCTTGAGCCAGCTCAGCAGGTCGTGGGCTTCCTGAGCGGCGAAGACTGAATCCTTGTCCGACAGATAGACGCTGCGTACGCCGCGAGCCGCAAGTTCACCGCGCACTGCTTGAGCTTCTTTACCGTCGCGCACCAGAATTGCAATGTCCGCCGGGCGCAGGCCGCGCAGCTCTTTGCCCTCTTGCGCAAACCCTGCATCACCAGTTTGTCCGCCATTGAGCAGCGTGGTGATTTCACTGGCGCAAGCGGCGGCCAATTGTTGGCGATACACCACACCGGAGATTGGTTGCTCGGTGGAGAGCTGCCAGATATTCAAGGCTGGAACGTCTTGTCCGCCGATCTGCAATCGCTCCTTACGCCCCTGAGATTGCACCGGCAGAAACGGTACCGGGTTGACGCCGCTTGGCTCTCGAAACAAAAACGCGCCGCGTCCTTCGTTACGGGACTCAGCGCGTTCGAAGACATGATTGACCGCGTCGACCATGCCGTGGCTGGAACGGAAGTTGGTACCCAGAGTGTGCAATCGGCCGGTGGTGGCTTGTCGGGCGCGCAGGTAGGTGTAGATGTCCGCACCACGGAAAGCGTAGATCGCCTGCTTTGGATCACCGATCAGAAACAGCCCGGTTTCAGGGTTGTTGTCTTCGATGCGATAAATGCTCTCGAAGATCCGGTACTGCACCGGGTCGGTGTCCTGGAATTCATCGATCAAGGCGACCGGAAACTGTTCGCGGATCAACGTGGCCAGACGCTCGCCGCCTTCCGATTGCAGGGCTGCATCCAGACGCAGCAACATATCGTCGAAGCCCATTTCGGCGCGGCGACGCTTCTCTTCTTCGAAACGTGCACCGACCCATTTGGCGGCGTGTTGCAACACGGCGGCATCGGGAGTAGGCAGAGCATCAAGACTCGACTTGAGGCCCGGCATTGCATCCAGCCCTGGATGGCTTGGTGGATCAGTTTTCCAGGCTTCGGCCATGCCATCTGGGGTCAGCCGGGTGAAGCCGGTGCCGATGTCGAGTTGTTCGAGGCTCTCGTCTTCGGCCCACATCTTGAGCTTTTCGAACCAGGGTTCGAAGTAGCGCGCCTGCATCTTGCGTCCGTCGACCGTCTTGGTCGCGACACCCTGGTGGCAGATCGCGAGCAACTCGTCTGCCCACTCGCGCCAAGGCATCTTCAGCTCGATCAACGCGTTGCGCCGTTCTTGCAGACACTCGGCAATCAGCTCGGCCGGGGCTTTGTCTTCTTCGCTTTCTCGCTCGATGCCGAACAAGCCGCGCACCCGAGGTAACAGAGCTGCCGGGCCACCCCAATTGCCGCGAACCCAATTCAGCGCATCGCCCTGCATTGGATAGCAGAACAGCCGCCAGTAATCGCGCAGCACTTCGCCGAGCAGGTCGCTGTGATCGGTTTCCAGGGTCTGGGTGAACAGACTGCCGCTGTCGAACGCGTGCTCGCGCAGCATGCGCTGGCACCAACTATGGATCGTCGAGACCGCGGCTTCGTCCATCCATTGCGCTGCGATGTCCAGACGGTTCGCGCAACCGGGCCATTGCCGGGGCTCATATTCCTCGCGCAAATCAGCAATCAGCGCATCGGGCGCGGGTGTTTCGTCACGGAAGAAACGGGCCGCTTCAGACAGACGGGTGCGAATCCGCTCGCGCAGCTCTTTGGTCGCGGCATCGGTGAAGGTCACGACGAGAATTTGCGGCGGCAGCAGCTCACGAGCAAAACCGCTCGACTCGTCACCGTGGCCGAGGATCAGGCGCAGGTAGAGTGCGGAGATGGTGAACGTCTTGCCGGTGCCGGCACTGGCTTCGATCAGTTGGCTGCCGCGCAGAGGGAACGCCAGTGCGAGGGGCTTTTGCTTACTCATGAACCCTCTCCGTTCAATGAACGCCACGGGGCTGCGAGTAATGGTCGATACAAGGCGTCGCACCAGTCGGGAAAAGTCTCGTCCGCCAATAGCGCGTCGTAGTCGGCGAATTGGCGGGTCAGGGCCGGGCTTTCACGTCGCTCGCCTTCGCTGGTCTGGCCGTCACCTTCGTAGGTTTTACGGGCAGTGGCTTCGGCTTTTAGCGGGTCGCTCTGTCCCAGCCAGGCGAACGCGGTCTTCACCGCGATCGGCAGTGGCTGGCGCATTCCGGTTTGCCAGGCGAGCAGGACGTTTTCCAGGATGCTCAGGGCCTTGTCCTCAGCCATGGGTTCAAGCAACAACGTCTCATCGCTGGCCACCAATGCAGTGGTCAAGGAAAGCCCGCTCGCGCCTGCCACCAGATGATTGACCCAGGGTTTGATCAGTCGATGCCACTTGCGATTTTTGATCGAGCCGATGCTGTTGGGGATTGTCGTCACCGACAGCACACCGCGATCGGCGCGCTGGTGCAAACCACCTAGCCATCCTTCCAGGCGCAAACCTTGGAGTTCGAGACTGACCGGTATTGCGCTGGTCATCGGAGTCGGCCAAAGCGTCAGCAGCTGTTGATAACGCTGCAGCAAATCCGGCAGCGGCTCGATCAACTCCCGTTGCAGACTTGCGCCGAAACCGGCCATTGGCAGCAGGCCGCTGTTTTGCAAGCGCAGTGCTTGAGCTGCCAGGGCTTGATCAATGTTATCCGGCTGGCGTAGAGCGGCTTCGAGCAAACTGTCGCTCAAGGAGTATCGCTGTAGCGCGTCCAGAACGAAGGGCTCTTCGTCCGCCAGAGGGACTTGCGCGGCCTCGAAGTAGACTTTCAGCCTTTGTGTGAAGAAGTGCCGAACCGGGTTGCGCAGGAAATCCTGGAGCAGCGCGAGACTCAGCGGTTCTTCTTGTACATGCGGTTCAAGCATCGCAGCGACATTGGCGGGTTCACCGGGCTGATGCAGAACTTGCCACTCACTGGCGTAGCTGAAGAGTTCATCACCTTCATGAAAATAGCGTGCACTGAATGGCTGGAGCGGGTGCTCCTCAGTCATGCCGTGCAGCAGATCCTGGTCTTCTTCGTTGAGTCGCCAGCCATTGGCGAGGTGATCGCGTAATTGACCAATCAGCACTGAGGCCGGCCGCTCACTGTTGTCGCGGATGCTGCGCCCGACCCAACTGATGTAGAGCTGATGACGCGCCGACAGCAACGCTTCGAGCAGCAGATAACGGTCGTCTTCTCGACGGGAACGGTCGCCGGGACGGTAGTCGCTGCCCATCAAATCGAAGTCAAGTGGCGGTTGTGCCCGTGGGTAATCGCCGTCGTTCATGCCCAAGAGACAAACGAGCTTGAACGGAATTGCGCGCATCGGCATCAGGGTGCAGAAGTTCACTGCACCGGCGAGGAAGCGCTGGGACAAGCGCCCCTGATCCAGCCCGGCCAGCCAGGCTTCACGGACTACCGTCAGCGGCAGTTCGTCGAGTAAGCGGACTGACTCACAGGTCTCTAGCCATGTTTCACGCAGCTCTTCGAGTTGGGTCAGAAGGTAGTCGTCATGCTCGTTGCTGGCTTTGAAAAACAGCTGTGTCAGCGCTTGCAAGCGAATTCCCCATTCCTGAGGTTTGGCTGGTTGCGAGAGTTGCTGATGGGAAAGCTCCAGCGCATCAAGCAATGCAACCAACGGGCCGATCAATGCAGCGTCAAGACCACCGATTTCATCGTAGGGTTCTATTCCGGCACAGGCTGAAGAACTGCCTACGGCATAACCGAGCAGCATTCGCCGTAGACCGAAACGCCAGCTGTTCTGCTCAAGCTCATGTGGTAGTCCCAGCCCGGCTCTTTGCTCGGCATCCATGCCCCAACGCACGCCTGCGCCCTCGATCCAGCGATGCAGTGTTGGTAAATCACGTTCTTCCATACCAAACCGGGCGCGCAATGCGGGGACATCGAGCAGGTCGAGGATTTCGCTGACCGGGAAACGGCTGTCCGGGAGCTTGAGCAAGTGCTCGACCGCGATCAGTAAAGGATCACGGCCGCGCTGGCCCTGGTCAGCCAATGTGAACGGGATGAAGCGCGGATCGTAGCGATCCAGTTGACCGAACACGGCACGGATATGCGGGGCGTAGCTGTCGATGTCCGGCACCATCACGATCACATCGCGCGGACGTAATTCACGGTTGGCGCTGAAACGCGCCAATAACTGATCGTGGAGAATTTCCACTTCACGCTGGGCGCTATGGGCAACGTGAAAGCGGATTGACTGGTCTTGTATCAGATCAACAGCAGGCCAATGCTCGCGAGTCTCAATGAGTGGGCGCAGTTCGAGAATATCGTTCTGGAGCTGGTTGAGCATATTCAGCGGATCAGTGTCGCTGAACAGGTCGATACGGCCGTCGCGAAATGCACTGCGATAGCCATCAGGGTCATCGTAACTGTCGAGCAAATTGATGTAGTCGCGACCCTGCTTTCCCCACGCCGCCAGCAACGGGTGGGCGTGTTGATGCAACAGTTCCGGATCCAGAACAATGGGCATGCCACTCTTGCGTGCCTGACGCTTGTATTGGTGCCGAAGCAGATCTTTGTCAGCGACGATGTCCGCCCAGTGATAACGGCAGGGGTTATGTACACACAACAGGACCTGGCTGAAACGTGCCAGCCCGGCCAATGCTTCCAGTACTTGGGCGGGGAGTGAGGATATTCCGAACACTATCACCCGGGACGGCAAGCCTGGCGGCGCTTCTTCAAGCGTGGTGATGCGTTCGATGAATCGCTGGTGCACGCCGGCTCGGCTCTGCGCCATGCCTTTCTCACCCACGTCCTGGAGCAGCGCGCGCCACAGTTCTGCCTGCCAGCAACTGGTGGGAGGCAGCGGCTTCACTTCGCCTCTGACACTTCGTAATTGATGACGTCCTTCGGCCCAATCTTCCAGCCAGTCGGCACGGTATACCTGATATTGGTCGAAGAGATCCGCCAGACGTTCGGACAACTGATAGCGCTTGCGCATATCGGTATCGCGCGTGAGGAAGCGCTGGAGCGGTTCGAAATGCGGTTGATCGATAACTTGCGGCAATAGACGCATCAGGCGCCAAGTCAGAGGGGCTTTATCGAGTAGGGATTTGGCGGGGATTTCATCTCGTCCCAGCACCATTCGGTAAAGCTGCCACATGAAGCTGCCCGGCAATTGCACATCGATGGCGGCCGCGATGCCGCAACCACCCGAATCATCGTCTTCAGGATCTTCGGCCAAGGCCAGCTTCAGCCACTGAGCAATGCCGTTGCTTTGTACGAGCGCAATTTCATTCTCCAAGGGAGCCAGTGGATAGCGCCGCATTATGCTGACCACCAGGCTGCGCAGTTCGTCCAGGCTGTTGCTCTGAACCACCATGAATGCAGCGTTGAGGGACTTGGCGTCCGGCATGAAGGCTTCCTTGGAAAAGTACAAAAGCTAGGTCAGAACCTTAGCATTGTCGGCCGTTGGCGGCAGCCTGATCGCGTCCGAGAATGCTGTACGAACTTTCCTGCGGGC
>NZ_JBMFBT010000029.1:0-643 GCF_048822895.1 Pseudomonas sp. P4795 | reverse complement strand
ACCGGCGTTATCGATCTGAACAGCACCAGCCTGCGCAATATCGAGAACGTCACACTGGGCGCCGCCGGTGCCTTCACCGTGCTCGGCAATGACCTGAACAACACGCTGCTTGGCAACGCTCTCGCCAACAACCTGCAAGGCGGAGCCGGCGACGACCTGCTCAACGGCGGCGTCGGCGCTGACACCCTCAGCGGTGGTACCGGCGATGACACCTACATCGTCGACAACACCAACGACGTCATCATTGAAAACGCCAACGAAGGCTATGACCGGGTGCAGAGCAGCGCCAACTATGTGTTGTCAGCCAACGTCGAGGCTGGTCAGTTGATGGGTAACGGCAGTTTTTATCTGGTCGGCAACGAGCTGAATAACGAGCTGACCGGCAACAGTGCGGACAACATCCTCGACGGCAAGGCCGGCGCCGACATCATGTCCGGCGGTGCCGGCAACGACACCTACGTCGTCGACAACGTCGGTGACGTGATAATCGAACTCGGCACTTCGCTGAGCGAAATCGACTCCGTCGTGTCTTCGGTCAGCTACACCCTGAGCAACAACGTCGAGAACCTGACCCTGCGCGGCAGCGACAACCTCAACGGCACCGGCAATGCCCTGAACAACGTCCTCACCGGCAACACCGGCA
>NZ_JBMFBT010000028.1:0-1602 GCF_048822895.1 Pseudomonas sp. P4795 | reverse complement strand
AAGGATCGCCCATGAAGCGCTTTATCCAAGGTGAACATCGAGGCCAAAGCACCTTCCTTCCAGAGAGCCTCGACGATTACGTCACGGATACCAATCCGGTGCGCGTAGTCGACGTTTTTGTCGACGAACTTGACCTGGTCAAACTGGGTTTTGAAGGCGCCATACCGGCAGATACTGGCAGGCCGGCTTACCATCCCGCTGTCCTGCTGAAGATCTACATCTACGGCTATCTGAACCGCATTCAGTCGAGCCGGCGCCTGGAACGAGAAGCCCAACGCAACGTCGAGCTGATGTGGCTGACCGGGCGTTTGATGCCCGATTTCAAGTCCATCGCCAACTTCCGAAAAGACAACAGCAAGGCCATCCGAGGCGTCTGCCGCCAGTTCGTGGTGCTGTGCCAGCAGTTGGGATTATTTGGAGAAAATCTGGTTGCCATCGACGGCAGTAAATTCAAGGCCGTCAACAACCGCGACCGCAATTTCACCAGCGCCAAGCTGAAGCGGCGAATGGAAGAAATTGAATCGAGTATCAATCGGTATCTGACTGCGCTCGACGAAGCCGATCAGCAAGAACCCTCAATCGCTCAGCCCAAGGCTACTCGTCTGCAAGAGAAAATCGACAAGCTCAAAGCTCAGATGAAAGAGTTACAGGTCATTGAAATTCAGCTCAACGAATCGCCGGATAAACAGGTCTCACTGACCGATCCAGACGCCCGCTCCATGATGACTCGCGGCACGGGAATCGTCGGTTACAACGTGCAGACAGCGGTCGATACCCAGCACCATTTGATCGTTGCGCATGAGGTTACCAACGTCGGTTCCGACCGCGATCAACTCAGCTCGATGGCCAAGCAGGCCCGCGAGGCGATGGCGTCAGAAACGCTGTCGGTAGTGGCTGACCGAGGTTACTTCAAAAGCGAAGAGATCCTGGCTTGTCACGATGCAGACATCACCGCCTATGTGCCCAAGCCGATGACCTCTGGAGCCAAAGCGGACGGGCGTTTCAATAACGATGCCTTCATCTATGACGCGGCAAAGAACGAATACATTTGTCCGGCTGGAGAGACGCTGATCTGGCGCTATACCAACGTTGAAAAAGGCCTGACATTGCACCGTTACTGGAGTTCGAAATGCCGGGGCTGCGCAATGAAACCGCAGTGCACACCGAGCACGGAACGGCGGGTTCGACGCTGGGAGCATGAAGCAGTACTGGAGGAAATGCAGAACAGGCTGAGCAACGCGCCGGAAATGATGCGGATCCGAAAACGGACGGTTGAGCATCCCTTCGGGACGCTCAAGCAATGGATGGGCGCGACACACTTCCTGACCCGAAAGCTTAACGGGGTAAGCGCCGAGATGAGCCTGAATGTGCTCGCCTACAACCTGAAACGGGTCATGAAAATTCTCGGTACCAGCGGTTTAATGAAGGCGCTGTCGGCCTGAAGAGGTCTGTATTTTGGCCACCCAGCAAGGTAGAAGCGGCGCTAGGGACTCCCAGGCCCTAGTGATGATCCGCAGGACTTGTTGCGAGCAATTACTCAGCTAACAACCGTCGGCGCTGCGCGCCGACAGTGCATCAGCGCGTTTTTACACACTCTGGGCC
>NZ_JBMFBT010000027.1:0-1839 GCF_048822895.1 Pseudomonas sp. P4795 | reverse complement strand
TTGGAAACACTGGACACAAATGCACGAGCGTTAACAGATGCGATCCTGCGAATACGGCAGTCTTAGGGAGTCGCTCCATTAGGCACCATGAAGGGTTGGCACAACATGGAAGGCTTTATTCGGTTTGATCGTTTTATCGATCTGGAAACATCTCTTGAGCAACTTCTTGCTCACATTCAAGGGGCGCCGATGACGGCAACCTCTTGGAAGTGGGCGCTCATCGCTGCTCATTCTGCGCTACAGGGTGCTGTATGCATTGCGCTTAGAGGCAGCGCAGGTTTTGATACGTGGAAGCCGAAGCACCTCAAAAAGTGGTTAGAGGCCTATGAAAAAAACGAGGATTTACCTGATCCTCAGCTCGACTATTTTATGGAGCTGTACGACAGACTATTTGGTCAAGAATCCGGAATAGATAGGGACCTGATAAGCTGGCTAAATAAGTCCAGAAACGATTTTATTCACTTCAACTCAGACCAATTCTCCATAGACCGCAAATCTATTGTTGATGCAATTGATGGGTCAGTATCCGCGATGATTGCGGCACCGGCACGTAGCAAGGGGATTTTTTTCTATGAGGAGCATCAACCCGAGCGGTTTAACGCGCTCTGCCAGACCATACGCGAGAGGCTAAAGGTGTTAGCAGTTACCTAACAATAGGTTTCAGCCGACGTCATCTGCTTCGCCCCTAGTTTCTTAGACGCGCGATGACCGCTTGTGGCCGATTGCTGCCGGCCGCGTATCGTCGCTTCTGGCCGGTAGCTCCCTTTCGCAGACGGCAGCTATCGGTTCATTGCAGCGATCGATCGTACTGGATAGGGATTCGAACCCCTTCTTAAGACCGCACAGACCGCTCTAGGCCACAGAATCAAGCGTGTGATGCGTTCGCAGATGGCATGTCGCGGCCTACTCCGGCCCCCGCTATGCCCTAAGGCAATCCGCACCTGCTGGGACTCGCCTACCGCGCGCAGCACCTCTTAGTGATTGCCCTCCCCTATCATGCGCCCAGCTCCGCTTGGCGCCGATGGGCGGCTGCCTCCACCACGACATAGAGGTTCTGCACATCGATCGCGTTTCGCGCGTCCAGGGTTTCGAGGCCCAGGACAAACCCCTCGGCGCGGCCAACTGCGCGCAGTAGCTCGTCCCGGTTGCTCGCGCCATTGATGATGTCCAGCAAGGCAGACGCCTGAGTGCGAAGTGCGGCCGGCAGGCTCAACTCGGATAAGGTGTCATTCATGCTTACTGCATTTCCAGCCGTTGGCGTTGGCGGCTGTTCAGGCACCAGTTCGTGCGGGGTGACGTCGATCAGCAGCCAGCCGCCGGTCACTTCATTGCAGGCGTCGATGATGGCGCCTTGCACCAGCTGCCCATCGGGCAGGATGACGCGCAGTGCATTGGCCTCCTTAGGCCTCCACAAGTAGCGCTGCAGCTCGATGCGCGCGCGGCCGGGGCCGGCGTGACTCACCCGCACCGGGCATTCAAGCGTCGTCCGCTCGACCGGCGGTTGGCCCCGGTAAAGGGCCAGCACACTCACCGTGGCCAGACCTGCATAGACGTACGACATATCGCCTCGCTGTTCGAATGAATAATCGTTGTTGCGGGAAACCAGATGCCACTGGGCTGTAGACCAGGCCCGGGGGATCTGGGTTCCGACATCGAACAAAAAGGCACCCTCACCTGGGCGAGGCCTGGGGGCCTGTTGAACATAAACGGCGTACTGTCTATCTGTCGCCAGAGGCAGGAATCGGCCAAAAGCGGACGTTCCCAAGCGACCGCATACGGCCCAGAGTGTGTAAAAACGCTTTCGCGAACCCTTGCTATGATTTCTGAGGATTTCATCGC
>NZ_JBMFBT010000026.1:0-2948 GCF_048822895.1 Pseudomonas sp. P4795 | reverse complement strand
CCCGTCGGATTCGGCACGTACTGGTACTGATTCAGCCCACCCGCCAACTTCACCGGATCTGGCGTCAGGTACCGTCCAACCTCCGGATCGTAATACCGATGCCGGTTGTAATGCAGTCCACTTTCCGCATCGAAGTACTGCCCCTGAAAACGCAGCGGCTGGTCGAGGTAGTCTTCTCCGGCCAATTCCACCGAGGTGGTCTTGCCGTACGCGGCGTACTGCGCCGACCAGGCGATGTCGCCGCTGTAGTCGGTGAGTTCCTGCGGGGTGCCGAGGTGGTCGAGTTGGTAGTAGAACGGGCAGGCGCGTTTTGGGCCTTTGCCGTCGAGCATCACGAGGGGGCGGAAGGTGCCGGGTTCGTAGATGAAGCTGCGGTGTTGGGTTTTGCTGCTTTCGGCGACGAGGTGGTCGCCTTGCCAGAAAAATTCGGTGGTCTGGCCGTCGACGGTTTTGCTGATCCGCCGGCCGAAGGCGTCGTAGCGATAACTGGCGGTTGTTCCGTCGGGGCGGGTCAGGCCGATCAGGCGATGCTGGCTGTCGTAGCTGTATTCGGTGATCAGTTGTTGCGCGAGGCCGCGGCGTTCGCGGATCAGGT
The DNA here is from genome assembly GCF_048822895.1 of Pseudomonas sp. P4795. NCBI lineage: Bacteria > Pseudomonadati > Pseudomonadota > Gammaproteobacteria > Pseudomonadales > Pseudomonadaceae > Pseudomonas > Pseudomonas sp. P4795. The sequence goes on along the minus strand of NZ_JBMFBT010000026.1, from coordinate 2,353 downwards.
TGCCGAAGGCGTCGTAGTCGTAGTGGCGGTCGCCCTGGGCCAGCAGGCGGTTGCCTTTGACGCTGGTCGGTCCCGGACGATCCTGCATCAGCAGGTTGCCGGCCGGGTCGTGGGCGTAGCTTTCCGGCAGATGGTCGCGGGTGTGGCATACTCGGATCAGGCGGTCGAGGGCGTCGTACTGATAGTTGCGTTGACCGTGGCGGGTGTCGGCGATCTGCTCCAGATTGCCGTTGGCGCTGTAGGCATAATCGCGGCGATACACTGAACTGCGCTGATGACCTACGGCGTGCGCCTGCAAGCGGCCCTGTTCGTCGTAGGTATATTCGCTGAGCAGCAGACCTTGCTGGCGTTGTTGTTCGCGACCGGACTGATAGACGTGGCGAGTCAGCTGCGCGCCGTTGAGGTTGATCGCGGTGAGTGCGCCACCCTTGGCATACAGGTAATCGAGCTTGCTGTTGTCCGGCAGGCGCAGGCGTTTGAGCTGGCCGCAACTGTCGTAGGCGTAACGCAGGGTGCCCCAGCCCTGGTGCTCGGTGATCAGCCGGTCCTGAGCGTCGTAGGCAAATTCCAGCGGGTGCTGCTGGCCATCATCGACGCCGCTGAGTCGGCCGAGGCGGTCGTAGCGGTATTCCACACGCACGCCATCGGGCAGGGTCTTGACCAGCAGGCGCCCGGCCGCATCACGCTCGTAAGCGGTGACCAGCGTCGAACCGTCATCGCCAAACTCGGTTTTCTCCAGCAGGTGCCCATTACGGTCGTAGACGTAGGCCGTGCGTCGACCGTCGAAACCGGTTTCCTGTCGGATCAATCCGGTCGGCGTGTAGTCCAGAAGATACTTTTCACCGGACTCGTTCTCGATCTGCGTCAGCAATAGCTGCGCATGGTCGTAGCGGTATTGCACCTGCGTGCCGTCGGGATTGATCCGGCGGCTGACCAGGTGCAGATCGTCGTCGTACTCGTAGCGGGTGATGCGCCCGAGTTCATCGCGTTCGGCGGTGATCTGGTTGTAGGGGCTGTAGCTGTAGGCGCGGCTGGCGCCGGTAGGCGAGATCGTCTGGATCAGTCGGCCGACGGCGTCCCAGCTCTGGCGGGTCAGCGCGCCGTGTTCGTCGCGGGTGGTAATCCGCCGCCCCAAAGCGTCGTAGGAAAACTGGCGTACGCCGCCATCGGGTAGGGTCTCTTCGACCAACTGCCCAAGGTCGTTCCACACCAGCACATGGCGGCTGGTGTCCGGATAACGGATCGACAGCAACCGTCCCTGCGGGTCGTAGTGGTAATGCGTGACATGCCCGTCCGGATCGACCGCTTCGGTCACATCACCCTGCGCATTACGCCGGTAGGTCCAGACCGCCTCCCCGCGCGAACGGGTGTGCAGGAAACCGTTGCGATACTCGTAGGACGTGGGCGCATCTTCCGGCGGAATCAGCGCAATCAGCCGTCCGGCATCGTCATAGCGGTACTCGGTAACCGCGCCCAACGCATCCTGCTCGGCAACCAAACGCCCCGCATCGTCGTAAGCTTTGAGCTGCTCACCACCATCCGCGGCGACCTTGCGCACCAGCCGCGCACGGTCGTCATGGACGTACGTTTCCTCAGTGCCATCGACGTACTGCACCGTGACACTGCCGGCATCGTCCCAGACATACCGCGTGTCCATCTGCGAAAACGACGCCCAATGCCTGACACAACGTGCCGCTTTGCCGGATCGTTCCCACGCCCAGAAAAAACTCGCCCCTCCGCTGAGTTGCCGCTGCAGGATGACGTGCTGGTCGTCGTAGTCGTAACGCTCGCTGTCGCCAACCGCATTGGTCGCTTCGATCAGCCGCTGGCGGGCGTCGTAGCGATAGCTGACGAGGGTCTGCTGAGTGCGCCAGACCGCCTCGCGCAACACCTGATAATCCACGGCCGCCAGATGCGTGCGGTCATAGCGCAGAAACAGGCAACGCCCGGCGCCGTTGTCCAGCCGCTGAATACGATCCTGACGATCGCGCGACACCAGCAAGCGGTTGTCGTAGGCATCACTGACCGCGGTCAGTCGCCCATTGCGAAAGTGATAAAACCGCGCGGAATCCCCGGCCAGCGCCAGGATCAGCTCCTGCGGCTCATCCCCGAGAAAAATCGCCGCCCGCGACAGACTGTTGTGAATTGCCGGCCGCGCAATGCTCGGCAGCGGAAAACGCGTACGCCGGTTCTCGTGATCGACCCAGACAACCGCGTCGCCCTCGATCTCCAGCCGATGCGCCAGCGAATGGCTCCAGCCAAAGCCCAGGCCGACGTCGATTTCGGCAGCGCTGTTGCGGTACAAGCGGGTGAACTCGAACGGCAGCAATCCATCGAGCGAACCGTCGGTCAG
>NZ_JBMFBT010000025.1:0-4056 GCF_048822895.1 Pseudomonas sp. P4795 | reverse complement strand
GCCGGAATCGTCCGAGGCAGCCATTAGTGAAAACAATTCAGCCGCAGAGATAGCAAAAACATCAACCCCTCTAAACGTGAAGTTGAGCTGAGAGTTTCCGGAGACGCCTATGAACTGGACTTCATCGCCAGGGCCGTACTCAAGCTGGATGGAAGCTTCGCAGAAATAATCTACGCGGCCATCGGATCGTTCAAGCGGGAGTCCATTCACAGACATTGCTTCCCTTGCTGCTGCGCGTGAAGCGCCAAGCCGCGCGGGGCCGATTGCTACCAGCGGCAAAATTTCAAAAACAGGCATTCACAATGCTTCCTGAAAATGAACAAACTAATCATTGAGAGCGAGTATCTGAGAATGGTCGCCAAGACGATCTACGCGGCAAAAGTAAGCACTCTTACCTCTGGAGTATCCGCTATGAACGCAATGACTTGCTCTTGCGGATGCGGGGAAAGCTCTGGGTATTCATCTGCAAGGTATTCGATGACCGTCTCTTCTTCCCAAGGGCCGAGCGAAGTCATGTACTCAGGGTATTGATCTTGAATTTCTATCCATGATTGGTAAGGATGCTTGGAGAGCAGCATGCCTGTTCGGGTGTAGATAATATGAATGTGCACGAATCTGTTCCGTAAGTTGACGTCTAGGACACAGCCAAGCGAGTGTAAATCCTTTTCAAGGTTACCTTCTGCCGGCAGCTTCTGGCTGATGAAAAGTAGTGGGCTGTACGTCCGCTCTTGACCGATTGCTGCCTGTCGTGATGGGCAACAATCGACCCTTGCGGACATTGTCACTGCACCCAGTGTCTAGTAAAAAGGTCATCTCCAGTTCCAGGTACTGAAACGAATTTATGATTACTGGCTATGGTCAACGCGTTTGCAATCGATGTGGCGAATCAATTACTGCTTACTGTCCGGCAATCGAAACGCTAGCGATCATCGGGGTTTTCCACGAGAAGGGTGATCAGGCAGTAGTAGATGAGATAGTCCGCCGAGAAAATATTGAACCGGAAGTTGTCTGGGAGTATTTCCGCCATCGGATGAGGCCTCTGTGCGAGCAAAAGCTTGCCCACTGCTCATTCTGCGGAGGGCAGTTGAGAACTTGGCGTGCGCGTCAATGCATGCACTGTTTTAGAGACTGGCACTGACGCACAGCGATTATCGAGCTGAGTTTTCAGATACTGAACCGCATTCTGACGATTTCTGACAGACCGCTTTTGTCCGTTAGCGGCCACTTGCGAACGTCCGTTTTTGGCCGAATGCTGCCTCTCAAAACAGGCAGCATTCGGCTGAGGTAATCCAGCTTATATGGCGCCGTACTTTTGGCTAACCTCAGCCGGCTCTCACGTCTTCACCTCAACATTATCCAATGCCTGATTCACCGCCAATTCCCCTAACATCACCACCTGCGCAATGCCAAGAGCAGACATTGATGAAAATACAGGTCCCCATCGTATGCCGACATCCCATCTGAACCCGTTAAGAGAAATCATCAATCAATGCCAAACGTCCCAACCCCCGTCTCCCTGGGAGCTCGCCGGGGAGTACACCGTTGCCGGTTTGTATGATGTTGGCTTTGATCGTGACTCGGAGTTGTTACTTGTATCTTCCAGTTCAGGACTAGGTCTATTCGATTGTGAGACCGGAGAAAAAATTGCCCGAGACGCTTCTGATCGAGCACTCACAGACCGCTTCCTCGAATGCAAGGGCATCGGCGCGCTTGAAAACAAGACCATCCGCATGGCTGGCATTTATGGCGGCAGTCTACCCTCTACTACACCCGATGGTTGGTCGACTGAGACCGTGACTTTGAAATGGCCTGAGCATCACTTGCTGTTGTTCAAGCCGGGTTCCTGGCTTCATGGTGCCGAATGCAATCTACCATCGAGCTTTCACAAACTGGCGATCGAGTCCGAAGTGAGGGCATTCGGTTTTTCCTACTCAGGGCAGACATTGGTGATTGCGACCTCTGGAGATGTGGTGATTTACAGGCGTCACGGTTGAAGGGCGCGGCAAGGTTCCGTCACGATTGACTGAATGTCGTCAACTCGCCTTGCGATAGCGTATCGGACTGATGCCGGTCCAGGCAGTGAAAGCACGGACAAACGAGTTACCGTCTTGGAAACCCAAGAGAAAGGCGATTTCCCCCGACGACAAGGTCGAGTTGCTCAGATAATGCCGGGCCAGCTCGGCACGGGTGGCGCCAAGAATGCCTTGGAAGTTGGCGGCTTCGGCACTCAAAGCCCGCTGCAGACTGCGCTTGCTCATGGCCAGGTGACTGGCTACGGCCTCGATGGAACCCAGGCCGCTGGGTAGCATCTGCAGCAGTGCCACCCGCACACGCTCGGCGATGCCAGCCTCGGCATCCAGCATCGACAGACGCTGGCGCAGGTTGCTCGCAAAGAAGTCCCACATCTGCACATCCTCGGTTAAAAACGGCCGCACCGCATCTGCGGTGCAAAAGCGGATGCGATTGCTCGTGCCGGCGCTGACAGGCACACCGAAGAAGTCTTGATAGGCTTCGGCCTGCTGTGGCGGCTCCACCAGCGTCACCGCCAATGGCACGATCGCCTGGCGGGTAGCGAGCCGCGCCAGCTGGGTGAAGAACACCAGTTCCGTGGTACACAGCGCGCGCGGCAACGCACCGCTATAGCCGTAGCAGCTCAGTTCGACCGTGGTGGCGTCGGCAGTGACCTCCTGCAACAGGTGCATCGGCCCGATCAGGCGCTTGAACTCGCTCAGGCGCTGCAGGGCGACATTCAGATTGGGGCTGCACAGGCTGGCGAAAATCGGCGGATCAAAAACTTCCACCGAGAGTGCCTGGGCAATCGCCAGCGGCAGCTCCAGATCGCCTGCAGCTGTCTCCAGGCCACGCCACAAGGCAAAGTAATCGGCCGGTGTGAGGCTGGCGTCGGCGCGACTGAACAGATCGCCCGGCAAACCGGCCAGAGCCAGGACGTCGGCCGGCTGCAGCCCCAGATCGGTGATCAACAGTCTCCAGCCGCGGTGGACACTAAAACGACTCGCCTGCTTCACGGTGTACCCTTACTTCACGGTCGACAGCACCAGTTTGTCGAAAAGCCGGTCACCAAACCACTTGCGGATGAACAGCATCGGTCGTGCGTATTTGCCAGCGATATAGCGCGTTTTCGGGCGCCGTGCACGGACTGCCTGCAGGATCAGCGTGCTGATCACCTGCGGATCAGAACCACCGCCACTGGCATAGCTGCTCCGGGTGGCGGCGGCCACAGCCTGGGCCATGGGCGCGTAGGCGCCACTGCCGGAGCGCTGCAGCAGGGGCGTGACCATGACCTCACCAAACTCGGTGGAAATGACTCCTGGTTCGATGATCACCACGTCGATGCCAAAGGGCGCCAGTTCCAGACGCAAGCAGTCCGACCAACCCTCCAGGGCATGTTTGCTGGCGTGGTACCAACTACCCAGCGGTGTGTAGAGGCGGCCGCCCATCGACGAAATATTGATGATCCGCCCGCCACGCCGCTCGCGCATCGCCGGTAACAGCAGTTGAGTCAGGCGCGCCAGACCGAACAGATTGACCTCGAACTGATAGCGCGCCTCATCGATGTCAGTATCTTCCATGGCACCATACAGACCGAAGCCGGCATTGTTGATCAATACATCGACTGCGCCATGCCAGCCCTGAATGCGCTCGACAGCCGCCCGTACTTGCTCATCGCAGGTGATGTCCATCTGCAATGTATGTACGCCCAGCTGTCGCAAATCGTCCATCTGTTCCAGACGACGAGCGACGGCATAGACCACCAGGCCCTCATCGTGCAATGCCTTGGCGAAAGCCTTGCCCATACCTGAAGAGGCACCGGTAACCAGGGCCACTCGTGTGGGTGAATTGTGCGCGGTCATCTGCTTTCTCCTCGATTGGAATGCATCCGATGCTACGCAGCCATACTCCGGGAGTAACTCGCAGATCACGCCAATTTCAATGCCGATGGTGCCGGATGCCGGCACAGCGCTCCGTGCCCTCATTTTGTATGCGTTTCGACCATGTATGATGGGATAGAAGCAACTCTGAATGAACGGCTGCTTT
>NZ_JBMFBT010000024.1:0-5301 GCF_048822895.1 Pseudomonas sp. P4795 | reverse complement strand
CACGAGAGCCGCCCCCCGAAGGGGGCACGCAAGAGAAGGGATTAGTTGCGAATTTCCCAAGGCTTGTAACGCAACACACCGCTTAAAAAAACAATGACGATGACGGCAAACCAGAAATATTTTTCCGTCAATGTTGCTGCTCTGAAATCACCCATTGTGAGATTTGCAGGTGCCACAAAGTAAGCACATACAGCAACCACCACCAGAAAACTGACGATGAATGAAATTACAAAATACTGAGTATCGCTGAGCTTCTTCATTGAAATTCCCTTTATTTATCAGATGCAGTTGAGGATTTGCAGATCTCGGCAGGGTCTACGCCTGCCTCTCGTAGTTGATCGTATTGGCTAGATGGCAGCTTTACATCTGCGTTGTAGCTTTGGCAAAACTCGCCAATATCCAAGGTTGGCCAAGACCCTTTCGGACGGTGGTCAGGTGGGCTAATTCCCGTAGGTCGGTTCCAGGTTTCGAAAGCTTGTTTGTAGCCTTTATCAAATCCTTTACCCACCCATTCCGCACCTTTGCTCACCCCCCATGAAAACCCAATTCCGAGGCCGAGCAGTACGCACGCCGAGCAAGTCAACACGCATGCAGCTATCACACTCTTTGTGTATGCAGACATATCCTTATCCTTTCTTGAGGCCAGCTAACTCTGCTAATAGCAGCGTGCATTGAGCTGCACTGAGTCGTCCCTGGTCTTTCAGTTCATTGATGGCAGCAGACAAAGCGCCATATCCCTTCAAAGGGTAATGGGGCTCATGTTCTCGCCTTGAAACAGAATCGTGTAGCTGCTCCATGGGCTCGCAAACCTCGGGGAACGTTTTATGAAGGTCGGCCAGCTTGATTGGCCCGATCACCAGTTCCGTGAAGTAGATGGCCAATGCTGGTCTATCTGAGTCCATTAGAGCCTGTATACCGTGGCGCAAATCCGTTTTGGTGGATCCGCTGGCCAGCCAATACGCACCAGAGATTTCATCCTCAGACGCTGTTTCGAGCCACATAAGAACATCGAGGTAATCGGTTGAGTGCTGCACATTGGTGTTGTCCATTACATCGGTCCTCAGAGATCCATTTCATCGCGTGCGGAATCGACCAGCGAGCGGCATTGTTCGGCCCTTCGCATGTAGGTCAAGCCGTTGCCAGGCCAGATCGAGGCGGCGGCTTCGTAAAGTTCCGCGGCTGAATACCACTTCTTGTGCAGTTCTGCCAACCTTGCAGCGGATTGCAGTGCATGGCAGGAACGTTCGGCTTTGCTTTGAGTGAGGTCACGAAAGTGCATTTGTGGATCTCCTTCGCTGATTTCCCGGGGCGGTTGCCGCCGCTTGTCCAGGGAGATAAAGCGCCCCGTCAGGGGCGCAGAGTCATGCTGCGTTATCGAGGTGATTGGCTAACGAAAGCCCCACGGCCACTGGGCGAACCCATACAGGCATATGGCTGAGCAAGAAGGTTTCCCCTTGCTTGGCTAGCAGGATGGTTTGAGCCATTACACCCGCAATGGCTTCAGCAGCCTTTGGTGGGACCGCGTTCCCGATCCGTTCCCGCCACGCTTGATCGCTCAACCCATCCAGTTCGAGCATTTCCTCGGGATCGACAAGGCTTTGCAATGCAGCCATTTCAAGTGTGGTGAATGGGCGGTGCCAGGTGCCGTCGAGGCTTCTGATCACGCATGTCAGTCGATCATTGGCTGCCGGCATTCTTGGGTCAGCGACACTCCAACGGCCATTGTCCAGGCGCGCACTGGCTGACACAGCACCGGCAGTGCTGCCCCAAGGGACAACGCCGTAATGCCCGCCAGTGAGATAGGCATCGCCTTTCACGCGGCGCAGGCCGGAGCGAGGATCCTGCACAGCGAAGGCCCCCTGCCCTGTTGTACTGCCCGCGATCACAGTTCGAGCGCAGCCATTCCAACGAGTTACGTTGTATTTGCCGTGACCACCAGCTGCGCCACGCGGATCCGCAACGCTGAACGTGCCCTGACCTGGTGACTTGACCCCAATAATTGCGCCGCTAGTGTCTTCCCACTTGCGCACGCCATATTGATGATATTGAGGCGCGTCTATGGGGCTTCGCGGATCTGCGACAGAGAATGCCCCGTTGGTAGGGCCTGATTGGCCCGCCACGGTGCCTACGGCTTTATTCCAGGCATTTACACCCAAATAGCCTGAGAACGCCTCTGGCACGATCACAAAGTCCCGCAAATAGCCGTCATGGATCGCTAGTTGATCGAGACTTCGCCAATCCTTGCCCGCTTCGACAAGCGCGAGCCGCACCCACGTTTTCCATTGCAGTGACGGCACACGGTGCATTGGGCCTGCGCGCTCGATGTCACCTGGCATCGGCATGCGGCCGAGGACGGCACCAACGGATTGCAGCGACTTCTTTTCCGGCTCGTACAGGAACGGTGGAACCTTCTCGACATGACGGGCGACCAGCAAGAACCGTTTGCGGGATTGGGCCAGTCCGCCCAGTTCGCCGCAGTCGTGGGTCGTCTCCGAAACGGCGTAGCCGAAGAACTCAAGGATCTGCCCGATCTGATCAAGCAAGTGTCGGCCACGGCTGGCCAGACGCGGTACGTTCTCGAACACGATCAAGCTGACTGGGTTGTGTTGCCACGCTTCGCACATGAGCCACACGCAACGTAGCGTCAGCTCGTTGAGCGCCTGATATTTGGGTGTGAGGCTCAAGGCTTCGGACAACAAGCCCGACGCGCCTTTGCATGGGCTGCTGATGAACACAACGTCAGGATCTTGGTAGCCAGCGGCGCGGCGAATGTCATCCGGCGTAGCCTCCCGCCAATCCGCAGGCGGTTGCTTGCCGTGAAACGCGATGTACTGCTCGCGGGTGAACAGATCCATCTGAGTACCTGGTACACCGGCCAAGCGCTCAAAATCCTTGAGCGCTCCGGCGTCCACGTCGACACCACCGACGCAACGCCATTCAGCCTGCAGCTTGCCGACTACCTCTTTGTTCTGGTTGAAACCCTTTGCGCCGCCGCCTAAACCGCAGCAGAAATGAAAGTGCTTGAGCACGTACCTGATAGGCATGATCGTATTCCGTCACTGATGCCCGGACCGAGAGGTCCGGGCGTGCTGAGGTCAGATGGCTGAGGCAGTCGCTTCGGCCATGTCGCGGAAGATTTCTGCGTGCAGTTCCAACGGGAACTCTGCGAGAACTTCGCGCTGGCCAATGCCGGATCGCTGAGCGACAACCATGTACAGGGTGACGGTGGAAGGGATTTGCCCAGGACGGGCTTGATGGGACGGTTCAACGGTAAAACCGCTGTACTCGCGCAGGGTTTTCGCATCGCTGAAATACAGCAGGTGGGTTTCGGTAGTCATTGTTTGAATCTCCTTCGAGTGACTTGGAGCGGTTGCCGCCGCTTTGTCCCAAGCTGCCGAGGCGGGGTTGCCTCGACAGACTCAGTATCTCAAAAGATCGATTCAAGGTCAACTAATAGTATCATTCAATTTTACTAAAGGTTTATTATTTTGATGCTGCTGGAGTACAACCCAGCTCGCGTGGGCCAGCAAGCCGAGCAACGTAACGAGGCTTAGGTTTACGGTTCCAGTCGTTTTCCTTCGCGCACGTAGCAGCATCTACGCTTGAGCGCGCCCGAACGTACATGGTGTGGATCACTTTCTGTTTCTTGCCCGTATGAGCGATTAAATCAACCGCGAAGGTCTTCCACTCTTTGTCCTTCCAGAAGGCGTGAGCGTCAGCCTCATCGCCGAACAACATGCGTTCTTGGCGTGGTGTCTGATTCATGATTGCACCCGAATGCCCGGCGAACCGGGCTTCCCGAATTAGTAGTCCGTGCCTGCCAACAGCACGTTCCAAAGATCGTCGCTCACAAAGCGCAACTGGCATTTGACGCCTTGGGCGCGAAGCGCGTCCCGCGTCTCGATTGCGAGGGTCAACGAAATTTCAGTGAGCCCAGCCGGTTTGGTAGTGGTCATGGATCAGTAACCCAGCCAATGCATTACGTCGCGGGAATGGTATTCAGAGTGATCGCCCAGCTCGTCAACGAGATCTGCAAAGTCGAGGGAATGTTTCTCGCACTCGGCTTTGGCTTCGTCGCGGCTTACCACGTTGTCTTCTTCAAGAGCTTCGTCCAGGGTCATGGTTATCACCTCATCTGTCGGGGTTGCCCGGCGCTTACCTGCACCGGGCGCGCTGAGTGTTGATTACTCGGTGTCGTCGCCTTCCAGGTCACTGAGACTCGGTGCCAGGTCGACCAACGCACGCTTCCCCTTTGGATCGATGACAGTGAACACGCATGCGCTACCTGGTTCACCATTCGCGACGTGCTTAGCAAAATACTGTTTCGCAACAGCTTGAGCAGCAGCCAGCGGACCGCCAGTTACATCAACGTCCATTTCCCAAATAACACGATGAACAGCCATTTCATTCTCCTTCGCAATTCGCTTGGGCGGTTGCCGCCGCTGGTTCCAAGCTGTCGAAACAGGATTGCTTCGACGGAGAAATTATCTCAACAAACACAAGCCGAGTCAACTACTAGTATCATCCAATAGGACTGTTTATTTACTTTCTCGCATGCGAGAATGCGCCCATCCGCTTGACCGTGTGTCATATATATAATACACTTATACCCATGAAAACGATTATCCAAACCGCCACTTACATGACTTGGGAACGCAAACTGCGTGACAAGAAGGCCAAACTGATTATCGCGGCGCGGGTGTTGCGGGTAGCCCACGGGTTGCTCGGTGACGTGCAGCCAGTAGGTCAAGGCGTCAGTGAGTTGCGAATTCATCATGGCCCCGGCTACCGGGTATATTTCCAGCAGCGCGGCGATCAGCTGGTCCTATTGCTTTGCGGTGGGGATAAAAGCAGTCAGGCGCGGGATATAGAAACCGCTAAAACTCTGGCAAGCCAGTGGAGTGAAGACGAATGAAAGAACCAATCTACGAATATGACCCAGCGGAATTACTTACAGACGCGGAATCTATCGCCATCTTTATGGCCGATGCTTTCGAATCGGGGGATGCCTCCTTTATCGCGCAAGCGCTGAGCGTGGTAGCTCGCGCCAAAGGCATGACCGCAATTGCAAAAGAGGCAGGCGTTACCCGCGCACACCTCTATCAATTGAAAAACGGCAACCCGACATTGAAAACCATGATCGGCGTGATGCGTGCGGTTGGCCTGGACATGACAGCAAAACAGCACGTCGACCTGGCCCACGGGTAAACGTTGCGCTGACTCAAACCCGCCGTTGTGCGGGTTTTTTATCAAAATGTCTTGCCAACGCCGCTCTGCCGGGCTGCTCAGAGGCCGAGCGTC
>NZ_JBMFBT010000023.1:0-5542 GCF_048822895.1 Pseudomonas sp. P4795 | reverse complement strand
AGCTGAAAAAGAGGTGTTGACAGCAGCGTGTAACGCTGTAGAATTCGCCTCCCGCTGACGAGAGATCGGAAGCGCAAGTGGTTGAAGTTGTTGAAGAATTCTTCGAAAACTTCTGAAAATAATCACTTGACAGCAAATGAGGCTGCTGTAGAATGCGCGCCTCGGTTGAGACGAAAGATCTTAACCAACCGCTCTTTAACAACTGAATCAAGCAATTCGTGTGGGTGCTTGTGGAGTCAGACTGATAGTCAACAAGATTATCAGCATCACAAGTTACTCCGCGAGAAATCAAAGATGTAACCAACGATTGCTGAGCCAAGTTTAGGGTTTCTTAAAAACCCAAAGATGTTTGAACTGAAGAGTTTGATCATGGCTCAGATTGAACGCTGGCGGCAGGCCTAACACATGCAAGTCGAGCGGATGACAGGAGCTTGCTCCTGAATTCAGCGGCGGACGGGTGAGTAATGCCTAGGAATCTGCCTGGTAGTGGGGGACAACGTTTCGAAAGGAACGCTAATACCGCATACGTCCTACGGGAGAAAGCAGGGGACCTTCGGGCCTTGCGCTATCAGATGAGCCTAGGTCGGATTAGCTAGTTGGTGAGGTAATGGCTCACCAAGGCGACGATCCGTAACTGGTCTGAGAGGATGATCAGTCACACTGGAACTGAGACACGGTCCAGACTCCTACGGGAGGCAGCAGTGGGGAATATTGGACAATGGGCGAAAGCCTGATCCAGCCATGCCGCGTGTGTGAAGAAGGTCTTCGGATTGTAAAGCACTTTAAGTTGGGAGGAAGGGTTGTAGATTAATACTCTGCAATTTTGACGTTACCGACAGAATAAGCACCGGCTAACTCTGTGCCAGCAGCCGCGGTAATACAGAGGGTGCAAGCGTTAATCGGAATTACTGGGCGTAAAGCGCGCGTAGGTGGTTTGTTAAGTTGGATGTGAAATCCCCGGGCTCAACCTGGGAACTGCATTCAAAACTGACAAGCTAGAGTATGGTAGAGGGTGGTGGAATTTCCTGTGTAGCGGTGAAATGCGTAGATATAGGAAGGAACACCAGTGGCGAAGGCGACCACCTGGACTGATACTGACACTGAGGTGCGAAAGCGTGGGGAGCAAACAGGATTAGATACCCTGGTAGTCCACGCCGTAAACGATGTCAACTAGCCGTTGGGAGCCTTGAGCTCTTAGTGGCGCAGCTAACGCATTAAGTTGACCGCCTGGGGAGTACGGCCGCAAGGTTAAAACTCAAATGAATTGACGGGGGCCCGCACAAGCGGTGGAGCATGTGGTTTAATTCGAAGCAACGCGAAGAACCTTACCAGGCCTTGACATCCAATGAACTTTCCAGAGATGGATTGGTGCCTTCGGGAACATTGAGACAGGTGCTGCATGGCTGTCGTCAGCTCGTGTCGTGAGATGTTGGGTTAAGTCCCGTAACGAGCGCAACCCTTGTCCTTAGTTACCAGCACGTAATGGTGGGCACTCTAAGGAGACTGCCGGTGACAAACCGGAGGAAGGTGGGGATGACGTCAAGTCATCATGGCCCTTACGGCCTGGGCTACACACGTGCTACAATGGTCGGTACAAAGGGTTGCCAAGCCGCGAGGTGGAGCTAATCCCATAAAACCGATCGTAGTCCGGATCGCAGTCTGCAACTCGACTGCGTGAAGTCGGAATCGCTAGTAATCGTGAATCAGAATGTCACGGTGAATACGTTCCCGGGCCTTGTACACACCGCCCGTCACACCATGGGAGTGGGTTGCACCAGAAGTAGCTAGTCTAACCTTCGGGAGGACGGTTACCACGGTGTGATTCATGACTGGGGTGAAGTCGTAACAAGGTAGCCGTAGGGGAACCTGCGGCTGGATCACCTCCTTAATCGACGACATCAGCTGCTCCATGAGCTCCCACACGAATTGCTTGATTCATTGAAGAAGACGAAAGAAGCAGCCCGAAATTGGGTCTGTAGCTCAGTTGGTTAGAGCGCACCCCTGATAAGGGTGAGGTCGGCAGTTCGAATCTGCCCAGACCCACCAATTTTGTGTGGGAACCTGTAGAAATACGGGGCCATAGCTCAGCTGGGAGAGCGCCTGCCTTGCACGCAGGAGGTCAACGGTTCGATCCCGTTTGGCTCCACCACTACTGCTTCTACGTATTAAAGCTTAGAAATGAGCATTCCATCGATGCGATGGTGAATGTTGATTTCTAGTCTTTGACTAGTTCGTTCTTTAAAAATTTGGGTATGTGATAGAAAGATAGACTGAACGTTACTTTCACTGGTAATGGATCAGGCTAAGGTAAAATTTGTGAGTTACTCAGTTTTGAGTATTATCGAATTTTCGGCGAATGTCGTCTTCACAGTATAACCAGATTGCTTGGGGTTATATGGTCAAGTGAAGAAGCGCATACGGTGGATGCCTTGGCAGTCAGAGGCGATGAAAGACGTGGTAGCCTGCGAAAAGCTTCGGGGAGTCGGCAAACAGACTTTGATCCGGAGATGTCTGAATGGGGGAACCCACCTAACATAAGTTAGGTATCTTGTACTGAATACATAGGTGCAAGAAGCGAACCAGGGGAACTGAAACATCTAAGTACCCTGAGGAAAAGAAATCAACCGAGATTCCCTTAGTAGTGGCGAGCGAACGGGGACTAGCCCTTAAGTGGCTTTGAGATTAGCGGAACGCTCTGGAAAGTGCGGCCATAGTGGGTGATAGCCCTGTACGCGAAAATCTCTTAGTCATGAAATCGAGTAGGACGGAGCACGAGAAACTTTGTCTGAATATGGGGGGACCATCCTCCAAGGCTAAATACTACTGACTGACCGATAGTGAACTAGTACCGTGAGGGAAAGGCGAAAAGAACCCCGGAGAGGGGAGTGAAATAGATCCTGAAACCGTATGCGTACAAGCAGTGGGAGCCCACTTTGTTGGGTGACTGCGTACCTTTTGTATAATGGGTCAGCGACTTATTTTCAGTGGCGAGCTTAACCGAATAGGGGAGGCGTAGCGAAAGCGAGTCTTAATAGGGCGTCTAGTCGCTGGGAATAGACCCGAAACCGGGCGATCTATCCATGGGCAGGTTGAAGGTTGGGTAACACTAACTGGAGGACCGAACCGACTACCGTTGAAAAGTTAGCGGATGACCTGTGGATCGGAGTGAAAGGCTAATCAAGCTCGGAGATAGCTGGTTCTCCTCGAAAGCTATTTAGGTAGCGCCTCATGTATCACTGTAGGGGGTAGAGCACTGTTTCGGCTAGGGGGTCATCCCGACTTACCAAACCGATGCAAACTCCGAATACCTACAAGTGCCGAGCATGGGAGACACACGGCGGGTGCTAACGTCCGTCGTGAAAAGGGAAACAACCCAGACCGTCAGCTAAGGTCCCAAAGTTATGGTTAAGTGGGAAACGATGTGGGAAGGCTTAGACAGCTAGGAGGTTGGCTTAGAAGCAGCCACCCTTTAAAGAAAGCGTAATAGCTCACTAGTCGAGTCGGCCTGCGCGGAAGATGTAACGGGGCTCAAACCATACACCGAAGCTACGGGTATCATCTTCGGATGATGCGGTAGAGGAGCGTTCTGTAAGCCTGTGAAGGTGAGTTGAGAAGCTTGCTGGAGGTATCAGAAGTGCGAATGCTGACATGAGTAACGACAATGGGTGTGAAAAACACCCACGCCGAAAGACCAAGGTTTCCTGCGCAACGTTAATCGACGCAGGGTTAGTCGGTCCCTAAGGCGAGGCTGAAAAGCGTAGTCGATGGAAAACAGGTTAATATTCCTGTACTTCTGGTTATTGCGATGGAGGGACGGAGAAGGCTAGGCCAGCTTGGCGTTGGTTGTCCAAGTTTAAGGTGGTAGGCTGGAATCTTAGGTAAATCCGGGATTCTAAGGCCGAGAGCTGATGACGAGTTGTCTTTTAGACGACGAAGTGGTTGATGCCATGCTTCCAAGAAAAGCTTCTAAGCTTCAGGTAACCAGGAACCGTACCCCAAACCGACACAGGTGGTTGGGTAGAGAATACCAAGGCGCTTGAGAGAACTCGGGTGAAGGAACTAGGCAAAATGGCACCGTAACTTCGGGAGAAGGTGCGCCGGTGAGGGTGAAGGACTTGCTCCGTAAGCTCATGCCGGTCGAAGATACCAGGCCGCTGCGACTGTTTATTAAAAACACAGCACTCTGCAAACACGAAAGTGGACGTATAGGGTGTGACGCCTGCCCGGTGCCGGAAGGTTAATTGATGGGGTTAGCTAACGCGAAGCTCTTGATCGAAGCCCCGGTAAACGGCGGCCGTAACTATAACGGTCCTAAGGTAGCGAAATTCCTTGTCGGGTAAGTTCCGACCTGCACGAATGGCGTAACGATGGCGGCGCTGTCTCCACCCGAGACTCAGTGAAATTGAAATCGCTGTGAAGATGCAGTGTATCCGCGGCTAGACGGAAAGACCCCGTGAACCTTTACTATAGCTTTGCACTGGACTTTGAATTTGCTTGTGTAGGATAGGTGGGAGGCTTTGAAGCGTGGACGCCAGTCTGCGTGGAGCCAACCTTGAAATACCACCCTGGCAACTTTGAGGTTCTAACTCAGGTCCGTTATCCGGATCGAGGACAGTGTATGGTGGGTAGTTTGACTGGGGCGGTCTCCTCCTAAAGAGTAACGGAGGAGTACGAAGGTGCGCTCAGACCGGTCGGAAATCGGTCGTAGAGTATAAAGGCAAAAGCGCGCTTGACTGCGAGACAGACACGTCGAGCAGGTACGAAAGTAGGTCTTAGTGATCCGGTGGTTCTGTATGGAAGGGCCATCGCTCAACGGATAAAAGGTACTCCGGGGATAACAGGCTGATACCGCCCAAGAGTTCATATCGACGGCGGTGTTTGGCACCTCGATGTCGGCTCATCACATCCTGGGGCTGAAGCCGGTCCCAAGGGTATGGCTGTTCGCCATTTAAAGTGGTACGCGAGCTGGGTTTAGAACGTCGTGAGACAGTTCGGTCCCTATCTGCCGTGGACGTTTGAGATTTGAGAGGGGCTGCTCCTAGTACGAGAGGACCGGAGTGGACGAACCTCTGGTGTTCCGGTTGTCACGCCAGTGGCATTGCCGGGTAGCTATGTTCGGAATAGATAACCGCTGAAAGCATCTAAGCGGGAAACTAGCCTCAAGATGAGATCTCACTGGAACCTTGAGTTCCCTGAAGGGCCGTCGAAGACTACGACGTTGATAGGTTGGGTGTGTAAGCGCTGTGAGGCGTTGAGCTAACCAATACTAATTGCCCGTGAGGCTTGACCATATAACACCCAAGCAATTTGCGTCGAAAGGCCAGATTGCGGTGTGTGAAGACGCAATGAACCGAAAGTTCGATCTCGCAAAAACACCGAAAGCTGTCACATACCCAATTTGCTGAAGCGAGACCATTTGGTCACGACTCAGTACCCGAATTTCTTGACGACCATAGAGCATTGGAACCACCTGATCCCATCCCGAACTCAGCAGTGAAACGATGCATCGCCGATGGTAGTGTGGGGTTTCCCCATGTGAGAG
>NZ_JBMFBT010000022.1:0-14385 GCF_048822895.1 Pseudomonas sp. P4795 | reverse complement strand
CTGGAAACACTGGACACAAATGCACGAGCATTAACAGATGCGATCCTGCGAATACGGCAGTCTTAGGGAGTCGCTCCATTAGGCACCATGAAGGGTTGGCAGAACATGGAAGGCTATATTCGGTTTGATCGTTTTATCGATCTGGAAACATCTCTCGAGCAACTTCTTGCTCAAATTCAACGGGCGCCGATGACGGCAACCTCTTGGAAGTGGGCGCTCATCGCAGCTCATTCTGCCCTGCAGGGTGCTGTATGCATTGCGCTTCGAGGCAGCACAGGTTTTGATACATGGAAGCCGAGTCACCTCAAGAAGTGGTTAGCGGCGTATGAAAACAATGAGAATCTACCTGATCCACAGCTCGACTTCTTCCTGGATCTATTCGATAAACTATTTGGTAACGAGTCCGGAATAAATCGGGACTTGATAAGCTGGCTAAATCAGTCCAGAAACAATTTCATTCACTTCAATACAGATCAACTCTCCATGGAGCGCGAATCTATTGTTGATGCAATTGATGAGTCAGTATCCGCGATCATCGAGGCACCGGCACGCAGCGAGGGGATTTTTTTCTATGAGGAGCGGCAACCCGAGCGGTTTCACGCGCTTTGCCAAAGCATACGCGCGAGGCTTAAGGATTTAGCGGATGCTTAACATTAGGTTTCAGTGTTTCGCGATATACATTGGCATGGTTTTTTGGGGATAAATAATAATGAGAACGACTAAGCATTTTGACTATATTGTCAATCGGATCGCGTCAGCCAAAAAGAATGCAGACAGTTTAGCTTCTGGAATCGGGCATCATGGAATAGCAGGAGAAATACGCGAGATTGCAGCGAAGGAGTGTATAGAGCCATTTCTCACGCAAAGCTATCAATGTGGGACGGGGAAAGTTATTGATTCACTTCAAAGCCTAAGCGATCAGCTTGACTTAATCGTCTACCATAGAAAAGTTGCTCCACCCATTTTGGTGGGTAGAGATCTTGGGCTGTATCCGGTGGAATGTGTTCGTTATGTCTTTGAGGTAAAGTCGACACTTAATGCGCGCGAGGTAAAAGATGCAAATAAAAAATTCAGGTCTGTAAGTAAACTTCGTTCATTCCCTAAAATGGGGCAGGATGGCTCAGTCGAGGGTGGCCCCCTCCCGACAACCGTTCTTCTGGCGTTCAGCACTGACATCACCAGCTCAGAGATAGAACGCTATAAAAAACATACCGACGATGAACATCCACCCTGTACAGTTCTTTGCGTTTTAGGTAAGGGTTACTGGTTCTATGACGCAGCAACGAAGAGTTGGTATGGCCTCGAATCAAATAATGACTATCCTCCTTTTTTTGAATTTAGCATGTTCATTACGGGACTGATGAATACTCTATCAGGTGAGGAGACGTCCATTAGGCCGTTCAATCCCGGCGCTTATATAAATGTGGACGACATAATCTTATCAGCATTAAAAGAACCATAATAATAGCGGTAGGAGCGTCTCTTTTGCTATTTGAAGTTTAGGTCGGCATTCGCAGGCACTGTGATGATGAATTAAGATTCATTAAGCCATCGACAGAAGAAGACTAAGCTAGTTTGCGATTGTTAGGACGGTAATTGTTGACTGCTATTTTTCAGCAGATTTGGCCAATAGCAGCCGTTCACCGTGGACACCTCGGTTCAAAGCGGTCAGGGTCGCTGAAAGCCAAGGAGACCAAAGCTTTCAGCCATGGAGCACCAACGAAAAAACACCGGAACACTAAACCGCAAGAACACCAATGGTGTTCCAAGATGAGCTGGCGGAGGGGTAAGCTTGGGGTCGCACTGACGCCCCTTTTATCTGGAATGGATTATGCGAATCACAGCCTCCCATATCGTCAATTGGGCAAATACGCATGCCAAGGAAGCGCAAACCGATTTGCCGCGCTGGGTCAGGCGCCTTTGCTTTGAACCCGGAGCAACGCGCCAGCTTTCATTTCCAGCGGGTGATTCAACCTATGTACCAGGCTGGGACGGCGTTCTGTTCAGTGACCTTGGTAATGCCTGGGTTCCAGCTGGTGCGTCTTGCTGGGAAGTTGGCTGTGATCAAGATGTGCCCGGCAAAGCTAACCGCGATTATCGGAAGCGCACAGAAACGACAAGCAAGGAAGAGCGATCGAACTGCACGTATGTATTTGTTACCCCTCGCCGCTGGACCAAAAAGTCTGAATGGATTGAGGAGCAGACCGGCCAGGGGGAATGGGCTGATGTGCGGGTCTACGATGCGGACGATCTGGAGCAATGGTTGGAGCAAAGCCCGGCAGTCGCTTTCCAGTTCGCCGAAGCGTTGGGTTTGAGTGGCGGGGGTGTAGTCAGCCTTTCCCGCTACTGGGATACGTGGGCGCGACAATGTAACCCGGCCATCACTCCCGAAGCACTATTCCAGGATCGGGCATCGATGTTCGACGCTTTGGGTGAAAAGCTTCAGGCGAGCATTACACCTACACAGCCTCTTGTGATACGTGCCGACAGTGTGGAAGAAGCCGTAGCATTCACAGTTGCGGTGGTGATGGCATCGGGCGACCTTCAACATCATGCCCTTGTTGTGACAGAACCTCATGGTTGGCGGTATGTGGAAGCAAACCCTCAATTGCGGGTTGCAATCGCGGCTCGCACTGAAATCGCAAGCGATCTAGTTTTACGTGAAGACTTGCGAGTGATCATCCCTCACGCCACAGGCGATTTAGCCGGCAGGCCAAATGGTAATGAGCTGATCTTGGAGCGGCCGAACATATACGAGTTCGAGAAAGCTCTGATTGCTACAGGAATGGAAGAGTCTGATGCCAAGCGCTATGCATTATCCACTGGCCGCTCATGGACTGTATTTCGCCGACAAAGAGCGACTAACCCGGCAATTCAACGCCCTGTCTGGCTAGGAGCACCGCAAGCAGCAAGCCTACCGCTGCTTTGCCTACTTGGAGCTTGGCATTCAGACAAAGCAGCGGATCGACAAGCAGTTGAAGAACTGTCGGGCCGTTCATATGAAACGGTTGAGCAAGATTTGCGGCAACTTGTACGACTTGACGATGCTCCACTGCTGAAGATAGGCGCAGTCTGGAAAGCCAAATCGCCTTTGGAGCTGCTCAGTCAATGTGCAGACCGGATTACTAGTAACCAACTGGACCGTTTCTTTGCCCTTGCTCAGAAAATGTTATCGGCACCTGACCCCCAGTTGGAACTGCCGGATAACGAGCGCTGGATGGCCCAGCTTCACGGAAAAGTTCATCCGTATTCAGACTTACTATTTGAATCGATCTGCGATTCGCTCATAAAGCTGGCATTGC
Organism: Pseudomonas sp. P4795; assembly: GCF_048822895.1. Classification (NCBI taxonomy): domain Bacteria; kingdom Pseudomonadati; phylum Pseudomonadota; class Gammaproteobacteria; order Pseudomonadales; family Pseudomonadaceae; genus Pseudomonas; species Pseudomonas sp. P4795. Next base: position 11,083 of record NZ_JBMFBT010000022.1, on the reverse strand, counting down.
GTGCCCCAGAGCAAGTTGGCCTACAGGCACTGGACATCGAAGAGAGGGTGGCGGGGTTAGTGGGCGAGCTGCTTGACGGGGCCGATGGAGGGCGCTGGCTGTCTTTATCCTCCTATCTACCAAACTTGGCAGAAGCCGCGCCGGATAGATTTCTTCGTGCTATTCAGAACAGCTTACGCATGGCGGATGCTCCAATAACGAGGCTTTTTACCGAAACTAGTGACTCAATACTTGGAGGCCGTTGCTGGCACGCAGGTTTGCTTTGGGCATTGGAAACTCTTGGCTGGGCTCCGCGTCGCTTGGCCCCAGTGGCGCTAATTCTTGCCCAGTTAAGCCATGTCCCTATGAAGGGAAACTGGGGCAACAAACCGAGCCGGAGCCTTCTAAACTTTTTCCGCTCGTGGTTTCCGCAAACTGCTGCCAGCTTACCGGAGCGGATCAAAGTACTCAGTCTGTTAATCGAAAGGGATCCCGAGGCTGCCTTTCGTCTTTTGGTGGGGATCGCGGGACGTGGTCACCAAACTGCCGACCATATTCACAGGCCAAAATGGCGTGAAGACGATGCAGGTGCAGGCCGTGGTGTTACCCATGCTGAAATGTATGAAATGCTTGATTTCGTCCATGAAAAGCTACTTCAACTCAGCGATGGGAATGCACCTAGAATTGTCTCGTTACTGCAAAAGACCGGCTTCAGGGATCGAGAGGATTTGCCCAGATTATTGGAACTGATTGAACCCTTCACCCAAGCGACAGATAGGGATGTGGATCGGGAAATTATACGTTCAGCTCTGAGGGCAATTATTAATTGGCACCGTAATTACGATGAGGCATCCGCTACGGAGCTTAACGAGTGGCTCCAGTCGGTGGAGACATGCTATGAACGATTGGCCCCCTTCAACTTGGTCATGCGAGACCATTGGTTGTTCGATAGCCATTGGCTGGAGCTGCCTACGGAGGATGAAAAAAAAGATCTTCATGACAAAGCGAAAATTGTTTCCGAGCTCAGAGCCTCCTCGTTATCGGCGATATATCATGCTGAAAGAATCACAGGAATAGAAAGCCTTATTGAAGTATGCACCGAACCCAGCATCGTCGGAGCCACATTGGCAGGGGTTCCCTGGGGTGAGGGCTACTGGATGGAATGGATTCCGGAAAAGCTTGAGAGCTTTGATAACGGCACGCACATGAGTGCGTGTATAGCAGGCTTTCTCCGTACGGCTGCGTCACCAGCACCTGATGCGCTACTTAAAAAAGTAGTTGAGTTAGGCAAACAACGTGGATGGCCATCTGTGAGGCTCGCCAGCTTCTTAACTCTGGCTATCCCAAACCGAGAAACCTGGCAGTTGGTTGAGTCCTGTGATCATGAGGTCAATACCGAGTATTGGCACAGGGTTCAACCATACCATCAAACAAATGATGAGGATTTGGACTTTGTGTTAGAGCAGCTCTTGAAGGCTAAGCGCCCAATGAGTGCTCTTTATTGCTGCCAATTCAAACTTGAAGAAACTGCTCCTGGCAAGATTTTTTTAGCTCTTCAACAGTTACTCAACTGTATAGAGATAGATGGGCCAAAAATTCAGTCTTGGCATCTAGAGAAAATGCTGGAGCGGCTAGAGAGCTCTGGTGAATTTGAGCGGTTAGCTCTGGCTCAACTTGAATTTGGGCTATTTCCATTTCTTGAGCATGGGCGAGGAGACAATGCTAGTGCGCTGTATGAAGCTATCACATCAGAGCCAGAACTCTTCAAGCAGTTAATTTGTGCGATCTACAAGCCGGAACATGGGGAAAGGCGGGAGGTGACTGACGCCAGTCGGGCAGCTGCAGGGAGGGCTTGGGATGTCTTACATCACTGCAAGCGACTACCTGGCACTCAATCAGATGGGGGTATTGATGCAGATAAATTTACTCACTTTATTCAGGAAACACGTGAATTATGTAGTGATGCAGATCGGCCAACAATGTGTGATCAGACTTTAGGAGAAATTCTCTCCCATTCCCCAGCAGATGAGGATGGTACGTGGCCATTCACGCCGGCTAGGGAGATTTTAGAGTCTCCTGAATTAGAACATATGCGTACCGGCTTCATCACTGGGACCATTAATAAGCGTGGGGTCACTAGCCGGTCTCCTTGGGATGGCGGCGACCAAGAGCGTGATCTGGCAACACATTACAGAAACCAGGCAGAGCGGGTGCAGCACTCCCATCCAAATGTTGCAGCCATGCTCGATCAACTTGCTCAAGGCTACGAGCGCCATGGAAAACGCGAAGACGTTGAGGCCAATCTAAGAAAAGAAGGCTTTTAATACGATAATAATTTAAGAATGCATAAAGTGTCGCCCGCATAGATGAGGCAAGCTGGTGACACTGTGAAGTTCATGCAGCAGCGGCAAAAGTTTTGGGTTTATCCTCATTTAATGCTCGTCCGCTAACGACTGTGCGTTGTGCCCGGCCGCTGTCGTTGGCAGGGAGCGCACGGCTAGCTGACCGTAATCGGTCCGCAACTTAATAGAGCTATTTTGCTACTAGGCTGTCGGGCAAGTGTGGGCACTGACGAATGACTTCTTCTGGCCGACCGCTGCCGGTGACGACTGGCAGCCATCGGCTGTGAATTCAACCGGTCATCGCCACTCAGTTAGCTGGTCACATCCCGTGCAAATGACTGGTCAAGTCGAATGCAAATGGGTGGTCAAGTCCATGCAATTACGCATACGCCAACTGCCCGAGATTAAGCGCAAGCCACGAACCAGAAAAAACTCGGCATCAGGTAGTTCCAAAGCCTAGCTAAAAGGTATAATTTTGAGGTTGAATCTTTATCTTTAGCAGGGACTGCCGGACTCGGATTTCACCTAGCAGCGTGCAAACAAGGATTTTTCACCGGTCAATATTCCGGTATTTTGGGCAATCCGACTTTTTCAACAGAACCGGCCAAAAGCAGTCGTTCACGGATCTCTTTTTAGTGCTTGTGATGGGTCGTTAATTTAGTGTCAGAATGACTAAACCGGCTCCGTTTGAGGCTCCAGTACGACATGAATGAATGCGCAAATCCGATAGTGCATGCAGTCATCAAACGAACACTGTGGTGTGAGACTAATGACAGTCGAATTATTCTGCCTCAGGACGACCTGCTAAAAAGAACTGAGTCGCTCGTCATACTTGGCGAAGCCGGAATGGGAAAAACTCACCTGCTTGACTGGCTTGCATCGACGCCAGGATATTCGCACTGCACCGCCCGCCAACTGATCAACCGTTATGATCCGAATACGCTGCTAAGCGACGCCCAAATCCTAGTGATTGATGCATTAGATGAGGTAAGCAGCCAAAAGGATGGAGACGGGGTGGATCTTGTCCTGCGTCAACTCGGTGAACTTGGCTACCCTCGCTTCATTCTTGCGTGCCGGGTAGCGGATTGGCGTAGCGCGACGGGTTTGGAGGCTATTCACGAACAGTACGCTGAAAAGCCACTAGAACTACACATTGAGCCCTTCAACGACGATGACGCCTCCAACTTTCTAAGCGCCACACTCGGTTTGGCGGCAGCCAAAAATGTGATCGAGCATTTCAATGCACGAGGACTCAGCGGATTGCTCGGCAATCCGCAAACTCTCGAGCTAATTGCTCGTGTTGCGGGGTCAGGGGAACTACCTGAAACGCGTACCGAGCTTTTCGAGCGCGCCATTGAGGTTTTACGAGTCGAACATCGTGACACCAAGGCCAGAAGTCAGCCAGGGCGGGAAATTGGCCTTGATGCCGCAGGCGCCGCATTTGCCGGGTTGATCCTAACTGGCAGTGAGGCGATTGTTCGGATTTCCGCAGCGAACGCTGCCGAAGGTGAACTGCAACTTTCCGATCTCTCTCTTCTTCCTGATGGAAACGTCGTGGGAGCCATGCTAGGCACTCGCTTGTTCAAAGCTGATGGCGTCGATCGCTTCACCTACCTTCACCGCCGGGTCGGGGAGTACTTGGGGGCTCAATGGCTCGCGAAGCAGGCGGATACACCACAAAAACGCAGACGCCTCCTCTCAGTGTTTCACAGCCATGGGCTTGTACCTTCAAGCCTTCGGGGCATTCATGCCTGGCTCGCATTGGACCCGGCGCTTACCAAGGCTGTTATCACTGCGGACCCAATGGGATTGATTGAGTATGGGGATGCAGATGAACTCACGGCCGATCAAGCTCGCTTGCTTATTGGCTCACTGGAGCTTCTGGCAAACGAGAATCCGAGCTTTCTTGACAGGGGATCGTATGCGTTACGTGGTTTCAGGCACCCAGCGGTCATTGAGGACATACGGCGACTGATCTCAACACCTGAAACATCGTTCAGCCTTTGCCTCCTGATGCTCGAAGCAATCAGAGGAAGTGAAATAGCGTCATTCCTAACAGATGATCTGCGAAAGGTCGTTCTAGACCCCCGGGCATTTTTTGCGTGTAGGAAAGTAGCAGGCGAAATTCTCGTCGAGGTAGATGACGAGACTGTTTGGCCAATCGTTCTCTACACCTTGGGTAGTTACAGAGATGAGCTTTCTGCTCGGCTGGCAATCGAACTGGCCGATGAAGTCGGCTACGACCAATTTGATGCCAAATTGATTGTCGACCTCGTGGTTGGTTATGCAAGCATTGGTAGCCGTACGATTGGGGTATTGATGCGCTTGGAGAGGCATCTTCCAGATGGTCAGATAACAGATGTCCTCGATCTCTTAGCTGTAGTAGCAAAGAGTCTTGGTAAGCGGTATGAACGCCCTGGGAACGATGTGTTGACAGATCTTGCTTATCATTTGATCGTTCGCGTCGTAGAGACCGGCGGTGTCACCGCGCACCAACTTTGGTCTTGGCTGGAGCCCTTTCATACCCGTGAGGGATATCAACGTGATGTTCATCAGAAACTGCACGAGCTCATTCGGAGCGACGACAATTTGCGGCGATCCGTTCAACGACTAGTGCTCTTAGAGCTGCCCAGTGATCACAACCCTTATCAGCAATCTTGGCGGCTCACCGAACGATCGACAGGCTTTATACCGTCCGACGCAGATGTTATTGCGCTACTTAATTGGCTCGACCCCACAGATCACAGCGACGAACGCTGGCGCGATTTGGTCCAGCTTTCACGGCATGATAGTGACACGGGCACAGAGGTACGTGCTGCTGCACGACTCTTTGCTGCTCGCAGTCCCGATCTGTTGCAGTGGCTCGAAAAGCTCGCAGAGCAGACAATACCCGACTGGCAGATCAAACAGACCGAGCGTGAACGCGAGCGTCGCGCAGAGCAAGCGGCCCGTTACGCGGGGCACAGAAATCATTTTGCTTCTCACATCGATCAAATGCGCTCTGGTGACTGCCGTGCGCTGGTCAATCCCGCTAAAGCCTATCTGAACCTCTTCAACGACATTGAAGATGCACCTGCTCATAAGAGAGTCGGGCAGTGGCTTGGAGATGATATTGGTGAGGTAGCGCACGCCGGGTTTGAAGCATTTCTAATGCTTGATCCACCCGAACCCACTGCACAGCAAATTGCGGAGAGTCATGCGGAAGGTAAGGGTTACGATGCCGCGTACATTATCGTTGCCGCACTCGCCGAGCGGCATCGAATAGGAGTCGGGTTCGATGATCTTTCTGATGAGCGCTTAATGGCTGGACTGTTCGAACTTCGCCGCAGCCGCATCGACGATCATGCAGGAGTCCTGGGTCTCATTGAAGCTGTCGAAGCTTCGATCCAGATCCGCGGTGGCTGGCAAGAAGCTATGAAGCTCTACCATGAACCGCAACTACAGCAACGGCGTGAAAATGTAGATGGCCTGTACACGCTGATGCACGACCAATGCAATATCACCATGAGTACCGAACTTGCTGCGGAGTGGCTGGAGCGATTTCCAGACTTACCGATCGGTCCGGAAATAGAGCTAGTTGATAGACTCATCCGCTCAGAGCGATTTGAGGAATTACGTCGAACCTTAGCGCTTCGTCCGACGTCGACGGACGAAGAGCACCGTCGCAATTGGGTTGCCATTGGCCTCATTGTTGATTTCCCCAACACTGTAGCGCAGCTTGGTACTAAGCCGATTGAACCTGAACTGCTCTGGCACATACGGCATCGAATCAACAACCGCAGCTACGATGACACCAATGTCCTCCTCAATGCTGCGCAGAGTGAGTGGATGATCAATACGTTCCGATCGCTTTGGCCAATGGTGCATCGCCCAAGCGGGACTTCGTCAGGGGATTCAAATTCTTGGGATGCAAGCAGTTTCATCGTCCAACTCATCCGTCGCCTTGGCAATGACACCAGCGATGAAGCAATCGATGCATTAGTCCGTTTAAGGGGCGCACCTGTCGATGGCTACTCTGAAGAGGTCAAGATTGTTACTGCTGAGCAGAAGCGCATCCGCGTCGAAGCTACCTATGTTCCGCCCACGCTTGCTGCTATCGAGGCGATCGCACGCAATCTTGCCCCTGTGTCCCTTGTTGACCTACAAACTCTTGTTCTTGAAGAACTCGCCATCGCCCAAGCGAAGATAAAGAGCGACGATGCTGAATCCTGGCGCGGATTTTATGACGATAAAAAAATCCCGTTCGTTGAGGAGCGTTGCCGTGATCACCTTCTAGGTCTTCTCCGTCAAGGATCGTCAGGGTTCACTTTCGATCCGGAAACGCATGTTGCCGACGACAAGGAAGTTGATATCACTTGTTCGGCTGGCACACTTCGGGTTCCGATCGAGATCAAAGGGCAGTGGCACTCCGAGCTCTGGACAGGATCAGATAGACAGCTTGATGCTCTCTACACCCCAGACTGGCGAGCGGAAGGGCGTGGTATTTATCTGGTGCTATGGTTTGGAGAACAAAAACAAACAACCAAGAAGTTGAAGAGTCCAGGTCGACACGAACCCCTTCCCGCCACCGCCGATGAACTAAAAAGCATGCTTGTCGCGAAGAGCAGGTCTGCACGAGAAGGAAGAGTCGCCGTTTTCGTGCTTGATCTCGAGCGATGTAATCCTAGTTAAAGACGAAGCTTGTGGCAATACTGTCGACGGTCATCAAAAAAATGGGCTGTTTAAACTGAGCCGCTTCGGAGCGCTGCAACATCGATGCATTCCATTCCATTTTCGCAAGACCGCAACCAGTCAGCTGAACCTCTTTTAACGCTTGTCTGCTTTGGGTCGAAAGCGGTCATTGCCTAGCCTTAAGCTGTGTCCTTGACCTTGAATACCGCAAAGGACGTGTCTGTAACCTTTAAAGGAGATCCGCTGCCAACTTTCTCCAGATTCGGCACGATTCCTTGCAATCCTAGCGCCACGCATCTAACTACTCTGGTGCAAATTGCTGTCAAAGTCGTATGCTGGCGGCCATTGGCCATGTGGTACTGGCCGGCAGAGGTGCAAGGGACTGATGAACAACCTAAACTTCCAAAATGAAAGCCCGTCCGGTGTCGATGTTTTCAAGGGCGAGAGTCACGACCGCGTGGCTCAAGCGATGCATGATTATCTAAAGCCTAAAACCAATCACCGGGTGATCGGATTGGACGGTGAATTCGGTTCAGGGAAGAGTTCGATCCTCCAGATGCTCGAAAAGAAGATCGATACGGAGAAGTCGAAAACGAAGCTGTGGCTCTTTGACTGCGAGCAGAATTATCAAGGCTCAATCAAAAGCAATTTTATCCAACAATTGACCGAGCAGGTCACGGAACTGCTCAGGACATTGGGGCGAGAAAAGCAAATCGCGGAGGTCGAAACTAGCCGCGACATCGCCTTAGGTCGGCACTACAGCTACACGAAGGACACCCGCAGTCATATCAGTATCTGGGCAGTGCTACTGATCGCAAGCGGTGTACTTACGCCGACCTTTATTCGTGACTATCTAATTCGCCTTCATGCCAGCGATTCTCTAGCCCTATGGCTCCATGCTCTTTATGTGCTGGCGTGCACAGCGCCTGGCATTATTCTTCTGTTCGCGTATCTCGCCAGCCGAAGAGAAGAGGATCCTAAGAAACGCTGGAACTTGGCCAGTCTGCTCAAAGGCAGTTCAGATGATCGAATCACTGAAACTATCGAAGTCAGCAAAGAGGTGAGCCCTCTCGATTTGAAGCAGGCGCTGCGGAAGCAGCTGCATGCAGTGAAGGATTACCACATCATCATTGTGATCGATAACTTGGACAGGCTGCCAAGGGATGTCCTGCGAGCGGTATGGAGCGATCTAGAAATTTTCACGTCCGTCACAGGCGAGGAAAATCTCAGTGTCATAGTGCCGTTCTGTTCCACAAAGGTGTCAAAATATCTCAATGGAGAAAACGAGCAAAGCTACGACTCGAAGGACTTTATCGCCAAGAAGTTCCCTGTGGTGTTTCGTACCCCGCCGATCATCACATCCGGCTGGAAAGATGCATTTAGGAAACTTTGGAGTGAGAGTTTTGGTGCATCCAACTTGTTGGACGCTGATGCGTGCAGCGTAATTCTCCAGCGTCATAGCCCCATGGCTGGCGGGTTGGTAACTCCTCGCCTGCAGAAAAGATTCATCAACGACATCGCAACCACACTGCTGGTCACTGCAGATAGACCAAACGTAGTCTGCATCGCTGCCTACCTGGCAATCTGCAAATATAATGGCGTGGCCATCGAGGCGATGCTGAGAGACCCAGATGCTCCGATGATCGATAAGAGCGCTGAGATCACCACAGAAGCTGAAGATGAAGCCGCCCAAACCGTGGCGCTAAACATTGATAAAACCAAGCGCTCCCTGAAGGCACTCCTGGGAGAGGACATGAAGACGGGCTGGCCCATCCAGATCCTGCAGATCCATTTCCAGACATCTTCGGATATCGCCATCGCGGAACTTATCGACCAGCCACTTGAAGATGCTATCGACTCCCAAGACGGCAAAAGGCTCGCCGCACTCGTTCCTTACTTTGGGTTTAAGGACTCTTTTGTTCGCCGCTTGGAGGCACCGGTTTCCCCGGTCAGTCTTCTGAAAACCCTCCATCAGGCGTCTCAAATGGAAGGGTGCAGCATTGATGACCTGCTCCCTCACGTGAGTGCGAAATTTGGAAATGGGGATCAGCTGGAAACGGTAAGCACAGATTCCGGTTACTTTGCTTCCATCAAGGGACTGATTGGGTTAGGCCTGTGCGGAGACATCTTCGAGAAGGCACTGGCGACTTCCAAAACTGCATTCGAAGAAATGATGGAAGAGGCCTATGATCCAGAGTCTGTTGAAGGCTACACAGAAACCATTTCCAAGTACGACAGCTACCTGGATTCTGTAAGCGCCCCATTTGAACCCTCGACCATGGGTGGCGCTGAACTGTTGTTCCATATGGTAATGCCCGATCCAGATCTCAAAAAGATTGATACGGGTAAAATTAGCCTCAACGACAATGGTTTGAGGGACGCGGTGCTGCAACTGGCAGCGACTGAGCATGCAAACCTAAATCGAGTTCCACTCGATGAAAGCGATTGGCTGCCATGCTTCACAGCCTATTTTGGCCAAAAAAGACTGACCACTATCCCTAGGCCTTATTTCATAGGTGTTGAGCCTACTGCGGCAGTTACGACGGCAATTGATTTGAACCCTGCTGAACATAGGGTCTGGTTCGCAGCAGCCCTGTTCGGGAAGCTTTCCAGTGCGATACCGCAGCTGATTCTGCTGCATCTACCTAACGTGAAATCCAACCGCATCAAAGTCTCAATTGCAGTCATTTACATGAGGCTGAACACGGGGGCACCGCTCAGCGAGATTCCAGGTATCAAGGAGGCTTTTGAAGCCGAGCAGGAATATCTGGACGCGTTGGTTCGGGCAGCGATCATCTCTGAAAACCTCTTAAAACTGACGATTGAAGATGAGTCTGCACACCTAGTGGCACCGATTCTGTCTAGGCTGATTAAGGTTGGAGCCATCGGAAACGTTGCCTCTGGCCACGTCTATGAGTCGTATTCGACCATTGCGGATAGGTTAAGTGGCTACGACCTAACGGATAATGAATTCCTTGATTGGTTCACCTCGTTCAACTTGGCATCCGAGAAAGTACCGGCGCTCCCAGATATCGACACGCTATTCTTGAGCCACGCCCTTGAGGGATCCAACGCTAAGTTGCTGGAGTTGCGAGCCGCCATACTTGACCGGAGCTTTGGGAAAGGTATTGATGCTTCTGGATGGATGAACATCATTGAAGCTGCCAGCACCAATGAGCGAACTGCATTGAAATACATGATCGACCACAAAATCGATTTTGCTGGTGAGACGTCAGCTCACCAAGCCGTGTCGGCCTGGCTTACAGATGCAGTTAAACAAGCGACGTTCGCCAAACCGACCTCCACGAGCATTCAGAATTCAAAGTTACTGCTCAACCTCTTTGAAAAAGACACCCGGGCCATTATTGGCACCATGCTTCGACCATTTGTATACGATCTCAAGGTCTCTGTAGAGGCCTCAATCCTTATCTTGGGCGAATACGGCGAGCTGTTGCCGAGCATCACTCCTAGAACACCTGAAGAGGAGGAACGCCTTCTTCAAATACTACTACAGATTAACAGTGCCCCTGAGGACACAAGATCCGCAGCGAGTTTTATAGATTCAAGAGCGTCTCAATTCGCTGAGTGGAAAATTTCTAATGAACATAAAGACACGTACGCTTCCCAGGTAACCAAGCTTAAGGAGCGCCTCCCAAATATCTACAGCAACCTGTCCGAGCAGCATGGGAACAAGGGACGCATGCAGAAACTGGCAAGAGCCGTTTTCGGTAAAGAATGAAAAATTGAGTTCGCCGCCATCGACTTGACTGCACAGAACGTGAGCGAGGAAAACAGGCGAAACGTCGTGCAGCACTTTGGTAATCAATTATGTTAATGGGTCGGCTTGGACTCGCGACGTCTAGAGGCGCGAGTTAAGTCGAGACCATGAAGGGCAGTCGGTCGGTCAGGAGGTATGACCGCTATCGGCCCAGAGTGTGTAAAAACGCTTCGTCAAAATTGAAGTTTGCGCGTCTATGCGAAATCTGAGAATTATCGGCTGCTCAGCCGATCTCGATTTTGCGTAGAAACGCGATTTTCAGTCCAACACTGGGCTCCACTCGCACTGAAAAACGTTTTTACACAGCCTCGGC
>NZ_JBMFBT010000021.1:0-15265 GCF_048822895.1 Pseudomonas sp. P4795 | reverse complement strand
TGCTGGAAATCCGCACAAAGCCTGCTGTACTCAGCCAAGGCTCCGGAATGGAACCTGTAGTAAGTCTGCAGGATGCACAACGCAATACAGTCTCGATAGCACGGCTATCAAGGACTCTCTCATGTCACTGTTCAAGCGTTCAGTCACTGAGTTGTTGGGTACGTTCTGGCTGGTGTTGGGTGGTTGCGGCAGCGCGGTGATTGCCGCGTCTTCACCGTTGGGTATCGGCGTGCTGGGAGTGGCGCTGGCGTTTGGTCTGACGGTGCTGACCATGGCGTTCGCCATCGGTCACATCAGCGGTTGTCATCTCAATCCGGCGGTATCGGTGGGTCTGTTTGTCGGCGGTCGATTCCCGGCCAAAGAGCTGCCCGCGTATATCATCGCTCAGGTGATCGGCGGGATTCTCGCAGCGGCGTTGCTCTACTACATCGCCAGCGGCAAGGAAGGTTTTGATCTCGGCGCAGGGCTGGCCTCCAACGGTTATGGTGAGCATTCGCCGGGCAAATACTCGATGGCGGCCGGCTTTGTCACGGAGTTGGTGATGACCGCGATGTTCGTGGTGATCATCCTCGGCGCCACCGATAAACGCGCTCCAGCGGGACTGGCACCGATTGCCATCGGCTTGGCGCTGACCCTGATTCACCTGATCTCGATCCCGGTCACCAACACCTCAGTCAACCCGGCGCGCAGCACCGGGCCGGCGCTGATCGTCGGCGGCTGGGCAATCGCGCAGTTGTGGATGTTCTGGGTTGCGCCGCTGCTGGGTGCGGTGATTGGCGGGGTGACTTATCGCTGGCTGGGCAACGAGGACCGTTGAAGATATTGGCGAGGATCACGCTTGCCGATAAGGCAGCGCGCTCCTCGCTTCTTCCGCGTAAGCGAGAACTCCGGCACGCTCCTGCTGCAGGAAATCCTTGACCGCCGCTTTCAGACCCGGATGACGCAGGTAATGCCATGAGTGGGTGATCACCGGTTCAAAGCCGCGAATCAGCTTGTGCTCACCCTGCGCGCCAGCATCGAAACGCTGAAAACCCTGGGCAATTGCGTAGTCCATGCCCTGATAGAAACAGGTTTCGAAATGCAGTCGATCGTACTCGGCGAGACAGCCCCAGTAGCGCCCATAAAAACTGTCGCCACCGACCAGACTGAAGGCCATGGCCACCGGCCGTGAACCGTGTTTGGCCAGCACGACACGGATCGATTCGGGCATGCGCTCCGCCAACAGGCTGAAGAACTCCCGCGTCAGATACGGCGTTTGCCGACGCACCGCGTAAGTATTGGCGTAGCAAGCGTAGACAAAATCCCACTGCGCCTCGTCCAGCTCACGGCCCTCCAGCCATTCGAACTCGAAGCCCTGCCCCGCCACTTGCCCACGCTCCTTGCGCATCTGCTTGCGCTTGCGCGAACTGAGCACGTCGAGGAAATCCTGAAAGTCGCGATAGCCACGATTCTGCCAGTGGTACTGACAGCCGATGCGTTGCAGCCAGCCCGGTTGCTCGGCCATCGCGGCGTCGGTGAACGCGTCGGTAAAGTTGATGTGCGCGCTGGAAAGTTCTTCGATTTCCAGATAACCCGGCAGGCTCTTGAGCAGCTCAAATCCGTCCTCGACATTCGCCGCCAACAAGCGCGGCCCACTGACCGGGCTGAACGGTACAGCGGTTAACAGCTTGGGGTAGTAATCGATGCCGGCACGCGCGCAGGCGTCGGCCCAAGCGTGATCAAACACGTATTCACCGTAGGAATGCCACTTGCGATAACTCGGTAACGCGGCGAGCAAACGCCCGTCTTCGACGTGCAGCAAATGCTCCGGTTGCCAGCCTGAATGTGGACCGACACTGCCACTGTCCTCGAGTGATGAGAGGAATGCATGGCGCAGAAACGGCTGGTTTTCCGGTACTAGAGCATCCCATGCAGCCGATGCGATTTCCGACAGTTTGTGCAGACGTTGCAGCGGCATTTTCCACTCCGGTTCCTGGCATGACAGCTCGCCGAGTATCGCTGATTGCCCACGCAAAGCACACGAGCAATCGCAGGACAGCGCTCTAGCCCGATAGTTCTCGCCAAATTCGCATCGTCATCATCCTGCCATCATCGTGCCACTGCTCTGTCATAAACCATCGCGATACTGGCGCCTGTTTTTAGAGCGCCGGGTTCTAGCCGGCCACTGTTTTCCGACCGTTAAACCGTCGGTTGTGCCCAGGATGGTTCAGCCATCCCTCTTATCTTCGGAGATTGCTATGCGTCTTGCTTCCACGAAAACTGCGGCGGCCCTGTGCGGTGGCCTGTTGCTGGCCATGAGCGTTCCGGCCAGTGCCGCAGTCGACGCCAAACTGCTCGACATGCTCAAGGCTAACGGTTCGATTTCCCAGGCGCAGTACGTTGAACTGCAAACCGAACTGGCCAGGGATCAGAAGGCCCAGCAAATCGCGCAGCAGGCGCAGCAAGAGACTAACGAGCAGATCGCGGCGACCGCGAAGAAAACCAACGAGCTCAGCTCCTTCGACCAGAAACTGGCGTGGGCTGCCAAGACCCAGTTCAAGGGCGACGTGCGTATCCGCCAGGAAACCATCAAGATCGATGGCGAGCCGAACAATGGCGGCCGCGACAAGGATCGTCAGCGCATCCGTGCCCGTCTCGGTGCCTACACTGAAATCAACCCGCAAGTCGATACCGGCATTCGTATCGCCACTGGCGGCGGCGATGATGCACGCTCGACCAACCAGGATCAGGACAACTACTTCGACAAGAAGCAGATCTGGCTCGATCTGGGCTACATCGACTACCACCCTGACGCAATCAAAAACCTGCACGTGATCGGCGGCAAGATGTTGCAACCGTGGGTCAGCATGGGTGACGTGATCTGGGATGGCGACATCAACCCGGAAGGTCTGGCGGTCACCTACAAGTATCCGTTGGGCAACAGCGCCGAACTGTTCGGTAGCCTGGGCAACTACAACCTCAAGGACAACGTTGACGGCGACGGCGTGCAGTTCCGCCACGACCTGCGCTTGACCTCTGGCCAGTTGGGCAGCCGCCTGGCTATCACCGACAACCTGAAACTGACCGTGGGCGGCAGCGTCTACGCCTACCAGAACGACGAAGACAGCCGTTGCACCGGCACGTCGACGCCATGTGCACTGTCGGTCAACGGCAACTCGGCGAACAACGAATTCCGTCTGTACGAAGGTTTCAGCCAGCTCGACATCGGCGGTCTGCCAATGCCGCTGTCGTTCTACGGCCAATACGTGAAGAACAACGACGCTGTGACCGATCAGGACACTGCATGGTTGCTGGGTGCCAAGTCGAAAGTCTTCGGCTTCAACCTCGACTACAACTATCGTGACGTGCAGCGCAATGCTGTGGTCGGTGCGTTCACCGATTCGGACTTCGCCAACGGCACCACCGGTTCACGCGGTCACAAGCTCAAGGTCGGCTACGACATCGACAAGAACTTCGCCGTTGGCGCCACGTACTTCCTGACCAAGGCCGACTTTGCAAGCCGTACCCAACGTGATGCAGATGCCAACACCCTGCAGCTGGATGCGGAAGCCAAGTTCTAAGAAAGCGCATCATTAGCATGGCGTGGGCGGAACGATCCCCATCATCCGTTCGTTTCACCCGCGCCGGGCTATTGCACCTGTGGCGAGGGCTCAGGAGTTGTCTTCTCGGCGTAGCGCTGCCAGCCGTTCGGCCAGTGCATCCACATCCTCTTCCAGCGGTTTTTCCGGCATTGCCTTCACCGTCGCCTGCATCACGCGCATCTGGCGCATGAAACGTCGGCAGTTGGGGCAGAACATCAGGTGATGGCGCACCATCAGCTTTTCGCGAAAGCTCAGTTGGTCGTCGAGATAATCGCTGGAGCGGGCCACTTGCTCCTTGCAGGTCAACATTCTCCCGTCTCCTCAAAATGTTCCACGGTGGCGAAGACCTTCAAACGTGCACGATGCAGCAGCACACGGACATTGGAGAGCGATATCTCCAGAAGATTACAGATCTCCTCCAGCTCCAGCCCCTGCCGTTCACGCAGCAGCAATACACTGCTTTGCAACTCCGAAAGACTGAGCAGCGTGTGCTCGAGGCATTCGCGCAACTCGCCTTCGGTGAGCAAGGCTTCCGGAGTGTCCTGGTGCCAGGCGAATGGCGCGACCAGCCAGTGGCCGTCGCCGGGTGAAAAGCGGTCGTCATCGATGGTGCCATGGGGCGAGGGCAAATCGTCGAGCAACACTTCGCGACGGTTGAGCTTGTAACGGCTCTTGGCCGAGTTGGCAGTGATGGTCAGCAGCCAGGTCTTGAGACTGGAGCGACCTTCGAAACTGCCGATGTGTCGAACCACCGATAGCCAGGCGTCCTGCACCACTTCCTCGACATGCCGCTGGCCGACAATCGCATAAGCCACCGCGCGCATAGGGCTTTGGTAGGTGCGGACCAGTTCCTTGAAGGCTTGTTGTTCGCCCGCGAGCAGGCGTTCGAGCAATTTTCCGTCATCCGCTACGGGCATTCAGACCTCGAATCAATTCAGGCGCAAATACGATGTGGCGAGCGAGCTCGCCACAAAGGAACCGCGTCAATCAGCGCTTGCGCAGAATCACGCTACCAATCGAGTAACCCGCACCAAACGAACTCAGCACCGCCAGCGAACCGGAGGCCAGATCATCCTGATACTTGTGGAACGCAATCACCGAACCGGCGGAGCTGGTGTTGGCGTAAGTGTCGAGGATCACCGGCGCTTCTTCTTCGGTGGCCTCGCGACCGAGCAGCTTGCGCACGATCAGGTGGTTCATGCTCAGGTTGGCCTGATGTAGCCAGAAGCGTTTCACGTCGCCGACATTCAGCTGGTTCTCTTGCAAATGCTCAGCGATCAGCTCGGCAACCATCGGGCAGACATCCTTGAACACCTTGCGGCCTTCCTGCACGAACAACTTGTCGCGGGCGCCGACGCCCTCTTCCGCCGCGCGGTTGAGGAAGCCGAAGTTATTGCGGATGTTGTTGGAGAACTTGGTCAGCAGTTTGGTGCTGACTACGTCGAACTGGTGCTGGGAAGTCGCCAGGTCAGCGCGTTCGAGGATCACCGCAGTCGCAGCGTCACCGAAGATGAAGTGGCTGTCGCGGTCACGGAAGTTCAGGTGACCGGTGCAGACTTCCGGGTTGACCATCAGGATCGCCCGGGCCTGGCCGAGCTGGATGCTGTTGGCCGCTTGCTGGATGCCGAAGGTCGCCGAGGAGCAGGCGACGTTCATGTCAAAACCGTAGCCCTGAATGCCCAGTGCTTCCTGGACTTCGATGGCGATGGCCGGGTAGGCACGTTGCAGGTTCGAGCAGGCGACGATTACGCCGTCGATGTCGGCGGCAGTCTTGCCGGCGCGCTGCAAGGCTTGCTCGGCAGCGCCGATGGCCATCTGGCAGAGCACCGACCATTCGTCGTTGGAACGCTCTGGCAAACGTGGCGCCATGCGCGCCGGGTCAAGAATGCCTTCCTTGTCCATGACAAAGCGGCTCTTGATGCCGGAAGCCTTTTCGATGAACGGGGCGCTGGATTCGGTCAGGGCCTGAACTTCGCCGCTGGCGATAGCGTCAGCGTTGTCGGCGTTGAACTGCGCGACGTAGGTATTGAAAGACTGCACCAGCTCTTCATTGGAGATGCTGTTGGCCGGGGTGTACAGGCCGGTGCCGCTGATGACGACATTATGCATGGTCGTTTCTCTGATCTGTTCAGGCAGAAAGCGCTGGCACCGACGTACCAACACATAAAGGGTCTATTTCCATCCGGGGGACGCAAACCTGGTATCGCTTTATTCCACTACGCGACCGGGCCAAAGGCTCTGGGTCGCGAAACCGGTGTTTATGGGGGCGAAGTTTGCCATAAACCTCGGCTTTTGGCCCCATCTCCAGCAAACGTTATCCCTGTAGGAGCTGCCGAAGGCTGCGATCTTTTGATCTTGGTTGTTTAAAAGCAAAATCAAAAGATCGCAGCCTGCGGCAGCTCCTACAGGATTATTGCCAGACGCAAATCAGGGTTCGACCTGACTCCATTGTTTGTTCAGGCGCTTGTCGGAGATCGGTACTTTTGTCCCCAACTGCTGGGCAAACAGCGAAACCCGGTATTCCTCCAGCCACCAGCGATAAAGCTCAAGCTGCGGATCGCGTTTGCCTTCCTGCGCATGTTTCGCCGCGCGAGTCTGGTATTGCGCCCATAGGCCAGCCAGTTCGCCACTCCAGACCCGATCCTTCTGCACCTGCGCGCCAAGCTTTTCGAAACGCTGCTCGACCGCTTTCAGGTAACGCGGCAGTTCCTTGAGCCATTGCATCGGCGTTTCCCGGACGAACCCCGGATACACCAGATTGCTCAGCTGTTGCTTGATGTCGTTCAGCGCCACAGCCTGCGCGAGGTCGATCTTGCCCTTGAAGCGTTTTTGCAGACCGTGCCAGATCTTCAGGATCTCAAGGGTCAGGCGCGCCACGCGCTCGGCGTGCTCGGTCCAGCCACCGCGCTTGCGCTCGGCGAGTGCTGCGAGACCAGCGCCGTCACGCGGCAACGGGTCTTCGCCCTCAAGAATGCAGTTATCGACACTGGCCAGCAGAATGTCTTCGACCAGTGCGTCGACCCGCCCGAGTTCGCGATACATCAGGCCCAGCTCGGTCATGCCTGGCAACTTGCCGCGCAGGAACTTGGCCGGCTCGGCCAGTTGCTGCATCAGCAGGCGCTGCAAGGCGCGGCGATGCTGGAACTCGGCTTCGGCCGGCGTCGAGAAACGCCCTTCCTTGACCGTGCCGCCCTCTTCCACCAGCGCCGGATACACCGTCATCGACAGCCCGGCGATCTTCTGCTGCGTCTTTTCCGCCACCGGGGCGAAGACCTTGGCCTCCACCGGCAACTGACTTTTCGCACTCTGCGGCACGGCCAACGCAGCCTGGCTGGCTTCAGCGAAGCGTGCAGTCAGCTCGGCCAGATCGCGTCCTTCGCCAAGGAACTTGCCTTGGCCGTCGACGATTTCCAGGTTCATCCGCAGATGCCCTTCGACCTGCTGCTCGGCCTCGGCCCAGGCTTCATCGCTGACCCGCGCGCCGGTCATGCGCAGCAATTCGCGGCCCAGCGCTTGCGGCAACGAGCCTTCGGCGAAGGTCATGCGTTGCAACGCAGCTTTGATGAAGTCCGGCACCGGCACGAAATTTTTGCGCAATGCTTTCGGTAAATTGCGCACGAGGGCGATGCACTTGGCCTCGATCATCCCCGGCACCAGCCATTCCAGGCGTTCCGGCGGCAGCATCGGCAACAGCGGCGCCGGCACCCGCAGGGTCACGCCATCGCGCGGATGATTGGGCTCGAAGTGATAACTCAGGGCCAGTTCCAGATCGCCGATGTGCAGCGTGTCCGGGTAATGCTGGGCGGTGACTTCGCTGGCCTCGCGGGCCAGCACGTCTTCTTCGCGCATGATCAACAGTTGCGGATCTTTCTGACTGTGCACCCGATACCAACTGTCGAAGGTCGCGGTCTGGTGAATCTCCGCCGGCAAGCGCGCGTCGTAGAAAGCGAACAGCGTTTCTTCGTCGGCGAGAATGTCGCGACGCCGAGCCTTGGCTTCCAGTTCATCAAGCTGTTCGAGCAATTGTTTGTTGGCACTCAGGCACCTGGCGCGGGACTGAATCTCGCCGCGCACCAAGCCTTCGCGAATAAACATTTCACGCGACACCACCGGATCGACCGGCCCGTAATGCACCGGCCGACGACCGACCACAATCAGCCCGAACAGGGTGATTTGCTCGAACGCCACGACCTGACCGCGCTTCTTCTCCCAGTGCGGTTCGAAGTGGTTTTTCTTGATCAGATGCCCGGCCAGTGGCTCGATCCAGTCGGCGTCTATTTTCGCCACCATGCGCGCGTAAAGCTTGGTGGTTTCCACCAGTTCGGCAGCCATCACCCACTGCGGGCGCTTCTTGCCGATGCCCGAGGACGGGTGAATCCAAAACCGCCGCTGACGCGCGCCGAGGTAATCGCCGTCCTCGGTTTTCTGGCCGATCTGGCTGAGCAAACCGACCAGCACCGCTTTGTGCAGTTTCGGGTAATCCGCCGGCTCTTTATTGACCGTTAATTGCAGGTCGCGGCAGATCAGACTCAACTGACGATGCGAATCGCGCCACTCGCGCAGGCGCAAGTAGTTGAGGAAATTCTTGCGGCACCAGTTGCGCAGCGGGCTGGCGGTCAACGCCTGACGCTGTTCTTCAAAACCGCGCCACAGATTGACCAGCCCGGCGAAGTCCGAGTCGATGTCCTTCCATTGCGCGTGAGCCTGATCGGCGGCTTGCTGACGCTCCGGCGGACGCTCGCGCGGGTCCTGAATCGACATTGCGCTGGCAACGATCAACACTTCCTGCAAGCTGCCGAGCTTGGCCGCTTCGAGCAGCATGCGGCCCATGCGCGGGTCTACCGGCAGGCGCGCCAACTGGCGACCCAGCGGCGTCAGCTGACTGTTGCGATCCACCGCCGAGAGTTCTTGCAGCAAGTTGAAACCGTCGCTGATCGCCTTGCCGTCCGGCGGCTCGATAAACGGGAAATCGGTGATCTCGCCGAGCCGCAGATGGAGCATCTGCAAGATCACGGCGGCGAGGTTGGTCCGCAGGATTTCCGGATCGGTAAATTCCGGACGCCCGATAAAATCTTCTTCACTGTAGAGGCGGATGCAAATGCCCGGCTCAACCCGGCCGCAGCGCCCTTTACGCTGGTTGGCACTGGCCTGGGAAACCGCCTCGATCGGCAAGCGCTGCACCTTGGCGCGATAGCTGTAACGGCTGATGCGCGCGGTGCCGCTGTCGATCACGTAACGGATGCCCGGCACGGTCAGCGAAGTCTCGGCAACGTTGGTCGCCAACACTACGCGACGGCCTGGATGCGACTGGAAAATCCGCTGCTGCTCGGCCGGCGACAAGCGCGCGTACAGCGGCAGGATTTCGGTGTGCTTGAGCTGGGCCTTGCGCAGCATGTCGGCGGCGTCGCGAATCTCGCGCTCGCCGGGCAGGAACACCAGCACATCGCCGGGACTGCGGCGTTCGCTGCGTTCGTAAGAAGCGATTTCGTCGAGGGTGGCGAGAATCGCCTGATCCACCGTCAGGTCGTCTTCGACACAGTTGCCCTCTTCGTCCTGCTCCAGGGTCAGCGGGCGATACCAAGTGTCCACCGGAAACGTGCGGCCCGAGACTTCGACAATCGGCGCATCGTCGAAATGCTTGGAGAAACGCTCCAGATCGATAGTCGCCGAAGTGATGATGACCTTCAGATCCGGGCGGCGCGGCAGCAGGGTTTTCAGGTAGCCGAGCAGGAAGTCGATGTTCAGACTGCGTTCGTGGGCTTCATCGACGATGATCGTGTCGTAGCGTTCGAGATGCCGGTCATTCTGGGTTTCCGCCAGCAGGATGCCGTCGGTCATCAGTTTGATCAGGGTGCTGGAATCGCTCTGATCCTCGAAGCGCACTTGATAACCGACCAACGCGCCAAGCGGCGTGCCGAGTTCTTCGGCAACCCGGCTGGCGACGCTGCGCGCAGCGATCCGCCGTGGCTGAGTGTGGCCGATCATGCCGTGCTGGCCGCGACCGATTTCCAGACAGATTTTCGGCAACTGGGTGGTTTTACCCGAGCCGGTTTCGCCGGCGATGATCAGCACTTGATGCTGTTCCAGCGCCTTCTTGATTTCGTCACGCTTGGCCGCAATCGGCAGGCTGTCGTCGTAACGGATCACCGGCAGGCTGGCCTTGCGCGCCAGTACCTGATCACAGGACGCCTGCATACGCGCCACCCACTGGGCCAGTTTGGCCTCGTCGGGTTTCTTGCGCAGCTCAAGCAACTGCCGCCTCAGCCGGTGACGGTCGGCGAGCATGGCGTGATCGAGATTTTTCAGCAGTTTGTCGATGGAGGGCGATTCTTCGGTCATCGGGTAGGCAATTCGGTCGTCTAAAGGCGCAGGTTGCGGATTGTCGCAGATTTGTTCGATGTTTGGCGTGTCAGGGGAATTGCCTGCCCTCACCCTAGCCCTCTCCCAGGGGTAGAGGGGACCGACGGAGTCGACTTTACGAACTCCGCCGACCTGAACGAGTGTCTTCGAATCCATAATCGCCAAGATTTTTCAGGTCGATGTTTGACGCCAGACACCTCGGTCGGCTCCCTCTCCCTGGGGAGAGGGCTGGGGTGAGGGGGAAGCC
The DNA here is from genome assembly GCF_048822895.1 of Pseudomonas sp. P4795. NCBI lineage: Bacteria > Pseudomonadati > Pseudomonadota > Gammaproteobacteria > Pseudomonadales > Pseudomonadaceae > Pseudomonas > Pseudomonas sp. P4795. The sequence continues at coordinate 5,077 of NZ_JBMFBT010000021.1, read as the reverse complement.
GTTACTCGTTATCCAGGCCTTTGCGCCGGTAGGGGAAAACGTCGATGACTTTCCCCGCCCGAATCGCCTCCTGCAAGCTCTTCCAGTAATCGGCGTTGTACAACTCGCCATGCAACTGATCGAACAATTTACGCTGCCCCGAATCAGCGAACAGAAACGGTGGAAACTCCTCGGGAAATACATCCAGCGGCCCGATCGAGTACCACGGCTCCGAAGCCATTTCGTCCTCTGGCGTACGCGGTGCCGGGATATGCCGGAAGTTCGCCTCAGTCAGAAAGCAGATTTCGTCATAGTCGTAAAACACCACCCGCCCATGCCGGGTCACGCCAAAGTTCTTCAACAGCATGTCGCCAGGAAAGATATTCGCCGCCGCCAGTTGCTTGATCGCCAAGCCGTAATCTTCCAGAGCCTCACGCACTTGCGCGTCGTTGGCGTTTTCCAGATACAGGTTCAGCGGCGTCATGCGGCGCTCGGTCCAGCAGTGGCGGATCAGCACCGTTTCGTCTTCCACCGACACCGTCGACGCTGCGACTTCAAGCAATTCCGCGAGGCACGCAGGTTCGAATTTGCTCAGCGGGAAACGGAAGTCTGCAAACTCCTGGGTATCGGCCATACGCCCGACGCGATCGACACTTTTCACCAGTCGGTACTTCTCGATCACCGTGGCGCGGTCAACGTTTTTTGACGGTGAGAAGCGATCCTTGATGATCTTGAACACGGTGTTGAAGCCCGGCAGGGTAAACACGCTCATCACCATGCCGCGCACACCCGGCGCCATGATGAACTGATCATCGGTGCTGGCCAGGTGATTGATCAACGCGCGGTAAAACTCCGACTTGCCATGCTTGTAGAAACCAATCGAGGTGTACAGCTCGGCAATGTGCTTGCCCGGCAGAATGCGCCGCAGGAAGCCGATGAATTCCGCCGGCACCGGCACGTCGACCATGAAGTACGAGCGGGTGAACGAGAAGATGATCGACACGTCGGCTTCGTCGGTGATCAGCGCATCGATCTGAATCCCGCGCCCCTCGCGGTGCAGCAGCGGAATCACCAGCGGCCACTGCTCGTCGCGGGTGTAGATGCGCCCGACCAGGTACGCGCCTTTGTTGCGATATAGAACCGAGGAAAACAGCTCGACGCTCAGCTCCGGGTCCTTGCACACCCAGTCCGGCAGGTTCTCGCGCAGTTGCGCTTCGAGACGCTGCAAGTCGCGCGGCAGATCGGCGTAGGCCTCGTTGAAACGGTAATCGTCAAAAATGCTCGCGAGCATGTCCGACAACTGGCCTTGCGGCTTGTAGGTGCGGGTTTGCGCGGCACGCGCGCGGCGCAGGCTCGGGCGGGTGGTGTGGATGAACATGCAGCCGTCGCTGATCAGGTCGTGACTGAACAGCCCGCAGAAAATCGAGTTGTACCAGGTCTCGGACAGCTCATCGTCGAAGCGCAGGTCGATGATGCTGATGTAGGCGCTTTTTACCAGCGGCCAACAGGTGACGTCGTTCAGCGTGTCCGGCGCGAAATGCTCGCGCAGGCGACCGATGGTTTCGCCGACCTTTTCTTCGTACAGATTGATTCGCGCCGCCGACGCGGTTTGCGCCTCCTGCCAGCGCGCATTCTCGAACCGCTCCCGCGCGCCATCGGTAATCCGGCGGAAATGCTCACGGTAATCGTCGAAGCCATCGAGGATCAGACGGGCGATGTCGGTGGCTGGCCATTGCTGCGGCATAGATAAGACCTCTGCGGGAATTGAAACCTGCGCTCGAATGCCTGAGCTTAGCCATGGATGTGCGTGCAGGTGAAGCGCGATTTGTGCCAGATGCGCGACCGTATGGCCCGTAACGGCGAATTTGTTCGATGCGACCACCGGCGGAGAAAATTAAATGCCCGATTAGCGGTTGCCATCGTTTGAGTGCTCGGCAACACTCTCGTCCCGATCATGGAAGGAGTGGCCCGTGAGCCCCGTTGATATTTTCCGCATGTTGTCGCTGGCCGCCATCTGGGGCGCCAGCTTCCTGTTCATGCGCATCATCGCCCCGGTGGTCGGCACCATTCCTACCGGATTTTTTCGCGTCTCGATTGCGGCGGTCGGGTTGCTGGTGATCCTCGGGCTGATGCGCATCAGCTGGGATTTCAAAGGCAAGCTCAAGACCTTGATGCTGCTGGGCGTGATCAACTCCGGCGTTCCAGCGACCTTGTATTCGGTCGCCGCACAAGTGCTGCCGGCCGGCTACTCGGCGATTTTCAACGCCACCACACCGCTGATGGGCGTGTTGATTGGCGGATTGTTCTTCAGCGAAAAACTCACGGTGGCCAAGCTTGGCGGGGTCTTCCTCGGTCTGATGGGTGTCGGCGTACTGACGCGGGCCGGGCCGGTCGCATTCGACCTGCAATTGCTCATGGGCGCCCTCGCCTGCCTGCTCGCGACCACCTGCTATGGCTTCGCCGGTTTCCTCGCGCGGCGCTGGCTGGATCAGGCCGGTGGCGTCGACAGTCGTCTTTCGGCGGTGGGCAGCATGCTCGGTGCAACCTTGTTCCTGCTGCCGTTGTTCGGCTACAGCGTCATCACCCAGCCACCGGTCAGCTGGGGTGGCTGGAATGTCTGGTTGTCGCTGCTGGGCCTGGGCCTGGGATGTACCGCGTTTGCCTACATCATTTACTTCCGCCTGCTCAGCTCGATCGGGCCGGTGAAATCGATGACCGTGACCTTCATGATCCCGCCGTTCGGCGTGTTGTGGGGCGCGCTGTTTCTCGATGAGCCGCTGTCGATGGCGCATGTGTATGGCGGAGTGTTGATTGCGATTGCGTTGTGGCTGGTGTTGAAGCCTGGGGCGGTGAAGCCGGTCGAAGTCGCGGCGCGCTGATTTGCAGTTGCAAAAAAGGCCCGGAAGTTTTCTTCCGGGCCTTTTTCATGGGCGTTGATTAAGTGGTTTTACGAAACACGAAGGCCAGACCGACGATGATCAACAGCATGCCCAGCACGCTCAACGCGGCCAGGCGATTACCGAAAATCAAATAGTCCATCACTGCTGTCACCGCCGGCACCAGATAAAACAGGCTGGTGACATTCACCAGATTGCCCCGGGCGATCAATCGATACAGCAGCAGCGTCGCCAACACCGATACCACCAGCCCCATCCACAACACCGGCACGATAAAACCGGCGCTGTGCTCGAAGTGGAACGGCTGGAATGGCACGAAGATCCCACACAGTAATAGCCCGGCCAGATACTGCACCGGCAGCGTGCCGAGGGGATTGTCAGTGATGCGTTTCTGCATGATCTAATGTAGTCAAGCGCTTTTTTTAAAAAAATGAACAAAGTGAGTGACAGTGGAGGCTGAATCGGACCGACGCGTTCAGTTACCAATCGCGATTTTTCGAGATAGGAACGTCGACATCCTTCTTATCAGATGCTTTGCGACTACCCGTAGCACGCTGACGTTTCCGGCCTTCCATTAAGACAATTTGCAACGGGCTAGGGCGCACTTCTTCCAGCAATGAACTCAATCGCTCAAGCTCCTTCACAACTCGAAGAATAGCTATCAAATTTACCACCGTCCCCTTTCCATGATTAAGCAATAGGTTAAGAGTCTGACGACTTACACCAGACCCTTTTGCTACATCTTCCAAGCTCATATTTTTTTTCAGGCGTATTGCTTGGATATACGCTCCCACCTCTTTTGCAATCGCTTGATCTGTGTACCTTGCAAATTTCATAGTGTGTTAATCCCCGCACGTTACATGGCAAAATATGACTTTGCGTCAGCCATTCGTTACGTTATTTTCTGACACATAAAAGGAGAATGTAGCTTCAACTTTTTTAACACTCAAATCGAGTACAGCGAATATGATTCCATACCGCATGTATCAAAGGACAAACTGTCGATATAAGTCCCTTTATCCGTCTCGTAGCGATACCCAAAGTCTCGAGTATCGTGATCTATTAAGAAACTGGCAGATATAAGCTTTTCAATTACCCAGGGAGACGCTTTCGTGACTCGTTCTGGCAATGCGATAAACACTTGATCAATACCCACTTTTTGGCTGAATGAGTAGGAGCGCGTAATATTTTGAAGCTCTTGAGCATCGGCTACAATCGAAAGCCGCCGACTGATATTTGACTCGTCGCCATGCCAATAGAAAATTAAAAAGATCGGATCGCCTCTGTCGTACTCAACACGTCGGACAGTACGTTCTGCATCATAAAATTCCTCGCTGTCGCCGAGAACGTCCCAAAGCATGCCGAATTGATCCACTACGTTGAACATTGGTTCTCTCGTATTTCTGTAAGGTCAGGTCAAAATTCACATTATACTGTGAAGACTGTAACGGCAAGGTGGACCACAGTTCCTCCCCTCAATGGAGGGGTTTGTGAACGTCGCTACAGCTTTTGGATTAGTCTTACGAAATGTGAGAAAGCGAGCAAACCTCACGCAGGAGCAACTAGCTCTTCAGTGTGGTTATCAGCGGAATTACATCAGCTTGATGGAACGCGGACATAACCAGCCCACATTAGAAACACTCCTGTCCCTAGCTAGCGCGTTACATTGCGATCCTGCTGATTTGGTGGTGGAAACGGTCCGTGTGTTGGAATCTGGTTCCGTTAGCGTGTAGAGCTTTGCCGATCAAGCTAATCCTGCCGTGAAAATCGCTAAGATCTTATCGTTTCCACAGTCGCTGATCGCCTAAAGCCAATGGATGATGATCGCAAGCCGCATCAGAAACATTTAGCTATGAATGACGCAGGCTACCCGCCAACAACCCACACGGCTCGGCATCTGGACCAACGGTAAGAGCTATGTCCAAAAATCGGCTAGCTTTTGCAGACCGGCTATCAAGAATGAATCGCCCCCGTCTTGATAGACACCAATGAGTGGCTGCTTCTTGCCCAGGGCGTGTAAAAACGCGGAGCGAAAATTGAAGTGCGCGCGTCTACGTTGAATCTGAAATTTATCGGCACCTCAGCAGACGTTGATTTCGCGTAGCAACGCGATTTCCAGTCCAGTTTTAGCTGCATACCGCGCTCGAAAACGTTTCTACACAACCTCTGCCGGTAGCGGTCAGTCGCGACCGACTGCTATC
>NZ_JBMFBT010000020.1:0-16424 GCF_048822895.1 Pseudomonas sp. P4795 | reverse complement strand
AGCTCAAACGGGTATCAATTTTAATTGTTGGTGCTGGGGCACGCTGCGATCTTTTGATCTTCAAACCGGCTCATTTCTGATACACATCAGCACCGCACTCTGAAATTCCACCTAGACTTAAATCATCCCTTTCGCCAAGGCTGTCGCCAATGATCTCGATGTCTTCCTTCCACGCCATGCTGATTCCGATTCTGTGCGGAATGATTCTGCTGGCGGTCGGTTTCAACTTCCGTGACAAGAACGCCGGCGTGTTTGCCATGTGGATCGGCATGCTGTTGATCCTCGCCACCGTGGTCTACAAGATCCTCGCCAAACTGAACGAATAACCCGCCGCGGCTCGCAATGACCCGGACAGCCTCGTACACTCGCCCGATCCGCCCCTTGCGAGGTTGACCGCCTAGTGTTCGCTCGTCTGTTTGCTCTGCCCTCTGTATTTCTTATCTGCCTGATGACGCTGCTGCCACTGGCGCCCGCCCACGCGGTCGGCCTGCCGGGTATTCTCGGCAGCTCCAGCAAGGCGCAACCGGAAGCGCAGGTGCCACTCGGCCAGTCACTCGATGAAGTGATCAAGTCGCTGGAAAATGACCAGCAACGCGCCAAGCTGCTCACCGATCTGAAGAAACTCCGTGACACGACCAAGAAAGCCCAGGCCACCCCGGAAGAAGGCGTACTGGGCCTGATCGGCGGCACCCTCGCGAGTTTCGAAAAGCAGTTTTCCGGCGCCGACAGCCCGCTCAATCGCTGGTCAGCCGAGTTCGATCTGGCGAAAGCCGAATTCAAAAGCCTAATGCTGCCGGCCAGCGAATGGCTGCCGATCATCTTCGCCTTCGCGGTGATTCTCGCAGTCTGGAGCCTGCTCGCCGCCGCGCTGATCTGGCTCGGGCACCGCGTACGCATGCGCTTCGGCCTGACCGAAGAACTGCCGCAACATCCCAAAGCCCTCGACATGCTGCGCTTCGCCCTGCGCAAACTCGGGCCGTGGCTGATCGCGTTGGTCATCACCGTGTACATGAGCTACGCGCTGCCTTCGTCCTTGGGCAAAAGCCTGGCGATGGTGCTGGCGTATGCCTTGGTGGTCGGCACCTGCTTCTCGGCAATCTGCGTGATCGCCTTCTCCGTCCTCGACGGCCCGCACCGGCACAAGGCGCTGTACATCCTGCGCCACCAGGCGTTCCGTCCGTTATGGCTGATCGGCAGCTTCGCCGCCTTCGGTGAAGCCCTCAGCGACCCGCGCCTGGTAGAAGGCCTCGGCGTGCACCTGGCGCACACCGCCGCGACCATCGCCAATGTCCTCGCGGCACTCTCGACCGGGCTGTTCATCCTGCGCTTCCGCCGCCCGATCGCGCACCTGATCCGCAACCAGCCACTGTCACGGCGCCTGACGCGCCGCGCCCTCAGCGACACCATCGATATCCTCGGCACGTTCTGGTACATCCCGGCACTGGTGCTGGTCGGCATCTCACTGTTTGCGACCTTCGTCTCCGCCGGCGATACCAGCACCGCCCTGCGCCAATCGCTGATCTGCACCGTGTTGCTGGTGCTGTGCATGGTCATCAACGGCCTCGTGCGCCGCCATTCACTCAAACCGCAACGCGGCGTCAAACGCCACGCGCTGTACTCTGAACGCCTGAAAAGCTTCTTCTACACCCTCGCGCATCTGCTGGTGTGGCTGGCGTTCATCGAACTCGGCCTGCGCGTCTGGGGCATGTCGCTGATCGGCTTCACCGAGGGCGAAGGGCATGACGTCAGCGTCAAACTGTTCGGCCTGATCGGCACACTGATCTTCGCGTGGCTGATCTGGATCCTCAGCGACACCGCCGTACACCACGCCCTAACCCGCTCACGCAAAGGCCTGGCCAACGCTCGCGCACAAACGATGATGCCGCTGATCCGCAACGTCCTGTTCGTGGCGATCTTCATCATCGCGTTGATCGTCGCCCTGGCAAACATGGGCATGAACGTCACCCCACTGCTGGCCGGTGCCGGCGTCATCGGCCTGGCCATCGGCTTCGGCGCCCAGTCACTGGTCGCCGACCTGATCACCGGCCTGTTCATCATCATCGAAGACTCCCTGGCCATCGACGACTACGTCGACGTCGGCGGCCACCTCGGCACCGTCGAAGGCCTGACCATCCGCACCGTCCGCCTGCGCGACATCGACGGCATCGTCCACACCATCCCGTTCAGCGAAATCAAAAGCATCAAAAACTACTCACGCGAATTCGGCTACGCCATCTTCCGCGTCGCCGTGCCCTACAACATGGAAATCGACGACGCGATCAAACTGATGCGCGACGTCGGCCAGAAGATGCGCACCGATCCACTGCAACGGCGCAACATCTGGTCGCCGCTGGAGATACAAGGCGTAGAAAGCTTCGAATCCGGCAGCGCAATCCTGCGCGCAAGATTCAAAACCGCGCCAATCAAACAGTGGGAGGTTTCACGGGCATTCAACCTATCGCTAAAACGCCATTTGGATGAAGCCGGCCTGGATCTGGCCACCCCAAGAATGAGCATCCAAGTCATCACCGCAGGCGGAGGCCAAACCAAAGAGTGAAACCACCGCCACCCCGCTCCGCCCTTAACCACTCAACAGGATGAGCGTTAGCTCGGCAGCAGCTCTTGATCTTGATCTTGATCTCGAAGACCCATCGGCAGGCTGAGTGGAGGGATGCATCCGGGGGTGGGCGCGCAGCGCCGTTCGACGAAGTCGAACACATCGAGAGGAGGTGCAGCGCAGCAAACCGGAGGCGATGCCCCCGGATGCATCCCGTAACGAAGGAACCCCGAGCCCCAGCGAGCGGGCCGAACGCCAGGGTAAAAGACCTTTGGTTACTTTGGGGCGTTTGCCAAAGTGACCCGCCGTAAGGGCGGAACCGTAATCCGCAACACCCGTAATACCGGATATTCACCCAAAACAATCACACGACATCGACGCCCACATGAATCGCATCATGCCGCCAAAACTCCAAATCACAGTCAATAAGCCGCTCATGCTGATCATAATTAACCCGAGCAATCCGCAACCCCGGGCTCCCCACCGAAACCCGTAAAGCCGCCGCCGCATCCACCGACAACGCCGTCGGCACAATCTCGAAACGCACCCGCCCATAGTGCAAATCGTAATGCCGCGCATACAACTCGGTAATCGACTGATTCAAATCAAACTGCAAAATCCCCGGAAAAAACTGCGGATTCAAATAATGCTCCACATACAACACCAGCCGCCCATCAATCCGCCGCGACCGGCAAATCTGAATCACGCTCGACAACGCCGGCAGTTGCAGCCACGCACACACTGCCGCCGACGCCGGTAGCAGCCGCGCCGAAATCACCTCGGTCGAAGGCACCCGCCCCTGCGCACTGACCATCGCGTGAAAGTGGCTGCGCTGCATCAAGTTGTAAGCCAGACGCGGCGGCGAAACAAACCAGCCACGGCGCTCCTCGCGGTAAATCTGACCCTGAGCCTCTAGCTGCAACAACGCCTCGCGCACAGTAATCCGCGTCGTGCCGAACAACTCGCTGAGCTTGCGCTCGGCCGGCAACTTGCTGCCCGCCGCCAACAGACCGTGGTCCAGTTGCTCCTGGAGAATCTGGCCAATGGCTGTCACCGCTTTGGTTGCCTCATCGCGCATCAACGTTACCTATCTGGACTAGACCAGCACTGTTTCGGGGCAAAACAGACCGGCCGTCAAGCCGTTCGGATTGTGTTGCAAGCCTAGGCAGTGCAGATGACCGAGAGATGACAAAACTACCCAACGGTCGTCTTCATGACTTGCAATACATCGGCCAAGTCCCTTGCCGGCCGGGGCTTCGAGCATGGTCTACGCTTACCGGGCACCCGCCAATTGCGGGCAAATAACAGACTCGCCTGACGATGACCGACATCAAATTGTCATCCAGCCACCTTAGATTGGCTCAGGTATTGCTGACCTAGACCAACAACCGCAATCGCAGCGTTGAACACGACCCAAGGAGCTTCGGAATGAAACAGCTTTTCCTGGCATCACTGTTAGGCTCGACCATCGCAATGTGCACCGCCGCCATGGCGGCCGACACCGATCTCAAGACCCTCGAAGCCGCTGCGAAAGCGGAAGGCGCCGTCAACAGCGTCGGCATGCCCGATGACTGGGCCAACTGGAAAGGCACCTGGGAAGACCTGGCCAAAAAGTACGGCCTGAAACACATCGACACCGACATGAGTTCGGCTCAGGAAATCGCCAAATTCGCCGCTGAAAAAGACAACGCCTCCGCCGACATCGGCGACGTAGGTGCGGCATTCGGCCCGATCGCGGTCAAGCAAGGCGTAGTGCAACCGTACAAGCCAAGCACCTGGGAACAGATCCCAGCCTGGGCCAAGGACACCGACGGCAACTGGGCACTGGCCTACACCGGCACCATCGCATTCATCGTCAACAAGAAGCTGCTGCACGGTTCCGAAGTACCTACCAAATGGGCTGACCTCAAGGGCGGCAAATACAAAGTCTCGATCGGTGACGTGAGCACCGCCGCGCAAGCTGCCAACGGCGTTCTGGCCGCAGCATTGGCCAACGGTGGCGACGAGAAAAACATCCAGCCGGCCTTGCTGCTGTTCGCAGATATCGCCAAACAGGGTCGCTTGTCGATGGCCAACCCGACCATCGCCACCATGGAAAAAGGCGAAATCGAAGTCGGCGTGGTCTGGGATTTCAACGGTCTGAGCTACAAGGCCAAGATGGCCAATCCGGACGACTACGTAGTGCTGATCCCGTCCGATGGCTCGGTGATTTCCGGCTACACCACCATCATCAACAAATACGCGAAGAACCCTAACGCCGCCAAGCTGACCCGCGAATACATCTTCAGCGACGCCGGCCAGACCAACCTCGCTCGCGGCAACGCGCGTCCGATCCGCGCCGAGCACCTGCAATTGCCGGAAGACGTGAAAGCCAAGCTGCTGCCTAACGAGCAGTACAAAAAGGTCACGCCGATCAAAGACGCCGATGCGTGGGAAAAAACTTCCAAGGCCCTGCCGCAGAAGTGGAACGAAGAAGTCATCGTAGAGATGAAGTAATCCTGTAGATCCACATTGGGTCTGACGCAAAACCCTGTGGGAGCGGGCTTGCCCGCGATGGCGATTTCACATTCAACACATGCGTTGAATGACATACCGCCTTCGCTGGCAAGCCAGCTCCCACAGGGTCCGTGTCGATTTCGAGTTTTCCGGTTTATTGTTTCGCGGAGTTTTCGCCCCTATGAAGCACAACGTCATCCTGGTCGTGCTCGATGGCCTCAACTACGAGGTCGCGCGTCACGCCATGGGGCATCTGCAGGCTTATGTCGGCGCAGGACGCGCAGCGCTCTACCAACTGGAGTGCGAACTGCCGGCGCTGTCCCGACCGCTTTACGAATGCATCCTCACCGGCGTGCCGCCCATCGACAGCGGCATCGTCCACAACAATGTCTCGCGCCTGTCCAACCAGCGCAGCATCTATCACTACGCCACGGATGCCGGCCTGAAAACCGCCGCTGCTGCCTATCACTGGGTTAGCGAGCTGTACAACCGTTCGCCGTTCGTGGCCGCTCGAGATCGTCACACCGATGATCCGTCATTGCGGATCCAGCACGGTCATTTTTACTGGAACGATCACTACCCGGATTCGCACCTGTTCGCCGACGCCGAAAGCCTGCGTCTGCGCCACGCGCCGAATTTCCTGCTGATCCATCCGATGAACATCGACGACGCCGGGCACAAGCACGGTCTCGATTCCTCGCAATACCGCAACAGTGCGCGCAGCGCCGACATCATCCTCGCCGACTACCTGCAAAGCTGGCTCGACATTGGTTATCAGGTGCTGGTGACCGCCGACCATGGCATGAACAACGACCGCTCGCACAACGGCCTGCTGCCGGAAGAACGTCAGGTGCCGCTGTTTGTGTTTGGCGATGCCTTCAGCCTTAATCCGGATGCCGCCCCGAAGCAGACCGACATCTGCGGCACGGTCTGCGAACTGCTCGGCGTACCCCACGACAAACCTGTGTGCCGGGAGCTGCTCAAGTGAACTCGATGATGCGCGGTAAATGGGTCGCCGCCCTATGCCTGGTGCCCTTCGCACTGTTCTTCATCGTGTTCGAAATCGCCCCGCTGGTATGGGTGATGATCAACAGCCTGCAATCAGAAGAATTCGGTTGGGGCGTGGCCAATTTCAGCAAGATCTTCAATTCGAAGTTTTACCGGCAGGCGATTCAGCACAGCCTCGAGATCAGTTTCTGGTCGAGCGTATTCGGCATTCTCATCGCGGTGCTTGGTGCGTATTCCTTGCGCCGGGTCGACTCGAGACTGCGCAACTTCGTCAACGCTTTCGCCAATATGACCAGCAACTTCGCCGGCGTGCCTTTGGCCTTCGCCTTCATCATCCTGCTTGGTTTCAATGGCAGCTTCACCATCATGCTCAAGCAGGCCGGGATCATTCAGGACTTTAACCTGTACTCGAAAACCGGGCTGATCATTCTCTACACCTACTTCCAGATTCCGCTCGGCGTGCTGCTGCTCTATCCGGCGTTCGATGCATTGCGCGAAGACTGGCGCGAATCCGCCGCGCTGCTTGGTGCAAATGGCTGGCAGTTCTGGCGGCACATCGGTTTGCCGGTGCTGACCCCGGCGCTGCTCGGCACTTTCGTGATCCTGCTGGCCAATGCCCTCGGTGCTTACGCCACGGTGTACGCGCTGACCACCGGCAACTTCAACGTGCTGCCGATTCGAATTGCGGCGATGGTTTCCGGGGATATTTCCCTCGACCCAAACATGGCCAGTGCGCTGGCCGTGGTGCTGGTGGCACTGATGACCGTGGTCACCGTCGTGCATCAACTGCTGCTGAAGAGGAGCTACCATGTCTCGCGCTGAATCCGGCCCGGCCGGCGTCTACCACCGCGTCGTGGTCTACCTGCTATTCGCCATCCTGCTGTTGCCGCTGGTCGGTACGCTGGTTTACTCGATCGCCAGCAGTTGGTCGGCGACCATTCTGCCTAGCGGCTTCACCTTCAAGTGGTACATCCAGTTGTGGAGCGATCCGCGTTTTCTGCACGCCTTTGGCCAGTCGTTGCTGGTGTGCGTGGGTGCGCTGATCCTGTCGGTGGTGCTGATTCTGCCACTGCTGTTTGTGGTGCATTACCACTTCCCGAAACTTGATGCGTTGATGAACATCCTGATCCTGTTGCCGTTCGCGGTGCCGCCGGTGGTGTCGTCAGTCGGGCTGTTGCAGCTCTATGGCTCGGGGCCGATGGCGATGGTCGGCACGCCGTGGATTCTGATCGGTTGCTACTTCACCGTGGCGCTGCCGTTCATGTACCGGGCGATCACCAACAACCTGCAAGCCACCAACCTGCGTGACCTGATGGACGCCGCCCAACTGCTCGGCGCCAGCACCTTTCAAGCGGCGTATCTGGTGGTGCTGCCGAATCTGCGCAAAGGCTTGATGGTCGCGCTGCTGCTGTCGTTCTCGTTCCTGTTCGGTGAGTTCGTGTTCGCCAACATTCTGGTCGGCACCCGCTACGAGACCTTGCAGGTCTACCTCAACAACATGCGCAACAGCAGCGGCCACTTCACCAGTGCGCTGGTGATTTCCTATTTCTTTTTCGTGCTGGTCCTGACCTGGGTCGCCAACATCTTGAACAAGGACAAAAGCGAATGAGCTATGTCAGCGTCCAACATCTGCAAAAAAATTACGCGGGTACAACCGTATTCAGCGACATCAATTGCGAAATCCACAAGGGCGAGTTCGTCACCCTGCTCGGCCCCTCGGGTTGCGGTAAATCCACCCTGTTGCGCTGCATTGCCGGGCTGACGCCAGTGGATGGCGGCCAGATCCTGCTCGATGGCGTCGACATCGTTCCACTGACCCCGCAGAAACGTGGGATTGGCATGGTGTTTCAAAGTTACGCGCTGTTCCCCAATATGACCGTCGAGCAGAACGTCGCCTTCGGTTTGCGCATGCAGAAAGTCAACGCCGACGACAGCCACAAGCGTGTCGCCGAAGTGTTGAAACTGGTTGAACTCAACGACTTCGCCGCGCGTTATCCGCATCAACTGTCGGGCGGCCAGTGCCAGCGCGTGGCCCTCGCCCGCTCGCTGGTAACCCGACCACGCTTGTTGCTGCTGGATGAACCGCTGTCGGCCCTCGATGCGCGAATTCGCAAACACCTGCGTGAACAGATCCGTCAGATTCAGCGCGAACTTGGCCTGACCACAATCTTTGTCACACACGATCAGGAAGAAGCGCTGACCATGTCTGACCGGATTTTCCTGATGAATCAGGGAAAGATCGTACAGAGCGGCGACGCGGAAACCCTCTACACCGCGCCGGTGGATGCATTCGCCGCTGGCTTCATTGGCAATTACAACCTGCTGGACGCCGACGCTGCTTCGAAGCTGTTGCAGCGGCCGATCAACCATCGCATCGCGATTCGCCCGGAAGCCATCGAGCTGAGTCTGAACGGTGAACTCGATGCACAGATCCGCAGCCACAGTCTGTTGGGCAACGTGATTCGTTATCGGATCGAAGCGCGTGGCGTGGAACTGGTGGTCGATGTGCTCAACCGCTCGGCGGCGGATCTGCACCCCGACGGTCAGCGTCTGGCACTTTCCATCGATCCGACGGCCCTGTGTGAGGTAGCCTGATGACTTTGCTGATACTCAAGAGGGAACTGCACTGATGGCTCTGGCAATTTTTGATCTGGACGACACCCTGATCCACGGCGACTGCGCCACCCTCTGGAGTGAACAGATGGGGCGGCTGGGCTGGGTCGATCCGGAATCGTTCATGCGCAGGAACAACGAGCTGATGGACGCCTACAGCAAAGGGCAATTGCGCATGGAAGGCTTCATGGACTTCAGCCTCGAGCCACTGATCGGGCGAACCCCGGAAGAAGTCGCACATTTGGTAGGGCCGTGGGTGGAAGACTTCATCGAACCGATCATCTACAGCGACGCGACCAAAACCATCGCCGCCCACCGCAAGGCCGGCGACCGTGTTCTGGTGATCTCGGCGTCGGGTACGCACCTGGTCAAACCGATCGCCGAACGACTGGGCATTGATGAAGTGCTGGGGATCGAACTGGAAATCGCGCACGGCGTGTACAGCGGCCACACCGTCGGGACGCTGACCTACCGCGAAGGCAAGATCACCCGATTGCTGGAATGGCTGGACGCCGAGGAAGAGAATCTGGAGGGCGCGAGTTTTTATTCCGACTCACGCAACGACTTGCCGCTGCTGCTGAAGGTGGATTTCCCGCATGTGGTCAATCCGGATCCGGTGCTGCTCGAGCACGCCGAACAATCCGGCTGGCCAATCCATCTCTGGAAGTAAGCAAAAAGCCTGTGGGAGCAGTCTCCCACAGGCTTTTGTTTGTTAGCTCAGGCTTTCGTCAATCACCAACACCAACTTGCCCGCCACCTTATTGCTCGCCAACTCGGCAAATGCCGCCTCGGCATCCTTGACCGGGAACGCCTTGGCCAATTGTGGCTTCAACCGCCCCTCGGCAAACAACGGCCACACATGCTGGCCGAGATCACTGAGCAGATCTGCCTTGAACTGATCGTCACGACTGCGCAACGTCGAACCGAGCAACTGCACGCGCTTGGCCAATACTTGCGCCAGATCGAGCTTGGCCTCACGGCCTCCCATCAAACCGATGAGTACCCAGCGGCCATCCTGCGCCAGCAGCTTGAGGTTAAGCGCCGAATAGTTGCCGCCGACCGGATCCAGAATCACATCGAACGGCCCCAAATCCCGCAGGCTTTCCAGATCGTCGGTCCGCAACACCCCGCCCTGCGCGCCCAACGTTTCGCAGTACGCCAAACGCTCAGTCGAACCAACGCTGACCCAGCACGGGTTGCCGAACGCCTTGCACAGCTGGATGGCGGCTGAACCGATTCCACTGGCTCCGGCGTGCAAGAGAACCTTCTCACCCGGTTTGAGCGCAGCGAGTTGAAACACATTCAGCCAGACAGTGGCGTACACCTCGGGCAACGCGGCGGCTTCGATCAACGAAACGCCATCCGGGACCGGCAGCACGTGCCGTCCGTCGACGACCACTTCTTCGGCCATGCCGCCCCCGGCCAGCAAGGCGCAAACCCGATCGCCTACCTGCCAGGAGGACCCTGCTCCGACCTCGATGATTACCCCTGAACACTCAAGACCGAGCACCTTGCTGGCCCCAGGCGGAGGCGGATAAAGCCCGGCCTTCTGTAATAAATCGGCGCGATTGAGGCCAGCTGCCGCCACCCGAATGCGAACTTGTCCTACATCGCAAGTAGGACTCGGCTCTTCATCCCATGTCACTTGACCTTCAACGCCTTGCAATGCCTTCACAGTGCCTCCATAGTGAGTCTGGACTGAGCCCGTAGCTGTAGCGTCGGGCTTTTTGCATTATGCGACCGGCCCCGGGGTCTGAACGAAAGCTGAACACTTGTTTTCGTACAGAGCGTGGAGGTACCGGCGACTTCAAAGACGGCCTAATATGCGTTATCAATTGTCCCCGCGTCGAATCAGCATGAAGCATTTGCTCCCAAGCACCGCCCTCGCTCTTATTCTCGGTATCGGCCTGTTGCCGATGTCGGGCAATACATTCGCAGCCAACAGCTGGGACAAATTGCAGCCTGATCGCGATGAAGTGATCGCCAGTCTGAATGTCGTCGAGTTGCTCAAGCGTCACCACTACAGCAAGCCGCCACTCGACGATGCGCGCTCGGTGATCATCTACGACAGCTACATCAAGCTGCTGGATCCGTCGCGCAGCTATTTCATGGCCAGCGACATCGCCGAATTCGACAAGTGGAAGACTCAGTTCGACGACTTCCTAAAAAGCGGCGACCTCAATGCCGGGTTCACCATCTACAAGCGCTACCTGGACCGCGTCAAAGCGCGTCTGGACTTCGCCCTTGCAGAGCTGAACAAAGGCGTCGACAAGATGGACTTCACCACCAAGGAGACCTTGCTGATCGATCGCAAGGACGCCCCTTGGCTCAAATCCACCGCTGATCTCGACGACCTGTGGCGCAAACGTGTCAAGGACGAAGTGCTGCGGATGAAGATTGCCGGCAAAGAGCCGAAGCAGATCCAGGAAACCCTGACCAAGCGCTACAAGAACCAATTGTCGCGTCTGGATCAGACTCGTCCGGAAGACATCTTCCAGGCATACATCAACACCTTCGCCATGTCCTACGATCCGCACACCAACTATCTGTCGCCGGATAACGCGGAAAACTTCGACATCAACATGAGCCTGTCCCTTGAGGGCATCGGCGCCGTGTTGCAGAGCGATAACGATCAAGTGAAAGTCGTGCGTCTGGTACCGGCAGGCCCGGCCGACAAGACCAAGCAGGTTGCCCCGGCAGACAAGATCATCGGCGTTGCCCAAGGCAACAAAGAGATGGTCGACGTGGTCGGCTGGCGTCTGGACGAAGTGGTCAAGCTGATCCGTGGCCCGAAAGGCACCATTGTGCGTCTGGAAGTCATCCCGGCGAGCAATGCGCCGAACGACCAGACCACCAAGATCGTGCCGATCACTCGCGAAGCGGTGAAGCTTGAAGACCAGGCCGTGAAGAAATCCGTGCTGAACCTGAAACAGGACGGCAAGGACTACAAACTCGGTGTGATCGAAATTCCAGCCTTCTACCTCGACTTCAAGGCATTCCGTGCAGGCGATCCGGACTACAAAAGCACCACGCGCGACGTCAAGAAACTGCTGACCGAGCTGCAGAAAGAGAAAGTCGACGGCGTGGTCATCGACTTGCGCAACAACGGCGGCGGTTCCCTGCAAGAGGCCACCGAGCTGACCAGTCTGTTCATCGATAAAGGCCCGACCGTGCTCGTGCGTAATGCCGACGGCCGCGTCGATGTGCTCGAAGATGAAAACCCGGGCGCGTTCTACAAAGGCCCGATGGCGTTGCTGGTCAACCGCCTGTCCGCCTCGGCTTCGGAGATTTTTGCCGGCGCCATGCAGGACTACCACCGCGCGCTGATCATCGGTGGCCAGACCTTCGGTAAAGGCACCGTGCAGACCATTCAGCCGCTGAACCATGGCGAGCTGAAACTGACTCTGGCCAAGTTCTACCGGGTTTCCGGTCAGAGCACCCAGCATCAGGGCGTACTGCCGGACATCGATTACCCGTCGATCATCGACACCAAGGAAATCGGTGAAAGCGCACTGCCTGAAGCCATGCCGTGGGACACCATCAAAGCGGCAATCAAGCCTGCGGTTGACCCGTTCAAACCGTACATCGCGCAGCTCAAGTCCGAACACGATGTGCGTTCGGGCAAAGACGCGGAATTCGTGTTCATCCGCGACAAGCTGGCCTTGGCCCAGAAACTGATGGAAGAAAAAACCGTCAGCCTCAACGAAGCCGACCGTCGTGCCCAGCACGCCGACATCGACGCCAAACAACTGACGATGGAGAACCTCCGTCGCAAGGCCAAAGGCGAAGAACCGCTCAAAGAGCTGAAGAAAGAAGACGAGGATGCCTTGGCGGCAGCCGAGCAGGACAAGGTCAAACCAGAAGACGATGCTTATCTGAGCGAGACCGGGCGCGTACTGCTGGATTACCTGAAACTGAGCAATCAGGTGGCCAAGAAATAAGGTGATGGCAATTTAGTGCTGGCGAACCACGGATCGTCATCAAACAGTCATCAATCTGTCGTGCAATAAGGGACTGGGAGCAACTCTGAACAAGAGCGCTCCCAGTCCTTTTTTTATCGCCAGAGATTGCCATGACCACGACTGAACAACTGAGTGCCTTGAGCTCGATCCTGACTCAAAGCGGCTTGCACAGTCTGTTTCAGCCGATCATCTGCCTCTCCGAGCGACGCATTCTTGGTTACGAAGCGCTGACTCGCGGCCCTTCCAACAGTCCTTTGCACTCGCCGATCGCGTTGTTCGCCGTGGCGCGACAGGCCGGGCGGCTCAGTGAACTGGAAATTGCCTGCCGCCAGAGCGCTTGCCGACGCTTTAACGAACAGCAACTGCCGGGCAAGCTGTTTCTCAACGTCTCCCCCGAATCCTTGCTCGAAGCCGCGCATCAGCCAGGGCGCACGCTGCAACTGCTGCAGGACTTTGGCATTCCGCCGAGTCAGGTGGTAATCGAGTTGACCGAGCAAACGCCAACCGACGATTTCCAGTTGCTGCAAACTGCGCTGCATCACTATCGGGCGATGGGTTTCTCCATCGCGCTGGATGATCTCGGCGCCGGATATTCCAGCCTGCGCCTATGGTCGGAACTGCGCCCGGATTACGTGAAGATCGACCGGCACTTCATCGACGGCATCCATCAGGATGCGCTCAAACGCGAATTCGTCGGCTCGATCCTGCAGATCGCCAAAGCCTCACGGGCGCAAGTCATCGCGGAAGGCATCGAGCTGCCAGAAGAACTCGCCGTGCTGACCGAAATGGGTGTCGACCTGGTGCAAGGCTACCTGCTCGGCCGCCCCCAGGAACACCCACCGCGCGATGCCCGTGCCCTGATGCCCAAACATGAAAGCACTAGCGTTGCTCTCACCGACGAAGGCAGCGACCTCAGCGCCCTGCTCAACGAACAACCCGCCGTCGGCCGCGACACCCCGACCGCCACCGTCCTCGAAGCCTTCCGCCGCCAGGCCAACCTCAACTCGCTGGCAGTGCTCGACGAACAAGGCCAACCGTGCGGCATCGTCCATCGCCATTCACTTTCGGATGTACTGCTCAAGCCGTTTGCCACCGACCTGTTCGCGCGCAAACCGATCAGCCGCCTGATGAACGACGACTTCCTCGCCGTAGAAATGAGCCAGTCGCTGCAACAAGTCAGCCGCCTGATCACCAGCCGCGCCCGGCAACGCATCGAAGAAGACTTCATCATCACCCTCAACGGGGGTTATCTCGGCCTCGGACGGGTGATCGACGTGCTCAAACTGATCACCGAACTGAAAATCCAACAGGCGCGGTATGCCAATCCACTGACACTGCTGCCGGGTAACGTGCCGATTCAGCAATGCCTGACGCGGTTGCTACAACAGGGGCGCGAGTCGATTATCTGTTACGTGGATATTGATAGCTTCAAACCCTTTAACGATATTTATGGTTATGGGCGTGGGGATGAGGTGTTGTTGTGCTTGGCGCAATGTTTGAACGAACGCGTCGACCCCTCTCGCGATTTTGTCGGGCACATCGGCGGCGATGACTTCCTGCTTGTCCTCGGGCCCGAAGACTGGCGTAAACGTCTCAACCAACTGCTCGACGACTTTCAAAGTCAATGCCGACGGTTTTACCGGCCTGAACATCTTGAGGCTGGGTGTTTTATTGCGCCGAATCGTCAGGGGGTGCGGCAGGAATTTCCGTTGCTTTCGCTGTCGATTGGCGTGGTGCATTTGCATCCAGAAGCTTGCGCGGAACTGGATGCGAGTTTGCTGGCGGAAATGGCTTCGCAGGCGAAGCATCATGCGAAGAATATTCCGGGGTATAGCGTGCATGTCATTGAGAGCCTGTTTGCGCAGGCGCCAGTAGAAGCAATTACACTCGGACATCGGTGATTCGACACAACTAAATCTCATACAACCAGCATCTTTACTTCATGAGTACCCACAAAAAAACTGCATAAACGTAGATAGCACCAAGTCATCCCTAGCAAGTTGATAAATCTTCTTGACTGGCTTTGTAAAGCTCATCCTTCCATGCCCCGGATAACTGATAATACATATTTTCGAAAAACGCCTTTGGATCACTCATTTCATCCCAGCCATCTGGTAGCAAGGAGTGAGAGAATGGATCATGCTCCAGCACCTCTTGAAAGACATCGCCATTATCTTCAAGCGCCTCACCCAACACAGCAAACAAAACGAATTTATGCCGATAGCTCAGTTTCGAAAACCGCTTGATTACGTATCTGGATATTAAGATACTTCTGTCTGATGGATCCTCAGGATCGTACGCAGCCAGCGCCTCTCCCAAGCTCTCCTCGCGATCATATATATCAAACCCACCAAGAAAGTGAGATAACCTCGGGCAATAAGGAATATCAAGATAAGGATGCATCAACATTATGCTTTCTCTATAGGATATAGAGCCCAAGGCTTCAGCGTCTCGAAATCGAACCTCATTTCAAAACCATACATTTCAGAGATGTAGCGTGGATCAGATGGATCTGCAGGATTTGGTTCATATCCTTCACCTATATTTTCAGTCTCCATTCTCACTACCAAATTTCCCATACTATCTTCTCCAGTGAAGCGGGGCATTTTCCTGGACTCTCTTGTCATCGCCTCGTTATATGTATTCATCTGTGCTCTGTGACTCAAAAATCGAGAACTATGAACCCCCCGATACTTTCCAGGCTTAACAGAATTCGCATCAGCATTTTGCAAAATAACTTCATTACCGACTTGGACTCCGGCCCCACACCGAGGACTAACAAACGACAAAACCAACCGAAAAAAATCTTTAACCACAAGCTGCCCCTAACCAAAAAACCCAACCAACTTCACAACATTTCATTAAGCTTCACGACTATATCTTGAAAGGCATTCTAAAAGCACGGTCATAAACTGCTCTCTGTCTTCGACCTCGTCATCAAAGTAGGTTGTCATCCTTCCAAAAACCCGTTCAAAATCGTCGCCTTCATTTAAAAAATACCTAACAGTATCGATCAATAATCCCCTCTCACTTGTTGTGTAATCAAAAAACTCAGCGCGCAAAAAATCGTCAAACAACTCAGCAAGCTCTACCCGACTATTCACATCCTTTGAAACTATCAATCGCTCTCTATCATCATTTGTTGTATTTTCAATATCAAAAACAAAAAGTAAATTTTTAATATCTACGATCTTATATAATTCTTTCATTGATCAAACTCCGCATAAGCTGTCCTAACACGCTGCTGCGGCGTAAGAATCACCACAGCCTTAGATTGCCTGCCATATTCAAGACCATCCCTCTTATATCCCTCACCAATAATCTTACCCATATCAATAGGCCTCTTGGAAATTTGCAAATTCGTATATTTAAAAATCAATTGCGCTCTATAAATCGCATTCAACTGATCCCTATGACTCAAAAAGTGTGTTGCCGCAGATGGAATTTTTGGCTCCCCATCCTTTCTACCACCAATATATCTCTCTATTTCACCCGTGGTGGGATTTCTTGCTGAATTCAACCTTTCAAGCTGAGATCCCAAAGTAGTTTGAGCACCATGTTTTTCCAAAAAATGCTCTCCATTATCTGCATCTTCCATTTCATATAAACGCCGATAGGCATTCTCCTCTGCCAACTCATCAATCCGCGCCCGCCGCTCTTGCGCGGTCATCTTTGGTAGCGGTGGCTCCCCTTCCTTAAGGACCGAGCCAGTTGCCCCATGTTTCACTGGTCGACACGATTGTTTCGGCGGCGGACAGTTGGAGCTTAGCCCCAACGGATCCACCCAC